>DUMU01000036.1 GCA_012839805.1 Bacillota bacterium | reverse complement strand
GGGTGACGGCTGGCTCCGTCACCCCGCGGGCACTCATTTCGCAGATCAAAGCTGGTACTGGGGTTATGCCCCTCTGGCGCGGCGTCCCCGAGCCGGCGCGGCCGTTCCTGCTGCCGCAGCACGCGGTGCCCTTTGGCGCACCGGGCGGAAGTCCGCGCGGATATCGGAAAGGATCTGCATGATCTTCTTTGCCACGTCACGCGCGGGAATGTCTTGACTCTTTGCCGCCTCTACTTCGTTCGCGATCGCCAACTCGACGATCGCTTCCGGATTGGTGATGTTGGCTCGCATAACTGACCTCCTCTCCTTGTTACTCCCATCCGCTTCGCATATTATATCCACGGTCCAATGGCTTTCAACCCCCCAGCCGGCCAATTTACGGGTGAAATTGGTCTCTCGTGGCGTCTCGCGGTAGGCTCCGGCTTACGAAAGCCGCCCTGGGCCAGGACGGGTCGCTGACAACGGAAGTACGCAATGAGAGAGTGGAGGCCGGCTGTGGCCTGAATACGGCCCGCTCTTTTTGCAGAACAAAGACGACGGTGCCATTTTCCGCGTGCCGCGGGACAAGGAGCAGCAGAACGTTAAGGCCCCGGTCGCCGGGAAGTAGCCGGTGATGGTGAACGCATAGCCCGGTTACGGGGATGGCAGCGATCGGGCGCGAGCATCGCCGCGGAACCCCTTCCCGCCGGCCGGGATTGTGCTATACTGGAGACCGAAATCCAAGCATTTCAGTCGGAATTCTCGCACCGGCCGGCGGTCCTGGACGGCCGGGAGGGAATGGTAAAGATGCCGGGGCGAGAACACGGGGAGGAGACGAAAGAGTGTCCAGCCGGGTGGCTGAGCTAGAGATTCGTGACTTGCACGTGAGGGTGGAGGGGAAGCCCATCATACGCGGGCTCGACCTGAAACTGTACCCGGGCGAGGTACACGCACTGATGGGGCCCAATGGTTCGGGAAAGACTACGTTGGCTCTCGCTCTGATGGGTCACCCCCGGTACGAGATCCAAAGAGGAGAGGTTCTCTTCGCAGGCGAGAATCTCCTGGCCCTTCGTCCTGACGAGAGGGCCCGCCGAGGTCTTTTCCTTTCGTTCCAATACCCGGCCGAGGTGCCCGGGGTCAGCGTGGCCAACTTTTTGCGCAGTGCGGTAAACGCCCGGCGCCAGTTTCTTGGCGAAGGAGACATATCCTTGCGGGATTTCCAGGCTCTGCTCAAAGAGAAGCTTGCCCTTTTGGGAATGGAGCAGGGAGTGTTACGTCGAAGCGTAAACGAGGGCTTCTCCGGGGGTGAGAAGAAACGCCACGAGATATTGCAAATGATCCTCTTGCGACCGCGACTCGCCATCCTCGATGAGACCGATTCGGGTCTTGACATCGACGCCTTGCGCGTGGTGGCAGACGGCGTCAACAGTCTACGTTCACCCCGCTTCACCGTGCTCTTGATCACGCATTACCAGCGGATTCTAAGGTACCTCAAGCCCGACTACGTTCATGTGATGATGGACGGCCGCATCGTTCGTTCCGGGGATGCTCACCTGGCTGCCCAGCTCGAAGAGAAGGGATATGACTGGCTACGGGAAGAGCTCGCCCGGTATAGCGCTGGATCGGAGGGCGAAAACGCGTGATCACCCGTACCACCCTATCCCTTCCTGATCTCGATTGGGAGGACGTAGAACGTATCTCGCGGGCTCGGGGGGAGCCGGCCTGGGTGCTGGGATTGCGACAGAAGGCGTTCCGGCTCTACCAGGAAAGCCCGGCCCCGAGCAGGACTGCGGAAACGATCCCCCTGGATCTGCCCGGCGCTCCTGGGGAGCGTGATGCCCGGCTGAAGGGGGCAGTCCTACCTCCGGGTTCGTACCTGGTCGATCTCCCTGCGGCCGTGCGTACTCTACCCGACCTGGTACGACCATACCTTTTTCACTCTGCCCTCCATTTGGACGAGGCAAGTGCGGAGGGCGGCAGGGAGCTGGCGGTTCAAGCTTTCCTATGGAATGAGGGGCTTTTCGTATACTTGCCGGCGGGGGCGCGTGCCAGTCGTCCCCTGGCCACTCTCGTTCGCGTTCCCGCCGGAGCCGGCCGGCTTCGCCCGCTCTTGCGCCACCTGCTGGTCGTATTGGAACCCGGCGCGGAATTGGAGCTCATCGAAGAAAGACGTGGCAACGGCCGCACCGGTGGGGAAGAGGCGACGGTGGTCAGCACCAGCTGGGAAGTGGTGCTGAAAGAGGGAGCCCGGCTGCGTCTCGGCTTGATCCAGGACCTCCCGCCGCACGCTCATGCCTTCGGCTTGGGGCGGGTAAAGCTCGAGAAAGACGCCTCCTTCGAGCTGTTCCTGGCGGAAGTGGGAGGTGCTTCTTCGACGCTCTACTTCGGAGCGGACCTGGTAGGCACGGGCGCGGAGGCCCGCACCGCGGGGCTTTTCGTGGGCCATGGGTCACAGCGTTTCCAGCTCGACCTGGAGAATGTCCACCAGGGTGAACATACTATGAGTAACCTGCTCCTGCGGGGAGTACTGGGAGATAGGGCCACCGCGATCGTCCGGGGGCTGGGAAGAATCCGTTCCGGGGCTCGGGAGGCCACCAGTAACCAGCGCACGGACACGTTGCTCCTCAGCCCGGAAGCACGGGCTGATACGATTCCCAGCTTGAAGATAGATGAGGATGACGTTCACGCCGGACATGGAGCCGCCGTAGGCCAGATAGACGAAGAAGCCCTCTTTTACCTGATGACTCGCGGTCTCGCCCGCCCGGTGGCCACCCGTCTCCTGGTGGAAGGTTTTCTCGAGGCGTTACTCACTAAGAGCCCGAGCGGGCGGGTGGAAAAAAGGTTACGTCACCTTATCTGGAGAAAGATCGAGCAGATCGGAGGGAAATCGTCCGATGCCAAAGACGAGTGAAATCGACGTGGCCTCGATTCGGGCAGATTTTCCTATTTTGGCCCAGAAGGTACACGGCAGACCCCTCGTGTATTTCGACAACGCGGCCACGACCCAAAAACCGCGCGTAGTGATAGAGGCTTTGCGCGAGTATTACGAGGAGTATAACAGCAACGTCCACCGGGGGCTCCATGCCCTCGCCGAAAAGGCGACCGAACGGTATGAGGCGGCGCGGGAAGTGGTGGCGCGGTTCATCGGGGCCCCCGGACCTGGGAGCATCATCTTCGTGCGTAATACGACCGAAGCGATCAACCTGGTAGCGTACACCTGGGCTCGAAAAACGTTGCGTCCCGGGGACGAAATCCTTCTTACGCCTATGGAGCACCACAGTAACCTGGTTCCCTGGCAGCTGGCCGCCCGGGCTACCGGGGCACGGCTACGATTTGTGGACCTCCTGCCTGACGGGCAGATTGACTGGAATAGCTTCCTTCGACTTCTCGGTCCCCGTACCCGTTTGGTTGCGGTCACCCATATCTCCAACGTCTTGGGAACGATCAACCCCATTCGGGCCATGGCCCAAGTCTCCCACCAGCAGGGAGCGGCCATTCTGGTGGATGCCGCCCAGAGCGTTCCGCACCTGCCCGTGAACGTGTCCGAGCTGGACTGCGACTTCCTCGCCTTTTCCGGCCACAAAATGCTCGGGCCCACCGGAATAGGGGTGCTATACGCTAAAGAGGAGATCCTGGAGAGCATGGAGCCGTTCCTGAGTGGTGGGGAGATGATCGGGGAAGTGACGCTGGAGAGCGCGACCTGGCGGGAGCTGCCCTGGAAATTCGAGGCGGGCACGCCCAACATCGCCGGGGCGATCGCTTTGGCCCGGGCCTGCCAATACCTGGAGGATCTGGGCCGTGAAAACGTCTGGCAGCACGGGTTAAGGCTCGCGACGTACGCACTAAAGCGGCTTCAGGAGGTGGAAGGAGTACACGTATACGGGCCGGGGCCGGGGACACCCCGCGGGGCGCTAGTATCCTTTACAATGGAGGGGATCCACCCGCACGACATATCTACCGTCCTGGATCAAGATGGGATAGCGATCCGGGCCGGCCACCACTGCGCCGAACCCCTGCACCGGTGGCTGGGCGTACCGGCGACGGCACGCGCTTCCTTCTACCTCTATAACTCTGAGGCCGAGGTGGACCAGTTGATCGCCAGCCTGCAACGCGCACGGGAGTACTTTGGCCATGTCCTTGGATGATCTCTACCGCGAAATCATACTGGACCATTACCGTCAACCTCACAATTTCGGCTCCCTTGCCGGAGCGACCGCCACCACGCACCTGAAGAATCCGAGCTGCGGTGATGAAATCGATCTCGAACTGCGGGTCAACAACGGACGCATAGAAGCGGCCGCGTTTCGAGGACAAGGCTGTTCCATATCGCAGGCGTCGGCTTCTATGATGACCGACGCGATTCGGGGCAAAACCATCCCCGAAGTCAGGGAAATCCTGGCAGCCTTCCGCCGCTTGATGCACGGCAATGATCCCCAAATGGACCTGGGTGATCTCGAAGCCCTCGCCGGCGTGGCCCGCTTCCCGGTACGGATCAAGTGCGCGCTCCTGCCTTGGGAAGCGCTTGAGAAAAGTTTGCGACCGGCGGATGGACCAGCAGGAAAATAGCTCTCGCCGCGGAAAAAACCGATACTACAGGGAAACGTCCTCTGGCTACGTCCATTCCCGTCACACTCCCATACGTTAGTGCCGCGTCTCGGGAGAGGGCCGGTTCTCTTCTTATACCCAGGACATATCGTATGAAATGGGGACGTGGACGGACGCCACGGTAGGGGACGGGCTTCGGGCTGAAATAGCACGGAAAGGAGGGGCGAAGTAAACACCTAAGGCTATGCTGCCGGTCCGCCGGTCCGGCCAGGCGGGATAGGCAGCAGGCAGCCCGGTTAAACTTGCCGACGCGAGGTGGTCTTTGTGCGAGGATCTCGCCCAGGAGGGAGTCTCGGGCCGGTGCTCCTCAGAGCGTTAATGGGCGCGGTGATCCTCTGCGGAACGGGGTGGTGGACGGCGGCAGGCTCCCTTCTTGCAGCCGAACGCCGAGAAGTGTTGCAGAGCGGTGACCGGGGTAGCAGCGTCCTGAGGCTCCAGCAATACCTGGCCAGCCTTGGCTATGACATTGAATTGGCGGGAACGTTCGGACCGCGTACGGAAGCCGTCGTTCGTGAGTTCCAAAAGCAGATGGGGCTGCGCGTCGATGGCGTGGTTGGAGAAGCCACCTGGGACAAGCTGGAAAGCGTGGTGGTGACGTACACTGTTCGCCGCGGGGATACACTCTGGTCTATAGCTGCCAGGGCGGATACCGATGTGGCGACTTTGCGCCGCCTCAACCTGCTGGAAAACGACCGCATCCAAGCGGGACAAAAGCTGCTCCTACCCCAAAAGCTAGAGGTACCGGTGCTATCCGGGGTCGCGAACGGCAAAAGCACCGAGCCGTCGACCCGGGTGACCTCCGCTACGGTTCCGGAGCGTTCCGCCACTACAGAAGACCCGCCACCGGCCCCGGCTCAAATCTCCGATCCGCCGGGCGATCAGGGTTTCGACCCGCCACCCCTGACACACCAAGTAAAGAAGGGAGAGACGCTCACCTCTATTGCGCGGCAGTACGGGACTACCGTCTCGGCGCTCCTCCGGGTAAACCCCCTTCCCGATCCGGACCGGCTACAGATCGGGCAGGAGCTCCGCTTGCCGCTGGAGGTGGCCGCCCGTTCCTACCAGGTATACCCGGGTTCACTCCTCTGGCCGGTGGTGGGCCGGATTTCCTCTGACTACGGTGAGAGGCTCCACCCGATAACCGGACAGCCCGATTTTCACGAGGGAATCGACATCGCCGTGCCGCCGGGTACCCCGGTCCGAGCCGCGGCCGGAGGCCGGGTGGTCACGGCTGGCTGGATGGGCGGATATGGATACGGGGTGGTAATAGAGCACGCCGGCGGAATCGAGACTCTGTATGGTCACAACAGCCGTTTGCTGGTAGAACCAGGTACTTGGGTCCAGCGGGGTCAGGTGATCGCTTATTCGGGCAGTACCGGGCTTTCCACCGGCCCGCACGTCGACTTCCGAATCAAAGTACGGGGAGAGTACGTAAACCCCCACGAATGGCTCCCTTGAGTACCAGACTACCCGGGAAGCCCACCGCCAGCAGTTCACCGCGCGAGCTTCCCGGGTAGATTTTATTAGCTGTCACTTAGCCAGCCAGGTGCCGGCGATCTTTGAACTCCCCGGCAGCGTCAGGCTGGAAGCGCGTGACAGGAGGCGGTCAAGCTGGCCCGAAAGCAAGCGAGAGAGCACCTCGAGGCGCGCTTCTTCCACGATCTTGGTGCGGTTTTTCTCCAGCACGGCTCGGACCAGGTCGGGTGAGACTTGGAGCGAGTCGCTGAGTGCCTTAACCAGCCGCTCGGCCGCTTGCCCCCGAAGCGTGCTCCAGTCCTGGTTGAGCAGGGCGTCCGCCTCTACCGGAGTGAGCCCCTGGCGTAGCAGTGCATCGTACGCGGCGCTCCAAAGGGCCTGAGTTTTCTGCGACCTGTCTCCCGATAGCAGCGCCTCGATCTCGGCCGGGGACAGGACTCCGCGGCTCAACCCGCTCGCCCGGGAGATGAGCTCTTGCCGGGTGATGACCCCTTTCGCCCTGACGATGGCCGCTTCGCCCAAAAGGTCACGCACGATGCGCACGCTGTCGCCTGCCTGCAGGCTGTCAAGGCTCGTCTCCACTCCGTTGCGTACCACGACCGCCTCGGTCGACACCGGTACGGTCCGCTCGTTTCCCTCCAGTGTCAGTACGATCTCTTGGGTGGCCTGGCTTGCCCGTACCAATTGCCCGCTCGTGGTCTCCAGTTTGAGGGCCCCGTTGACCAGGGCGGCAGCCTCGGCCCGGGAGACCACTCTCTCCGGAGAGAAGTCGCCGGCGAAAGTACGAGGCAGGATTCCCAGCCGCCGTACTATCTCTGCCGCCCGGTACGTATCGTTGTCGAAGTTGGACCCGCCGGTATTCACACCGGTATTCGCATCGGAGAAAGGCGAGCTCCAGGAGGTCGTCCATACCTCGTCGCCCTGTAGCACCTCGAGGGCTTTGGCGATCGCCCTGACCGCTTCGCCCCGCGTCAGGCTCCGGTCGGGATGGAAGCGGCTTTGGTCGGCCTCCATGAGCCCGGACGCCACCACCTTCGCGATGGAGGACTCGGCCCAGTTACCGCGCACGTCCTCCAGACGGGGGCGATCCTTCTCTTTAGGCGCCGGCAAATCGAAAGCACGGTTCAGCATGCTGGCGAACTCGGAGCGGCGCACGGGCTGGTCGGGACGCCAGGTGCCATCACGATAGCCCGTGGCGATCTTTTTCTCGTACAAGGTAAGAATGTCCCGAGCCGCGAAGCTCTGCTTGATTTCATTCATGTCCCGGGGGCGGGAACGCGCTCCCGTCGGCAAAGCGGCAAGCGCCAGCGTCAGGGTGGTGATCGCTGCCACTTGCCGGAACCGGTGTGTCCCTTTCCCGGAATGGAGGAAACGCAACATCGGCCACATCACTCTCCTTTTCCAAGCCGGAGGCCTGTATTCTTCGCTCCGCCTCGAAGTCCTTTCGGTAAATACAGTATTTTACATAAGACAATGTAGAACAAAGCAAAAGAAGGGAGGTTGGCCACCGCCTGCCGGGCGAGGGTTCTCGCCTGGGCCATGCCGCCGGCAGCTCGTCGACAGCCTCGCCCGAGGAGCTACGTGTTCGCAAACCGGGCAGGACGTCACCCGGCTGCCGTGGTAAAGTAGTAGGGTAGTCAGACCGGGGCAGGGGACAGGGGGGGACGAGGTGAAGCAGACTCCGCGGGTCCTTCTCGTCGACGGACACAGTCTCATCCACCGGGCTTTCCACGCGCTCCCGCCGCTCATGACCGCGAGCGGCGAGCCCACCCAGGCGGTGCTTGGCTTCGTCCGGATGCTCTTGCGACTCGTGCGTGAGGAGACACCGGCGGGAGTGGTGGTTGCCTTCGACCGTCCCACCCCCACCTTCCGGCACGAGCAGTATACGGGATACAAAGCGAACCGCCCGCCGGCGCCCGACGAGCTGCGCGTTCAGGTCCGCCGAGCTCACGAGCTCCTCGCGGCCATGGGCACGGCGATAGAGGAGGTAGACGGCTTCGAGGCCGACGACGTCCTCGGTACTTTGAGCACCCAGGCCAAGTCGGCCGGATTCGTCCCTCTGGTCGTCACCGGGGATCGGGACTGCCTGCAGCTGGTTGACGAGGTCGTAAGGGTGCTCCTCACCCGCAAGGGCATCGCCGAGCTAGCCCGTATGGATGAGAAGGCCGTAGAGGACGTGCTGGGCATCCGGCCGGCCCAGCTGCCCGACTGGAAGGCCCTGGTGGGTGACCCCTCCGACAACCTGCCGGGAGTGGCCGGTATCGGAGAGAAGACCGCCGCCCGTCTCCTTCAAGCCTACGGCAATCTGGAGGGAATCTACGACCATCTTTCTGAACTGCCCTCCCGTTTCCGTTCGCACCTAATCGACTCGCGTGAACAAGCTTTTCGAGTGCGCGAGCTCGCTACCATCCGGCGGGATGCCCCCGTACGGTTCGACCTCAAGACCATCCGTTTTGGTCCCCCCGACTGGCCCGCCCTGGATGAGCTCCTCACCCGGCTCGAGTTTCGCCAGGTACGTCAAGACCTGCTCCATCTCTTCCCGCTGCACGCTAGGGCAGGGGGAGCAGCTGAACCCGGCCCGGTGACTTTACCGGCTCCGGACGGTTTCTCTCCAAGCCCGGCCGGGCAGGAAGGTCGCCCGTCTGACGCCGGCCGGGTCGCCGAGCCTGCGGCCGGGACCCCACCTGATACCGATACCTGGCTGGAAGACGTCGACCTCGCACGCCAGCACCTGGCCCGGCTGCGCGCCGCCGAGGCCGGACCCGAGGTCCAGGCGCCGGGCCTTCCTTTGCTCGCACTGGCCGTGGTCCCAGGGCCAGGCCCCAAGGAGGCCCCGCGTGGCCTTGGACTTGCCACCGCCGGGGGGACACTCCTGCTCACTACCCCGGTCGTTCGCGCCCTCCGGCCGGAGCTTTCTTCGTGGCTTCAGGACCGGCACTGGCTCAAGGTAGGGTTCGATCTCAAACGGCAGGCCCACGCCCTTTACCGTCTCGACCTGCGACTCGAGGGTCCCCGTTTCGATAATCTCATTGCCTCGTACTTGCTCAATCCCAGTGTGACCCCGGCCAGCCCGCGAGAACTCGCCGCCGCCCACGGCCTGGTCACACCCGGCCGGGCGGAGGGAGACGAAGCAGACGCGGGCGCCGGCCCGGCTGCCATGAGCGCACAGCTGCGCTCCACCCTGGCCGTACAGCCCGTGCTGGCATCGCACCTGCAGGCGGAGGGCATGGAAGAGCTCTTCTGGGAAGTGGAAATGCCCTTGGTCGACGTGCTGGCGGAAATGGAACGAACCGGAGTGCTGGTAGACAGCGCTTTGCTGCGTCGTATGTCCGAAGAGATGGGCAATGAGATCCGGCGACTGAGCGAGCAGATCTACCGGCTGGCCGGCACCGAGTTCAACCTGAACTCACCCCGCCAGCTGGCCGACGTTCTCTTCACCCGGCTGAAGCTTCCCGTGCTCAAGCGTACCAAGACCGGCCCGTCCACCAGCGCCGATGTTCTGGAAGAACTGGCCGACCGTCACGAGGTAGTCGCCCTCATCCTCGACCACCGCCAACTGGTCAAGTTGAAAACTACGTACGTGGACGTGTTACCGAGCTTGATCGATCCCGCTACCGGGCGACTCCATACTACCTTCCACCAGACCGTGACCGCGACCGGGCGGCTTTCCAGCTCCGACCCGAACCTGCAAAACATCCCGATCCGAACCGAGATCGGAAAGGGCATCCGCCGGGCGTTTATCGCCCCGCCCGGGCACGTGCTGCTCTCGGCCGACTACTCCCAGATCGAGCTCAGAGTGCTCGCCCACCTGGCGGGCGATCCGGCGTTGCAAGAAGCGTTCCGTTCCAAGGTCGACATCCACACCCGCACCGCCTCCGAGGTGTTCGGTGTCCCCATCGCAGAGGTCACCCCCGCCCAGAGGAGCGCGGCCAAAGCCATCAACTTCGGAATCATCTACGGAATCTCCGGGTACGGCCTTGCCCGCGGCACCGGCCTGACCCGGGAGGCGGCGGAGCAGTATATCGCCGCCTATTTTGCCCGCTACCCCGGGGTGAAGCGCTACCTCGACGAGACGGTGGAGCGGGCGCGCCGGGACGGTTACGTAACCACGCTCCTCGGCCGGCGCCGCTACCTCCCCGAACTGCGGGCCTCCAACTATGCCCAACGCAGTTTTGGCCAACGCATGGCGATGAACACCCCCATTCAGGGCAGCGCGGCCGACATCATGAAAGTGGCGATGGTGGAAGTTTTCCGGCGTCTGAAGGCCAACGAATACCGAACCCGGCTGCTTTTGCAAGTTCACGATGAACTGCTTTTGGAAGTACCCGAGGGAGAGCTTGCTCCCGTGGCGCGGCTGGTCAAAGACGCGATGGAACACTCGGTGGAACTGAAAGTCCCCCTGGTGGTCGACCTCGAGGTCGGGCCGAACTGGGCGGACACGGAACCCTGGACGATCGAGGGCGAGGCCGATGCCTGAACTTCCCGAAGTGGAGACCATCCGGCGCACGCTGGCCCCGAGGGTAACCGGGAAGATCGTCGGTTCCGTTCAGGTCTTGGAACCCCGCTTGCTGCGCTACGCGCCCGGCCTCTCCCCGGAGAGACTCGCCGGGACGGTCCGGGGCCGGAGGCTCGACGCCCCGGGGCGACGGGGGAAATACCTCCTCCTGCCACTCGTTCCGGGGCCGGAGTGCCTGCTGATCCACCTGGGCATGACGGGCCGTCTTCTCGCCGTTCCGGCAGCCGACGGCTCTTCCGTGCCCGGGCGCCCAGCTTTCGAGCACTTAGCACTGAAGTTGGATTTCGAGGACGAGGGAACCGGGCTGCAATTGATCGACCCGCGCAAATTCAGCTTCCTTGATCTGATTCGGCCCGGCCGCTACGACGGTCCGCCCGGTTTCAGCCGTCTTGGCCCCGAGCCACTATCCCCCGCGTGGACCGCGGAACAGCTGGCCGCCAGCCTAAAGCAGAGGCGGGCACCGATCAAGTCGGTGCTTCTCGACCAGAGGGTGGTGGCCGGGCTTGGAAACATCTATACGGACGAAGCGCTCTTCCGGGCCGGGCTTCACCCGGCCCGGGAAGCCCGAGAGCTCGACAGGCAGGAGGTTGGCAGGCTCTACACCGCGATTCGCGAGGTACTCGCGGAGGCGATCGCGGCCGGGGGAACGACGTTCCGGGACTACCGGGACGCGCAGGGAAGGACGGGCGAGTTCGTTCGCCGGCTCCGGGTATACGGCCGAGAGGGGAAGCCCTGTCCCGTCTGCGGGGCCACTATTGAAAGGCTGCAGGTGGGCGGGCGCAGCGCGCGCTTTTGCCCTTGCTGCCAGGCACGGCCGCGGGGCCCCGCGCCGCCGGCCCGGAAGAACGTCGCAGCCGCGCCCGCCGGGGGAGCGACCGGCGCGGCCACCCCCGAGCGCGGGGACGGACCGGCGGTTACCGGCCAGCAACCATCCACTCTGGTAGTCGGCCTCACCGGGGGCATGGCTTCCGGGAAATCGGCCGTGTTACGGTTCTTCAGAGAAGCAGGTGCGAGGACGGTCGACGCCGACGCGATCGTTGAAGAGCTGGAGCAGCCCGGCCAGCCGGTCTACCAGGCGATCGTGGCCGCGTTCGGGCCGGAGTTCGTAAGTGAGGACGGCAGCTTGGACAAAAAACGCCTGGCCGGACTGGTTTTCGCGCGGCCGGCTGCCCGGAAAAAGCTGGAGGAGATAGTTCACCCGGCGGTACTCGAGCGGCTCCGGCAGGAGATGGAACGGGCTCGAACCGACGGAGTCGCCCTGCTGGTGGTGGAAGTGCCGCTCCTTTATGAACTCGGGCTCGAAGGTTGGTTCGACGCGGTCGTCGTGGTAACGGCTCCCGAAGAACAGCAGGTAGAACGAATGGTAGTACGGGATCACATAGATGCGAACGAGGCCAGGAACCGGCTTTGCGCGCAAATGCCGCTCGCGTCGAAGGTCAAGCGCGCCGATTGGGTCATCGATAACGGAGGTTCACTGGCGGCGACGCAAGAGCAAGTGAACGCGCTGGTGCAGCAATTGTTTAGGTTACGGTTCAACCGGAGTACGGTGCGGGGTCGTACCGCACCAGGGGGGAAAGAGAGACCGTGCGTCTCGCCTTGATCGCCCACGACAAGAAGAAGGCGGAAATGGTGACTTTCGTCCTCCGTCACCGGGAACTCCTCACCCGTTTCCAGCTGGTGGCTACGGGTACTACCGGGCAGGTGATCGCCGAAGCCACGGGGTTGCCGGTGGAGCGCATGCTTTCCGGCCCTTACGGAGGCGACCAGCAGATCGGGGGGATGGTGGCCCGGGGAGACATAGACGCGGTCATTTTCTTGCGGGACCCGCTGACCGCGCAGCCCCACGAACCCGACATCACCGCCCTCCTGCGGGTTTGTGACGTTCATAACGTTCCCCTGGCCACCAATCGTGCCACGGCCGAAATGGTTCTCTTTTCCCTGGTATCGGTCCAGATGGCAGCCGGCCAGCCGGACCGCTGGGACGGGCTACCGGGCAGTCCCCGGGGTGAGCCGGAGGGCAAACCCCGGGGCAAAGGGAGCGATGAAGAGGCGACCGGGCCGGTGTGGCGGGGATCAGCCACATGAACGGTGCAGGATCGCGGCGCTGGTGGCCAAAGCTCCCACGGGCGGCGACCCCGGCAGCCGGGGGAATCCGAGGTATCCGGGGAGGGATCCGGTGGCCCGGATGGCGGGAGAGGGTGGGCAGGTTCGGCCGGGTCCATCACCGTCTCATCTTTTCGCTCTTTTTCCCCTCCCTCGTGTTCCTGGCGGCGCTCGGCCTGGTCATCTGGTTCAGCGTACCATGGTTCTTCCACCAGATGTTTCCCCTGCGCTATGCGAAGGAAGTGGACCGGTACACGGCCGAGTATGGCATTGATCCCTTCCTCGTTATGGCGATGATAAAGGTGGAAAGCAGCTTCAATCCTCACGCGCGGTCTCCCAAGGGAGCTTTAGGCCTTCTGCAGGTTATGCCAGCCACCGCCGCCGAGGTGGCCGAGCGAACCGGGCTTGCCGATTTCGAACCCGAAAGCGACCTGCTCGAACCGGAAACCAACCTGCGCCTGGGCATTCGCTACCTGCACGATTTACGCCAGGAGTTCGGTGACCGGCCTGCGGTGGTGCTGGCCGCCTACAATGCCGGCCGGGGCACGGTTCGCCGGTGGCTGGCGGAAGGGGTTTGGAGCGGGGAAGCAGAGGAGTTGGATCGCATACCTTATGCCGAAACTCGCCGTTACGTGAGTAGGGTCTTGAGTACGTTGAGCTGGTATACTCGGGTTTACCGGGGACGTTGGCCGTATGCCACCCGGAGGTCGTGGCGAGGCACGCTGGACACCATCGTGGCCGCCATCGCTTTGCGACAGACCATCGCCTCGAACGCCGAGGTCTCGGACCAGGAAGGAGTAGGGGCAAGCCAATGGATCGGACAGAAAGGCCGGAACGCACCGAACACACCGAACGCAGTGAACGCAGTCGAGCAAGGACCGAAGGGATAGAACGGATGGAAGGGGGCGAAGGGACGAAACGGAGACTGATTGCCCCCCGCACGGTAAAAGAGGTGACCCAGTTCCGGCTCGATCCCGGGCGCCCGTTATTCTCGGCCACCCCCGAGGAGATCCTCGCCGGTTGGACCACCGACGTCTACTTCGTCAAGACTCAGGAGATCCTGGACCACCTCGGGCTCGCTCAAACGCCGGTGGTGGCAGAGATCTTTCCCCGGCGCGAGGGGCTTTTGGCCGGAGTAGAAGAATGCCGCCAGCTACTGCGGTGGGTGAACGATAACCGGCCAGCCGATTGGGCCCCGCTCACGGTCTGGGCCCTCCGCGAAGGTGATGTCTTCGGCCCGAAAGAAGTAGTAATGAGGATCGAGGGCCCCTACGGCCTCTTCGGGATCTACGAAACCGCGCTGTTGGGGATCCTCGCGTCCTCCAGCGCCTGGGCTTCGGCCGCCCGGCTGGCTAAAGAAGCGGCCGGTGGCAAACCCGTCTACAGCTTCGGAGCCCGGCATGTACACCCGGCGGTGGCGCCGGTCATGGAACGGGCTGCCATCGTGGGAGGTGCCGACGGAGCCGCCTGCATCCTGGCCGCGAAGCTGGCCGGGCAAACACCGGTCGGCACGGTTCCCCACGCCCTCTTCCTCATCATCGGCGACTCTCTGGAGACCGCCCGTGCCTACCATGCAATCATGCCGCCGGATGAGCCCCGTACCATCCTGGTGGACACCTTCAAAGACGAGGCCGAGGAGGCCGTGCGGGTAGCACAAGGGCTGGGCAAGGCTTTGGGTGGGGTTCGCCTGGATACCCCTAGTGAACGGGGAGGCGTAACCCCCGACCTGGTACGCGAGGTCCGTTACCGGCTCGATCAGGCCGGTTTCAACCACGTTCGCATTTTTATCTCCGGCGGCTTGACGCCGGAGAAAATCGCCTCCCTGGCCGAGGCAGGAGCGGATGCCTTCGGCGTCGGAAGCTTCATCTCCGCCGCGCCGCCGATCGACATGACCATGGACCTGAAGGAAGTAGCCGGCAAGCCCATGGCCAAGCGAGGGCGCCTCCCCGGCCGCCAGGATAACCCGCGCCTTCTGCGCATCATCTAGAGCGCGCTGAATACTGCCGCCGGTGGCAGGGTTCCCTGATTCTAAGGAGAAGGGGACACCCTTGACGAAGGCGTGGAAGGGCAGTACAATGGGGAAGCACCTGGTTTGCGTGCCCGGGTGGCGGAACTGGCAGACGCGCACGTTTGAGGGGCGTGTGGAGCAATCCATATGGGTTCAAGTCCCATCCCGGGCACCAATGAGTTTAGCTGGGGTTCTGGTGGGCCAGAACCCCATTTTATTCCGTATAGCCCGAGTCAGCCACCCGTCGGAGTACAGCATCCCGATAACCATCCCCAGCGGGCACACCACGACCCGCCCCTCTTGCCTTCAGCGTTTCCTGGTTGACCAGTACTTGTTGAGAAGCTTTTGAACCTCCTCGGCCCCCTGCTTCAGTGCGGTCTCAGGGGCTAGTTGACCGGCTAGGGCCTGGTCGATGACAGCACGTGCTGTATCATACATCTTGTCAAAGCCTGGCACGGCCGGGAAGACTACGTCGGTCTCGAGCGCGAGGAGCACCTGCCCCCAGTTGGGATTGATCTTCAGAAATTCGGGATCCCGGTTGAAATCAATGACCGGCGACGGGCGTCCCATCTTAAGTGCGAAGTACCCTGAGCCTTCCTTTCTGGTGGTTAGGTACTGGACGAACAGATAAGCTGCCTCCTGTTTCTCTTTCGGTAGTGAGGCCGGGATCACGTATCCCCACCCGAAGCGCATACCTGCAATCCCGGTGGATTTAGCCTTTGGGTTCTTGTCGTTGTAAGGCATAAGGCCAACACCCCACGAGAAGCCAGGCGGGGCTTTCTGCTGGATGGCGGAGAACACGCTTACGTTCTCGAAAAAGATGGCCTCCATCCCGCGGTAGAACGGGTCTCCCCAACCGCCACCAGCATCCCGAGAGACCTGGTCTTGGCCAGCTACTCCGCCGTTCACTTCCTTGACGTATTCCACCATGTAGCGCAATGTATCTGCGCCCTCGGGGGAGTCGAACGTAGCTGTCCTGAGGCTGCTGGAGAGAAATGTCCCATTGTTGCTGTAAAGAAGCGGGAAGAACTGCGGTCCCGTCCAGCGCAACCCAAGCTGGGCTATCCGTCCGTCGGGACGTTTTTTGGTCAACTTGCGACCGGCTGCTGCCAACTCGCTCCACGTGCGGGGTGGTTTGTTGGCGGGTAATCCCGCTTCCTCGAAAAGAGTACGGTTATACACGTAGAAATCGTCATTGCCTGAAACGGTGGGGAAGGGAAGTGTCCAAATCTCACCCTCCCACCTGAAGGCGTCGATTTCGGAACGGAAGAAGATACTCAAGTCCAACCCGTATTTCTTAATGAACGGAGTGAAGGGAGTGATCAACCTCTGGTCCGCCAGGTTGATGACTTCCGCCCGAGTGGCCATCAGTATGTCCGGGGGAGTCCCCGCGGCAAAAGCGGTCACAACCTTGCTTTCTCGCCCCGACCACGGCTGCACCAGGTTGTTGACCTCTATCCAGGGGTACTCCTTTTCGAAGTTGGCGATAACGTCATTCATGATGTCGGTGCGCCACGTGTCCCACCAGTTCCAAAAGTTCAGCTCAACCTTGACTTTACCAGGCGCGGGCTGACTGGATGAAGAGGCAGCGACTGTAGGGCCCACCGCAATCAGTGCCGCGACTACCAGCCCTACGCTGAGTGCCATGCCGGCGGCAGCAACTGCCTTTTCGAATGTTCCCTTCACTCGAACAAGTGCCATAACGGTACCTCCTTGTCGCTAAGTGGAGACTCCTAATATATGAATTCGCTTCCATATAGAGGAAGTCCTGCAACAACTTCCGCCCCAAGACGTGCCAGTTAGTGGCATAAACCAAAGGTGCGGGAGCGCGTGGGTGTGATGGCGGATAATCCGCCCCTTCTTCCCGTTCACGCCGGCTGTAGCCACAGTTGAAGCCACGGGGCAGTGGCGAGGGCGGCGGCGCTGGCGTAAGCAATGCGGCCCCCGAGCATTACCCGCGAACCAGCGATATAGCTGAGTCGTAGCCCGAGCTGGATTAAAACGCCCCGGCAAGAAAGGATCCGTGCCAACGGCTTGAAATTTACTGGCACGTTGTCTCTCTTATCCCTAAAGATCGAGACAACACCGGAGGGCGTGAGGAGGAAAAGAAGCCGCATGGCCGTACATGGCCGTATATGTGTGTGGACGACCGAATCAGGGTGACTGCCTCCGCATTGCTATTGACGCGCTTTTCTAGTTATCAGAGCGAGGTCAAATCGCATCCACTAAAAGCGCGTGTCTTGGCTCATGTAACGCCTCTGCGTAACCACCCGTTTGTTGAGCTTGTCAACAAGCTTTCGGCGCAGTGGTGGATGCACGTGTTCTACTCTACCGCAGTGCTCTTAGAGACCGATGACTTTGGCTTTCGGATACCGCCGGAACCGTACGTCCCCGATCGTATGCCAGAACTGGCACAACAGATAACGCAGCTCCGCATGGAGGCGCTATACCTTTTGGAGAGTGAAGGGACATCTGCCGCAGAAAGTAGACTTGCTCAACAGGAGTCGTGGCACGGGATAACGCTCATTCGTCCCGCTTTCCAACCACTCAAGGCGTATCTTGTAGAGCGCCGGCGGGGGAAATACGGTGGGCTGGCAGATTTCATCCCTGACCTTGCCAACGAGATGGCCGGTTGGTAGGTGGCTGATATGGCTCACGGTGTAACTGCCTGCTTCTCAGGCCTGGCTCTGTTACCCTATCCGTTACCCTGACGGTCGGTAATCGCCCGTAGCCTGTGTCACCGGCCCCCGCCCGGGCCGGTAGCTCAGCAGGACGCTGCAGGTGTTGCTCCCGTCAAAGTCCATGCCGGCCGATCAAGAACGCGACCAGAGCGGTCATGAGCGCGGAGAAAAGGAAAAGTGCTTTCGAACCGATCTTACGCCGGGGCCTGCTCACCCAAGGCATGTCCTTCACCTACCTCAACCGGGCAGCTAGCGCCTATTTCTTCAAAGAAGCGTTTCGTCATGGCGGCGCCACCCTCCTTCCATGACTTTCCAAGGAAAGGGTAGGGCAGGGGAGATCAGCCGGCAAAAGGCTAGAACGGGGGAGACGGTCCGGTCAATTCGTTGACAGGCCGGAGAGTCCTCAGGTATAATGCGCCTGTCAAATTAAGGGAGGAAGGAAATTGAAAAGGGTTTTTTCCGGGGTTCAACCGAGTGGTTCGCTTACCATTGGAAACTACCTGGGAGCGCTGCGCCACTTCACGCGGCTGCAGTATGAGGCGGATTGTTACTTCTGCGTGGTCGATCTGCACGCTTTGACCGTGCCCCAGGACCCCGAGGAGCTCTACCAGAACACGCTCAACACCGCCCGGCTCTTCGTGGCGTGCGGGGTAGATCCCAAGCAAGCCACGATCTTCGTCCAATCCCACGTGCCCGCCCACACCACCTTGAGCTGGCTAATGGAGTGCAATACGTATTACGGCGAGCTGCGGCGGATGACGCAGTTCAAAGATAAGGCTGCAAAGCACGACGTGGTCACCGCCGGGCTTTTCACCTACCCGGCTCTCATGGCCGCGGACATCCTCCTCTACCAGACCGACGAAGTACCGGTGGGGGAGGACCAGCGCCAGCACCTGGAGCTTACCCGGGATATCGCCATGCGAATGAATAACCGGTTCGGCCCCCTCTTCAAGGTGCCCGAACCCTATATCGCGCCCAAAACAGCCGGCGGACGGATCATGAGCTTGCAGAACCCGGCGGAGAAGATGTCCAAGTCTTCCGACGACCCGAGAAGCTACATTGCGCTGCTCGATCCGCCCGACGTCGTGCGCAAGAAAATCCGTAGTGCCGTGACGGATTCCGGGCGGGAGATTCGCTACGACCCCGAAGAAAAACCGGCCCTCTCCAACCTCCTGGTGATTTACTCTCTGGCTACGGGGGAGAGCATCGACAGTCTCGAGGAACGTTACCGTAATTCGGGTTACGGCCAGTTCAAGGCCGATCTTGCCGAAGCGGTGGTCGAGTTGCTCGCCCCGATCCAGGAGCGCTTCCGGGAGTTGTCAGAACCAGGAGTGATCGAGAATATCCTCGCAGAGGGAGCCGATCGTGCCGAACGGGTGGCCGCCGAGACCCTGGCTAGGGTGCAGGCAGCCATGGGTCTCGTGCCCCGGCACGCCGCGGCCGTAAGCAGTTCCCGGCAGGAAACGCGGGCGCCGTCAAGTATTACTTGACGATCGTGCTCGACACTCGGCAGGCGGTCGAGCCGAGCCTGTAGAAGTGTACGCGCTGGGAGGGGTATGTGTGCACGAGATGACAAAGTCTTGGAAAATACGCCTGGCAGGCATCGGGTTGCTGGCGGCGGCCGCAGCGCTCTCGCTTACGGCCTGCAGTGAGAAGAGTGGTACCGCCGGCGCCGGGCTCGCCCTGGCCCCGGGGCAGACGCTGGAAGAGAAAATCGAAGGGAAACTCAATGACCTCTCGGGGTTCAAGGAAGAAGAAGTAATCATCGGGGTTTCCGAAGCAGAACGCAAGGCCTTCGAAGAGAAGCGCCGTACACCACCGCCGGTTATGCTGAACAAAGTGATCCTGCGGGTGGCGGTTGACGCCAAGGAGGTCAATAAGCTCCTCGACGATGGGGCAGCTTTGGCCATCACGCTTGAGAACCCGCAGCTCAATGAGATCCGCCTGGTATTCGATGCTGAGCAGGGGGGCCCCTTTAGCCTCGACCGTACCTGGGAGTTCACTCCCGAATCGACGCTGGCGAGCGTGAGCGGGGTCTGGAAAGTTAGGCTGGAGGCGGCCGGCCTGAAAGATGTTAAGTACACTTACACGGTAACGGCTATCAGGGGCGAGGGCAGCGCCTTATCCGGCCCGGCAACCCCGCCGGCCGAGACGGGCACGGGTCCGGGCGGGCTTATCTGAGAAATCGGTGAGATCGGTAGCCGCGTTCAGGCCCGCACAGCTCATGTCCGACCGGGTAACAGGTAACAAACGAGGCAGGCACCGGGCAACGAGCCGGGCGCTGAGAACCCTGCGGTACTCAGCGCCCGGAGAAAGCCTGTCTCTTATTTCCCCATGGCCTTCAGTCTTTCGAGAAAACGTTCAACAGCTTCCAAAGGGGGATACTGGTCGCTTTCGTACTCCACGATGTACCAGTCGGTGCCCCCGGTAGACTCGCAGAGCTGAAAGATCTCCGGCCACGGGAGCTCGTCTTCACCGATGAGGGGAC
Source organism: Bacillota bacterium (assembly GCA_012839805.1). GTDB lineage: Bacteria > Bacillota > Limnochordia > Limnochordales > DUMU01 > DUMU01. The sequence continues at coordinate 27,627 of DUMU01000036.1, read as the reverse complement.
GGTAACCTCGAGAGCGATCGCTTTTGCCTAACTCCCGTGAATAAGACTTCACGTGCACCGTGCCGGCCCGTCCCGGATACTTCTTCAAGATGGCCACGACATCACCGTTACCCGCGTGGGCGTTGCCGAAATCAAGCTGCATGATCACCCGCCGGTCGGTCCGGCTAAAGAAAATGTCCCACGGCGTCTCCCCGTCGACGGGAGAAAACTCCTGAGTGTGGTTATGATAGCCCACCACGAGGTCGTAGGGCGCCAGCCGGTCGGCCAGCCGGTTGAAATAGTCCGCCATTCTCATCCAGTCCTCGCGCGAGCTGGCGGGAAGCCCCGGGACGATGAGACGCCGGTTACCTACGGCGCGCTGGTAAGCGATGGTCTCCGCCAGCCGGTCCTCCTGTAAGAGTTCGAAGGGCAGATGCCAACCACAGCACACCAGGCCCGCCTCGTCCAGGAGGGCCCGGATCAAGGCCGGCCGGTGCTGGGGTGCTCCGGCGAACTCAACTCCTTCATAGCCCATGCGGGCGACGGCCTGTAGCGTTCCGAACAGGTCTCGGGCCAGCTCGCGGCGGACCGAGTAGAGTTGTAAGGCAATCGGAATTCTTCCCATCAGGATTTCGTTCCTCCTTGGATAACAAAGGTGATACTTTCCGGACCGGCGCTCCCAAGGGGTCAAAAGCTCCGGCGCCGCACCGGCCGGAAAGCAGAGTGGGGATTCGTCAGGGCTTTCGGTATCCCTGCCGTATCCCTGCGGCAGCGGGGCTTGGGCGCTTGGATTTAACATAATATCTCTTTTACGAAATTCATCCCTCCCCGGCCCGCAAGGCCTGCTGCCCGGCGTCCGCCCGGCGACGAAGATTTGTTTGCTGAACCGGTGTTTGCCGACCGCCCAGGTCATGGTATACTTAGCTCAGCCAGCCTACCCACTTGGAGGAGGTCCGCCCCGTGGCACCCAGGAAAGCCAATCCGAAAGATCCGCTGTCCCCCCGGCAACGGCAGATACTCGACTTCATCCGCAAGCAAGTTCAGGAAAAAGGATACCCGCCCTCGGTTCGCGAGATTGGTGAGGCGGTAGGCCTGCGTTCTTCCGCCACCGTTCACGGGCACTTGAAGCGACTCGCCGCGCGGGGTCTTTTGCGTCGTGACCCCACCAAACCGAGAGCCATTGGGCTCGTAAGCAAAGAGGCGGCCGCATGGGGAGTCAGCCATGTGCCCCTGGTCGGCCGAGTTACTGCGGGCCAGCCCATTCTCGCGGTGGAAAACGTCGAGGCCGAGTTACCTCTCCCCACCGATCTCTTCGGGTCAAGCCGCGATCTTTTCGCCTTGCGCGTTCGTGGAGACAGCATGATCGGTGCGGGCATCCTCGACGGTGACGTGGTGGTGGTCGCACGCCAATCCACCGCTGACGACGGTGATATCGTGGTAGCCTTGCTGGGCGACGAGGCTACGGTGAAGCGTTTCTACCGGGAGGATGGTCGTATCCGGCTACAGCCCGAGAACCCGAGACTGGAACCGATTTTCGCGGACGAGGTCACGATCCTGGGTAAGGTGGTCGGCCTGCTGCGGCGTATGTCTTAAACCCCGCACCTTGGCCTACAGGGAACCAAGCCGGCGGAGCTCAGCGTGCATCCGCCGGCCAACACGCCATGTCCCGGTCTTGCGTCACGCGCCCCCTACTTCCATGATGAGGTGTTGCCCATCGGCTCCCGCCGCCTCGCCCTTCATTGCGCCGCTCGGTAACGGAGCCGGCGGCCGAGCCGAACGCAGTTCTTCGAGCTCGGCCCCGGTAATCCCCAGGATGGTGAAGAACATCTCGAGGGCCTGCTCTTCGCCGCTCTGCCTGGGATGGCTGCGATCGGTGGACGCGATAAGGGGTAGCGCCTGGTACCGCTTCTTGGCTTCACGGTACGCCGGCTCTACCCCTTCTTCTTCGACCCTTCGCATCAATTCCTCGTAGACCGCCCGCCGTGCCGTCGCATGCTCTTCCCAGAACTTCGGATCCGACATCAGCGGGCTAGCCAACAGGTCCTGCTTCGCCAGGCGTTTGAACTTCTTCAGCGCGAGCAGGACGTCCTCCTGCGCGACCTGGTGCATGGCCCATCCCCCCTTTTGATGACGGCGGTTCCGATTTGTTCTTCGACGGGAGACCCACCACCTCCTGCAAAGGTTTCCTCGCTCCTTCTCAAGAGGGGACTCCCGACCTCTTCCCTTCCGGTTCCCCCCGCTTCCAGGCTTCCCCACTATTCGGCCTTCGTATACGGCCGGGCTACTGCCGGATCACCCCCGGTACGATAGACGGCGAGTACGTAGGTATCCTTCGCCTCCTTACGCAGCCCGAACTCGAACCCTTCGCGGGCGAGCGTCTGGTTGAGGAAGGTGACCAAGCGCTGCAAGTCCCCCTGGAGCGATAACCGCTCGCTACCCAAGAGCAGAATGCGTGATGACGCTTCCTTCATGTTTCCTGCTACCATCTTTCCTGCTACTTCCCCACCTTGATTCCATACCGGGCCAGGTTGGCAGCGGCCTTCGGGCTTTGGAGGAGATGCCAGAAGGCAGCCGCGTATCGTCCCTGTTCGTAGTATCCCATGGCCAGCAAGAGATGGGTATACTGGTTTCCCGGATCGAGGGGGAGCGTTTCTTCCAGCAACGCCACCGCCTCATCTATCTTCTTTACTGCGGCCAGGGAAAGCGCGAGGAAGTGGCGAGGCCACACGTTTTGCGAGTCCAGCGCTACCACCTGCCGGAAGCAAAGAATCGCCTCATCGTATTTGGCCAGCGCGTAATAGGCAAAAGCTTGCAGATTCCAAGCCAGGATATCTCTCGGGTCTTTTTGCGTCCTGGCCGAGTACTTGGCGATCACGGCCTGGCTGAGCTCTGTATACGCCCCCTGCGAGAGCTCCCGGAAGATCTCGAAGGCATCCTCCAGCCGGCCGGTGTTGGCGTAGGCAGTGGCGAGGATCAGTCGATGTTCCGGCACCGTACTTTTCTGGTAGGCCTCTATCAGATTGCTCCATTGATAGATGCTTCCTGCTGCCCGAGCCGAGTTAACATCCGGATTAAGATTGGTGACCAGCGCTATGACCAGTCCTAGAAATAGCGCCATGGCCCCGGATTTCGTATGACCGTGTCCCTTCATAGGGTAGTGCCCCTTCCCTGGATTAGGATTCCCTCGGCTTTGCCATTCTCCACCTCCCCGTCCCTTCCTGCTAAAGTGCGTGGGTCTCGCCGGAATCCTCAAGAGGCGAGAACGTCTTAAGGGGCAAAGACGCTCCTGAAGCACCCGAACCAGCCAGAGAGAAGGCAGCTATACGACAGCCAGGCGAGTACCGCCGCCAAAGCGGCATGATACCCGACCCAAAAACCCCAGCTCGCCCGGGTGAGCCATCCGGCGCTCAAGCCGGTGCCTTTGGCCCCATCGCCCGTCTCGTCCACTACCCGGCCGAGCTCGACCTGGATGGACATGAGAACGAGTGCCATCAGCCCCGCGGCCACCCCGAAGAGGAGAATTGCGGGCACGACTCAGCCGCCTCCCCGTATGGGCCCTTGGGGTAGAGGGAGCTTTCCACTCTATGCCAGCTACCTTCTCTAACCCCTCCCGGTTCCATCGTATGAAGACGGCCTACCGGGGGTAACCGGCTGTAAAATCCTTCCTCGATCAGTCTCTGTCCCCGTAGCTTACCGAGAAGACCCCGGGGAGAGACTGCAGTTCACCGAGAAGCTGCAGCCGGTCGACGTCAGGCGGAACCCGCAGGGTGATCTCCAAAGTAACCCGTTCCGGGTCCGGGCCTTCCGTCATCTGGACGTTACGTATACTGGCGTTTCGCTGCCCGATCACGCTGCTTACCGCCCCGAGCTGTCCCGGACGGTCGGCCACTACCAGGGTCAAAGTCTGGTGATAGGGGGTGAGAAAGCGATGCTCGAGAGGGCGAAGCAGCAACAAAGTAGTAATGGCGAGCATGGAGGTGGCCAGAGCCCCGACGTAGAAGCCGGCACCGACTGCCAGGCCGATGCCGGAGACTACCCAGATACTGGCGGCGGTAGTCAGACCTCTTATGGTGAGCCCTTCGCGGAGTACCGTGCCGGCTCCTATGAAGCCTACCCCGCTTACTACCTGCGCGGCCAGCCGGGCCGGGTCACGCGCGAGCCCCTGGGCAGGGTCGGTGGGGAATCCGTAGAGCGATATTTCCATAATCAGGGCCGAGCCAACCGCCATGAGGATGTGAGTGCGCAGCCCGGCCGCCCGCCCGTGACGCTCTCGTTCCAATCCGATCAATCCACCTAGAGCAAGGGCGAAGACGAGTCTCAAGACGCTTTCGAGTACGGTGATCTCCATTCGGGGCCTCCCCGCCAGACGTCGTTCAGCTGGCCTGCAGAATCCTTCAAGTTGCCTGTAGAATCTTCTGTTTGATACGGCACAAAGCGTTGTCGATGGACTTGGCGTGGGTCGACAGGGCGCTCGCCATCTCCTGATAGGTAAGGCCTTTAGTGTATAATACCAGAACGCTCGCTTCGAAGGGACTGAGGCAATGACGAATGACGTGCCTGGCCGCGTCGAGCTGCTCCCGGGCCAACGCTATGGTCTCCGGGTCAGGGCCCCCCGGCAACGTCTCCAGCAGAGGGTGCTCCTCGTCGCCGTCCAGGGAGAGGTGCAGCGGGGTGTAGCGATTGAGGGGTTGGTGCTTGAACCGGTTGCGCTCTTTCACGGTGCTGATCAAATGGCGCCGCACGCAAAGGCGGGCAAAGCTGCCGAAAGAGGAGGAGCCGGGCAGGTAGTCATGAATGGCTTTCAGAAAACCGATGAGTCCCTCCTGGAAGAGATCGTCGTGGTCGGCACCCGGCAGGAAGTAGCGGTGCGTCCAGTGGGATACCTGAAACCAGTATCGTCGCAGGAGGATCTCCTGGGCCTGCGAGTCCCCGCTTTGAGCCTGCTTGACCAGCTCGTCATCGGAAAGCTCGGCTTGCGACCGGGAAAGCCCATGCGACCGGGAAGGCAATGGGGGCGGAAAGCGGCTCCCGGGCGGGGAGTCGCCGACGGGAACGCGGGCGGCGGGGACGGGAGCGGGCTGCTCAGCGTGCGCCTGTGGGTCCAACGCCATCATCATCACCTCGTGTGACCCGGCAGGGAAAACTTATGGCTGTCCGAGTGGGAATATTCGGCAAGAGGTCGCCCACATCCTGCCAAGGGCAAGCGGCAAGAGGAAAAAGCGGATACGAAAATGGATATGAGAAGACCCTGCCGCCTCGTTTCCGAAGCGAGCAGGGTCTACTTCTCCTCCGGTCTGCGTAAGTTTCCCGGATTATTGGGACTCATACAACAACTCTTTCTCCCCTTCCTCCGCAGCCAACGGCGTCTCCAGGAGTGGAGGGAACGTCCCCCGCCGGAGCTCCGATTCTTGATGCTCCTTAGCTCCCAGACGGCGCAGGATCAGGTCGCAGGCGATCCGCGGATTCACCCGCTCCCCACAAGTGAACACATCGATGGCTGCGTACCCGTACTCGGGCCAAGTGTGAATGGCCAGGTGCGACTCGGAAATGACCACCACGCCGCTGACTCCCTGGGGGGCAAACTGGTGGAAGGCCACTTCCCGGACCTCTGCCCCCGCGTCCAACGCTGCTCCCACCATTAGCTCTTCTACCAACCGCCGATCGTTGAGGACCTCGGGGTCACACCCGTACGCCTCGCACAGGATATGACGTCCCAAAGCCTTTTCCATTCATACAATGCCTCCCCCACGAGCTGGATTTGGTACCCCCGGGTAGCTGGACAACGTGATCATTGTAGCAGACCTCGACCTTGTGTCAAGCACTTCTGGAGACCGATCCTAGCCCTCCCTGCCCTCGGATCTGGTTACCAGTTCCTGGTCAAGGGTGCAAGCGACCCTGGCCAGCGCGATCTCCACGTGCTCCCGCGTGAGACCCCCTTGCCAGAACAACGTAAAGGGTGGACGCAACGGAGCGTCGGCAGTTAATTCAAGGGAGGCACCTTGAATAAACGTACCGGCTGCCATCACCACCGGATCGCTATACCCGGGCATCGGAGCCGGCTCGGGCCGTACCCGGGCGTCAATGGGGCTCGCGGACTGCACCGCCCGCACCGCGGCCAGCAGGGCCAAGGCGCTGGGAAACTGGATCGCCTGGATAATGTCGGTCCGGGGGTCCCCCGGCCGCGGATCGACGGGCCAGCCCAGCGACTGGAAGTAGGCGGCGGCCAGGATTGCTCCTCTTAGCGCCTCCCCCACGATGTGGGGTGCCAGGAAAAGCCCCTGCAGGATCAGGCGGGCAAAGTCGTGGAACGGGCCGATCTCCCGGCCCAGGCCCGGGGCGGTCAGATGCGCGGCTGCCCCTTCGATCAAGTCCTGGCGACCGACTAAGTAACCGCCGCCCGGAGCAAGCCCCCCACCCGGGTTCTTGATCAGGGAGCCGGCCACGAGGTCTGCACCCGCCATGGAAGGCTCGGTTACTTCCACGAACTCCCCGTAGCAGTTGTCCACCAGCACCACCACCTGGGGATGCCGCGCGTGAACTGCCTGCGCCACCTCGCCGATGGCAGCCACCGGCAGCGAGGGACGCTGCGAATAGCCGCGGGAACGCTGGAGGAGAAGAAGACGGGTACGGGGTCCGATGGCGGCTTCCACGGTCCGGGCAAGGCGGGCGTATTCATCCTCCGCCCGGGGCCCACCGGCGGCCACGGCCCGGGCAAGCCCGGGCGGGATTGGGACTTCCCGGTAGCCGATCCCCCACTCCCGCAAGTTTCCCGGGGCCAGGCGCCCGCGCGCATCGGGAGTGACGCCGATGAGCGTGGTCAAGGTATCATAGGGCCGGCCGAGGGCCAAAAGCTCGTCGCCGGGGCGCAGGACCCCGAAGATGGCCGCGGCCAGGGCATGGGTACCGGAGACTATCTGAGGCCGGACGAGGGCCGCCTCGGCGCCAAAGACGTAGGCGTAAACTGCCTCGACCGCTTGCCGGGCCGGATCGTTATACCCGTACCCGCTAGTTCCGGCCAGCTGGTACTGGGCCACCCCCGCCCGTTGAAAGGCGTCCAGGACCCGGCGCTGGTTCTCCCGGACCACTTCGTCCACCGCCCGCCAGGCCTGCTGGACCTGGCGAGACTCCCTTATCGCTTCTACACGGGCCAAAGCTTCCCGCATCTGGGGCTCGTCCGCGCCCGCAGGGTGTTCGTCCCCTCCCGCACGACGCCCGTCCCCGCTTGCAGGATGGATTCCGTCGTTCACCATGGACTCCTCACCATGGGTTTCATTTTACCATGCCATCAGCACGGCCTTCCGCCCTCACGGGCAAAGTAGCCGCTTTGAGGTCCGCCACCCGCCGGGCGAGTTCGGGCCGGGTCCGGGCTCGGACCAGGGCACTGCCCACGATCACGCCGTCCGCCTCCCCCGCCAGCCGCCGGACGTCGCCGGGGGTGGCTATGCCGAAGCCCAGGCAGGCGGGAAGGCCACTGGTCGCCCGGGCGGTGCAGAGGAGCCGGGCAATCTCTATCTCGGTCTTACCCTCCCCGCCCCCGTCGATCCGGGTTCCGGTGACCCCGGTGACCGAGACGCAGTAGACGAAACCGGTGTGCCCGGGCAAGATGGCCTGCATACGTTCGAGAGGGGTGGTGGGAGCTACGAACGGGATCAGGTCGAGCCCGGCGGCCTGGCACAAAGAGCGCACCGGCGTCGACTCCTCCGGCGGCAGGTCCGGCAGGATGAGGGCATCCGCACCGTTGTCCCTCGCCCGCTGCACGAAACGGTCTAGCCCGAACTGCAAGACCGGGTTCACATAGGTCATTACGGCGAGCGGCACTCCCGGAAACTCCGAGCGCAGGGTCTCCACGGTCGACCAAAGCCACTCCAGGCGGAAGCCGGCCGCGAGGGCCCGTTGCCCCGCGGCCTGGATGACGGGGCCGTCAGCCAGCGGGTCGGAGTACGGGACGCCCAGTTCGAGAGCGTCTGCCCCCGCTCGCAGAACTTCCCGGCAACGGGCCAGGGATTCATCCCGATCGGGGTCACCCACGGTCAGATAGCCGATGAGGGCTTTTTCACCGCGAGAGCCCAGCATGGCAAAGAGGCTGGCAACACGGCTCATGCTTTATTCCTCCCGGGCTCCCCCGTCGCCTGCACCCGATCCCGGCCGGCGAGGTAACGCTGGAGTATTTCGACGTCCTTGTCACCCCGGCCCGAAAGGGAAACCACGACGATCCCACCGGCCGGCAGTTGGAGATGGGGTAGGTAGGCCAGAGCGTGGGCGCTTTCCAGGGCGGGGAGTATCCCCTCGGTGCGGCAGAGGAGCTCCACCGCGGCGACCGCCTCGTCGTCGGTTACCGCCACATACTCCGCCCGGCCCGTCTCCCGGAGATAGGCGTGCTCCGGGCCCACTCCCGGGTAGTCCAGCCCGGCCGAGATGGAGTAGGCGGGAACTACCTGCCCTTCTTCGGTCTGCAGCAGGTAGGAGTAGGCGCCGTGCAGCACGCCGGGGCGGCCGGCGGTAAGGGAAGCGGCATGTTCACCGGTGTGAATACCCTTTCCGGCTGCTTCCACGCCGATCAGCCGGACTTCTTCGTCGTCCAGGAAGGGATAAAAGAGCCCCATACTGTTCGAGCCGCCGCCCACGCAGGCGAGGCAGACGTCGGGGAGTCTCCCGGTAAGGCGCAGGATCTGCTCGCGCGCTTCCCGGCCGATGACCGACTGGAAGTCCCGGACGAGCCGCGGGTAGGGATCGGGCCCGACCACCGAGCCGATGACGTAATGGGTATCCCGGACCGTGGTCACCCACTCCCGGATTGCCTCATTGGTCGCGTCTTTCAAAGTCCGCGTGCCTGAGGTAACCGGGATGACCCTGGCCCCCAGGAGTTCCATGCGGAAGACGTTGAGGCGCTGGCGGGCCATGTCTTCTTCGCCCATGAAGATGTCGCAGGCAAGCCCCAAGAGCGCGGCCGCCGTGGCGGTGGCCACTCCGTGTTGGCCGGCGCCGGTCTCGGCAATCACCCGGCGCTTGCCAAGCCGCTTGGCAAGGAGAGCCTGCCCCAGGGCGTTGTTGATCTTGTGCGCCCCGGTGTGGCAGAGATCCTCCCGTTTCAGGTAGATGTTGAACCCGAAGCGGGCGCTCAGGTTGGCCGCCAGGGTAAGCGGGGTGGGCCGGCCCACATACTCCCGGAGGAGAGACTCGTAGGTGCTGATGAACTCGGGATCACGGCGGGCCTCGGCGTAGGCGGCGGAGAGTTCATCGAGCGCGGGGATGAGGGTCTCGGGGACGAACCGGCCTCCGAACGGGCCGAAGTGACCCCGGGAATCGGGCAGGCCCTTATCCCAAGCCTTGGCGGCCAAAGCGGGCGTCCCTCGGGGGTGGCGGTCGGTTTCTTGGTCCATGTCTCGGGTCACTCCTTTTCGTTGCTGGCTGCCTTCAGGGAAGCGGAATCGGGTTCGGCCGGCGGGCAGCCGGGGGCCGTGGCTACGAGCCAGGCGCTGCGGACGGCGGTAACGAAGGCGCGGACGAGTTCGGGGCTTTTGCGGCCCTCCCGTTCCACGCCCGAGGAGACGTCGACGAAATCGGGCCAGGCCTGCCGGCACGCGGCGGCCACGTTGTCCGGGGTAAGCCCGCCGGCCAGCCCCCAGGGTACGGGGAGACGACCGGAACGCCGGGCTTCCGAAAGTCCGGCGAGCTCCGTCCAGGTGCTGGTGAGCGGTACGCCGTTCCCCCCGGGAAGCGAGCCTCGCCGGTCTACCAGCCAGGCATCGATCAGGCCCTGGCGGGCCAGGGCAGCGGGGGTTTCGTCGGCCAGGGCCTCCCCTACCTGCGCGTAACTGCGGGCAAGGAGAATGCGGGTGGGAAGGTTCAGCCGGGAAAGCCCCGAACGCAAGGTATCCAGGAAGCGAATATCTTCGTTTCCGTGTAGCTGAACGGCATCCAGTTCCAGCTCCGCCGCTACTCGAACGACCTCGTCGGGAGGCGAGTCGACGAAAACACCCACTACCAGGGGTAAAACCGCCGCCCCCCGTGCTGCAGGCACGGTCGCAGCGGCCACCGGCGGGAGAGGACGGAAACGGGTCGAGCGACGCCAGACTTTGACGAGGGAGCGGGCCCGTTCCGGGGGAACGAAGCGACGACTCGCCCGGTAGAAGACCAAGCCGGCTGCGTCCGCCCCGGCGGCGGCCACCGTTTCGACCGATTCCTCGTCCTGGAGACCACAGATCTTCACCATCGTTCGGGGGGTAGCCAGCGACCGGATGAAAGCCGCGGGATCGGCGGAACGAAGGGCGGCCTCCCCCACCAAAACGGCCCGTACCCCGAGCGCCGGGAGGTCGGCGACGTCGGCCGGCCGCGTGTAGCCGCTTTCGGCCACTACGATCCGGTCCGGCGGAATAAGCCCGGCGAGCCTGCGAACCGTATGGAGATCGACGGCCAGCGTCTCGAGGTTCCGGTTGTTGATCCCGATCAACCTGGCCGGGGTGGCGAGCGCTCGCTCCAGTTCGGTCTCGGAGTGAACCTCCACCAGTGCGTCCATTCCCAGTTCGGCTGCAAGCCCGAGGAAGTCGGCAAGCTCGCCCGGCGAGAGGAGCCGCGTGATCAGGAGCACGGCGTCGGCGCCCGACAGCCGCGCCTCGTAGATCGTGTAAGGCTCCACCAGGAAATCCTTGGCAAGGAGCGGCAGGCCGACCGCTCCACGAACCATCCTTAAGTCCTCCGGGCTACCTCCGAAGTGGGACCGCTCCGCGAGCACCGATAAGGCAGAAGCCCCGGCACCGGCGTAGGTTCTGGCCATCTCCCGCACGTCCAGTTGGGGCCGGATCGCTCCGGCCGAGGGGGACGACCGCTTCAATTCGGCTATGACGGCAAGCCTCCCCTCACCGGGAGAGGAGCCGGCGAGGAGGGCGGAGGAAAAGCGGGCCCGGGGCAAAGGTGGCAGGTCGGCCACCCGGGCTTTCAGTTCCGCCAGGGGTAGCGTGGCCCGGGCGGCTTCGGCCTGCTCCCGGCGGGCGGTGACTATACGCTGGAGAAGCGGGGAGAGCCCGGCTAGCATGCGGCCGCTGCCCCCTTGTCGTTTCGCTCCTCTTCGCTTTGCCTGCGGCGGCGGGCCTCGGCCTCGGCTCTGGTGTAGGCCACGAGTTGTTCAAGCTTCTCCTGCGCGGCCCCGGAGTCGATGCTCTCGGCCGCGAGGGCCACCCCGGCCTTGAGGTCGGGGGCCCGGCCGGCCACCAGCAGGGCCGCGGCCGCGTTGAGCAATACGACGTCCCGGGCCGGCCCTTCTTCGCCCGACAGCACGCGCCGGACGATGGCGGCGTTGGCGGCGGAATCCCCACCTCGCACCGCCTCCGGCGGGTGGCGGGCGATGCCCACTTCCTCGGGCGTGATTCGGAAGACGTCGATCTTCCCGTCCTCCAGAAAGGCTACCAGGGAGGGGCCGCTCACCGAGAGCTCGTCGACGCCGTCGGCCTCGCCGTGGACCACAAAGGCGCGCCGCACGCCGAGACGAGCGAGAACCCGCGCGAGGGGCTCGACCCGGCCGGCATCATAGACTCCAACTACCTGGGCCTGGGCTCCAGCTGGGTTCGTGAGGGGGCCGAGTATATTGAAAATGGTGCGGATCCCTATCTCCCGGCGCGGCCCGGCGGCGAAACGCATCGCGGGATGAAAGACGGGCGCGAAGAGAAAGCCGATGCCCACCTCTTCGATACAGCGGGCGACCGCGTCCGGATCCAGGTCCACCACCACTCCCAGCGCTTCCAGGACGTCGGCGCTGCCGGACGCGCTGGAGACCGCCCGGTTGCCGTGCTTGGCGACGGCCACCCCCGCCCCGGCCACAACCAGGGCCGTAGCGGTAGAGATGTTGAAAGTGTGGGTACCATCGCCTCCCGTACCGCAGGTGTCAACTACGAGATCGACCCGGGGACGGATGAGGCGAGCGGCCGCCCGCATGGCCCGGGCCGCGCCGGTGATCTCCTCCACCGTCTCCCCTTTGAACCGCAAAGCCGTGATCAGGGCCGCGATCTGGGCCGGAGTGGCGCTCCCCTCCATCACCTCCCCCATCGCCGCGGCCGCCTCCTCTTCGCTCAAGGATTCACCCCGGGCAAGCCGCCCGATCGCCTCTTTGATCCGCTCGTTACCCGCCGGCGTTTTCATGCCGTCATCTCCTTTCCATGCGCCGACCATTCCCGCTTCTGCCATTCCCGGACCAGGTCGAGGAAGTTGCGCAGCAGGTCTTTTCCTACCGGGGTCAGGATCGATTCGGGGTGGAACTGCACCGTCTCCACCAGGTAGCGGCGGTGGCGAAGGCCCATGATCTCGCCGTCCTCCGCTTCGGCGCTGACCATGAGCTCGCCGGGGAGATCCTCACGGATCGCGGCCAGCGAGTGGTACCGCGTGGCCGTGAACTCGGGCGGCAGGCCCCGGAAGACGCCCTGACCGTCGTGCCGGATGCGAGAGACCTTCCCGTGCATCAAATGGCGGGCCTTTCCCACCCGCCCCCCAAAGGCGACCGTCACCGCCTGCAGGCCCAGGCAAACCCCAAAGATGGGCAGGCGCCCGGCCAGGGTCCGCACGGCCTCCAGAGTCACTCCCGATTGCTCGGGCCGGCCCGGCCCCGGTGAGATCACCAGGGCGTCCGGCCGCAAAGCCTGAATGCCGGGCAGGTCGATCTCGTCGTTGCGGAAAACCAGAAGGTCAGTACCCAGTTCACCCAAGAGCTGAACGAGGTTGTAGGTAAAGGAGTCGTAGTTGTCAATGACGAGCAGTTGCACCGGCTAATACCTCCTTGGCGGTCTCGAGCAAGGCAGCTGCCTTGTGGAGAGTCTCCTGATACTCCCGTTCGGGGATCGAGTCGGCCACGATCCCCGCCCCGGCCTGGACATACAGCCGGCCCTCCCGGAAAAGCCCGGTCCGGATCGTAATGCAGGTGTCGAGGTTACCGTCATAACCGATGTAGCCCACCGCCCCCGCGTACACCCCGCGGCGGACCGGCTCGAGCGCTTCGATGATTTCCATCGCCCGGACCTTGGGGGCTCCGGAGACGGTACCGGCCGGGAAAGTAGCCTGCAGCAAGTCGATAGCGTCCCGGCCGGCTGCGAGTTCACCCCGGACCAGGGAGACGAGATGGGAAACGTGGGAGTACTCCTCAATTACCATCTGCTCGGGAACGTGGACCGAACCGTAGCGGCAAACCCGCCCGAGGTCGTTCCGGCCCAGGTCGACCAGCATAACGTGCTCGGCCCGCTCCTTGGGATCGGCCAGGAGTTCCGCCTGGAGGCGCCGGTCCTCCTCGGGGTTCCTGCCGCGGGGACGGGTTCCGGCAATGGGCCGCACTTCGGCCCGGCGACCGCGCAGGCGCACCATCACCTCGGGAGATGAGCCCACCACCGCCAGATCGCCGAAGTCGAGGTGGAAGAGGTAGGGCGAAGGATTGGTCATGCGCAGGGCCCGGTAAAACTCGAGGCTATCGGGGGCCGGCCCCAAGAGCTCCAGTCGCTGGGAAAGGACCACCTGAAAGATATCCCCCGCCTCGATGTAATGACGTGCGAGGGTGACCGCCCGGCAGAACTCCTCTTCGCTGAAGGTCGATCTCCAGGCCATGCCAGATGGGGGGCCGCCTTCCGGGCCGGCTGCTCCCACCAGGCCGGATTGGATGCCCGGGGATCCGCTGCCGTTCGATGCCATGCCGCTCTGGTTCGGCAAAGGGGAAAAAGAAGGAGAAGCAGCCGGAGTGGTGCTCAGGACCCGTTCTACCAAAGAATGAAGGCGCCCGGTGACCTCATCATACGTGCCCTCCAGCCGGGAGGGGATCTCGTTCGGGTCGACCACCGGCACGGCCATGGCAAAGAGAGTTCGGCGGAAGTGGTCGAAGGCGAAGACGACGTCGGTAAAGGCCAGGAGAACCTCGGGAAGGGGCAAGTCCAGCCGGGCCAGTTCCGGAAGGCGTTCAATGTAGCGAACCGCATCGTATCCGAGGTAGCCGACCGCGCCCCCGGCGAACGGGGGAAGTCCCGGGACCGCCGCTACCGGATAGGAGAAAAGCTCATTCCGCAGGGTATCCCAGGGTTGGGGTAACTCGGTGATCCGTTCCCCCTCACTCGACCGGTAGCACGTGATGCGCTTGCCTTGCACCGTAAGCAGCCGTTCCGAAACGCCGAGGAAGGAGTAGCGACCGACCTCGGCATGGGGTGAGGCGCTTTCCAAGAGGAACGTGGCCCGCCTCCGGGGCGCCCCCGGTCCAAGAAGAGAGCGCAACTTGAAATAGAGGGTGACCGGGGTCTCCAGGTCGGCCAGCATCTCCAGGGCCACGGGGATCCGGAGCGGGTGCCCGGGGTTCCCCGCTGCCAGGCTCACGAACTCCTCCCTCGACGGGATGAACCGTACCCGCAACCAGCGCACCTCCTCTACCCCGCCGGAGCGGGCAACCGTTCACGAAGAGCAGGGTAGAGAGATCCCGTCCCCGGGTACGGCCGGGTGCGACCGGCCCCGGCTCAAACTGCTTACCAGCCGGAGGGGCCGGCCTAGCAGCAGGGATACCGGGCGGGTGCCGGCAGCCGCCGTTAAAGTGGTTTTCCTTTGGTTACCTGGCGGAGAAAAGCAGTCACTGGCCGCGTAAGAAGGAATCCTTGGACTCGGCTCGCCTGCTCTTCTCAGCTCGGCTCGTCTCTTCTCTACTCGGCTCGTCTCGGAACGACCCGCGGCCACAGGCGGGTTATTTGCCCGGATTGTATCTCCGGACGCGACCCCGCGTCAAGCCTTTTTTCCTTCACCATCTGATTCCTGCCCGCTTGAGCCTCTCCACCGCAACCCGGATTCGCTCCACCTCCAGGCAGAGGGAAAACCGTATGAACCCCTCCCCGGCCGGCCCATAACCAATACCGGGAGTTACCACGATCCCGGCCCGCTCCAGGAGCTTTTCCGCGAAGGAAGTGGAGCTCTCGCCTGCCGGTACGGGGACCCATACGTAGATCGTCGCCCGGGGCGGCGTTACGGGGCAACCCAGGTCTTGAAGCGCCTCCACCAGCACGTCCCGGCGCTCCTGGTAAACTTGACGCATGGCGCGTACCGGCTCGTCCGGGCCGGTGAGGGCAGCGATGCCGGCATATTGAACCGCCTGGAAAACCCCCGAGTCGATATTGGTCTTCAGGCGTCCCAACGCTTCGATCACTTCGGAGTTGCCGCAGGCCCAGCCCAGGCGCCATCCGGTCATGTTGTACGTCTTTGACACGGAGTGAAACTCGATACCTACCTCTTTCGCCCCCGGAGCCTGCAAGAAGCTCGGCGGCTCGAACCCGTCGAAAGCGATCTCGGTATAAGCCGCGTCGTGGCAGATGATCAGATCATAGGCGCGGGCAAACTCCACCGCTTCCCGGAAGAAGGTGAGGTCCGCCACCGCTCCGGTCGGGTTGTTGGGATAATTGAGGAAGAGGAGCTTGGCACGGCGGGCCAGTTCCGAAGGAATCTCGCTGAAGTCGGGCAGGAAACCGCGCTCGGCCCGGAGAGGAAACGTGTGAGGGGTGCCCTCGGCAAAGAGCGTCCCCAGGGCGTAAACCGGATAGCCCGGGTCGGGTACGAGGTTGATATCACCCGGATCGACGAAGCACAGAGAGATGTGGGCGATCCCCTCTTTCGAACCGATGAGCGATACCACCTCCCGGTCCGGGTCGAGGTGTACGCCGAAGCGCCGGGCATACCAGTCGGCCACCGCCCGGCGGTAGGCAGGAAGCCCTTCGTACGAAGGATAGCGGTGGTTGGCCGGATCTTGCGCCGCGCGCTGCAAGGCGGCCACGATGTGGGGCGGTGTGGGCCGGTCAGGATCCCCGATGCCGAAACTGATCACGTCCACGCCGGAGGCCCTGGCGGCGGCAATCTTCCGGTCGATCTCGGCGAATAGATACGGCGGAATGGCCTCGATCCGGCGCGCCACCTTCTTGGGCATCACTTTCGTCTCACCCATCGTGTTACCAGCTTGCTCCTTTCGTAGGGAGATCCCGTCTTGCCGATCAACGGCCGGACCTGGCCACCGCAGCCAGGAAGCTCGCTGCCAGCCGGCCGCTATAGACTTCCTCCGCCGGCCCGCGCATAAAAAGGTGCTCGCCCGGGCCCCGCCAGCGGATCTCGAGATCACCGCCGGGCAAAGAGACCGTCACCCGGTCGGAAGATTGGTCGCGAAACTCGTTACCCACGATGGCGGCGACCGCCGCCGCACACGCTCCCGTGCCGCAGGCCTGGGTCTCCCCGCTTCCGCGTTCCCACACCCGGACGAGGAGCCGGCGTTCGTCCGGCAGGGTTTCCACGAACTCCACATTGGTCCGGTTGGGGAAGGCCCGGTGAACTTCAAGCACCGGTCCGGCGCTGTCCACCGGGACATCGGCCGCTTTGGCGACGAAGACCACAAGGTGCGGGTTGCCCAGGGAGATAGGGATGCCGGCCACCTCCGCTCCCACCCAGAAGTCATAAGGGGGGTTGGTGAAAGCGTAACGCCGGTAACCGCCGGGAAAATCCCGCAAAGGGATCACCACCGGGTGGTTCATCGGTATCGGCTGCGGCACGCCCATATCTACCGTAATCTCGCTGGCATACCCGGCCGCATCGATATGGAGTTGGAGGTGGCGCAGGCCCGCTTTAGTCTCTACGTCGAATTCCCGTTCACCGGTATAGCCGTGGTCGTACACGAACCGTCCCAGGCAACGGATGCCGTTACCGCACATCTCCCCTTCGCTGCCGTCAGCGTTGAAGATGCGCATGCGAAACTGCCCCTTCTCCCGGGGGCGGAGAATCAGGATGATCCCGTCGCTTCCGACTCCCTTGTGCCGATCGCTCACCGCCCGGGAAAGCGCCGCCCAATCCATCGCTTCCTCGATCTCGGGATGGTCCAGAAGATTGAAGAAGACGTAGTCGTTGCCGATCCCATGCATTTTGGTGAACTCCATTCGCGCCCTTGCCTCCCCTGACGGCGACCAATTCTCCCCTCGCCGGGTAGACGGCTAGCCGGATAGCTGCTTCATTCTACCATGCCCATCAGGTTCCCACATCGGGAGTCGATAGAAAGACGGCAGGCCGCGCCAGCGGTTCTTCTGCCCCCGGGAAGACCTCGCTGCGAAAGGCCTCGACGATGAGGCGGCAAGCCTCCTCTTCGTCCCAGCGATCCATGTCCAGCCAGCGAATGCGGTGGTCGCCCCGCCACCAGCACAGCTGGCGCTTGGCATACTGGCGGGTGGCCCGCTTTAGCCGGGCTACCGCCTCTTCCAGAGTCACCTTCCCCTCCAGGTAGTCGGCGATTTCTTTATAGCCCAGCCCTTGGCCGCTGGTAGCGCGGGGAGTCCAACCCTGCTCGAGGAGACGCCGTACCTCGTCGACCAGGCCGGAGGCGATCTGCTGGTCGACCCGCCGGTCGATGCGTCGATAGAGAGAGGCCCGCGGGCGCGTCAACCCGAACCAGTGGGCCTCATAGTGAGGGCGGTCCGCCTCGGGGACCTGGGTGGCGCTGCGGGGCCGGCCCGTCTGCTCCCAGATTTCGAGGGCCCGTATGATGCGGCGCCGGTCTCGGGGGTGCAGGCGGGCGGCACTCACCGGGTCGACCTGCGCCAGGCGCCGGTGTAAAGCCTCGGTTCCCAAACGGTCGGCTTCGGCCTCAAGACGGGCCCGGATCGCCGGGTCGGGAGGAGCGGGAGGCATGGGTAGGCCGTCTACCACCGCTTTGACGTAAAGTCCGGTGCCACCGGTAAGAAGGGGGAGTTTGCCGCGGGCATGGATTCCGGCAATGGCCGCGCGGGCCAGGCTCTCGTAGCGGGCCACGCTGAACTCCTCGGTCGGATCGACGACGTCGATGAGGTGATGGGGGACGCGGGCCCGCTCGGCCGGGGTGGGTTTGGCAGTGCCGATGTCCATCCCCCGGTATACCTGCATGGAATCGGCGGAGACGATCTCGGCGTCGAGTAGCTCGGCCAGGCGCAAGGAAAGCCTGGTTTTGCCCACCGCGGTCGGTCCTACCAGCACGAGTAAAGGCAACTGCATGCCGCTAGCCTCCCGAGCGCGTCCAGATCCCGTATACTATCCGGCTATTGCCGCCTCCGTGCCGAACCGGTAGTCCCAGCCGGTCGAGTTCCTCGCCTTCAGCCCGGTCTTTGACCACGACCCGGCGCCTGGCCACCCGTTTAGCCTCGGCCAGCACTTCCGGGGTGAGCGGCCGGGGATCGGCGAAGAGCCGGAGCGGAAGAAGGGCCTCCGACTCGAGCAGGGGCCGGCGGAACATGGGGTCGAAGTAGACTATGTCGAACGCGCCGTCGGGTAGCTCCTTGAGCCCTTCCCGGTGATCCCTCCGTTCCACCCGAACCCGGCGGATCGCCGCCACCAGTTCAGGAAGTTCCGAACGGGCCGGTTGCCGGTAACGCGCCATTCCCTCCCGGATGACGCAGGCCACCACCGGTGAACTCTCCCAGCCCACCACCTTCCCCTCTTCCCCACAGACGAAACTGGCCACCACCGCGTCGGCCCCCAGGCCGGCGGTACAGTCGAGCACGTGCATCCCTCGTTCCAGTCCCATCGCCGCCACCATGGGATCACCGCCGCCGTGGCGAAGTCTCTGGATACGTAGTTTGGCCATGTTGGGGTGAAAGAAGAGGGGGCCGCAGCCGCCCCGCCGGCCTCCGGGCCGATCGCCGCCCGCCTCCTCCCCGGCCGTGTAAGCCTCCACCCGTTCCGGGGTAACCACGATCAGCACGTCCAGGGGCGCTTCGCCCTTTGCCGGGTCACCCGCCAGGAGAGCGGTCCGGGAACGGCCGCGGCGGGGCCGAAAGATGAAGCCCTCCCGTTCGGCCACCTCCCGGGCGTCGGCCTCCTCGGCCGGGCTGGGACGACGGGCGGTCGTCACCCCTACCTTAAGCGGATCGATCATCATCGCGACACCGGGCGCCCGAAGCGCCGTTCCACATCGCTCAAGGGGATTTCTACCACGATGGGCCGGCCGTGAGGACAGCTGAAAGGATGGCGGGTTCGGGCGAGCATCGTGACGAGTTCCTTCATTTGTGACTCCTCCAGCGGCTCGCCCGCCTTCACCGCGGCATGGCAGGCAATGGTGGCGAGAATCCTCCTCCTGCCGGCCACCTCCCACGGCGCACCATCACTTCCCACCTTCTCTCCCGACCAGGCGGCCCAGGCTTCCGCAAAGGCCGCCTCGAGCGCGGCCGCCAGGCCCTCACCGTACCTCCGGTCACGGCCCGTCCCCTGCGCTTCTCCGGGGCTGCCCCCCAGGGGTCGCCAGGCGACCGGCAAGCTCCGGACCAGGACGTACCCCGGGCCAAAAGGCTCGCATCGAAAGCCGAGGCGCTCCATTTCCTCCCAAAAGGAAAGAGGAGCAGATGCACCGCTCCTGGCGGTAGCGGCCGCGGCCTTCGCCCCCGGAGGCGTTTCGTCACGGGCCGCAGGGCGGGCGGGCAGGGCCGCCGCGAGGGCGGGAGGCAGTTCCACCGTGACCGGCAAAAGCAGCTCCTGAACTACCCTCTCACCCCTTCCCCCCGCCTGATCGTACTCTTCCTGCAATTCTTCGAAAATCACCCGTTCGTGGGCGATGTGCTGGTCGATGAGCCAGAGCGCTCCGGAGGTCTCCCCAAGGAGGTAGGTCCGGTGGAACTGCCCGATCACCCGCAGTTCCTCCAGGGCTCGCCGGAGCGGGAGCTCCGTGCCGAGCCCGGCCGCCGCCGGACCTTTCCCCACCAGACCGGCCCGGCCTTCGGCCACCGCACCTACCTCCTCGACGCCCTCGCCCGCTTCCCGGGCCGTCTCGAGGAGGCCCAAAGGCAACTCACCCGGCCGGGACGATTCGCCCCGGGCTCCCGCCGGCGCCGCCGCTCGGCCTGCCGGCAGGTGTGATCCCGAAGGTCGAACGAACCCGCCTCCGGGGGCCTGCAGGTCGCCGGCCAGCGTCTTCGCGGCCGTCCCCGACTGCTGCAGGGCTCGCACGCAGGCAAAATGCACCAGGCGAAAACAGGCCGCCTCGTCCCGAAAGCGAACCTCCCGCTTGGCCGGGTGAACGTTTACGTCGACCGCGGCCGGATCGAGCTCAAGACGAAGTACGGCCAGAGGGAAGCGGCGCGCCGGCAAGAGGGATTCGTAAGCCCTTTCGACCGCGACCGCAAGCGACCGGCTTTCGATCACCCGGCCGTTCAGAACGAATACCTCATCTTGCCGGTTACTCCGGTGAACTCCCGGCGACCCGATCACCCCGCTTACTTTTCCCGCCAGTCCCTCTTCCAGCGGAACGGGGAGGAGCGACCGCGCAATGCCCGTCCCCCACCAGGCCACGGCCACGCTGCCGAGATTGCCATCTCCGGGAGTGACGAACTTCTCTTCGCCTTCGACCAGTAATCGAAAGGCCACCTCCGGATGGGCCAGTGCCAGGCGGGCCACCGTCTCGGCCACGGCCCGGCGCAAGCCCGCTTCGGATGGCAAAAATTTGAAGCGGGCGGGGGTGTTGAAGAAGAGCTCCCGGACCACCACGGTAGTACCCGGCGGACCGGCAGCAGGCACGGGCTCTCCCGCCACTCCCCCGGTTACCGTGAGCCGGGTCGCATGGGGAAGCTCAGGAGGCCGCGAGATCAGCTCCAGGCGGGAAACCGCGGCAATGCTGGCCAATGCCTCTCCCCGGAAACCAAGGGTATGGATAGCAGCCAGATCCTCGGAGCGCTTCAGCTTGCTGGTGGCATGGGGCATCACGGCGAGGGGCAGGTCTTCGGGAACGATCCCCTCGCCATCGTCGGTTACCCGGATCAATTCCTTCCCGGCCCCGGCTATCTCCACCTCGACGCGCCGCGCCCCCGCATCGAGGCTGTTTTCGACCAGCTCCTTGACCACCGAGGCCGGGCTCTCGATCACTTCCCCGGCCGCGATCTTCTGGATTACGTCCTCGGCCAGTACGCCTATGCGCGACCTGGGCCGGCCCGCTACGTCCTTCTCCTTCATGCTCGTTCCTGCTCCCCCAGATGGTGGTTGGTGGCCCCCTCGCGGAGCACAGCCTCGAGGCCCGCCGGAGGCTCAGCCGTTAACAGCTCTTTCAGCCTGGCCAGCACGTTGAGCGCCGCAATCGGCGTCAAGGCGTTGACGTCGAGCCGGGCGAGCTCTACCAGTGCGGGGTGCGGAGGCGGAGTGAAAAGCTGCAGTTGATAGGCCCGAATGGCCGCTCCCGCGGTCCGAGGAGCAGGAACACGACCCGAGCTCGTCCCTGCCGGGGCCGCCGCCACCCCCGCTGCCGCCAAAACGCCCGGCCGGCCAAGTTCCCCCGGCGACGGCGAGATACCAGCCGATGCCGGAGATACCCCGGCGGGCCGCGACGACGCGCCAGCCGGCGGTGGGCCTGAGCGAACGCGACCGGGGCTAGACCCCTCCAGTTCCGCCAGAATCTCGCTCGCCCGCCGCAACACCGCTTCGGGAAGGCCGGCGAGCCGCGCCACCTCGATCCCGTAGGACTCATCCGCCCCCCCCGGTTGGATGCGCCGCAGGAAAACGATGCCGCCCGCCGTCTTTTCCACCGCCACGCTCATGTTGACTACCCGGGGCAGGAAGGAGGCCAGTTGGGTCAGCTCATGGTAATGAGTAGCAAAAAGGGTTTTCGCCCGGCACTGCGGCTCTTCGTGCAGATACTCGGTGACCGCCCAGGCCAGAGAGACGCCGTCGAAAGTGCTGGTACCCCGCCCGACTTCATCCAGGATGACGAGGCTCTTGGGCGTCGCATGCCGCAGGATGTAGCTCACCTCGTTCATCTCCACCATGAAGGTGCTCTCGCCGCTGGCCAGATTATCCGAGGCACCCACCCGGGTGAAGATACGGTCCACCAGGCCGATACGGGCGCTCTTCGCCGGGACGAAGCTCCCGATCTGGGCCAGTAGCACGATCAAGGCCACCTGCCGCAGGTAGGTGGACTTGCCGGCCATATTAGGACCGGTCAGAATGACTATCTGCCGCTCGCGATTATTGAGCAGGGTATCGTTGGGAACGAAACGCCCGCCCGGGATTACCGTCTCCACCACCGGATGCCTTCCGCCCTCGATCCGGATCTCGTCCCCGCCGTCCACCTCGGGTTCGACGTACTGGCGGGTCACCGCCACCTGAGCCAGGCTCGCCAGCACATCCACGGTGGCCACCACCCGGGCGGCGGCCAAAAGGCGCGGCGCCTGCTCCGCCACCTCCTGCCTCAGGGCCAGGAAGAGCTCGTATTCCCGCTCGGCCATCCTCTCCTGGGCCCCCAGCACCAGTTCCTCTTTCTCCTTTAATTCCGGAGTGATGAACCGCTCTCCCCCGGCCAGTGTCTGCTTGCGAATGTAGTCGGAAGGCACCTGCCCGAGGTTAGGCCGGGTCACTTCGATGTAGTACCCGAAGACCTTGTTGAACCCCACCTTCAAGCTCTTGATCCCGGTTCGTTCCCGTTCCCGGCCCTCCAGGGCCGCGATCCACTCCTGCGCTTCCCGGCTGCTTTGGCGGAGCCGGTCCAGTTCCAGGTCGACTCCCTCCCGGATGAGGCCTCCCTCTTTCAGCTGAACCGGCGGCTCATCGGAAAGCGCCCGCAGGATCCGGTTGGCTACATCCTCCACGGTGTCGAACGAAGAAAGCAGTTCCACCAGTAACTGGGGAGGGGCATTCCCGCCGCTCCCCGTACCTGCTTGCCCGGCCTCCTCCAGAGCACCGGCCAGGGCCCGGCGAAGCAGGGGCAGCGGGGTGAGGGACCGGCCCAGGGCCAGGAGGTCCCGGGCGTTGGCGGCGCCGCAGGCCACCCGAGCCGTCAGCCGCTCCAGGTCGCGGATCTGGTTCAGGATTTCCCGGATTTCGTTGCGCACCAGTGTCTTCTGAACCAGGAACCTGACCGCCCCCAACCGCTGCCGGATCGGCTCTACCTGCACCAGCGGGTTTTCGAGCCAGGAGCGCAGAAGCCTTGCCCCCATGGGGGTCACCGTTCGATCCAGGACCTCCCAAAGGGTGCCTTTGCGGCTACCGTCCCGCAGCGAACGAAAGATCTCCAGATTTCGCTGGCTCACCGGATCGATGAGGAGTTGATCGGCCAGGGAATAGGAGCGAAAGCTACGTAGATGCGTGAGGGACGACTGCTGCGTCTCCTGTACGTACTCGAGCACCGCCCCGGCCGCCGATATCAACGCTCTCTTTCCCTCCAGGCCGAAAGGCGCGAGGGAAAGCGTCCCGAACTGCTCCCGGAGCCGTTCCGCGGCCGGTTCCGGCAAGAAAGAACGGACCTCACCCGTGGTGAACCGGACGCGAGCCAGGAGCCGCCCGATCGTTTCCCAGAAAGGGTCGGCCGCCAAAGCTGGATCTACCAGAATTTCGGCGGGTTCAAGGCGCAAAAGCTCGGTTTGGAGGGCCGCCGCCGAAGATACCTCGGTCCCAAAGAAATCGCCGGTGGAAATATCGACGCAAGCTAACCCCAGCGGCTCCACCCATACCCGGGAGGGTGAAGAAGCGGCGGTGGCCACCGCCACCAGGAAGTTCGGCCGGCGTTCATCGAGGGAGGCCGGGTCGAGGCGGGTGCCGGGGGTGACGACCCTGGTGACCTGCCGCTTGACCAGCCCCTTGGCGTGGCGCGGATCTTCCATCTGCTCACAGATGGCGACCGCGTAGCCTTCATCCACCAGGCGGGCGAGGTAATGGTCCACGGCATGGTAAGGAACACCGCACATGGGAATGCGGCGACCCTTACCGATCTCACGGGAGGTGAGGGTGAGCTCGAGGACACGGCTGGCTACCTGCGCGTCCTCGCCGAAAAGCTCGTAGAAGTCGCCCAGGCGGAAAAGGAGCAGGGCCTGGGGAAACTTGGCCTTTTCCTCCAGGTATTGCTGATATACGGGCGTCTCGTCCATGTGATCTCCCCTGCCAGCGCCCCTCAGGCCCTCCCGCCGGCCGCGGCGGGCGCGGGCACGGAGGTGAGTTCACCGAAGAGGTTGAACGTTTGCGCCGCCGTGATGCGTACCGGTACGATCTCACCCCGCAGCTCCCGGGGACCGTCAAAGATCACCCAGTGGTTGCCCCGGCTGCGCCCGGCAAGGCGCTCCGGGTCCTTCTCGCTGGGCCCTTCTACCAAAACCTCCTCCGTCCGGCCCACCCGAGCTTCCATCTTGCGCCGGGAGATCTCATTCTGGAGGGCGATCAGGCGCAAAATCCGATCCCGTTTCTCTTCCTCGGGCACCTGCTCCGTGCTACGGGCCGCCGGCGTGCCCGGGCGGGGAGAGTAGACGAAGGTGAAGGCCGAGTCGAACTGAACCTCCTCCACCACCTTCAAGGTCTCCTGGAAATCCGCTTCCGTCTCCCCGGGAAAGCCAACGATGATGTCGGTAGTAAGGACGATGTCCGGTATGGCCGACCGCACCTTTTCTACCAGGCGCAGGAAGTCGGCCTGGGTGTAGCGGCGGTTCATCCGGTAGAGCACCGCGTCCGAACCCGCCTGGAGAGGCAAGTGCAACTGCTCCATCACTTTGGGAGCATCCCGCAGGGTCTCGATCTGGCGGTCGGTCAGGTCACGGGGGTGCGGCGAGGTGAACCGTATCCGCTCGATCCCGGGAACGTCGTTGATCCGCCAGAGCAGGTCGGCGAAATCGGCCGGGGGGTCGAGGTCTTTCCCCCAGGCGTTGACGTTTTGGCCCAGGAGCATTACTTCCTTGTAGCCCTGGCGGCCCAGCTCCTCGATCTCCGCCAGGATGTCGCCGGCACGGCGGCTCCGCTGGCGACCCCGGGTCTGGGGGACGATACAGAAGCTGCAATACTTGTCGCAGCCGTAGTGAACCGTCACGTAAGCCTTCAGGTCGTCCACCCGTTGAACCGGCATGCCTTCCACTATGCCCTGGTCCTCATCCCACACCTCGACCACCTTCCGACCTGTCTCCAGCACGGTTTCGAGAAGGTAGGGAAGGCGATGAAGGTTATGGGTACCGAAGATCAGGTCTACGTGCGGTAGACGCTGGATTATCCGCTCGAGGATGGTCTGCTGCTGTACGAGGCACCCGCAGATCCCGATGATGAGATCCGGCCGCCTGGCTTTGAGCGCGGCCAGGTCGCCCACCTGGCCGAAAAGCTTGCGTTCGGGGTTCTCCCGCACCGCACAGGTGTTGAAAAGAATCAGGTCGGCCTCGGTGGGATCTCCGGTAAACTTATATCCGATCTGGGACAATTCTCCCATGATTATTTCGGTGTCGTGTTCATTCATCTGGCACCCGAAAGTCTTTATGTAAGCGCGCTTTCCGACCCCGATGGGTCGAGAACGCGCGGTGTAGTTCGTAATCGAGTTTTGCAGTTTTTTCTTCACCCGCTCTCACACCCCCTTGACAACGACTCTCATTATACCATACCCCGGGCTTGGGCCGCGGGCCGGCCGCTGCCGGGTTCCGGCTTCCGTGGAGGCGCACCCGGGGAGCAGGAACGGGGAGGGAAGCAACGAATGGTTCACCACCTGTTTCAGAAAGGACCATACGGATGAAGGGTACGCTTCTCAATTCGCTCTTGATCCTGGCCGGTTCTCTCCTCGGACTCGCCATGCACCGGAGACTCACTCGCACTACCGCGGATACCATCCTGCAGGCCATCGGGCTCTTCGTACTCTACGTAGGCGCGGACATGGTGGGACAACTCCAGCATGCACAAAAGCCTTTAGCGGCCCTGGTTTGCCTGGCCGCGGGCACGTGGGTGGGGGCTGTGCTCCGGATCGAAGACCGGCTGCAGAGCTTGGGGCGCCTGGCAGAGGCGCGCTTTGGTGGTGCCGAGGCCGGTTCGGGTCGCTTCGCCCGCGGTCTTGTCTCCGCGAGCCTCCTTTTTGCCGTTGGACCCATGGCGATATTGGGTAGCATCCAGGACGGTACCACCGGCGACTACCGGATTTTGCTCACCAAAGGAATGATGGACGGGATAGCGTCTGTGGCATTTGCTTCTACTCTGGGCCCCGGGGTTGCCGTCTCCAGTGCGGTGGTTTTCATCTATCAGGGTCTTATCGCCGCCGGCGCCGGCGTGCTGGCGGGCCTCTTCACCCCACCGGCCATCGCGCTGCTGTCGGGGACGGGAGGGCTACTCATCGTAGGTCTCGGGCTCAACCTGGTGGGTGCCACCCGCCTGCCGGTGGCCAATATGCTCCCCTCCCTGCTGTTTGCCCTTCTCGTTCCCCTTCTCCCCCTCCCTTGACCCGCTCACCGCGCCGTCCCACCGGCCGCCGCCTGATAAGCCCTGCCATTGCCCACCCCGCCCCGCCCCGTACCCGGCGCCCGCCTACCGCCTGGGCTGCCCGTAGGACCTCCGGGCTCTCCCTCCACCAGGCCTACCGGCTAGTGCTCCCGGCGTGAAAACCGGGCCGGCGAACCGCTGCCTGCGGTTCACCGGCCCGGAGGACCGTTATCCTGCTACCACCTGCGGCCGTCTCGCTTCATTTCACGAACATACCCAGCAAGCCCGCCGCCGCGCCGACTATGTACAGGTTCTTGTTGAGCTTGCTAAGGCCTTCGCTGGTCTGCGTACGGAAGTTATCGAAGTCGGTTTTTACCTGGTCGAGTCCCCGCTGTAGCAGGTTGATGTTGTTGAAGGCCGCAGCCAGCTGCCCGCTGACGTCGAGGTGCGCGCCGCTCAGGAAATCTACCTTCGCTTTCAGGGCCTCCAGACGGGCGGAAAACTCCTGCCAGCGCTGCTCCCAGGTGGCAGCCAGTTCCTGCCGGGCTTTGGTTTCGGCCTCCAGGGAGGCAGCCACCGCCTGCAACCGCTGGTCGACGGAGGCCAGCGCCGCCTCCAAGGCGTCGAGCCGGGCAGCCAATTCCATGCGGGTCTTGTCGTTCTCCCCTTTGAGTTCGGTCCGCAACTGGGCGATAGCCGTTTCCAGGTCACTCCGGGTTTGCGCCAAAGCCTCAGTGCGGGCACGGCTCTCCTCGGCCAAGCCCGTACTGAAGGCTGCCCTCAGGTCCTGCTCGAGCTTTTGCAAGCGAGTGTCGGTCGCCTCCGCCCGGGCCGTAGCGTCCGCCTGCGCCTGTTCGAAGGCCGCCTCCAAACGGTGCAAATCACCTTTCAGCTCCGCACCGAGCTGGCTCAGCGCTTCGTCACGCGCCTTGGCCTCTCCGGCCAGCCCCGCAGCCAGTTCCTGGCGAACCTGGGCCACGTCATCCTGCCGGGCCTTGGCTTCATCGGCCAGTCCCCGGGCAGCAGCCGCCTGGCTTTGGCTCAGGTCGGCCTGCAGGCGGTCGAGCTTTCCCTGGAAATCGGCACGGAGCTGGCCGAGCGCCGCCTCCCGCGCCCCTGCCTCGCCGGCGATACCCTGGCTGAGCTGGCTGGCCAGTTCCTGGATACGCGCATCCATATTCTGGTAGTTCCCGCCCAGCCGCACCTCAGCGCTCGCGAGTCGTTGGGACAAGTCGTCGATGCTAGCCTTGAGCTCACCCGCCAGGCTTTCGGTCTTAGCCTCGAAGTCAGCCTCGAGAGCATCCGCCCGGGCGGCAGCCTCGGTGCGGGCCTCCCCCAAACTCTTTTCCGCCGCCGCGAGGCGCTGCGAGAGAGCGCCAAGCTGCTCCTGAAGCTTTGTGGTCGTGGAGACCAGATTGTCACCTTGCTGCTTCAGGGCGCCCTCCACCTGGGAAAGCCTCGATTCCAATTGCTGCGTAACATCGGTTCGGAGCTTTTCGGCCTCTTCTCTCCTCGCCTGCTCACCGG
>DUMU01000035.1 GCA_012839805.1 Bacillota bacterium | reverse complement strand
GACCGGGCGTCTCCCAGGGACGAGACGGTAACATCGATCCGATCCCCGGCGCGGACGTAGGCCGGGAGTTCGGCGGTGACCATCACCGCGGCCACGTTACGGGCGCGCAGGTCACGCTCGGACAAAACCAGGCCGAAGCGGTCCAGGAGGTTGGTGGTCATGCGCCCGGTGAGCCCGCTGCCGCCGGAATCGCCGGTGCCCGCCAGGCCCACGACCAGGCCTATGCCCATAACCTGGTTCACCCGATCGTCCAGGAGCCGGGCGATATCGCGAACCCTCACCACCGTCGCCGGTTGTTCCGGGGCCGAGGGCGAAGCCGCCGTAGCCGCCACTGCTGTCGTCCCTGCTGCTCCTGCCGCCGCCGCTGCAGCCCCGGCCGCTGCGGGTGGTACCATCGGAACGAGTGCCACCGCCGCGACCGCGACGGCCGCACGGGTAGCAACACGAACGGCGGTGGCGACAGCGCCGGTAACAACCCTGGAAACGGCAGTGGCAACGGCGCCGCCGACGGCCTTGGGTCTGGGAATGGCGATGGGTCTCATGTTTCCAAACCCCCTGCTTGAAAAGACCGGTTCAGAAGAGCCAGTTGAACAGCCGGCTCAAAAGACCCGGCTTCTGCTTCTCGTTCAGGCTTCCCTCGCCGGTCAGCTGGATCTCCGCGTTCGCCACATAAGTAGAAAGCACGGTGTTGTCCGGTCGCACGTCCCGGCTGCGAACCAGGCCGGTTACCGTCAGCTGTTGCTTCTCGCCGTTCACCACGATCGTCTGTTTTCCCTCGATGCGCAGGATCCCGCCGGGAAGCACTTCCACCACCTGAACGCTCAGCCTGGCCGTGAGGCTCCCCGCCCGCACCGTCTCGCCCTGACCCTGGTTGTAATCCTTGCCCCCCAGGCCGACCAGGGGAAGGTAGCGCAGCAGCAGGCCCAGGCCGCCCACCTGAGCCCCCCCGTCCTGGCTGGTGGAGCTCTCCGCCCGCTGGGTGGCGCTGGTCTCTTCGACCACCACCAGCGTGAGCAGGTCACCAACCCGGCAGGGGCGTCGATCGCTGTACCAGCTGATGGCGCCGTTGCCGGGTGCCTCTTCCTCGGCCGCCTGCCAGAGGGAGGCAGCCCGGGCCGCGGCCGGGTGGAAAGCATTCGGGAGGCCAACCGGCGTGATACTAGATCCCGCTGCCGCCAGTAAGACCAGCGCCGGTAGAAAGATCCTGACCGGAAACGTGGGGTGAGTCTTCTTCATGCCCGTCATGCCTTCATTTCCCCCCTCTGGCCACCTCGGGGCCTTCGGCGGTGAGGTCGACTGCCACCAGTTCGCCCGTACTCACATTCCGAGCCCAGATGCGTTCCCCCACCCTGCCGTCGCTCAGCGCCTCGAAAAGAGCACTGGCCACCACGAACTGCCCGGCGTAGCGCAAGGTGAACCGTTCTCCCCGCCGCACCACCAACCGGGGAGCCAGCCATGCTCGTTCCAGCGGCACTCCGGCCGCCACCGCCCGCAAGGTGGTGTTACCGATCGCCTCTTCCGGCCGCCCGATCCAACGCTCCACCGTGCCCGGTGAACCGGAGACTTCCACCCACGCTACCTCCACGTCTTCGGCAGCAAGGATCCGGCCGGCCGGTAAGGGAACTCGAGCTACCACAGCTCGTACCCGTGCCAGCAGTCTTCCTCTTACGGTGAAGACGGCCGCTTGCGGTTCAAGCAAGCGGGCAAACACCGTGAACTCCCCTGGAGTCGGCTGCCAGCTTCCCAGGTCCCACTTGAACTGAACGGCGTTTCCGGAGATTCCCTGGCCGCGGATTTCCTCGATCTGGACCTCCCACACTGCTCCCGCCGGCCGCCCCTGCTGCTCGGCCCGCTCCAGGATGGCAGCGATCAAACTGCGCCGCGCCTCGTGACTAGTGCTGTCCGTGCCCTCTGCGCCCTCTACGCTACCCCGGACGTCCGCATTGTCTGCGCCGTCCCCACCGCCTGCGTTTTGCGCCTCGCGACTGCCGGAGTTAAACACCCGCCGCGTGACCGTGACCCAGCCCGAGCTGGGCAGCCGAACATCGAGAGCACTTACGGGAATTCCCGCCTGTCGGAGCTTGACCAGGACATAGCCCGCCGGAAACCGGATGCTCTGGCCCGGCAGCGGCACCCGGCCCACTTCTACCTGCGGCAGAACCGCTGCCAGCTCCCGTTCGTCCTTTCTCAGCTCTTCAATCACGGCGATGTCCTTGAGGCGGACGGATTCCCCTTCGACTTCTCCTTGCTCAAGCACGGTTACCCGTGCAGCTAGGCCGGCCGGCCCGCCGGCCGGCGAGTTTGCCACGGTCACCGGCCCGGCCGCCATCCCTACCACGGACCCCGCCAGCGCCCCCGAGAACACCAGGAACGCTGCGAACCGGATGATCCTCCCGGCGGCCGGGAGAACCCCCCTTCCGTTGAGGCCCGTTTTTCTAGGTCCTGCCAACGCCGTTCTCCCCATCATCGCTTAGTCACCTAGCGACGGAGGTTGTTGGCCGTCTGCAGCATCTCGTCGGAGGCCTGGATGGCCCGGGAGTTCACCTCGTACGCGCGCTGGGCGAGGATCATGTTGACCATCTCTTCCACGACCTGAACGTTGGACATCTCCAGGTACCCCTGGGCGATGTTGCCGAGCCCATCCAGGCCCGGCGTCCCCTCCTGGGGTGCACCCGAGGCCGCCGTAGCAGCAAACAGATTCCTGCCCAGGCTCCTCAGGCCGGCCGGATTGATGAAGCGGGCAAGCCTTATCTGCCCGAGGTTTTGGGGTTGATTGCTGCCGCTCACGAGCACGGTGACGGTTCCGTCAGTACCCACGTTGATACTTACCGCGTCCGCCGGGATGGTGATCTCCGGCTGTAGCGTGAACCCGTCAGAGGTGACGAGCCGCCCCTGCCCGTCGATCTTGAACGCCCCGTCGCGGGTGTAGGCCGTCGTCCCATCCGGCAAGAGTACCTGGAAAAAGCCGTCCCCCTCGATGAGCAGGTCCAGCGGGTTGTCGGTCTGTTTGAAGGTGCCGGTCGTGAAGATTCGCTCCGTCGACACCGGGCGTACGCCGTGCCCGACCTGGATGCCGGTGGGCAATTGCGCCCCGGCGCTCACCGGACTTCCGGCATAACGTACGGTCTGGTAGAGCAGATCTTGAAAGTCCACCCGGCTGCGTTTGAAGCCTACTGTATTCACGTTGGCCAGGTTGTTGGCGATACTGTCGATGTTGAACTGCTGAGCGATCATGCCCGACGCGGCAGTCCACAATGAACGCATCATGAAAAGCCCTCCTGTCTTCCTGGATGTGATCCCCGTTCCCGGCTGGGGCCGTGAGCGTATTGGCAGCCGGAAGCGCGAAGGAGGGATCGCCCGCCCAGGGCTGCCGAACGGGGTTGTCTACCCGGCCCCCGGGCGTCACACCATCCACAGAGGCAGAAGGGCTTGGTCCTTCCCGGGGTGATGCTTCGGTCGTTCCGCATCACCACGGCCTCCTGGAGCGTCTCCCGTCTCCAGGTCCGGCCGTTCCCGCCGCTCCGGACTCCCCGCTTCTTCCGCCGCCCTTTCCCTGCCTCTTACTCCGCCCTCCCGGCTTCCCCCTCTTGCTTGCTTGTTGGGGCCTCGCCCGTGGTTCGGCCCTCAAGCCAGGACCGCGTTGATCAGCCGGCCGTACTGCTCGTCATACGCCTGAACTACCTTTGCTGCCGCCTCGTAGGTGCGAGTGGCAGCGATCATCTCCACCATGGCTGTTATCGGCGAGACATTGGCGAATTCCAGCCACCCCGAGCGCACTCCGCCACTTCCCGCCGGTACCGGGGTCGCCGCCCCCGAGCCGCCCGTCACCCGGAAGCGGTTGGCTCCGGCCGGCTCGAGTAACTCGGGCCTGGGCACCGTCACCCGGGCCAGCCTCCCCTGCACTACACCGTCCACCAGGAGACGCCCGTCAGCGTCGATCTCAACGCGGGCCGCGCCGGCCCCGCCGGCCCCCGGCGGCGGAACACGCAGGGGCCCGGCTTCCCCGAGAACCGGTTCACCATCGGCAGTTACGAGAAAACCGTTGGCATCTAAAGTCAGGTTGCCGGCCCGGGTCAGCAGCACGCCCTGGGGGGTTACCACCTGCAGGAAGCTATCGTCTTCCAGCGCCACGTCCAGGGGATTCCCCGTTTCGCGCAGGAGCCCGTGTTCCGTGTTGAGATAGACGCCGTCGATGGCCGTCCCCTGGCCGATCCGGCCGACCACCGGACGGATGGCCGCTACCGTTCCCCGGGAAAACCGGCCGGTCGCCGCCAGCCGAAAAGGAGAAGTGCCCTCAAACCGGTGGATGGTTGCCCCCGGATAGCTGCGGTGGGTAAAGATCTCACCCCGGTAGCCCACGGTGTTGACGTTGGCGAGGTCGTTGGCCACCCGATCCAGGTTGAGCTGGCTTGAGAGCATACCCGAAGCCGCGGTGAAAAGCCCCCTCATCCTTTCACCCCCCTCCGGTCCCGCCGACTTGCTCCAGTCGCGTTTTCGGCAACCCGGGGATGAAGGTTGAGGGTTGCCCGCGCCCCGGAGGGCGAGAGCTGCCACACCGGGCCGGTCAACGATAGCGTGGCTGATCAGTGGCGGGCTGCGTAGCGGGCCGGCTTTTCCGGCGCGAGGTCCAACCGGGACAACGCTTCGAGGTAGCGGGCAGTTCCCATCACCACGCAGGAGACCGGGTCCTCCGCCAGGTGCACGGGTATGCCGGTGCGCTCGGCGATCAGCTGTGGCAGCCCTGCAAGGAGTGAACCGCCCCCGGTGAGCACGATCCCTTTTTCCATGATGTCGGAGGCAAGCTCCGGCGGCGTTTGCTCGAGAACCCGGTTGATGCTCTCCAGGATGGCGAGGACCGGTTCTTGCAGCGCCTCGTAGGCTTCGGAACTGCCGAAGCGAATGTTGCGGGGCAGTCCGGTAACCATGTCCCGCCCCCGCACTTCCACGTAGCGCTCTTCTTGCGGCGGCAGCGCCGTGCCCACCTGGATCTTGATGTCTTCGGCAGTACGTTCACCAATCAGGAGGTTGTGGACCCGGCGTATGTAGCGGGTGATCGCTTCATCCATCCGGTCGCCCGCCACCCGCAGCTGCTCGCTGACTACTTCGCCACCGAGGGAGATTACCGCGATATCGGTTGAACCGCCTCCGATATCCACCACCATGTTGCCGCTGGCCTCGTGGACTTTCAGGCCGGCACCGATGGCAGCTGCCATGGGTTCGGTAATCAGGTAGACCTGGCGGGCTCCCGCCTGATGGGCGGCTTCCACCACTGCCCGCCGTTCCACGCTGGTGACACCGGAGGGAATGCCGATCACCACCCGCGGGCCGAAGAGCCGCCGCCGGCCGGCCACCCGCCGGATGAAGGTGTCCAGCATCTTCTGGGTCACGTCATAGTCGGCGATGACTCCCTCGCGGAGAGGACGGATCGCCACGATGTTGCCCGGCGTCCGCCCGATCATGCGCCGGGCCTCTTCTCCCACTGCCTGTACTGCGCCTGTATCCTGATCGATCGCGACCACCGACGGCTCGCGCAAGACGATGCCGCGGCCGCGTACATAAACGAGCACGCTCGCCGTGCCCAGGTCGATTCCCATGTCCAGCCCGAACATCAGTGACCCCGTCCCCCCAACCTCCCACGCCTTGTGAAAGGTGGTTCGACGGGAAGACAGGAAAACCCTGCCCAGTCCCGATGGGCGTTTCGTGGCCCGGCCGCGTCAGGATGCCTTCTTTTCCTGGCCGCGGCGGTATTTGCGGCGGGTCGCCTCACCGCCCCGGAGGTGCCTTTCCGCCTTGTTGCGGTCGAGGACTTTTTTGACCTGGCGAGCCAGCTCCTTGCTCACCCGGGGAAGGCGCTCGGTGACATCCTTGTGAACTGTACTCTTGCTCACCCCGAAGACGGAAGCCGCCTGCCGGACGGTCGCCTTTTCCTCCACTATGTAATTGCTAATCTCGACCACCCGGCGTCGGATGTAGTCTCTCATCGACGCGGCCCCCTCGCGATCTAGGCGTTCTCCAGCGGCCGGCGGACCGGCGCCGGCGTCACGGTCACGGCAGTCACATGACACGGGCAGGCGTTGCGTTCACCGTGCACGGCGCCCGCTTGCAAGGCGCGCCACCGCAGAATCTATATGGGCGAGAGGGCCGCCCTATGCTGATCGCGGGGCAGGCGCCGGCGCCCGCCGGACCCTCGCCTCTGCGGCTCGCTACGCGCGGCCGGGTTCGACGAACGCCCGTTTCAACGAACCAAGGTGGAGACAAGGGGCAGGAGCGGCAAAGGGTCGACCGGTTCGTCTCCGGCTTTGATCGCAAAGTACAGGTAAGGACGACCATCTGGCGAAGTCGCTCCTCCCGCTCGCCCTACCACCTCCGCTTTGGACACCGTTTGGCCGACCTTAACGGTGACCTGGGCGAGGCCGCCGTAGAAAGACTGCACGCCGTTACCATGGTCGAGGACAATGGTCAAAGAGTTGACGGGATCGTTGTAGACCGAGTGCACTTCGCCGGCGGCCGCGGCTTTCACGGAGGTTCCGGGCGCGACCTGAATGTCCAGGCCGGCGTGGAGCCGCCAATCCTGGTAGACCGGATGCTGGTGCCACCCGAAGCGGGCCTGGATGGGGCCTTGCACCGGCCAGGACCAGGATATTGCCCCGACCTGTTCGTCAGGGCTCAACGAGGTTGAAGGGCTACCTGAGCCCGTACCGTCACTCTTGCCTTGCCCCGGCTCTGAGCCTCGGTCCGGCGTGCTCGCCGCACCAGAGCCACTACCAGAACTGCTTTCCGTGCCCCCCGAAGCGCTGCTACCCGTCGCGGGACCGCCGCCCGGCTGCCCTGCGGTGGCGGTGGTCCCGGTCGCCGCCCTCCCCGGGATGGCGCCCTGGCCTACCGCCTCTTCTTCTCCTGTTCCCAACCGCGCAAGGAACCCCGGACCTACCGGAGCAGGCATGCCAAAGCCGACGTAAAGAGCGATGGCCAATACCACGATCACGGCGCCGGCGGCCATGCCTATTCCCACGGGCAGGGCCCACCGGCGGGCGACCCCGGCTCCTTTCCCGACCGCGGCCAAGGTTCGCCGGACTGCCCCGGCGACGGCCCCGGCCGCGGTTCGGGCCGCTCCCCGGCCCGCGGCCGGGCGGGCAACTTTACCACGGGCGTCACGATCGGCATCTTTTTCTTTCATTTCCGACCACCTCGGGCGGTAGTTTGTCCCGCCGGATAGCCGGGTTATGCAAGAACGGAGTGAATTGACAGGGAAGGAAACTGCCAATAAAGGCGGAACAATATAACGTTAGCGATAATACCGTCTGGAGGAGGCGATGGAACGATGGGTCGTCATGCCGTGCTACCCGTTCTTGCCGGCCTGGCCGGTCTCGTGATGGCCGGGATGCTCCTTATTGCCATGCCGGTGCCGGTCGCAAGCGCGGCCGACAGGATCACGCTCACTTACGCCGGGCGCATGGGGCCCACCGAGCTTGCGACCTATCAGAAACTGCTCGAACAGTACAAGGCCGACCATCCCAACGTCGAGATCCGTATCGAAAACTACGATGCTTCCGTTTACGACGACAAGATACTGGTAGAGATGGCGGCGGGGAACCCGCCCGACGTCATGTACATCCACTACAGCCGGTTCCCCCAATACGCCAAGTCTGGTGCCCTGTACGACCTCACAGATTTCATCAAGCGGGACAAGTTCGATCTCGATATATTCTTCCCCGTCACCCGGTGGCAAATGACATATAAAGGCAAGGAAGGCCTTGCCATCCCCCGGGAGACCAGCAGCATCGTGATGTTCTACAATGCCGAGCTCTTCGACACCTACGGCCTGGCCTATCCGTCCCTGCAATGGACCTATGATACGGTCCTGGACGTCGCCAAAAAGCTCACCAAGGACACCAACAACGACGGAACGCCCGATACGTGGGGAATCATTGCTCCCTGGCAGTGGTTCCAGCGGGTGAACGTAGTCTGGGCCTTTGGCGGCTCGATACTGAATTCCGATTACACCGCGTTCACGATGCACCAGGAACCGGCCGTCCGGGCGATCCAGTGGATTGCCGACCTAATGCACCGCTACAAGGTAGCACCCACGAACCTCTATTACTCGTTTACCACTGGCAAAGCCGGTATGTTCTTCGCCGGATACTGGGACATCGGTTACCACAAAAACAACAAGTTCGCCTGGGACGCCCAGGTACTCCCGTCCGGTCCGGCCGGAAGGTTCGTTCGCACCGGAACGGGCGGCTACGCCATTCCGGCCGGTTCCAAACAGAAAGAGGCCGCCTGGGACCTGCTCAAGTTCCTTGCAAGCTATGAGGCGGGGGTGGCCATCGGCGAAAGCGGGACCGCCATCCCTGCCCATAGGCAGGCTGCCCTTCACCCGTCGGTCATTTCCGGAATTCCCAAGAACCGCCGAGCGTTCGTCGAGTCGTTGCAGTGGGGACGCATCGACCCGGTCACTACGGTATGGAAAGAGATGAACGACGCGATCGACAAGGCGCTCTCTCCGGTCTGGGCGGGTACGGAGGACGCCCAGCACGCTTTGAGCACGGTCGAGCCCAAGATCAACGCGATCCTGAAGCAGCAGTAGCAAAGTGGCAGTAGCAAAGTAGCAAACCGCCCGGGCCAGGGCCGGGTCGGCCCTGGCCTTTTTCCTCGCCGGTTCCTCACTCCGCCAGCCGCTCCTCGCCGGGAACGTAAGTGACCCGGTCGAGGGCACGGTCGCCGTAGACGGCCCGCAGGCGTGCCAGGGCCCGGCGCATGGCGAGTTCCGCCCGCACCACGTCCACCTGCTCCCCGGCCCGGCGGAGCCTTTCCTCCGCCCTCGCCAGCGCCGCTTGGGCCCGGGCGACGTCGATCTCTTCAGGGAGTTCGGCCGCATCCGCCAGCACCAGCACGCGGTTTTGGGCGACTTCGACGAAACCGCCGCTCACCGCCAGGCGTTGCTTCTTTTCGTGCCGTCGACCGTAGTACAGGACACCCGGGGCGAGGCCGGCCACCAGCGGGGCATGGCCGGCGAGGATGCCGAGGTATCCGTCGAGGGCGGGTACCAGTACCGACTCTACCCGTCGCCGCAGGACGGTACGGGTCGGGGTCACGACCTCCAAGAGCAACCGCCCGCCCTCGCCGGCCGATGCATCGTTAAACCCCCGGCGGTCGCTATCGCCAGCCTCCCCGTTCATGCCACAAGCTCCTTTTCCAGCCGCGCGGCCTTTTCCACCGCCTCGTCGATCGTTCCCACCATGTAAAAGGCCTGTTCGGGAAGATGGTCGTGCTTGCCCTCCAGGATTTCCTTGAACCCGCGCACCGTCTCCTTCACCGGCACGTACCGGCCCTCCGTACCGGTGAACGCCTCGGCGACGAACATGGGCTGCGACAGGAAACGTTCGATCTTGCGGGCGCGGTTTACGATCAGCTTGTCTTCCTCCGATAGCTCGTCCATGCCGAGAATGGCGATGACGTCTTGGAGTTCACGATAGCGTTGCAATACTTCCTGAACTCCCCGCGCCACCCGGTAGTGCTCTTCCCCGAGGATATGCGGGGACATAATGCGAGAAGTCGAAGCCAGGGGGTCGACCGCCGGGTAGATCCCCCGCTCGGCAATGGAACGCTCGAGGTTGGTGGTAGCGTCCAGGTGGGCGAAGGTGGTGGCCGGCGCCGGATCGGTGTAGTCGTCGGCCGGCACGTAGATCGCCTGTATGGAGGTGATCGAACCGTTTTTCGTAGTGACGATGCGCTCCTGCAATTCGCCCATCTCGGTCGCCAGGGTCGGCTGGTAACCGACGGCGCTCGGCATCCGTCCGAGCAGAGCCGAAACCTCAGACCCCGCCTGCACGAACCTGAAGATGTTATCGATGAAAAGCAGCACGTCCTGGCCCTCGACGTCCCGGAAGTATTCCGCCATGGTCAGCGCGGCGAGGCCCACCCGCAGGCGCGCCCCCGGAGGTTCGTTCATCTGGCCGAAGACGAGCACCGTCTTGCTGAGCACTCCCGATTCCTGCATCTCCCGCCAGAGCTGGTTGCCCTCACGGGTGCGCTCGCCCACTCCGGCAAAGACGGAAAAACCGCCGTGTTCGGTCGCGATGTTACGGATGAGCTCCATGATCAGCACCGTCTTGCCCACGCCGGCGCCACCGAAGAGGCCGATCTTACCACCTCTGGGGTAGGGAGCAAGGAGATCCACCACCTTCAAGCCGGTCTCGAGCATGGTCGTGGCCGGCTTCACGTCGGCTACGGAAGGAGCAGGACGGTGGATGGGCCACCGTTCCCGGACGGCAGGAGCCGGTTGCCCGTCAATCGGTTCACCCAGCACGTTAAACATCCTGCCCAGCGTTTCCCGCCCCACCGGCACGGAGATGGAAGCCCCCGTATCCCGCACCGGCATCCCCCGTTGCAGACCGTCGGTGGAATCCATGGCAATACAGCGGACAGTGTTGTTGCCCAGGTGTTGGGCCGCCTCGATCACGAGATGGACCGGCCGGTCGGGTGCCGTTCCCTCCACCACCAGGGCGTGGTCCAGATCGGGTAGTTGCCCCGGCTCGAACTGGACATCCACCACCGGTCCCATCACCTGTACCACTCGGCCCACGATCTCCGCCATTCCTTCGTCACTCCTCACCGCTCACTCTGGTCCTGGTTGCCCTTCAGTCGACCCCGGGTGCCGTCTCCTTATCTTTCTTCGCGCGGGCGGTCCGGCCGCATGGGCAGGCCGCAGGCTACTGCCCGCCCCCCTGGGTGAGCGCCTCGGAACCGCCGACAATCTCGGCCAGTTCCTTGGTGATGGCCGCCTGGCGGGCTTTGTTGTAGGAAAGCTGCAGCGTATCGATCAGCTCTTCGGCGTTTTCGGTGGCATTGTGCATGGCCGCCATCCGCGCGCCGTGCTCGCTGGCTTTGGCCTCGAGCAATATACGGTAAACCTCGGCATCGACGATCCTCGGGAGCAACAGGCGAAGCAGAGCAGCCCGGGACGGAACGTATATCGTTTCACCGGCTGCCTCGGCGGTGACCTCACCGGCCATCCGGTCCAGGGGAAGGAGTTTCTCCACGGTAGGACGCTCCCGCCCGGGCCCGAGGAAGCGGCTGTAGATCACGCTCACCTCGTCTGCCGTTCCATCCTCGAGCAGGCTTACGAGCCGGCGACTGAGACGGTGCGCCACCGGGAAATCGATAGTGTCGTTCAACCCTGTTATCTCGGCGAACAGCGGGTATCCCCGGCGCGCGAAAAAGTCGCGGCCCTTTCTTCCGATGCAGATCAGCTGGTAGGGCCTTTCTTCCCGATCCAGGACGCTCATGGCAAACCGGATCAGATTGACGTTGTAGCCACCGGCCAGCCCCCGGTCGGCGGTGATGACCACGTAAACCAGCCGGGCAACCGGTCCGGGACGGCCGTGCACCAGTACGGGATCGACCCCGGGGGTACGCAGAAGACGGGGGTCGGCGAGAAGCCGGCGCAGAACCTGGCCGAGCTGGTCCGCATAAGGCCGGGCCGAAAGCACCTGGCCCTGGGCCCGGCGTAGCTTGGCCACGGACACCATCTCCATGGCCCGGGTGATCTGCTGCGTGTTCCGGATCGTATTGATCCGTCTTCGTATCTCCCTGGTTGAACGGGGCATCTAGCCTGCCGCTCCCTTCATACGACCACCTCTACCCTCGCCTCGCCTGCCCGTTACTCGGTGCTCCCGGCGCTTCTCGTGCCGCCTGCCCTTGCCGGACGAAGCGTTCTTTGAAGACTTTCACCGCCGCGGCCAGCCGTTCCCGCAGCCGGTCATCGAAGGCTTGCTTTTGCGCGAGCTCTTTGACCAGCTCGGATTCACTTACGTGCATGTACTCGAGGAACTGCTTCTCGAAGGGCCGCACCTGTTCTACCGGCAGGTCGTCCAGGAAGCCGTTGACGGCGGCGAAAATCGCCATCACCTGGTCAACCACGGGCATCGGTTCATACTGGTCTTGCTTCAGGATTTCCACCACCCGCTCGCCCCGGATGAGCCGGGCCTGGGTCGCCTTGTCCAGCTCGGAACCGAACTGGGCGAAAGCCGCGAGCTCCCGGTACTGGGAAAGGTCGAGCCGCAGGCTCCCGGCCACCTGCTTCATCATCTTCACTTGAGCGTCGCCGCCGACCCGGGAAACCGACCGGCCCACGTTGATGGCCGGCCGCACCCCGGCGTAGAAAAGGTCGGTTTCCAGGTAAATCTGCCCGTCGGTGATGGAAATCACGTTGGTCGGGATGTACGCCGAGATATCGCCCGCCTGCGTTTCCACGATGGGTAGCGCGGTCAACGAACCGCCGCCCAATTCATCACTGAGTTTGGCAGCCCGTTCCAGAAGGCGGGAATGCAGGTAGAAAATGTCCCCCGGGAAAGCCTCCCGCCCCGGCGGTCGCCGCAAAAGCAACGAGACCTCACGATACGCGGCGGCATGCTTGGTCAGGTCGTCATAGACGACCAGTGCATGCTTCCCGTTGAACATGAACTCCTCGCCCATAGCGCAGCCGGCATACGGAGCAATGTAAAGCAGCGGCGCCGGATCGGCCGCCGTAGCCGCCACCACGATCGTGTACTCCATGGCACCGTGCTCTCGC
This sequence comes from Bacillota bacterium, assembly GCA_012839805.1. Lineage (GTDB taxonomy): Bacteria > Bacillota > Limnochordia > Limnochordales > DUMU01 > DUMU01. The sequence continues at coordinate 223,791 of DUMU01000035.1, read as the reverse complement.
AATACCTCCACCACGCCGGCCACGGTGGACGCCTTCTGCCCGATGGCCACGTAGATACAGATCACATCCTCGCCCTTCTGATTGAGGATGGTGTCGATCGCCAGGGCGGTCTTGCCGGTCTGCCGGTCGCCGATGATGAGCTCCCGCTGGCCGCGCCCGATGGGAGTCATGGCATCGATCGCCTTCAAACCGGTCTGCAGCGGCTGGTGAACTGCCCGCCTTTCCACCACCCCCGGCGCTTTCCGTTCCAGCGGGCGGCGGCGGTCGGTTTTAATGGGCCCGCCGCCGTCCAGCGGTTCACCCAGCGGGTTAACTACCCGCCCGATGAGCGCCTCTCCCACCGGCACCTCGATCACACGGCCGGTGCGCCGGACCTGATCGCCTTCCTTCAAGTGTTCGTACGGGCCAAGAAGGATCGCTCCGATCTCATCTTCTTCCAGGTTGAGCGCGATCCCCATCAGCCCCCGGGGGAACTCCAAAAGCTCGCTGGCCATGGCCTGGCGCAGGCCGTAGACCCGCGCGATGCCATCGCCCACCTGGATGACCGTGCCTACATTCTCGATCTCCAGGGAAGGCCGGAATTGCTCGATCTCCCGGCGCAAGACGGCGCTGATCTCCTCCGGCCGGATCGCCATGCTTTATTCCCTCCAACTCACCGTGTTCCGCTTTAACTACTCCGTTCTATCCCCGCCTGCAGCATCCGCTCTTCCAGCTGGCGAAGGCGAGCCCGGAGGCTTCCGTCGATGATCAAGTCCTCGATCTGAACCCGGATGCCGCCGAGGAGAGATGCGTCCACCACCGGGCGCAGGCGCACCCGGCGGCCGGTGAACATCTCGAGCCGCCCGCGCACCAGATCCAGCTCATCGGCCCCCAGCGGGCGGGCCGAGTAGAGTGCGGCTTCTACCTCCTGCCGTGCCGCCCGGGCCAATTGCCGGTAAAGATCGGCGATCTCGGGTAGAAGCCTCACGCGTCCGTGTTGAAGCAACACGCGCAGGAAAGATAGGGTCAACGGATCGAGGTACGGTGCGAACACCCGCTCCAGGGTTTGATAGCGTTGATCCAGTGGAACAGCCGGGTTGGTCAGAAAAAGCGACCATTCCGGCAGGTCCAGCGTATCCCGGAACAGGGAGAGATCCTCTTCGATACGGTCGAGAAGGCCACGAGCCCGAGCAGCTTCCACCAGGGCGCGGGCGTACTGCTTCGCGGCGCGGGTATGCTTCACGCCTCTCTCCCCCGCTTCACCGAACTGTCTCCCTGGCTCTCCGCCCTCGACCCCGCCGCCGTGGCGCCGACGGTCTGCCCGGCCGGGGCGGTCTCACCCCCGGTTTCGGCCAAGGCGCTCACGAACTCCTCCACGAACTTATGGTCGTCCTGGGCGGTGATCTCCCGGCTCAAGAGCCGCGAGGCAGTCCGGATCGCCAGGTCCACCGCCTCCTGGCGGAGCTCCCGGATGGCCTTCTCCTTTTCCTCGTCAATCTCTTTCCGAGCCCGGGAAAGCAGCGACTCGGCTTCGGCTTCGGCCGCCTGTCGCCGCTCCTCCCGGAGTCGCTCGGCGTCTCGGGCCGCCTTGTTCAAAATGGCTTGCGCCCGCGCGTCGGCATCGGCGAGTTTACCCTGGTAATCGCGCAGGAGCTGCTCCGCTTCCTCCTGCCGGCGCTGCGCCGAGGCCAGGGTCTCCTGGACCGACCTTTCACGTCTTTCGAGGATCTCGCTTACCGGTTTGAAGAGAAAGCGCGACAGTAACCACATGACGGCGGAGACGTTCAGCACCGTGAAAAGGAAGGTCCACAGGTTGACCTCCAGTGGCCCGAGTCGTAACATCCCTGCCAACCCCCTGCCCGAGAAGGATGGGGGCGGCATAGCGCCGGCCCGCGCCTTGCACGCGGGCCCCGCCTCCACCACCCCCGCCGGGCTGCTGACCCAACGCTCAGATTCAGATTCAAATCTTGAGCCAGAGCAACAAGGCAATGACGAACGAGAAGAGCGTCAAAGCCTCCATGAACGCGAGCGGCAGGAAGAGACTGTTGCGAATCTCTCCGGCCGCTTCCGGCTGCCGGGCCATGCCGTCCATAGCGTGGGTGGCCGTCCACGCTTGCGCGAAGGCCGACATCATGGCCGGCAGTGCCATTACCAGGGCTGCTGCCAAGACCTGCACCGATCCCTCACCTCCCTCTGGCCCCCCTTAGCACCGTACCCACAGGCCGTTGGAAGCCCGTCCCCCGGACATCAGTCTTCTCCCTCTTCCACAGCCTCTGCCAGATACGTTGCCGTCAAGGCGGTAAAAACGAGAGCTTGAACGAAGCCAAAAATCAAACCCAGCATCATGATGGGCACCGGGACGAAAAGGGGGATCATGGCAAAAAACGCCCCCACTACCAGCTCTTCCCCGAAGAGGTTGCCAAAAAGACGGAGAGCCAGCGAGAACGGGCGTACGAGCTGTTCAATGACGTTCATGATTACCATCGGCGGAAATGGTTTGAAGAAGCGCCCTGCGTACTTGCGAAAACCGTGTTCCCGGATGGCAATCACCTGAACCGATAGTATCGAAGTGACGGCCAGGGCGGCCGTAACGCTCAAGTCCGAGGTGGGCGGGATCACTCCCGGGATGAACCAGGCAAAGTTCAAAAACAAGATGAAGACGAAAAACGTGCCTACTACGCCCACGTACTTTCGTCCCTGCCGGCCCATAAGCGGGTCGGTCAGGCCCCAGATGAACTCGACGAGTAGCTCCAGGAGGTTTTGGGCCCCGCGGGGAAGGAAGTTGAGGCGGCGGGTGAGCAAGTACAGGAGGACAAAGAGGACTACCATGGCCGCCCAGGTGTTCACCACCGTGCTGGTGATCTCTACCGGGCCCAAACGAAACACCGTATGAGGCTGAACTTCCTCCAGCAGGTGCGCGAGCCTTTCCTGCACTTCCCTGTCTTACCCCCTGCCCAAACGCTGAGCCTGGTCCCAGACGTACGCCATCATCTCCGTGACCAGCGCTATCAAGACCCCAATCAGGAACTCGGCCCCGAGCCGGGTCGCCACCAGCAGCGCGACCAGGTCGAGCCCGAGCCGCCCCCAGTAAGTCAACAGCAACTGCCGCGTTCCTTGGGCCAGCGAAAGCTTTTCCATCCGGCCCCGGGTCCGGGCCAGCCACCAGTGGTTCACCAAGGCAACCGGCGTTCCGGCGCCCACGCCCGCGGCCGCCCGCTCAAGGCCGAAAGCAAGCGACAAAGCAGCGCTCACGGCCAGGAGAACGACCATGACCACCAGTACAGGATCCGCTCCCGGACCAGGCCGGCGCGGGGTGTCCCCGAGCCTGGCAGCTTCCGGGGTCCGGCCCGGCTCCCCGCTCATCGGCGTGACCTCCCCCGGCGCCATACGGCCCGACCCTGCAGATAAAGGCTCCCCAGGCTGGCCGCCAATCCAAAGCCCAGCCCGAGCAAGAGAAACGCCGGCTCTGTCCCGTAGCGACGGTCGAGATAGAGGCCACCCCAGATTCCGGCCCCCAGATAGATGAGCGCGGTCAGGACGAGGCTGATTCCTAGTGCACTGTAGCGTATTCCCTCCAGGCCCGGCCCCCCTTGCCCACCCGGCCTCACTCGCTCGCCCTGCCCGTCCCGCTCCCCCGGCCCATCCGGCCGGGGCGGCGGTATGGCCCGGTCACGGGGATCCCGGCCGCTTCTGCCTATTATAGGGTATCCCCCCCGTTAAGCAAAGGGCACTTGCTCGCTTAGCGCGTGCCAAAGAGCCGATCACCAGCATCTCCGAGCCCCGGCAGGATGAAACCGTGCTCGTTGAGCCGTTCGTCGACGGCCGCGACGAAGATCTCGACCTCGCTATGCTGCCTTTCCATCTTGGCGATGCCTTCCGGAGCCGCGATCAGGTTCATCACTTTGATGTTTTCTCCCCGAGCCCCCCGGTCCTTGATGAACTGAACGGCCGCCGCCATCGATCCTCCGGTGGCCAGCATGGGATCGACGACGATCACCTCCCGCTCCTGGATATCGGCGGGTAGCTTACAATAATATTCCACCGGCTGCAGGGTCTCGGGATCCCGGTAAACGCCGATGTGTCCCACCCGGGCGGCCGGGATCAGGTTGAGGATGCCCCCGACCATACCGAGGCCTGCCCGCAGGATGGGCACCACCGCCAGCTTTTTGCCGGAGATCATCCGGCACTTGGTACGGGCAAGAGGAGTCTCCACCTCCACCTCTTCGAGGGGTAGATTGCGCGTCACCTCGTAGGCCATGAGCAACGAGACCTCGTCGAGGAGTTCGCGAAACTCCTTCGCCCCGGTTTCCCGGTTACGCAAAATCGCCAGCTTGTGCTGGATGAGCGGATGATCGATGATATGAACTCGCGTCGTCAACAGCCTCCTTGCTCGAGTTTGCCCACTCGCCGGGCGTGGCGGCCGCCGGCGAAAGCGGTAGTGAGGAAGATGCGCACGATATCCCGGGCCGGCCCCGGGCCTATCACCCGGCTGCCCATGGTGAGCACGTTGGCGTCGTTGTGCTCCCGGGACATGCGCGCCGAATAGGTGTCGTGGCAGAGCGCGGCCCGCACTCCCCGCACTTTGTTGGCCGCGATGGACATGCCAATCCCCGTGCCGCAGATCAAGATACCCCGGTCGAATTCTCCGGAGGCTACCGCCTTGGCGACGGCTTGCCCGATGTCAGGGTAATCGACCGGTTCAGTAGTTTGAACTCCAAAATCCTCCCATTCCCATCCTGCCTGCGGCCCTTCATCCGCTAGAAAACGCAGTATCTCCTCTTTGAGAGGGAGCCCGGCATGGTCGCACCCGATCGCCACGCGCATCTTCCCCGTTTTCCCCTCAGTCACTCTCCTTCTTCCCACCTTTCCCCCGGTCGTTTCCCGGAGAGAGCTCGCGCTCGAGACGTGCGACCACCTGGGCCAGTGCTTCCCGCAGCCGGCGGGCCGTTTCCCGATAGCGCTCCCGATCCCCACCGATGGGATCCTCGATATCATAAGCGGCCAGTTCCGCCTGCAAGTTGAGTAACTCTTGGGCCTCCGAGGAGGGCGGAGCCTCAGCGGCTCCGGCTGCCCCCCCGGGCGCCGGCCCGGCGCCCTTGTCGGCCTCAGATCCGGTATTCCCGGCGTTTTCGCCCGGCTTCAGGCGTGGCATACGGATCGCCTGGCGGCGACGGGCATCCTCGAGCTGTTCCAACACGTGGGCGCGCACGAGCAGAGGATCGAGCTCTTTGCCTTCCGCGTACTCTCGCAGGACGAATACCCGGCCGCTCGCTTCGGGGTACTGCTGTAAAAGCGTCCGCTTGTGCTCGCTGGTCATGGTGAGGATCAGGTCCGCCGCCGCCACCTCGCGGGCCGTCAACCGGTGAGCCCGATGTCCGCTCAGGTCCAGGCCTTCCTCTTTCATGACCTCGATCGCCTGCGGACTGGCGGGCGCCCCCTCTACCGCTGCCAACCCCGCACTGTGGACCTCGACCTCGCGTATCCCCCGCTCGTCCAGGAGGCGGCGCAGCATAGGCTCGGCCATACTGCTGCGGCAGGTATTACCCGTACAGACGAGCCAGATCCGGTACGGCACTGACCTAGCCACCCCAACCTTAGAGCACTACCAATGAGTCTACCACAAGAGCCCGCTTCCCGGCGAACGCGGCCGGCGTCCCGTGGCGGTGCTGCCACCCCCCGGTTCGGCCTCGCTATGCTATGCTGTTCGCAAACGCCCGCGGCAAGCCGCGGTTTTCAAAGCCCCTGGCCACCGGTGGCCTGCACGCGGCGGTGGCTCACGAGAAGCCAGGAGGGTAGCCGGAAATGGATCGGGAGAAGCTCGAGCAGGGTGTGAGAATGATTCTCGAGGCGATTGGGGAAAGAGTCGATCGCCCCGGTTTGAAAGAAACGCCGTCCCGGGTGGCGGAGATGTACGCCGAGGTGTTCGCAGGTCTCGGGCGTGACCCGCGGGAAGAGCTCACCGTCTTCCAGGACGCGGAGCAGACGGGGATGATCATCCTGCGGGACATTCCCTTCTACTCCATGTGTGAACACCATCTGATCCCCTTTCTTGGCCGCGCACATGTTACGTACTTACCCCAGGGGGGCCGCCTGACCGGCCTGAGCAAGCTCGCTCGAGTAGTGGAGGTGATCGCGCGCCGTCCCCAGGTTCAGGAACGGATGACCGAAGAGATCGCGGATGTCCTCATGGAAGGGTTGAAGCCAAGAGGTGTCCTGGTGGTGATAGAGGCCGAACACCTCTGCCTCAGCATGCGAGGGATCAACAAGCCGGGGACCCTGGCAGTTTCTACCGCGGCCCGGGGGGTCCTGGCCGCCGACGAAAAGCTGCGCAGCGAAGCCATCACCCTCACTCTGGCGCGCCGCCCGGCTCGGCTTTGATCACCTGGTGGCCGGCGGCCCGCCGGAGCCGGTTGGCAACCGCCAGGCCCATCCCGACGGGAGGCACGCCCTCCATCAGTATGCGGCTCGCCCCGGCCTCGTCCAGCCGGCGCAAAAGAGCAAAGAGCCGCCGCGCATACTCCTCCGGATGATCGCGCGGCCCCACTACCTCGACCTGAAGCGTGCCGCCCCCGCCCGGCAAATCCGCAGATAAAAGTTCACCAAGCTGCTGAGCCGTCTCCTCAGAGATCAGAAGACCTACTCTCTCTCCCGCCCCCGCCCACTCCTTCACCAGCTGGAAAACCTTCCTGGCCACGGCAGGGGGGGTGCCCTCAACCAGCCAGGCAGGTGCCGCCGGGGCATAGTGACGATACTTCATGCCCGGTGAACGTACCGGCCCCGAATGGGGCTCGCCCAGCACGCCGGGGTCCAGGTCAACCCGGCCGAGAACGCTACGCAGTTCCTCCAGGGTGACCCCGCCCGGTCGCAGGAGCACCGGCGGGCGGGACGTGAGGTCGAGGACGGTCGACTCTACCCCTACCCGGCACGGCCCCCCGTCCAGCAGGAGCGGTATCCGCCCCCCGAGATCCCGGAGAACATGTTCGGCCCGGGTGGGGCTCGGCCGGCCGGATAGGTTGGCACTGGGGGCGGCCACCGGCCGGTCGGCAAACGCGATCAGCTCCCGGGCGACGGGATGCTCGGGACAACGAACCGCCACGGTGGGAAGCCCGGCGGAGACCTCCGGGCAGATGGTGTCACGCCGGGGTAAGACGAGGGTAAGCGGACCGGGCCAAAAGAGACCGGCAAGTTCCAGCGCCGGCCCCGGGATCGTGGCGGCAACCTCCCGGAGTCTCTCTACCTGTTCGATGTGAACTATGAGCGGGTTGTCGGCCGGCCTCCCTTTGGCGGCAAAGATGCGCCGGACCGCCGCGGGATTGGTAGCATCCGCTCCCAGGCCGTAAACCGTCTCCGTGGGGAAAGCCACCAGTTCCCCTGCTCGTAGCCGTCGCCCCGCCTCGGCCAGCGCCCGCCGGCGTTCCTCGCGAGGGACTCTATCGTCGACTCGCACTACCCGGGTCATGGGGCCTCGCCTTCATCTTTGCGGAATATTGCCACTCGATCGTGCCCGGCGAGGTCTCGAGTTATCCGCAGGAAGCTAAGCCCCGCTGCCTCGCCGATTCGCCGTACCGCTTCGCCCCGGTCGGGCGCGATTTCTACCACTGCGTACCCGCCGCCGGCCAGGAACCGGCGCGCCTCGGGCAGAAGCCGGCGGTAAACCGCGAGGCCGTCGGGGCCGCCGTCGAGAGCAAGACGGGGTTCATAGTCACGGATCTCCGGGGCCAGCCGGGTAAGCTCGGCGCTGGGAATGTAGGGTGGGTTGCTCACTACCAGGTCCAGCAGCGGCAGGGGCGTAGACGTCTGCAGGAGATCGCCGGCCACCACGTGCACCCGATCGACGAGCCCGAGACGCCGGGCGTTGGCTTGCGTCAATTCCCGCGCCACCGGAGAGCAATCGATGGCCCAGACCTCCGAGCCCGAGACCCGGGAGGCAATGGCCAGGCCGATCGCGCCCGACCCGCAACCGACGTCGGCCACCTTGAGCCCGGGCCCGGCCTCCCCGGCGACGGGCGCTTCGCCCGGGCCCTCCGCCGAAGGCCCGCCCGCAGTTTCCAGGCGACGAGAACTGAGCCGGTCCGCGGCGACCCGCAGTGCTTCCTCCACCACCGTCTCCGTCTCGGGCCGGGGGATGAGCACCCCCGGGCGAATCATGAGCTCCAACCCGAAAAACTCCTTCTTGCCGGTGATGAGGGCTACCGGGCACCGGTGTCCCCGGGCCACGATGCGTCGCCGGTACTCGTCCACCTCCGATTTGACCAGCGGCCGGTCGAACTGGACATAGAGATCGAGCCGGGAAAGCCCCAGCTCGTCGGCGAGCAAAACCTCGGCGTCCAGGCGCGGGTTGGGTACGCCCCGCGCCGCGAGGTAGGGGGTAGCCAGGCGTATCAGCTCGAGGATGGTGGGCATCGGCTTACGCGCCGCCGGCGGCCCGCTCACGCTACGGCTCATGCTTCGACCGCCTTCAGCGCCGCCTCCTGCCCGGCCAGGCGCAGGGCATCGATCATCTCGTCCAGCTCACCGTCGAGGAACTGCTCGAGGCGATAGAGGGTAAGGCCGATACGGTGGTCGGTGACACGGCCCTGAGGGAAGTTATAGGTGCGGATGCGCTCACTGCGTTCACCCGTTCCCACCTGGCTGCGTCTGGCCTCATCTATTTGCTCCTTTTGCGCTTCCTTCGCCCGGTCGAGCAGCCGGGCCCGCAGCACCCGTAATGCCTTTTCCTTGTTTTTGAGCTGAGACCTTTCATCCTGGCAGGTAACCACGATTCCGGTAGGCAGGTGGGTGATGCGAACCGCCGAATCGGTGGTATTGACGGACTGGCCGCCGTGGCCGGTGGAACGGTATACGTCGATCCGTAAATCCTCGGGATCGATGTCCACCTCCACCTCTTGCGCTTCCGGGAGTACCGCCACCGTCGCCGTGGAAGTATGGATCCGGCCGCTCGCCTCCGTGACCGGCACCCTCTGCACCCGGTGAACCCCGCTCTCGAATTTCAGCCGGCTATACGCTCCCTTTCCTTCGATGAGGAGCACTGCTTCCTTGAACCCGCCGAGTTCCGTCGGGTTGGCATCCACCAGTTCGGCTCGCCATCCATGCCGCTCGGCATACCGGGCGTACATGCGGACGAGGTCGGCCGCAAACAACGCCGCCTCCTCGCCCCCGGCCCCCGCTCGAACCTCCAGGAAGACGTTGCGCTCGTCGTTGGGATCGCGCGGGGCAAGCAACTCCCGGAGCTCCCGCTCCAGTTGCTCCAGGCGGGCTTCGAGTCGCGCCTCTTCTTCCGCCGCCAGTTCCCGCAAGTCGGCTGCCTTGGCATCATCCTCCCGCAGGAGCTCCCGTACTTCGGCCAGCTCCTTCTCTGCCCGCTCGTATTGGGCGACTCTCGTCGCCACCTCTTCCCGGTCGGCCACCTCTTTGGCGAGACGCCGATACCGGTCAGGATCCTGGAGAACGGCCGGGTCGGCGAGCTCGGCCGAGAAACGCTCGTACTCCGCGGCAAGGCGCTTCGCCTGCTCCCACCACGCTTTCATACCGACGTGTCTTCCCCTTTCCCATCATCGGTCAACCCCGTCATAAACCACCGAAGGCCTCGGGTAATAGCCGGGGGTCGAATCCCTCCCGCATGTTCCCCCGGGCCACCTCGAGGCTCCTGCCAATCAGTCGCACCGCGAAAGGCAGGCTTTCCAACTGCCCCGGCCGGAAGTGAAGCCAGGTGGCCAGGGCCAGCTTGAACCGCTCTCTCTTCCCCGCCCGCCGGTAAAAGTCCGCCATCAGGGCCAGCCGTCGCCGCCAGCGCACCACCGAGGGGGTAAGAAGGGCACGTACCGTGTCCGCCGGCGCTCCCCGGGAAGCAATGCGGTCGGCCCAGTCGTACACCGCCGGTTCCACGAGAAACCAGTCGGCAAACTCGTGGTACTCGAGGAGACGGCGAGTTTGCGCCGCACCGATCTCTTCTTGGGCCTCCGCGCGTTCGCGCCGGGAAAAGCGGGGCGTATAAGGATAGGGCTTGAACGGAACCAGGCCGAGCATTCTGCGCCAATAATGGAACGATACCGGGACGGGGTTCCCCGACCGGCGGTTGCGCCAGAGCGCGTCCTGTACCAGCGCCGCGGCGTATTCCCCATCGTCTACCAGTACCGCCGTATCCTGGCGCAGCTGCCGAACCATCTGCCGAAACGTGTTTCGCCGCGTAGCAGCGGTTCCAAAGCAGAGAGAGATCCCGTTCTCGTCGTGAACCAGAAGGTAGAGACCTCGCCACGGGCGGCGGGAGTGGCCCGGCTCCCCGTACGCGAGCCAGATGGCCCGGTTACCGGCCCCATCCACCGCACTAACCGCGGCCTGATCCAGCCGGACCTCGGGTTGGGAGGAGGAGGTGACCGGCCACCCCTCCCCCCGAGCCGCCAGGGCGCGAACTGCCGCTTCGTGCACCCGGCCCCCCGGGGGAAGCTCAACCGCGAGGGCCTGGAGCTCCCGCTGCGCTGAAAGAGCAGGTATGGAGGCCAGCCCGTCTACGGCCGACAGAGCAATCTCCGCGTCCTCGTTCCACGCCAAAGCGGCCAGGAACGGCACGGCGTGAACCGAACGGGACTCGGCCAGGTACCGGGTATAAACGAGCTTTCCGTCCGGTGGCATGCGATCGAGCTCGTCCAGAATCTGCTGGGTGATATTCTGATCGGCGGCCGCCAGGTCCAGGAGACGCAAAAGCTCGCGGCGAGCAACGCGGCCGGCGTCCTGGAAGAGGTCCTGCCACGGCATGGCCTCCATGTCCACGCCATAGTGCTGAAAAACCGGCAGGAGCGCTGCTTTGGTCTCATCCGGTATCCGGCTATCGAGCATGATCGGCGCGAGCTCCTCCAGGCAGGAGGGGTCGTCGAGAGCCCGGAACACCTGGGCGATCACGACGTCCAGCGATCCGGGACGCCGGGCAAGATGGTCGATGCAAACCGGTACCGTGTAACGGCCCAGGCGCACGAGGCGGCGTAAGGCCGCCTCTTTCTCCCGGCGACTCGTCTGTGGATCGGCCAAGAGCAGGAGGCTATCGGTAACTTTACGACGGGCAAGCAGCTGGTAGTCGATCTTCGACTGGTTGGACCCTTTCCCCGTCAAGGCCGATCCCCCTTTCCGCCTTGCGCTTTCCTTCATTTCGTGCCTGCGACCGCGAAGGCTCGCCGTTACCCAAAAGACCGGTCTGGCCGGCCCTAGTTCCGTCACCGGCGCCAAGGGAAAGGAAAAGAGCCCCATCGGGGGCTCTCCCTTTTCTATTTTATACCTGAAAGGCCCCAGGCGAAAAGGGTTTCAGTACTCGCTTTCGTCCGGAAAGAGGTCCTCCTCTTCGCCGTACTCCCTTCCCGCCTGGCTGAAGGCGGCCACGATGTCGTCCAGCCGCAGGCGTGGCTTTTCGGCGAGCGCTTCCACCCTCTCCTCGTCAAGGACGATCCCCAGTTCATCCTGGAGGTATTCCAGAAGCTCCTGTCGCTCTTCCGGGGCGAGTTCGGAGACGTCCTGGGCACCGGGTCCCAGATACTCCTGGGTAACCCGTTCCACCTCCCCTGCCAGGCGGCTGCTCGCGCCCGGTTCTCCCAGAAGGTGTACCATTCTCGCTGCTCCTTTCCCCTTCAGGGGTCGATTTCCCTCTGACCCGGCGGTCCCCGGGCTCGGGCGGGGTCCGGCCCGTCCCGCCCGGACGATCACCGGCCGGTCTTGCTCGTTCCGGCCGGCTCTGCTCGTTCCAGCCGGCCGGCCGGCCAGGGGAGCCCCCGGTTAGAGGTCGCCAGATAGGGTCTCCCGCGCCGGACGTGGTATTCTCCCGGTGGGGAGGGAATGAGGAGGGAATGAGAGGAGTCGGAGCAGGATGGTGATCCGGCCGCCCCGCTTGATCGGCCACGTCGACATGGATGCTTTCTTTGCCGCGGTGGAAGCCCGTGACCGGCCCGAGCTTAAGGGGAAGCCGCTGGTCATCGGTGGGCGTCCCGGGGAGCCCCGGGCAGTAGTCTCTACTGCCTCCTACGAGGCGAGGCGTTTCGGAATACGTTCCGCCATGCCCCTGGCGACGGCACGGCGCCTCTGCCCGCAAGCCATCTTCCTTCCGGTCGATATGCCGCGCTACGCAGCGGTATCGGAGGAGCTCTTCCGTCTCCTCGCCTCTTTTACCCCGGCCATAGAACCGGTCTCCATCGACGAGGCATTCCTTGATCTTACTCCACTGGTACGAAGTTACGACGAAGCGGAGGCACTGGGGCGGCGGATCAAAGACACCATCCGGCAGCGTCTCGCCCTCACGGCCTCCCTTGGCCTTGCTCCCAACAAGTTCCTGGCCAAGATTGCCTCTGACCTGCATAAACCCGACGGGCTCACCGTGGTCAGGCCCGAAGAGGTGGAGAATCTCCTGCTGGGACTGCCGCTAGAACGCTTGTGGGGAGTAGGAGTTAAGAGTCGGGAACGGCTGGCCAAGGCAGGAATCACCAGCGTGGCCCAGCTACGCCGGCTCTCCCGGGCTGAACTGCGCGCGCTGCTGGGGGTCTGGGGGGAAGAGGTGTTCGATCTGATCCGCGGCATCGACGAGCGTCCGGTCGCGGCTCCGCTGCCGGCCAGATCAGTGGGACGCGAATTGACCTTCGCACACGACATCGCCGGGGAAGCCCGGGTACGGGCCGAACTCAAGCACCTTGCCCGTATGGTCGCAAGTCGCCTGGGCGAAGAGGCTCAGGCCGGCCGAACGGTGGTCCTGAAAGCCCGTTACGCCGATTTCACCACCTGCACCCGCAGCCGGACCCTCCCCCAGCCGGTTTGGGAGGCCGAGGATCTTTACCGAGTCGCTTCGTTACTCTTACCCGAATTGCCTCGCCCCCAGGGACCCTTTCGCCTGCTGGGTCTTTCCCTCGCCGGGCTCGTACCCTTTCGCCAGCTCCCGCTTCCCCTGGCGTAGGAAGCAAGGCGTCGATAGAACAACAAAACAACCGGGGCTTTCGCCCCGACAGCACTGCAGCTTTTCGGCCGGGCAAGGTCAGGCGCGCCGTCGCGCCATTTCCGCCGTCCTGGCAAACGGAGAACGTTCGCGTTCGAGCTCCTGGCGAATCCGGCGGTTGAGGATTCGCAGGTAAGTACCCTTCATTCCCAGTGAACGGCTTTCGATCACGTTGGCCGAGCTCAGTTTGCGCAGCGCGTTGACGATCACGGACCGGGTGATCCGGGCTTCATCCGCCACCCGGCTCGCGACCAGCATTCCCTCGTCCCCATTCAGCTGATCCAGAATACGCTGCATGGCAACCCGTTCCGAATAGGAGAGGCTGCGAATGGCCGCCCGGGCCCGCTGCCGCTCTTCGGCCTCGTCCTCCTCTTCCAGATCCTGGGCGTTGGCAATGACCATCCCCACTATCGCCGCCGCCACCTCGCCCAAAAGCTCGTCCTCCGGAGAGGATCGTCCGCCGTGATAGATGAAAAGAATGCTTCCGACCCGCTGGCCGGCGCCGATGATGGGAACGATCATCGAGGCATGCCCTACCAGGCGCTCTGCCTCGGGTCCCGATGAGACCGCGCCGACTTTGAGTAAGGCTTCGCTGATCTCGTCGGAAAGGTGCTGCTCCGCCAGCCATTCGTTCTCGAACGGCAGGGGCTGCCCCTCCGCCCAGGAGGCGTAGCCCATGATCCGCCCCCGTTGCGATACCACGTAAACGCTGGCCCTGTCCGAGCCTTCGACCAGGCAGGCAGCTACGTCACCGAAATCGACCGCCATGCCCTCCCGCTGTACCAGCTGGATTAAGCGTGCGCACCGCTTACGGAATACCTTTTCATCCATTCCGACCATCCCCACCGTCGACCTCCGCTCCGCTCCCAGGCTTGCCAACCCTATCGTCAGATTTGCCAGGAGAATTTCCTATTACCAAAAAAGTATTTCCCTGCAAGTATACCGACATGCTCCCTCCTTGTCAACGAATTCATGGGGTGGATTCGCAATTACCCAGCGGTTTCCTTCCTTTGCCCAGGATCGCCTGGCTTTTTTTCGAAGAATCCCGGTGGGGCTTGCCGCCCGGCAGGACCCGTGGTAAAATAGCGGCGTCAGACGGTGCCGAAGTGGTGGAATTGGCAGACGCGCTACATTCAGGGTGTAGTGGGCTTACGCCCGTGCGGGTTCAAATCCCGCCTTCGGCACCAGTTTTTGTGCACCGGTTCGCGCCGGTGCTTTTTCGTAGGCCGGCGGGAGGCAGGGGCATGAAGCTGATGCTTGCCATCGTGGAAGACGACGACGTGCCGGCGCTCACCGAAGCGCTGGGCGCCGCCCGGGTCGGCACCACCAAGCTGGCCAGCACCGGCGGGTTCTTGCGCCAGGGTAACACCACGCTGCTCATCGGGGTCGATGACTCCCGGGTCGAAGAGGTCATGCAGATCATCCGGAAGGTCGCGGTCCGCCGCCGCCTGCTTCTGCCCACCGCCGCCGCCGAAGGTATCTCCCATCTGAGCCCGCCCATCGAAGTCGAAATTGGCGGGGCGATCGTTTTCACCCTCGACGTAGAGGCTTTCTACCGCATCTGACGGTGTATGAGCCCTGCCCGGGCGAGGCGTCTCGCGGCGTTACCGGGGGACGGGGAGTGGCACCGGCCCCTCTGCCGGAGTCTGCTTCAGCTCACCCAGCCGGGGCCTGAGAACACCCTGCGGACTGCCTGGCCGGCGGTTTCGGCTGTTTCCGCGACCCCCAGGAGCTTGATCCAGTCTTCTACCGGTCGCCCGGCGACCGGAAGGCCGGGAGCCAGTTCCGCCAGGGGAACGAGGACGAAGAGCCGCTCGGTGGCCCGCGGGTGGGGAATCACCAGGCCAGGCGCCACCCACCTCCGCTCCCGCCACGGCCGGCCATCTCCCCACCAGACCAGATCCAGGTCAATCTCGCGCGGCCCCCAACGAAAGGGCGTGTTGCGCCCCAGCTCCTGCTCGACCCGTTTGCAGGCTGCAAGCATCTCGGGGGGGTCGAGGGCGGTCTCAACCTGTACGGCAGTGTTTAAGAATAGTGGCTGGTCCGTATAACCGACGGGGGTCGTCTCATAAAGGGAGGCGATGCCCGTGATCTCGATGCCGGGAAGTTCCCCCGGTACCGTCGCGACCGTCCGCAGCCTTTCGATGGCCTCCCGGAGGTAGTTTCGCCTATCCCCCAGGTTTGATCCCAAGCTGAGGAAATAAACGGTTCCGGGCACGGCGCCTCACCCTTGACTCGCAGCTTCCGCGGGGACCCGTACCAACGCATCCGTCATGCGGCAAACCCGTACCATGGGCAGCACGTCGTGCACGCGGACGATGTCTGCCCCTCCGGCGATCGCGAGCACGACGGTGGCGGCCGTACCTTCCAGCCGTTCGTTCACCGGAAGTTGCAGAACCTGGCCGATCATGGATTTCCGAGACGTCCCTACCAGCAAAGGCCGGCCTATCTTACGGAGGACCGGCAGGCGCCGTAGCAGTTCCAGGTTTTGGGCAAGATTCTTGCTGAAACCGAATCCGGGATCGACGACTACTCGCTCGCGGGCAATGCCCTGTTTCTCGAGCCAGGCAACCCGCTCCGCCAGATAGTCACGCACCTCCGTCACCACGTCATGGTACTGGGTGAACTGCTGCATGGTGGCAGGGGTCCCCCGCATGTGCATTACCACCACGCCGGCCTCCGTCGATCGGAGGAATTCTATCATGGCGGGATCGTATTGCAGGCCACTTACATCGTTGACGATGGCTGCGCCGGCGGCCACCGCTTGCCTTGCTACTTCGGCCTTGCGGGTGTCTATGGATAGAAACACACCCGCCGGGAGCCGGCCGGCAAGCTCCTGGATGACCGGGATCACTCGCCGCAACTCTTCCTTTTCATCAACCCCGGGAGAACCCGGCCGGGTCGACTCGCCGCCCACATCGATGATCTCGGCCCCGGCCGCGGCCATGGCCAGGCCATGCTCAATGGCCGCTCGCGGTTCAAGAAAGCGCCCTCCGTCGGAAAATGAGTCCGGAGTCACGTTGAGAATGCCCATTACCACCGTGTGATCCAGGACCAGCTCCACGCCTCTGCCCAGTTTCCAGACCGGCGGTGGCACGGCCGGTCTCGCCAACGACAGGCTCTCCAATCGCCCCGACTCCTTTCCGGATCTCGCAACCTTTTGCTGCCTTCTGGTTCTTTCCTCCCTGCGTTTACCTCTGCCTCCGGCGCCCGGAGGAGGTTTTAGACGGCAGGCCCCGATGAACCGGTCTGGGCAAGGAGCGCGAGAACAACCATCCCGTTGAGGAACGCATGGGCGAAAACCGCCGGCCATAGCGACCGGTAATGCTCATATACGAGGGTGAGCGCGCACCCGACCAGAAAGAGAGCGGGCCACGCCACCCAGTTGAGGTGAAGGAGACCGAAAAACGCGCTTTCGACCAGAAGGGCCACCCACCGCCCCCAGCGGGCCCGCCAGGCCGGATAGACCACACCTCGAAACCAGATCTCTTCCGCGAGGGGCCCGAGGACAACCAGCAGGACTACCAGGGCCAGGCGCTGGTTGGGGCCGGTGGTTGACCTGAGCCACTCCCAAACGGGAGCACCGCTCTGCTCAACCAGCACCCGGGCTTTTTCGGCCCCGTAGAGTGCAAACAAGATGCCGTATGACAGACCGGACCCCAGGGCTTCCAGCAAGAGCAAGAGAAAGCCAAGGCCGGTGCCGAGGATGAGATAGCGGAAACGAGGAGGTTCGCCAAGACCCAGCCAGTCGGCGAGGAGGTCGCCATGGCGGTCATCCCCTCGACCCAGCCGGCGTCGCGCCAGCAGCACCGCGAGGAGAACGAGAAAAGCTTCCTGGATCAATCCGGCCGCGATCAAAACCAGACCCCGGTTCGCCTCGATGGCCTTCGTCGCGGCCGCGCCTGGATAAAGGAACCGGATGAAAAGCCCGCCCAGGAATCCGGCCGTGATGGGCACCACTACCAGGCCGAAGAGGAGAGTCAGGAAGATGTCCAGGTGGCGGATGTGGCGCCAGTCCGGCGAGGCAAGGTCGGCCTGCGGCACCCCCGTCGACGGTGAAGGAGACGGCTCGTGGCCGTGATCGTCAAATCCCGGGATAGTTGGGTGCCTCCTTGGTTATCTGAACGTCGTGCGGATGGCTTTCTCGCATGCCGGCGGCGGTGATCCGGATGAACCGCCCGTGCTTTTGCAGGCTGGGAATGTCCCGTGCCCCGCAATACCCCATACCGGCGCGGATTCCTCCGACCATTTGTAGCACGGTATCGGAAAGCGGGCCCTTGAACGGTACCCGCCCTTCGATCCCCTCGGGAACCAGTTTCTCCTGGCCCTCCTGGAAATAACGGTCCCGGCTACCCGCCTTCATCGCCCCGATGGAACCCATTCCCCGATATACTTTGTATGAACGGCCCTGGTAGATCTCCACCTCGCCGGGACTTTCGGCCGTACCGGCGAAGAGATTGCCCAGCATGACCGTGCTTGCTCCCGCCGCCAGCGCCTTGACGATGTCGCCCGAGTACCGGATGCCCCCGTCGGCGATGATCGGGGTACCGGTCTTGGCCGCGGCCCGGGCGCACTCCCATATCGCGGTCACCTGCGGCACGCCGATCCCGGCGATGACCCGGGTAGTGCAGATCGATCCCGGGCCGATGCCGACTTTGACCGCATCGGCGCCGGCCGCGATCAAGGCCCGGGTTCCTTCCGCCGTAGCCACGTTCCCGGCCACGATCTCCGTCCGCCCGCCGTACTCCGACTTCAACCGCTCCACGGCCTGGAGCACCCGCCGGCTGTGCCCGTGGGCGGTGTCCACCACCAAAGCGTCGACGCCCGCTTGGACCAGGGCCTGGGCCCTCTCTTTCAGGTCCGGCCCGGTGCCTACCGCGGCCGCCACCCGGAGTCGCCCATGCTCATCCTTGGCAGCCCGAGGATACTTGATCGCCTTTTCGATATCCTTGATCGTGATCAGACCTTTGAGATGACCGTACTCGTCAATGAGGGGGAGCTTCTCGATACGGTGTTGGTGCAAGATCCTCTTTGCCTCTTCCAGCGTGGTTCCTACCGGCGCGGTTATCAGATGGTCTTTGGTCATTACGTCGCCGATTCGCTGGTCGAAGTCGGTTTCGAATTTGAGATCGCGGTTGGTCAAGATGCCGACCAGCTTCCCTTCCCCGTCGGTGATGGGAACACCCGATATCCGGTAGCGTTCCATAATGGCCAGGGCGTCGCGCAAGGTATGATCGGGGGAAAGAGAAATGGGATCAACGATGATACCGCTCTCCGACCGTTTTACCTTGTCCACTTCGCCCGCCTGGGCCTCGATGTCCAGATTGCGGTGAATAACACCGATCCCACCCTCCCGAGCGATGGCAATGGCAAGGCGTGCCTCGGTCACCGTATCCATGGCCGCGCTCACGAGGGGGATTTGCAGCCGGATTCGAGGCGTGAACCAGGTCTCCAGGTTGACCTCGGACGGCAAGACGTCGGATTCGGCCGGCACGAGGAGCACATCGTCGAAAGTCAGCCCCTCGCGACCGAATTTCTCCTGGTAAAGTGCTTCTTCTTCACGGAGCCCCGCATCCTCGCCGAGCTCCACATCCAGAATCGACCGGTCCATGTTTACCTCCCGTGCCCCACCGCCAGCCGCTGGTGCGGCGGGTGTTTTGCCCATCATAGCAGACGCCCCCGCGGGCGTCAAAGTGGACGCCCGCCAGGCGGGCGCCTGCGCCAGCCTGGCCCCCGGCGCTCCTCTGGCCCAAGCGTACCGGTCCCGGCTTCAACCGGTGGGAATCTCCAGGTCGTCCATGACCAGACCTGTTAGCAGCTTGGGATGGAAGAAAGTGGATTTCGGCGGCATCTTCTCCCCCCTGCCGGCCACGGCAGCTACCTCCCAGGCCCTGGTCGGCCGCAAGAGCACGGCCAGGTCCGCCCCACCACCGCTCCCCCCTGCCTCCAGGGCTTCTTTCACTCGTCCCACCTGCTGAGTGTACTCGATATTCCCCGCCACCACCTGGGCTTGCTCACTAGTATCACGCCCGGCATCGCCCACGCTAGCCGCGAGCAACGGGTCAAGGAAGAGCCGGTGCAGCACCGCCACGTCGAGGCGCCGCCAGACGTCGCCATGCTCGGGCGCGGCCCTGCGCATGGCTTCATCGTCATTCAGGACGAAAAGATACGCCTCTCCGGTGCTGCCGACCAGGGCGAAGGCCGGCCGCCCGGCGGGTGCGGCCTCCAAAGCCCCCAGCGCCGCCTCCACGGCGGCACCCACTGCGCCGCCGGCTCCCGGCCGGAGGCTCGTAACCGTGAACGGCGAAGTGACCGGTCCCAGCAGCTCCAAGATGGATCCCGAGCGGGTCCCCGCCCTGGCATCGCCCCCTTTGAGTGCAGGCAGGTGCACCAAGCGGTGGGTTGGTAAGATCACCAGCCCGGGATCTTCCAGGGCGAGGAAATAAGTAAGAGTATAGTTCCAACCAGCTTTCTCCAGATCAGCGCCGCTATTGACCTCCGGGCTGCCCGCGCGGTCAGAACGCCGGGCCAGCTCGGCCGCTCGCCGTTCCGCCTGATAGCGAAGGCGCGACTCGTAGCGGTGGTGCCCGTCGGCTATCACCACCGGCTGGCCGGCCAGCACCTGTTCGAGCCCGAGCGCCGCCTCCGTGCCCGCCGGCAAGGCCCAGAGCTCCTGGGTGACGCCGGCTTCGTCCACGAACCGGTAAAGAGGCGCGACGCGCTCCATCGTCTGTTCCAGGCAGCGGCGTGCCCGCCCCTCTCCATCGTGATATAGAGCCCAGACCGGGCTGAAGTTGGCCGCGGTAGCCCGCAAAAGCGCGAACAACTCCTCTTTGGGGGCACTGTGGGTCTCCTCGTGAGCCTGAACGATACCGGTCTCGAAAGGTACCAAGCGCAAGCGGGCGAGAAAACCACACCGGGTGAAAAGTTTCCCGTTCACGGTGAACTGCTGCCGGTAAACGTAGTAACACGGCCGGCTTTCCGTTTGAAGTATCCCCTCTTCCCGCCAGGCCCGCCAGTATTTCCCGGCACGGGTGTAGCGATTGTTCGTGGAGTTGTCGTCCGGGAACTCTTCGCCAAGTATCAAGCGGATCACATTCATCGGGTGAACGGCATGGAAATGCCTGCGTTCTGCCGGCGAAATGACATCGTAAGGTGGGGTCACCACTTTCTCGATGGGAACTCGTTCGGCATCATATCGGATCCCTCGAAACGGGGCTATGTCGGGCATAGCATAAGATCCTCCCCGCGGTCATTACGTTTTTTACTGCGTTTGGCAGCCATCAGGGCTCCCCGCGTCCAAGGAAAGTCCAGAAGTTTCCTCCCATCAGTGCCTTGACATCCCGCTCGATCTCTTCTCTGGTGGGTACCCATCCCGACTCCACCAGTAACTCATATTGGCGAGTCAAAGCCTGGGCGATCAAGCTTCGAGAGTGGGCCCACTTGTAGATTAGCTGATCGAGCACCCGGGCATCAGAGTGCTGGGGAATGAAGCTAGTTCCCAGCAGCTCCAAGCGGAAACGGGTAATCTCTGTGATCAAGCTCGGGTTATTCAGAAACCACCAGCACCCGAAAGGCATGAGATTCCTGAACTTGCGGGCGGCGACTGTCAACTCGTGCTGGTTTTCCCGAGATAGCATGGTCACCATGAACTTATTCTCCGGATGGGCCTTGCAAAGATGCTCCACGGCTTCCACGCACGCCCTGCCCACCCCGTCTCCGGCCAGGCGTAAAGCCGGGTTGACCTGTCGCTTGACCCCGATCATCAGCGCGAAAGGAAGCCCGTGCTCGCGGGCAACGGGGAGGACAACCTCATCGATCAGCCGAGCCCGGATGACGGCCTCCTCAGCCGGCTCGGCGGTACTTGCACCCGGATAGACGAAGTCGGGCCCGAGGGAAACCGCCAGGTAGACGGGGTCGAGGCGGGCGATCCACTCTTCGAGGAAACGCCGCACCTCAGAAACGGTTCGGCCGCCCAGGGAAGTCTCTACCTTATAACCCCAGGCCAGCAGTTGCGAAGCGGCGGCCGGCCAGGCGACGAGGAGAGGGTCGAGGCGCAGGGCGGCAAGGAAGCGGGGATCACGATCGGTCCCGGCCAACCAGAACTCCCGTTCCACCGGGTCGAAGGGATCGTTGGTCATCACGACCCGGCGCACGTTGGCCAGGGCGAAAACCCGGTCTACGTGCTCTTGGGCACTCAACCCCGCCAGGGCCGCGCGGTAATAATCGAGATCCCGGCTCACCGGGCCGGTCCTGACCGGGTCGCCGGCCGCCTGGCGGTGGTCTGAACGCACGAGCCTGGCCAGGGTCGTCACCACGCCCCGGCAGGCTTCACTCACGGGAGAGCGTTCCAGGAAAAGTGCCTGCCAGATGAGATTGGCTTGCTCTCGCTTGGATAGAGCCCAGAATCGATCATAGGAAAGGTCCACCACCCGCATGACCTCGGCCACGAGGTAGTGGTATGTCAGAAGTTCATCCACCCCCCGGAGTAAGAGTGAACCGAAGCCCGGCGGGTAGAGGTGGGTGTGGACGTCCGTAACCGGTGTCTCTTCCACCGCGCGGGTAACGGTCTCAGATATGTCTGATATGAGCGAAGCGGCCCTCTCCGCGGGCATGCGCTCCACGGGCATGGTCACCCCCAAATAACCGCGAATCGGTCCGGCAACCCCTGAGCTGCCGCACTCTCGTGCCGTCCTTGCGGTTCGGATTTCGCCTGCCGGCCCCCCATCTCCTCTTAGCCAGCGGTACCTGAACCAAAGTACCATAAGAGCTATACTTGAAAACAGGGGTGGTAAGCCACGGTAGCCAACGGGCGCCGGTCCGGCGCTCCCGCGGGCGGCGAGCGCCGGTCAAGCAGTGGGGTAAGCGACGAGCTCCGGTCAAGGGATACGGCGGGCGAGAAGTGCCGGCGAAACTACGATAGTGACGGAGAAACGGCGGGATTAAAGGAGTCGATCCGGCAGGCAGGAAAAGAGCTTGGGCTGGACGTAGTTGGCTTTGCCCCCGCGAGGCGCCTTCCCGAGCTGGAGCAGCATCTGGCAGACCTCTCCGCGGCCGGATACCTCTCCCGCTTTCTGCCCGGCCCCCTTTTTGCGCATACGGACCCCGAGCGCGTCTTGCCCGGCGCCCGGTCGATCATCGTCGGGGCCTTGTCTTATCTTTGTCCCGTCTCTCCCCGAGCTCTCCGGGACGCTAAGGCTACCCACCCCCTCGACATCGCCCACCCGGCCGGCCGGCCGTCTCGCCTGCGGGGACGCCTCGCCCGGTACACCTGGGGGCCGGACTACCATCCTCTGCTCCGCCGGCAGCTGCAGGAACTCGCCCGCCGGCTGCCCGAACTCTCCGGAGAACCAGTGGAGTCGGTGGTTCTGGTAGACGGCGGTTCCCTCCTCGACCGGGCGGCAGCCGCAGCCGCCGGCGTGGGCTGGATAGGCAAGAACGGCTGTCTGATCAACCCGGTGTACGGTTCATGGATTGTCCTGGGTCAGATTGTGACCACCTTGATGATCACTCCTGATGAACCGCTGGCCAACCGGTGTGGCCGGTGTGACCGGTGTCTCCGGGCCTGCCCGACCGGGGCCCTGGTGGCGCCGGGCGTGCTCGACGCGTCGCGCTGTGTGTCCGAGTGGACGCAGCGCCCCGGCATGGTTCCTGTCGAACTGAGACGCGATTTTGGCAACTTCATCTTCGGTTGTGATATCTGCCAGGAGGTCTGCCCGTGGAACGCCAAAGCCCGTCCGGGAAAAGGTGGCTCCCCCCTGGGCGCACCGGTGGATGAAGATTCCGCTTTCCCGCCGCTCGCCCAGTTCCTGGAGCCGTCCCGCCGCGTCGAAGAGCGGATACGGGGACGGGCTCACGGCTGGCGGGGAGCCCGGGTGCTCCAACGCAACGCGATCATCGCCCTGGGTAACTCCGCAGATCCGTCGGCGATCCCACTGCTCCGGAGGTTTGCCCGGCATCCTTCGCCCGTACTCAGCAGCCACGCCCGCTGGGCCCTGGCTCAGCTCGGGGCGTCCGAGCACGACCCCGCGGACCTGAGCCCCCGCGAGTAAGGCAAGGTAGCAACCCGACCAATTCCTAACATAAACCCGCGATATGCTGGTAGCTTTACGTTCACAAAACGAACATGACAACTCCCCACCGCATACATTGGTTTCGACGGCCGGGATGATCGGCGGGGGGTAACTCCCTTCCGTTAGCGGCAACGGGATACCAGGTTGCTCCCTGCGTGGCCGTGGCGGAGGAGGAATCACCGTGTGCGGGATAGCCGGATGGGTGGACTGGGACGATGACCTCAGCGATCCTCGAAACCAGATCGTAGTACACGCGATGGGGGAAGCGCTGGCGCACCGCGGGCCTGACGAATCGGGAGCGTGGTTCGGGCCCCACACCGGCCTGGCGCACCGCCGGCTGGTGGTGGTCGACCCGGAAGGAGGCCGGCAACCCATGGTCCGGTCAAGACCGGGTACCACCGAGGAGTACGTGATCGTCTATAACGGTGAACTTTATAACACCGGAGAACTACGGAACGAGCTCGAGAAGCGGGGCTATATCTTCGCGGGCCACTCGGACACGGAAACCCTGCTATCCTGCTACATCGAATGGGGGCCGGAGTGTGTCGAGCGGCTGAACGGTATCTTCGCCTTGGCGATCTGGGACGTGGCGGCGGAAAGTCTATTCCTCGCCAGGGACCGGCTGGGAGTCAAGCCGCTCTTTTACACGGTCCGGAGGGGAGGCCGCGCGCTGCTCTTCGGGTCCGAGATCAAGGCCTTGCTTGCCCATCCCCTTGTTCCCGCCGAGGTCGACGCGGAAGGTCTCGCCGAGGTCTTCGCGCTGGGGCCGGGAAGGACGCCCGGGCACGGAGTGTTCCACGGTATCGAAGAGCTGCGGCCGGGCTGGTGGATGCGGTTTGACCGGCAAGGAGTTCACCAACACCAGTACTGGAGGCTAGAGTGGCGCGAACACACTGATGATCTGGAAACCACCGCCGAAAAGGTACTCGAGCTCCTGGCGGATTCGGTAGCCCGGCAGCTCGTGTCTGACGTTCCCCTCGGCACGCTCCTCTCAGGAGGGCTCGACAGCAGTGCCGTTACTACGCTGGCGGTTCAGGCGACCGCGGCACCCGGCCCGTCCGGGGTCTCGGGCTCTCCCCTGATCACCTGGGCGGTAGACTACCCGGACAACGACCGTTACTTCATCAGCAACGCATTCCAACCGGAAGCCGACCGGCAGTGGGCGTCCAGGGTGGCGGAGTTCCTGGGCACGGATCACCACACGGTCATCATCGAACCCGAGCAGCTGGCGGAAGCTCTGGACCGAGCGGTCGTGGCCCGGGACCTGCCGGGCATGGCCGACATCGACTCCTCGCTCTACCTTTTCTCCCGGGCGGTAAAAGCGAAAACCACCGTGGTACTCTCGGGTGAGGCAGCCGACGAGCTTTTCGGCGGTTATCCCTGGTTTTGGCGGGAAGATGCCCTCGCCGCCGGCACCTTCCCGTGGATGCGACATCTGGACGCCCGCTTGCATTTCTACTCCGCCGATCTGCTCCGGTACGCCCGCCCCCGGGAATACGTGAGTCGCCGGTATCACGAGGCGCTGGCCGAAGTGCCGCCCTCCGGCGATCAGGCCGGCATCTCGGCGACGCGGGCCCGGCGGCTGGTGGAAGTCGCCTACCTGAGCCTCAGCCGTTTCCTGCCCACGCTCCTTGATCGCAAGGATCGGATGGGCATGGCCTGGGGACTCGAGATCCGCGTCCCCTTTTGCGATCACCGTCTCGTCGAGTATGTCTGGAACATACCTTGGGAGATGAAAGTCCGGGGGCCTGCCGGGGAACAACCGAAGGCAATACTTCGCCGGGCCCTGGTCAAAGTACTACCGGACCCCGTAGTCAACCGGCGCAAGAGCCCCTATCCGAAGACTCATCACCCGGCCTACGAGGCCGCGGTGGTGGCAAAGCTCCGGGAGATTCTCTCCGACCCGGGCTCGCCTCTCCTCCCCTTCGTTGATCGACGGACCCTTGCGGGGCTGATAGACCGCGCCGGCAGCCGGCACCGCCACCTCGGCCCGGAAGGCGGTTCAGAGACTCCGTGGTTCGGGCAACTGATGACCACCCCCCAGTTTCTCGCCTATCTGTTCCAGATCGACATCTGGATGCGCCGCTACCGCGTGAACGTTCGGTGAGAAGGCGGAATTAGGAGGGTTGGCAGTTCACGGGGAAGACGGCACAGTCGTTTGGCCCGGCCTTCCCCTTCCCCGGCCGGCTGATCTCCCAATAACCTAACAACTCTATGACACTCCGGCAACGTTCCCTCCGGGGCCGCCACCTGGTGAGCCAGCCTGGCGTAATTCAGAAGCCATGTATTCGTCAGTATTCTTGACATCGCCTGTGCCCCAAGTGTAAGCTCTATGGCAAGCAGGCAATGCCTGAGCTACCTGCCACGCCCCGGCGCGTTTGCCGTCGCCCACCGCCGGCCCGGTGTGGTGGTCCGCCAGGGTTTTTGGGACAGGCTCGCTGGTATCGACTCCGTTCTGAACTAGGAGGCGTTCCCCGTGAAAGGAGTACTTGAGCGAATGTCTCGAAAAACGGTTTTTCTGACGGCTTCCATCGTGTTGGCTGCTGTCGCCCTGGCCGGCTTCTCCGGGTCAGTCCGGGCCGGTGATCCATCTGGAATCTCCACTGGCACCGCTCTCGACGTCAGGTCGGCCACCCCCGGCTCGCCTTCCCTCTCCGAGCTGGCCGCCGAGGTGGGCCACAACAAGATCGCCCTCAATTTCGTCTGGACCTTGATCTCTGGTTTCCTGATTTTCTTCATGCAGGCCGGCTTCGCACTGGTGGAAACCGGGTTCGTCCGGGCCAAGAACGCAGCTCATACCATGGCTGTGAACCTGATGGTCTTCTTGATCGGCGCCCTCGGCTATTACCTGGTTGGATTCGCCCTGCAATTCGGTGGGGTGGGAGCCCTCGCCAACCTGGGCGGCACTGCCCCATTGAACGGACAGTTCACCGCCGGCGGCTGGGGTCTTTTTGGGTACAAGGGCTTCTTCCTTTCTTCGGGCGGCACCTACGATGTCGGTGTTCTGGCCCTCTTCGTCTTCCAGCTCGTTTTCATGGATACGGCAGTCACCATACCGACCGGGGCCATGGCCGAGCGGGTCAAGTTCCTCGCCATAGTCTTCAGCTCGCTTTTCATCTCCATGATCCTTTACCCGATCTTCGGTAACTGGGTCTGGGGCGGCGGCTGGCTCGCTCAACTCGGAGCCAAACTGGGGCTGGGTCACGGAATGGTCGATTTCGCCGGGTCGGGCGTGGTCCACATGATCGGCGGCGCCGCCGGTCTGGCGGGAGCTATCGTCCTGGGACCTCGCCTCGGCAAGTACGTGAAAGGTAAGCCCACGGCCATCCCCGGCCACCATATTCCCATGGCCGTTCTGGGGACGATCATCCTCTTTTTCGGCTGGTTCGGCTTCAACGCCGGCAGCACCATGGCCGGAACGGATCTGCGCCTCGCGGTAGTCGCGGTCAACACCATGCTGGCAGGCGCGATCGGGGGCCTGGCCGCCATGCTCTACGTATGGCTGCGCTATGGTAAACCCGATCCTTCCATGATGTGCAACGGCACCCTCGCAGGTCTGGTGGCCATCACTGCCCCCAGCGCGTTCGTAAACCCCACCGTCTCCGTGCTGATTGGCCTCGTGGCCGGGGTGCTGGTTGTAGAAAGTGTCAATCTGTTCGACCGGGTACTGAAAGTCGACGACCCGGTAGGGGCGATATCAGTTCACCTGGTGAACGGTTTCTGGGGTCTTCTCGCCCTCGGCCTCTTCGCCGACGGAACCTATGGCGCCGGCTGGAATGGCGTCGGGGGCGCGGAGTATCTGGGAGTAGCCGGACAGGGCGTCACCGGCCTCTTCTATGGCGATGCCGGTCAATTTTGGGCCCAGTTGATCGGCGGCCTGGTCGCCCTGGCGTGGGGCTTTGGCCTTTCGTACGTCTTTTTCAAGGTACTGGATGCCGTCATGGGGATCAGGGTGGCCCCCGAATTCGAAAGCCAGGGTCTCGACCTGCCCGAGATGGGTGTCCTGGCCTATCCGGACATGCTGGGATCCGGTGTACCGGTGGCGGTAGCCGCCTCCAGCACGCCGGGTAGCGGCCTGAACCTCAACCCCGCACTGGCGGATGCCCCCAAAGCAAGCACCGCTCCCGCCACCCGCTGAGCCGGGCCTGGGGTAAGCGGGGTAAGCGCCGCACTTACAGCAGAAAGGCGGAGACCAGCATGAAGATGATCGTGGCCATCATCCGGCCGGAACGGCTTGCCGCCGTGGTAGAACGACTCGAGGCGATGGATCTTCACGGGATGACCATATCCGACGTGCGGGGACACGGTCTACAGAAAGGGTTGACCGAGGTCTACCGGGGCACCGAGATCCGGGTGAACTTCCTGCCCAAGATCAAGCTGGAGCTGGTAGTACCCGACGGTACGGGTCCGCACCGGCGAGCGGGGCGAAGACGCCATCTGACCCGGCCCGGCCGGAAGGGATCAAGGAGTCACCGGACAGAGCTTACTGGACACGGTCCACCGGACGTGAACCGGGTGCCGGAGATCACCCGGCACCCGGCGCTATCTTACCCGCCCTTCGGCTTCCCCTCTGCCGCCTACTTACCCTTGTCTGCCGGCTACTTACCCTTGACCGCCGGGTTGTACACGGGCTCTCCCGTGCGGGCCGAGGTGTAAATCGCCTCGAGGATCTGGGTTATCGTGGCGGCTTGCTCGGGCAGTACCACCAGAGGTTTGTCTTCCGTCACCGCCTCGATCCAGTGCTTCGCCTCCAGGTAGCCCGGATCTACCGACTTGCCTTCGTAGTAGGCGACTCCGCCGGCCCCCAGTTCAACCTTGGTGGTATAAAGCTGGCCAAACTTGGACCCGTTGATCCGCAGGCCGTCGAAGAAGTCGGCTCCACCCTCGGTCCCGCAAAGCACGCAGATGGCTTCTCCGACCTGCAACGTATTCAGCGCCCAGCTGGACTCCAAGATCACCGTCGCCCCATTGGTGAACCGGATGAACCCGAAAGCCGAGTCTTCCACCGTGTACTTGGCCGGATCCCAAGGTCCCCACGCATTGGCCTCGTTGGCCCGCTTACCCAGCTTGTAGAAGGTACTCCCCATGACCGACTCCCACTCGTAGTTATTCATTAACCAGAGGGTCAGGTCGAGAGCATGGGTGCCAATGTCGATGAGGGGGCCTCCGCCCTGCTTCTCCTCGTCCAGGAAGACTCCCCAGGTGGGGACGGCACGCCGGCGGATGGCCAAAGCCTTGGCGAAGTAGATCTCGCCCAGCTCCCCCGCCTCCACCACCTTCTTGAGGTAGGTGGAATCGGCCCGGTAACGATTCTGGTAACCGATGGTAAGCTTCTTGCCGGTACGCCGGGCAGCATCGACCATGGCCTTGGCCTCGGCATAAGTCTTAGCCATGGGCTTTTCGCACATGACGTGCTTGCCCGCCTCCAAAGCATCCACCGTCATTTTCGAGTGAAGGTTGTTGGGGGTGAGGACGTGGACCACGTCGATGTCGTCCCGCTCCAGCAGCTCACGGTAGTCCGTATAGACTTTGGCGTCCGGAGTTCCGTACTTCTTGGCGCCCTCCACTGCCCTCTCTTCGATGATGTCGCAGAAAGCTACCATCTCCACGTTCGGCAGCTTGGCGAGGCTGGGCATGTGCTTGCCGTTGGCGATGCCCCCTACGCCGATGATGCCAACCCGTACCTTGTCCGACTTCCTGCTCCTTGCCTTGACCATGCTGCTTTGTCTCCTCCCATTCCGGTCGTGATTACCCCCAGTAATCTACCCGCTGCCCGCGACCCTAGGCCTGGCCGGCCCGGGCGATGCCGGCCGGAATCGACGGCGACCGGACCACCGAGGCCGGACCGCGGGAGCTACGAGCGAGTATTGCTTCGACAACCGGTGCCGGTGTCCTCCCGGCCCGGCCATCGCCGCCACCGGATGTTGAAATGTTTGAAATGTTGAACGCGGGCGGCCGTCGTCGGCGAGCCGGGCGGTACCGGAACGACCCGGACCGCCCCGGGAACGGCCGGGAGCCTCGGCAGCTTGAAACTATTGGGGAAGACATGGCTATGTTAATCTGAATGGTTGGAAGCCGGAGGTGCCGGGCATTGAACATAGAATCGGGAGCTCGGGCCGGGGTACGGCCGGCCCGAGATCTGGAAAAGCTGCTTCATGAAATCGACGGGCGGGGATATCCCGCCTACAAGGACGTCAAGGGAGCCTACGATTTCGGCCGTTTCGTTCTGGTCATCGACCACGTACAAGGAGACCCGTTCGCCGCCCCCTCCCGGCTGCGGCTCCTGCTCACACCCTCTTCCATGGGGCTACCGCCCTGGGCCTGCTCCACCGATCTGCGGTGCATCGCCACCGCCGACTGGCTGGTCCGGCGTTTTGCCCGTGCCCTGGATGAACGTCGCCGTCGCCCGCCGGTCTCGATGCCCGCGAGCAGCAGCCCCCGGCCGGTTAGCGAAGGCGGGGCCGGAAACGGGAGGCCCTGGTATGGAAGCGGCAAGAGCGGTCTCATCGATATCGACCGGCCCGGGCAGCAAATCCTGCCCTCCACCGCGGCGGTGGTCACTCCCGCCCGGGTTGAACTGCGCTTCGTTGCCGGGCTTCCGGCGGCCGGGCGCCGGATTCTCGGCCGCCAGGCCGCCGCGATGCTCGCCTCGGAAATTCCTGCTCTGGTGAACCGCTCGCTGGTACTGGGGTCTCGGGATCTTTCCGACCTCGAAACCCACATCTTTACCGTTGAAGATCAGGAGGCTCTGCGGGCCGCCCTGGCCGCCCACCGCCTCATCGCTTTCGTCGCCGACGGCTCGATCCTTCCCCGGGAAAGCGGCATCAGCGACCGGCCGCGGCGCGGTCCGAACGTGGTCCCCTTCACCGCGCCCGACTCCCTCGCCGTCACCCTCGACACCCCGCACGGGGGCCCGGTCAGGGGACTCGGGATCCCCGCCGGCGTAACCTTGATCGTGGGTGGCGGCTACCACGGCAAATCCACGTTACTGCGCTCCCTCGCCCTCGGAATCTACAACCACGTTCCCGGCGACGGCCGCGAGCGGGTAGTCACCGACCCCACGGCCGTGAAGATACGAGCCGAGGATGGCCGCCGCGTTGAGCAGGTAGACATCAGCCCGTTCATCCGGAACCTCCCCTTTGGTGCGGACACCCGGCGCTTTTCTACCGAGGAGGCGTCGGGAAGCACTTCTCAGGCGGCGAACATAGTCGAAGCCCTGGAGCTGGGAGCCCGGGTGCTCCTCATCGACGAGGATACCAGTGCCACCAATTTCATGATCCGCGACCGTCGCATGCAGGCCCTGATCAGCAAAGACCGGGAACCGATCACCCCGTTCATCGACCGGGTGCGCTCCCTCTGGGAAGACCGGGGCGTTTCCTCGGTGATCGTAGTAGGCGGAGCAGGCGATTACCTGGACGTTGCCGACACGGTGATCCACATGGACCACTACCGCCCCCTCGACGCCACCGCCGCCGCCCGGGAGGTGGCCGCCCGCTTTGTCACGGGACGTTTGCAGGAAGATCCGCAACCCTTTCCGGTCCTCTTGCCCCGCCGGCCGGTTCCGGAAAGTGTCGACCCGCGGCGAGGAAGCCGGGTGAAGATCAAAGCCCGGGGCGTCGATGAGATCGCGTTCGGCTTCGAGGAGATCGACCTGGCCGCCGTGGAACAGATCGTCCACCCCGGCCAGACCCGGGCCATCGGAGCAATGATCCAGTATCTCGCCGAGCATTACCTGGACGGGCGCACCCCGTTGCGGGAGGCTTTGGAGAAGCTGATGGCCGAGATCAAAGAACGCGGCCTGGACATTCTTTCTCCTCATGGTTCGCCGGTAGGCGACTTGGCCCTGCCGCGCCTTTTTGAGGTGGGGGCAGCCATCAACCGGCTGCGTTCGCTGTCGGTACGGGTCGGTCCGGCTTGAGCTTCATGCCGGCTCGGACCAACAGGAATGCCCCGGAGAAGGATGAAATCCATTGGCTCGGATCCCGGGGCAAGGACATTTATTTGCAGGGAGTTGCCAGCGATGAACCACAGCGAGATCGTCAGCTTCATCTGGGGTGTTGCAGACCTCATCCGCGACACCTTCAAACGCGGCAAGTATCAGGACGTGATTTTGCCACTTACGGTACTCCGGCGGCTGGACTGCGTGTTGGCGCCGACTAAGGAGAGGGTGCTGGAGACCCAGGCGCGCTTCAAGGGCAAGCTCGAGAACCTCGATCCGCTATTGCGCCAGGCCTCCGGCTTCGCCTTCTACAACACCTCGCGCTACGATTTCGAGAAGCTCCTGGCCGATGCGCCGCACCTCGCCGCCAACCTCCGGAACTACATCGCGGGGTTCAGCCCCAACATGCGCGAGGTGCTCGAGCGGTTCGACTTCGATAACACCATCAGCAAACTCGACGAGGCGGGGCTCCTCTTCAAGGTACTCGAGCGCTTCAAGAACGTGGACCTGCATCCGGACAAGGTAGACAACCCGACGATGGGCACGATCTTCGAGGAACTGATCCGTCGCTTCAATGAGGCGCTGAATGAAAACCCGGGCGAGCACTTCACGCCTCGCGACGTGGTGCACCTCATGGTGGACCTGATGCTCGCCGGTGATGAGGAACGCATCCGCCGCAAGGGCATTGTCTGCACGGTCTACGACCCCTGTTGCGGCTCGGGCGGCATGCTGATGATCACTAAGGAGCACATCACGATCGGCGTGCGCAAAAACGGCCAAATCATCCGTCCGCCCATCAATCCCGATGCCGAAATCCACCTTTTTGGTCAGGAGGTCAATCCCGAGACCTGGGCCGTCTGCAAATCCGACCTGTTTATAAAAGACCCGACCGGTCGCGATGCAGACAACATCGCCTTCGGCAGCGTGCTGTCTAACGACCGCCACGCGGGCCGCACCTTTGACTACCTGATTGCCAACCCACCCTATGGCAAGGATTGGAATCGTGACGAGGAAGCCGTGCGCGCCGAGCACGAACGGGGCGCGGCAGGTCGTTTTGGCCCGGGGCTGCCGCGCATCAGTGACGGGCAGCTCCTTTTCCTGCTGCACATGCTGGCACACGCCAAGAAGCCCGAAGAAGGCGGCTCGCGGATCGCCATCATAATGAACGGCTCGCCGCTCTTCACCGGCGATGCCGGCAGCGGCGAGAGCGAGATCCGCCGCTGGATTCTGGAGAACGACTGGCTCGAGGCGCTGATTGCGCTCCCTGAGCAGCTTTTCTACAACACCGGCATTGCCACTTACGTCTGGGTGCTCACCAACCGCAAAGCGCCCCAGCGCCGTGGCAAGGTGCAGCTCATTGATGCCTCATCGTTCTGGACGCCGATGCGCAAGAGCCTCGGCGACAAGCGCCGCGAGATCTCGCCCGAGCAAGCAGAAGACATCGTCCGCATTCTGCGCAACTTCCGGGATGGCGAAACTCGCCGCATCGTGAAAGACGGGAAAGAAGAGGAAGTTGTGGTGAGCCGGATCTTCCCCGCCACCTACTTTGGTTACCGCAAAATCACGGTAGAGCGCGCGCTCCGGCTCAGTTTCCAGGCAAGCCCCGAGCGCATCGCCCGGCTCGAAGAGGAAAGGGCGTTCCAGAACCTTGCCCAGTCCAAGAAAAAGGGGAGCGCAGGGGAAAGGGAGACTGCAGAGGGTCGCGCGCAGCAGGAAGCCATCCGCCGGTTTCTCCAAAGGCTTCCGCCGACGCTTTATAAAGACCGCGAGGGATTTTTGCGCATGCTGGAAAGCGAAGCGAAGCAGGCCGGCTTGAAGCTCCCCGCGCCCGTGTTGAAAGCCATCCTTTCCGCACTCTCCGAACGCGATGGGACCGCTGCGATCTGCCGCGATGAGGATGGCTACCCTGAGCCCGACCCTGAGCTGCGCGACACGGAGAACGTGCCCCTACCTGACGGCGACGATCCCGTGGATTCCCAGGGCGTGCCGGCGAGCGTGCGCGCGTTCTTCGAGCGCGAGGTCAAACCCCATGTGCCCGACGCGTGGATCGACACCAGTAAGCGTGACCCCAAGGACGGCAAGGTCGGCATTGTGGGCTACGAGATCAACTTCAACCGCTACTTCTACCGCTACACCCCACCGCGGCCTCTGGAAGAGATCGAGGCCGACATACGCACCATCGTGCAAGACATCGAGCGGATGCTGGCGGAACTGACGGAAAGCTCGTCGTGATGCGGTTGTGGAACCGTTGACATTTGAGCGCAAGTGAGTACAATATCACACATGGCATCCCCGCATCGCGAAGAGGTACTGCAACTCGTTCACAAGCACGGGTTCCTTACGGCGCGCGAGGCCGCCCAGAGGGGGATTCACAGCCAGGTTCTCACCCGCCTCGTGCGGGAGGGTACCCTGGAACGCATCGCCCGCGGGCAATACCGACTGGCCAACCAGTCGTTCACCGAGCATCACAGCCTCGTCATCGTGGCCCGCGCGATACCATCTGGCGTGATCTGCCTGCTCTCTGCGCTAACTTTTCACGGCATCGGCACGCAGCTCCCCGCCGAGGTTTGGGTCGCCATCGACCGCCGCGCCCGCTGGCCGAACCTGCGCTACCCTCCCCTACACGTCGTGCGTTTCAGCGGCGAAGCCTTCACGGCGGGGATAGAGACGCATTTTGTAGAAGGACAACCGGTCAGAATCTACGGCATCGCCAAAACGCTGGCCGACCTCTTCAAGTACCGGAACAAGGTCGGCCTTGACGTGGCGCTCGAAGCCCTGCGTGAAGCCTGGCGCGAACGCCGCTTCACCATAGATGAGCTGGATCGCTATGCGCGCATTTGCCGCGTTCAACGGGTCATGACCCCTTATCTGGAGGCGCTGGTATCATGAGTGAAACAACCAGTGGCCTGGTGCAGTCCATCCATACGCGCCTGATCCGACATGCGCCGTCCTTGGGCGTGGATCCGAATCTGGTGTTGACCCGCTTCGCCACCGAACGCCTGGTCTACCGGCTGTCCCGATCGCGACACGCCGAGCGCTTTGTGCTCAAAGGGGCGCTCTTGCTTCTCATGTGGCTGGGCGAGACCATCCGCCCGACGCGCGATGCGGACCTCCTTGGCTTCGGCGATCTATCGGATGATACCCTGGCCGCGATGTTCGCGGAGGTGTGCTCCGTAAACGTGGAACCCGTCTTCGGTGCCGCCGCGCGAGCAGGGAATTTTCGTTTCGTCTGGCAGGCCGGCGCCCCCTGGGCGCCGTCGCCCCGGCGGGAGGGAGTTGCGCCTTGAACAAAGGCCCTGAGGAACGTCAAATCCTGCGCCGCTTCAAGCCCTACCCGGCCTATAAGGACTCCGGCGTCGAGTGGCTGGAGGAGATCCCGGCGCACTGGGAGGTAAAGCGGCTCAAGCATGCGGCACCAATTCGCAGGAAAATGGCCGAGAAAACAGGCGATGCCCCCTATCTGGGCCTCGAGCACATTGAGTCTTGGACCGGACGTTTGCTGCTCGATGCTCAACCCGAGACCGTCGAAAGTGTCGTTGTCTCCTTCACGGCTGGCGATGTGCTTTTTGGCAAGTTGCGTCCATATTTAGCCAAAGTGGCGCGCCCCGATTTTAGCGGAGTATGCACTAGCGAGCTTGTCGTAATGAACCCGACAGGGCAGTGCAGTCAAGAGTATCTCTTCTATTGTTTGCTAAATCCTACGTTCATCCGGTGGATTGACTCGCTGACCTATGGCACCAAGATGCCGCGCGTGAGTCCTGACCATCTCGCCGCAACAGCCATACCGTTGCCCCCCACGGACGAACAACGCGCCATCGTCGCCTTCCTCGACCGGGAGACGGCGAAGATCGACGCGCTGGTGGCGAAGAAGCAGCGCCTCATCGAGCTGTTGCAGGAAAAGCGCACCGCGCTCATCACCCGAGCTGTCACTAAGGGGCTTGACCCAGAGGTCCCCATGAAGGACTCCGGCGTCGAGTGGCTGGGGGAGATCCCTGCGCACTGGGAGGTGACGCGACTGAAGCGGCTGGGATCACTTCAGGCTGGGGCTGGATTCCCAGAAGAAGAGCAGGGAATTCCGGACGAAGAGCTGCCCTTCTTCAAGGTCGGGGATATGGTGCTGTCTCCGGACGAGAAGCACATCGAAACCGCGCCTAACTCGGTTTCGCGACAGACCGCGCGACGCCTACGCGCATTCATTTTTCCGGCTGGAGCTATCGTGTTCCCAAAGGTTGGTGCGGCGCTTAAGCTCAATAGGCGTCGGATACTTACAACGCCGTCCTGTAT
Source organism: Bacillota bacterium (assembly GCA_012839805.1). Classification (GTDB taxonomy): domain Bacteria; phylum Bacillota; class Limnochordia; order Limnochordales; family DUMU01; genus DUMU01. Next base: position 188,555 of record DUMU01000035.1, on the reverse strand, counting down.
AGACAACAATATGATGGGATTCATACCGGGATCTTGTGACCATAACTGGGCTTTCTACTGGTTGAGCGGTCTTGACCTCGGCGAGCTAGCGAATCCGGGAGCCGTACCATCGGTAAATGAGGGGCAGGTTCGGGAGTTACCGGTCGCAATACCGCCAGACCACGAACAACGTACTATCGCCGCGTTCCTCGACCGGGAGACGGCGAAGATCGACGCGCTGATCGCCAAGATTCGCGAGGGCGTCGAGCGGCTCAAGGAGTACCGCACAGCGCTCATCTCCGCCGCGGTGACGGGTAAGATCGACGTGCGGGACGAGGCCGCGTCATGACAACCGAGCCAGGTCACGGGCTTATTAAGTGTTGCGCCTGTATCACTAAATAAGCTATTCTCTTATTGAGCAAAGCTGAATCAGGGGATGCGCCGTGAAGAGAGGCCTGACAGGACGTTTCGAGATCTTCCGCGCCGGGGGCGAAACGGTGCGGGCCTTCGTGCCGGATCCGTTGCCCCCCGAGCCGCCGCTCGTTCTGGACGGCGCACGCCAGATCCTGCTTGAACGAGCCTTGCTGGCCTTGGGACGCCTGGACAGCATTGCCACCCTGTTGCCCGACCCGCATCTCTTCCTTTACGCCTATGTACGTAAGGAAGCCGTGCTTTCGTCGCAGATCGAGGGCACCCAGTCCTCCCTCTCCGATCTCCTGCTGTTCGAGCTCGAGGAGGCGCCGGGCGCGCCGATGGACGATGTAGTAGAGGTGTCCAACTATGTGGGGGCGCTGGAGCATGGGCTGGAACGGCTGAAGGGAGGCTTTCCCCTTTCGAACCGGTTGATCCGTGAGGTCCATGCCAAGCTCCTCTCCCGCGGCCGGGGAAGCGACAAGCTGCCCGGCGAGTTCCGCCGCTCGCAGAACTGGATCGGCGGCACCCGGCCGGGGAAAGCCCACTTCGTGCCACCGCCGCCACACGCCGTGGCCGAGTGCATGGGCCATCTCGAGCGGTTTCTGCATGAGGACGATATAGCGCTACCGGTCCTGGTGAAGGCCGCCCTGGCGCATGTCCAGTTCGAGACGATCCATCCTTTCCTTGACGGCAACGGGCGGATGGGCCGGCTGCTCATCACGCTGATTCTGTGCGATGCCGGCATACTCACCCAACCACTTTTGTACCTGAGTCTTTTCTTCAAGCGAAACCGCGCCGAGTACTACCGATTGCTGGACCAGGTGCGCGCGGAGGGCGACTGGGAGGCGTGGCTCGACTTCTTCCTGGAGGGTGTACAAACCACCGCCGCAGGTGCCGTCGCGACGGCGCAGCGCCTGGTGGAACTGTTCAACGCCGACGCTGTGCGCATTCAGGGTAGCGGCCGCGCGGCCGGTTCGGCGTTGCGCGTGCACGCCGCGCTGCAGGAGCGACCCGTGATCTCGCTCAAGGAGATCTGCCGGCGCACCGGGCTCTCCTTCCCGGCCGCGGCGACGGGCATGAATGTACTGCTAAAGCTCGGCGTGGCCCGCGAGCTGACCGGAAAAAGGCGAAACAGGGTTTTTGCGTACGATCGATACCTTCGCGTGTTGAACGAGGGGACGGAGCCGCTGTGAGCCCGGACATCTCTGAGCGCAGTTTTGAGGACGCCATCGAGGCGGCGTTGCTCCAATACGGTCCTGACTCCTACGCCGGCGATGGCGACACCAGCGGGGTGCACGAGACGCCGGTACCTTACGGCGAGATGCCTCCGGGCGGCTACCACAAGCGCCGCCCCGACGAATACGACCGTGTGCTCTGCCTGATCCCGCGCGACGTGGTGGACTTCGTCCTCGCCACCCAGCCCAAGGAATGGGCTAAACTCAAGCAGCACCACGGCGGGGCAGTGAAGGAGCAGTTCCTCAAGCGGCTTTCCTCCGAGATCGAGCGCCGCGGAGCGCTGGATGTGCTGCGCAACGGCATTAAGGATTCGGGCTGCAAGTTCAAGCTCGCCTACTTCCGCCCGGCCAGCGGGCTCAACGAGGAGACGCAGCGCCTCTATCAGGCAAACCTCTTTTCCGTGGTGCGCCAGCTCCGCTACAGTATGAAGAACGAGAAGAGCATCGATCTGGTGCTGTTTCTGAACGGCATCCCGATCTTCACCGCCGAACTCAAGAACCCGCTCACCGGCCAGACGGTGGAGGACGCGATGCGGCAGTACAAGACCGACCGCGACCCCCGCGAGCCGCTCTTCGCCTACGGGCGCTGCTTGGCGCACTTCGCCGTGGACCCCGATCTCGTCTATGTGACCACGCACCTGCAGGGCGTCAAAACGCGGTTCCTGCCTTTCAACAAGGGTCGCTTTGGCGGCGCGGGGAATCCGCCGGTGCCGCCCACACGCCATGGCTACGCTACGAGCTACTTGTGGGAGGAGACCTGGGCGCGAGACAGCGTGCTCGACCTCATCCGCCAGTTCATCCACGAGGCGGAGGAGGAAGACGAGAAGGGCCGCAAGACCGGCCGGCGGTTTCTGATCTTTCCGCGCTACCACCAACTCGACTGTGTCCGTAAGCTCATCGCCCATGCCCGACGGCATGGCCCGGGGCAACGCTACCTCATCCAGCACTCGGCGGGGAGCGGCAAGAGTTTCACCATCGCCTGGCTGGCCCATCAGCTGGCAACCTTGCACGATGCTACTGACCGGCGGGTTTTCGACTCCATCGTGGTCGTCACCGACCGGCGGGTGCTCGACCGACAGCTGCAGCGCACCATGCGCCAGTTCGAACAAACGCTGGGGGTGGTGGAGAACATCGATACCACGTCACGCCAGCTCAAGGAGGCGCTGGAGTCTGGGAAGACGATCATCGTCACCACGCTGCAGAAGTTCCCCGTGATCGTGAACCAGATCGGTGAGCTTCCTGGCAAGCACTTCGCCGTGATCGTGGACGAGGCCCACTCCTCCCAATCGGGCGAGAGCACCAAGAGCCTCAAGGCCGTGCTGGCCTCGGGTTCGCTCGAGGAGGCGGAGCGCGAAGAGGCCGGGGAGGCAACGCCCGAGGAAGAGCTAGAAAGCATTATTCTCGCCGAGATCGAAAAGCGCGGGCGGCTACCGAACCTCTCCATGTTCGCCTTCACCGCCACGCCCAAGCCCAAAACGCTCGAGCTTTTCGGCACCCGCCGCGCGGACGGAAAGTTCGAGCCGTTCCACCTGTACAGCATGCGTCAGGCCATCGAAGAAGGGTTCATTCTGGACGTGCTCGCCAACTACACCACGTACAAGGCCTATTGGCGGTTGCTCAAGAAGATCGAGGACGACCCCCGGTATGATAAGAAAAAGGCCGAGTACCTCCTAAAGTCTTTCGTGGAGCTCCACCCGCATGCGATCAACGAGAAAGTGCGCATCATGGTCGAACACTTCGCCACCCAAGTGCAAGACGAGATCGGCGGTAAGGCGAAAGCGATGATCGTCACCCGGTCGCGTCTCCACGCCGTGCGCTACAAGCTCGCCATAGACAAATATCTCGCCGAGCGCGGATATCCATTCAAGGCGCTGGTTGCCTTCTCGGGAACAGTTCAGGACGGCGGCCAGTCTTACACCGAAGCCGGCATGAACGGCTTCCCGGAAGCCCAAACCGCGAAGGCTTTCGAGCGCCCGGAGTACCGCTTCCTGATCGTGGCCAACAAGTTCCAGACCGGCTTTGACCAGCCCCTCCTGCACACAATGTACGTCGACAAAAAGCTGGGCGGAGTGAACGCGGTTCAGACGCTTTCGCGTCTGAACCGCACCCATCCTGAAAAGAGGGGCACAATGGTGCTCGATTTTGCCAACGAGGCCGACGAGATCAAGGAGTCCTTCGAGCCGTATTATGAAACGACCCTGCTGTCCGAGGAGACGGATCCAAACCTACTCTACGAGATTCAGGCTCGCTTGAGCAGCTTCTCGGTGTATACCGAGGCGGACGTCGACGCTTTTGCCAAAATGTACTTCGACAAGAAAACCACCCAAGACCAACTGTATGCGGCTCTTACGCCCGTCTTGGAACGTTTCCGTGCGTTGCCCGCAGATGAACAGAAAGATTTCCGCGGCGAGCTCACGGATTTCCTCCGCCTCTATGCCTTCCTCGCACAGGTTCTAACCTTCGCGGACGTCGAGCTGGAAAAGCTGTACGTCTTTGCACGTCACCTGCGACGGCTGCTCCCTGCCGACCGCGACACGCTGCCCTGGGAAATTCAGCAAAACATCGACATGGAATCCTACCGCATCCAACAAACAAGTAGCGGGATGATCGCGCTGGATCGGAAAGCCGGCCTGCTCGATCCGCAAAGCAGTAAGGGGCGGTATGGACTAGCGCCGGAAGAACTCGAGCCGCTCTCGCGCATCATTGCGGAACTGAACGAACGCTTCGGGCTCAATCTCGGACCAGAGCACCGCGTTACGCTCGGCCAGATAATGGCAAGACTCGATGCCGACCCTGCTCTTGACGCCAGCGCTCGGGTCAACACCCGCGAGAATGTCCGCCTGACGTTTGATCAGAAGCTCGAACAAGCAATTCAAGAAATCGTAGACTCCAACTTCGAGCTCTACAGGCGTATCATCGACGATCAGGCATTCGGTGAAGCGGTCAAGGACTTTCTCTTCGACCTGTACCTGCGTTCACACTGCCAGGCGACTGGCACGGGCACCGCAAGCTGACTTACTCCCACCGGAAGCGCCAGCTGGCTAAGGCGAAAGCCGCCACCGCCCACGCCATCATGTAGAGAATGCCCCCCAGGTGAACGGCGAGCGAGTCCGCCTGCGTCGCTACCCCCCGCATCGCGTCTACCAGCGGAGTCAGTGGCAGCGCCCGGATGACCGGTTGCAGGGCGTCGGGGATCATCTCTTTGGGCCAAAACGTTCCCGACAAAAACATCATGGGGAAGGCGATGGCGTTACCCAGGTTGCTCGCCGCTTCGGGCGTCTTCGAGACGGTCGAAACCGCAAAGCCCACCGCCACGAAAGTGATCGACCCTAACACGGCCAGGGCGGCCAGATTCAGATAGCTTCCTATCACCCGGGCGTGGAAAACCAGCACCCCCACCAGCACGATGATGGCCGCCTGCAGCAAGTTGGTCAGGCTGAAGCGGGCTACCATGCCGGCAAGAAAGGCGGCCGGATGGAAGGGGGTGGCGAGCACTCGCTTGAGCACTTTCCGTTCACGATAGGTGCTGATAACCCAGGTAACCCCCATGAGACCGCTGGACATTATGGTCATCGCCAGCATGCCGGGGAGAAGGAAATCGAACATGTCGAGATGGCGGGACTTGGAGGCAACCGCCTCGGCTTCCACCGTGAGCAGGTCCGGCCGGTGGGTCAAACGCCGGTTGGTCTCCTCGATCACACTGCGCACGATGGCTACTCCCGCCTGGGCCACCTGGGCATGGGCCTGGTCGTAGTATACTCTCACCCGCAGCGGCTCCGGCAGGCCCGCCAGGTCAGCAGTACCGGCGGCCGTTCCCCGACCCGGGGGCGGCAGCATGGTCGGGAACCCCGGCCCGGCCGTTGTCCCCGGTGCCATCTCGCCCGCGGCGGGCAGAATCACCACCAGGCTCCGATCGCCCTTCTTCAACGCCGCGAGAGCAGTCGCTTCGTCCTCTTCCTTCACCTTGAGCGCGGGGATCTGCCGGAACGCAGCCACAATACCATCGCTAATCGGGTCGTCCCCCTGCTTCACCACGGAGGTGGTAAAAACGAGGTCGCCCCCGCGGCCGAATACACTCCCGATCAGCCCCATCAGCAGTAGCGGGAAGGCCACCCCCCAAAAGAGGGCGGTCCGGTCCCTCAGGAAGGTACGTAGCGCCATCCCGGTCACCGCCCAAAAGCCGCGCCGCACACTTCTTCCCTCCTCCACCGCCACGAGCATCGGCACCGCCAAAGCCACCGGCAACTGCCAGGCCACCGACGACTGCCGACCCCACCGGCCGCCCGCCGTTCACTCTCGTAGCCGGCGGCCGGTCAGCTTCAAGAATACATCCTCCAGGTTGGAAACCTCGACGCGTAGCGACTTGTACTGTATGCGCCCGCTGCGCCCCCAGTCGATCAGCGCCGCGACCGTAGTCTCCAGGTCCTGGGTGTGTACGGCCAGCTCGCCATTGCCGTTAGCGTCTACCCCGGCGGCTGCGGGCAGTTCCGAAAGGATAGAAAGCATCTCCCCGGTCATCCCGTCGCGGCCCGGGGTAACGAACACCTTCGCCCCCGGCGCGTGCGTTTGAACCAACCGCGCCGGCGTGTCCAGCGCGATGATCTCCCCGTGATCCATGATGGCCACTCGATCGCACAGCTCTTCGGCCTCTTCCATGTAGTGGGTGGTAAGGACCACCGTACGGCCCTCCTCCCGGATGCTCCGGATGATGTCCCACAGATTGCGGCGCGCCTGCGGATCAAGGCCGGTAGTGGGTTCATCGAGGAATACGATGTCGGGGTCGTTTACCAGCGCCAGGGCTACCGACAGCCGCTGGCGCTGCCCGCCGGAGAGGTTTTCCACCAGCGTCCGAGCTTTGTCTTGCAGTTGCAGCCGTTCAATCAGCCGGCGCACCGGGAGGCTCCGGCGATGGAAGCTGGCAAACGTAGCGATGGTCTCGGTCACCGTCAGTTTCTCGAAGAAACCGGCCTCTTGCAGCTGAACTCCCATGACCGACCGCGCCCGCCGCGGCTCGACCGCCACATCGATCCCCCGGACGGTGACGCGCCCCGCATCGGCCCGGCGCAGGCCTTCGATGATTTCCAACGTCGTTGTTTTGCCGGCGCCGTTCGGGCCGAGCAGGCCAAAGATCTCGCCTTGCTCGACCGAAAAACTGACTTCTCGGACGGCAGTAAGGTTGCCATACCGCTTGGTAAGACCCTCAACCACGATGACCGGCGGGTTGGCGGGCGAAACGGCGCCGGCCCGCGGGGTTTCTCCCGGGCTCCGGGACGTATCGCGGTTCTGACGGGCTTGGATGCCGGCGATACTCATGTTCCTTCTTTCCCCCCGCTGGCTCTCCCGCTTACCGCACGGCTTCCTGTCCTGCCTCTCCAGCAGCTTTTTCTACACGGGTGATCTTGCCGTCCATCATGTGGTAGATGCGATCGGTTCTTTGCGCCACCAGCGGATCGTGGGTCACGATGAGGAAGGTAGTGCCCGACTCCCGGTTCAGCCGGTGCATGAGGGCTACCACCTCCGCCGCCGTCTGGCTATCCAGCGCCCCGGTTGGCTCATCGGCCAGCACCACCGTGGGAGCATTGGCCAGCGCCCGGGCCAGCGCCACCCGGGCCTGCTCACCCCCGGAGAGTTCCGCGGGCAGGTGACGGGCCCGATCGGAGAGCCCCACCCAGGATAAAAGCTGTTCGGCCCGGCCTCGCGCCGCCTGCCGGGGTACGCGCGCGTACTTCATCGGCAGCATGACGTTCTCCAAAGCGGTGAGGGTCGGAATGAGATTCCGGTCCTGGAACATGAACCCTACCTTTTCCCGCCGGACTCGGGGGAGGACCCGCTGGGCCAGAGCGGTCACCTCTTCCCCGCCGAGGTAAACCCGGCCGCTGGTAGGACGGTCCAGGCAGCCGAGAATGTGCAAGAGCGTCGACTTCCCGCTCCCCGAACGACCCATTATGGAGACAAATGCCCCCTCCTCCAGCTCCAGGTCGACTCCCCGCAGCGCGTGAACTTCGTTCTTCCCCATCTTGTATACCTTGGTCAGGCTCTCCGCCCGCACACTCCACTGCTGCACGCCGCTTCCCCCCCTTGGGTCTTACCGGATTTTTACTCCGTCATCTCATCACTCATAGCGCAAAGCGTCGATGGGGTTCAAACGGGCAGCATGCCGCGCCGGCAAGTAGCCGGCGATGAGGCCCAGCACCAGCGCGAAAAGCACCGCCCCCAGAGCCAACCTGGGCGTAACCATGAAGATGGTGCTGCCGGTGGAGGCCGTGGCCCGGTTGAGCAGGAGAGTGACCAGGTAGCCCCCTCCCAGGCCGAAGAGCCCGCCCAGGAGTCCGATGGCCCCCGCTTCACCCAGGTACTCACGCAGGATATCTTTATCCTCCGCCCCGACCGCCTTCTTGGTGCCGATCTCCCGCGTTCGTTCGCTGATCGCCATCACCATCGTGTTGATCACCGACAGACCCCCCACAATGATGGCGATGAGCGCGCTCCCCATGATGATCAGGTTCATGATGATCGTGGCGCTGGCCATCTGCTGCTTCGCCTTCTCGGGGTCGACCACCACGTACTCGGGGAAACGCTCGCGGATGCGGGCCGCTACCTCGGAGGGATCTTCGCCCTTCCACGGGACGGCCACCACCGAGGTCGCCAACTGGTCCACGTTGAGGGAACGAACCAGCGGGAAGGCCCGCTTCAGCATTTCCCGAGCCGCCTCGAGGGAGGTGAACGCCATTTTATCCGGCCCGCTCAGAGTCCGCTCCAGGATACCGGACACCACGAGGTCCTGGCCGCGCACGGTAACCGGATCGCCGACCTTCTTCTGGAGGCGCTGGGCGATGTCGGCCCCGAGAACGATCTTGTTGGTCTCCCCCGGCTTCCACCACCCTCCGGAAAGAAAGCTCAGCTTAAAGGGAGACTCAGCCAACCTGGGATCTTCGATATTCTTGGAAATGTCGATCCCTTCGATAATCTCCGGCATGCCAAAGCTCACTTCCACCATGTCCTCACTCGGATCTGAGAACGGCAGGTCGATGCTGGCCGCGACCAGCCCCACTCCAGGAATCTTCTCGATCTCGGACATGCGACTCGTATCCATGAGCCCCATGCCCATGAAGGCTCCCCCACGTTCGCTGATGAGGATGCGAGCAGTGATGGCCTCGGCACCGCCCGCGATCAGACGATTCATCTTCTCGGCCATCCCGCCCAGCACCACCAGGGCGAAAATACCGATGGTAATGCCGAATACGGTAAGAAACACCCGGAGCTTGCGCCGCATTAGGTTCCGGATCAGTTCCAAGTTTGACTCCTCCTCACCCGCTGGATCATACCAGGCCCGTGATTACTGCAGCGTGAACATTAGGTGAACATTTCCTAGGTCTGCGCCCCTCGCCCGTCCCACCTTCCGGCCGCCCGCCGGCGCGGGTCGACCTATCCAAGGTTTGGAAGCACAAACAGCTTCGGTAGAGAACGATTCTCCCCCACTGGTGACCCCTACTGTCGCGCCCTGGCGGCCATCGCCGGCATCCTCGCCCACATCACGTACAGGGCGGCAGCGAACAAGATCCAACGCCCGCCGGCCGCGAGCAACCCGGCGATGGCGAGCTGACCCGCGGCGATGGGCAGGACGAAGATGGACACGGCCCCTCCTCTCTTCGTCCGATGCTTCGACGCCAAGTCTATGGCCCGGTCAACTATTATCGCTAGAGCTGCGTTCGGTTCCTACTGGGCGAGCTTCTCCAGGAACTCCTTAAACCTGTTGAGCGCTTCCCGGAGTTCACCGGTCAAACTCTCAAGCCGCTCTATTAACGGCCGCATAGCAACCCAATCAAGCTCGGCCTCGTATGCGTGAATGACCCGATGCCTGAACTCGCGGTATTCATCGAGCCGGTCGCGCACGGCGGGAGAGAGAAATGCCGGTCGTGAAGTCGGGATGTTCCGGGCCATAGCCATTAGAAGCTCCCGATGCCATGCCGGTCCGGCCGGCAAACCGCCGTCAAACTCCTGGGCAATGCGTTGGAAGATCTGCTCGATGCCGGTGTAGAACCTTACAAGGAACGTGGCTGCGGCGGCAGCCCGCAATTCTTCTGAGCAAGTGGCTTTGAGTAGCTGCTGAGCCCGGACCGAGTTCTTCTCGGCCGCCTCCCAATCTTCGGTAAGGGCCGCCGACAGCGAAAGCATGCGCAATCGGAAGGACTCGTCATCCGTGACGTTCATAGAGTAGAACTCCCTCCCTTGCCACTCGCTCCACCAACGACGGCCCGGCACGGGACAGGTCGACCAGGTCGACGGGAAGGTCGGTCTCCCGTTCCAAGCGCGCCCAGGCCTGATAGTACAGGGCCGGCGGCAGCCCCTCGACGGCCAGGTCGATGTCCGATCGGGAGTGCATCTGCCCCGTGACCAGTGAACCGAAAAGATATACCTTGCTTACCCCATATTCTCGGGCAAGCACGCCGGCCAGCCGGCGGGCATCCGCCCTCGCCTGCTCGAGGCGGCGTTCGGACTCGGCCCGGGCTCGGGCTGCCCTTTGCTTCCAACCTTCTATAAACGGCGCCCATGCCCTGGCTTGCTCATCTCGAGTAACCGGCTGCATGCTTGCCAGCATCACAGACGGTTCAGAGCAGGGACCGGTCGTTTTGCCTTTCAATGAATGTCACCTCTCGCCGGCGCGTTTCACACCCTACACTATGGCCACGGCCCTGACCAACTCCATCATAACCTAAATCATTGGTGGGCGCCGCTCGTGGCTATCCTCTGGGCCACCCCTTGACTTTCCCGACCACTTGGCAAAGTATGACTGTTAGTGAGCCCCGGCTGATTCCAGTACGTGTACCAGGAGGTGCTCAGACCATGTGCAAGGAACTCCGCAGGTTAGTGCCGCTTGCCTTTCTGGCTACCACGGTTAGCATCTCGCTGGCCGGGCCGGCGCCTGTCGCCCACGGGGCCAAGACCATCATCACCCACTACCACAACACCTGGCATGGAAGCCCGTGGCGAAGCTACCTGGCCGAGATGGAAAAGGCCTATGAAAAAGCTCATCCCGACGTGGACATTCGCGTCGTCGACGTACCCGGACATGAGTACCTCACCAAGGTAACCAGCACCGTGGCCGCCGGCATCGGGCCGGACGTCCTCGAAGCGTATCCGGATTCGGCCGCTCCTTATCTCGAACGCGGGCTTATCCGCATGCTCGACGATCTGGTGGCCAGGGATGGAGTGGATCTCGGGCAGTTCATCCCCCAGGTAGTGGAAGACTTCAAGTGGAAGGGCCAGCTTTGGAGCCTACCTATCTCCACCTATCCCATCCTTACCATATACAACTCTGCCTATGTGGAAGAGGCGGGCCTCATCGAACCGTTTGTGCTTAAAGAGAAGTGGGATTGGTCCAAAGTCATCGAATACGGGCGGAAACTCACCATTGACCGCAATGATGATGGCACCCCCGAGCGCTGGGGGATCAAAGCGTATTGGAGCCTCAACCGGTGGTTCATCTTTGTTCACCAAGCGGGCGGGTCGTTTTATGACCGGCCGGTGGACCCCACCGAAAGCCGGTTTAACACGCCTCCGGTGCTGAAGACCCTGGAATGGATGCGTGATCTTTATTTCACCTACCGGGTGTCACCCTTTGAGGTGCTGGACCTGGCACAGGAAACCCTGGCGCTCAGCCTATCCGATGGTCCCACCATCTTCCGCGACCCGAGGATCTTGAAAGGCAACCGGGTGCGACTGTCGCTGGCCGTCGCCCCCATGCCCATGGGCCCGGCAAATAACGGGACGGCATTGTTCGCCAACGGCTTTCAGATAGCTTACGGGTCGCGTAACGAAGCTGCCACCTGGGAATGGTTGAAGTTCATCACCCTCGATCCCGCCAACGTGCTCCGCTTCGTGGAACTCACCGGCCGTCCCCCCGCCCGCGTGGAGCTTTTGCCGAAGTATGCCGAGCTGCTCCCCCAGGGAGTGAAAAACGGAGCAGTCTTCGCTCCCATCTCGCTTTACCCGCATAACGTCCCGGATATCGTCACCCCGTTCACTTACGAGATTGAGCAGGCAGTCAACCCGTTGATGCTCCAGGTGCTACGGGGAGAGATTGCGCCCGCGGCCGCCCAGGAAAAGATGCATGCCGCCGTCTCGACGATCTTGAAGAAGAGAGGGACGAAGTCGCGATGATCCTGACCAATACCGTCACGCACGTTGCTTGGTGCGGGTAGGCGGCAAAAGTCACACTGGTCGCCGGTCTGCTGATCGCCGGTCTGACTACGGCTCTGCTCGGCGGACTCACGCCAGGCCTCACCGGTGGCCTCGTCGCGGGAGTTGCCGCCCTTAGCCCGCCGGAGATGCCAGGCGTAGAAAGCTCGGAGGCAGTTCACCGGCCTGGGTCAACGGCCGCGTCGATCTCCTGCCCAAAGAGCCGGCCATGCCCCTAGTCGGGCCGGTCTCCGCCGGGGCTGTCGTTCGCTTCCGTCGAAGAAGCCCGGGCGAACGGGGTGGCGCTAGCCCACGACCTCGCCGGCCAGCCGCGGGTCGCACCCCGGCACGGCTGAACCATCCGCCGGGCCCGCCAAGCAAGCGTGATACAGCCGGAACTCCCCACGGATTTGCACGCTAGATGCCAAAAACCGCCAACAGCGAACGAGGTCGGCCCCGCGTTGATGCAAAGCGGATTATTCTTCCACCCTCTGCCAAACTCCGGGGCACTGCCGTGGTGAGTAGATTGTCGTGAGAGCTCTCGGGAAGTTGCCGGGGAGTGCTACCCGGGCGGTGGCCCGGTCGAGGCACGGACCTGGAGGGTCGGATCAAGGCGGACCACCAGCGGGGCCCGGAGCGTGCCGTCGGCCAGCCTGGGTTCAGTTGGGGCCGGCATCTGCAGCTCTCCGACCAGCCTTACTATTGCCTTCCCTATTTCCTCGTAGGACTGGGCGACGCTGGTAAGTGGCGGCCAAAGGAGGGAATTGACGAAGACGTCATCGAAACCCACTATCGACAACTGCTCCGGCACCAATACGCCCCTGTCCCGAGCCGCCTGCAGGCAGCCGGCCGCGATCATATCGTTGGCCGCGAGGATAGCGGTGGGCCGGCGATCCGGCGGCAGCGAGAGCAGCTTCGTCGCCATCTCCAGGCCCGATGCCCCCGTAAACTCGCCGAAAACCTGCAGTTCGGGATCGGCACTCACTCCACCCGCAGACAAAGCCTTGAGATAGCCCTGATGTTTCACAATGGTGGGATACAGGTGAGCCGGCCCGCCCAGGAAAGCAATCCGCCGGTGTCCGAGCGAAAGCAGATGCTTTACCGCTTTGACGGCGCCTTCCTTCTCGTCCACCAGCACTCTCGCCCAGCGCCGGGCGGCCTGCCCATGAGCCGGAGGCTCGAGATCCGCGTTGATAAGAATGACGGGCCTGTGCATCACATAACGATCGAGCCATGCCGGGCGGTTCCGCGTATCATGAACAGAGCCACCCGCGACCACCAGAGCATCCACGTGGCGGCCGCGCAGTGCCGCCACGTACTGCTCCTCCTGTTCCGCTCCCCCGGGAGCATTCAGCAGCAACAAGCTGTACCCGGCCGCCTGGACCGCCTTTTGAACTGCCAGCGTGACCTCGGGGAAGTAGGGGTTGCGCACGTCGGGAACCAACAGGGCAAGGGTGCGACTCTGCTTACCCGTGAGGGTGCGCGCGACAATACTCGGCGCATATCCGAGGCGCGACGCGGCCTGCAATACCCGCCGGCGAGTCTCTTCGTCCACGCGGGGGAGAGAATTGAACACCCGCGAGACCGTGGCAATGGAGACTCCGGCCTCCCTGGCCACGTCATAGATGGTGCAGCCTGCCTCCGAGTGGAGAAGACTCCTGCTCCTTGCTCTGGATTCGCCAGCGTTGCCCTCTGTCCGACGCCAACCCTGGAATTCCTGCCGGCCGGCCCAAGTTCAGTCAAATGTATACTCGCCGTCCCCGGCGTCGAGGGCCAGCTTCAACCGCCCAAGGCTTCCAGCTGCTTCTTTAGAAACTCCACCGCCCGGCCGATGTCGCCCACCCGATCTTGACCCGTTTCCCGTTCGACGGTGAGAAAGCCCGTGTACCCTATCTCCGCCAACCGGCGCAGGTAAAGCGGGAAGCACACGTCGCCTTCGCCCAGGGGAAGCTCTTGCGCCCTGCCCGGCCCCAACTGCCGCCCGTCCTTCGCATGGGTGTGGAAGATGAACTCCCGCAGCACCATCACCCCGCCGGCCGGCGAAAAGCCGCGCATGGCCAGGTTGGCCGGGTCGTAGTTCACCCCGACGTACGGATTGCCAACTCTCTCCAACATCCGCCGCTGAACTACCGGATGTTCCGGCCCGGTCTCTGCCGCGTACCGGACTCCGACCTCTTGTGCCACCCGCCCGATCTCAACCAACGCCTCATAGATCCGGCCCCACTCGGGGCGGCTCTCGTCCTCCGGGATCACCCCGATGTGACCGGTCATGACCGGCGCTCCCAGCCGGCCGCAAATCCACCCACCTCGCCGCAGGTGGCACTCAGGGTGAGGTGGAGCCGCGCCAGCCGTTCCCGGACTTCATTGACTTGCTCATCGGTCAGATTTGGCGCCAGCTCGCCGTTCACCCACAGCTGAACCCCTTTCGCTCCCAATTCCGCCGCCTTCTCGACCCCGGCCGGGTATCCCAACCCCAAGGTGAACGTAAATATCCCTACTTGCATCACGGTGAACTCCTTTCTTAGTTCTTTTTGTGCGTCTTCCAAGTTCAGTAGTAATCTCGGATAGCCCGCGTCCGGATAGCACGCTGGTTTTGGCTCGAGCCGTACTTCAACGGTTAGCAGGTCTCTTCCTTTACCCGAACCGGATAGACGAGGAAGATGGCGGTCTCCCCGTGCACCAGCTCCGATGGATGCAGGAACGCCAGGCCCCTGATGGCAAAGCCCAGGGAGACATAGAAGCGGATCGCCGCCAGGTTCCCGGCCTCGGCCTGGGTCACGACGTAGTCCAGGCCACGGGCCCGGGCTTCGCGGACAACGGCTTCGACCAGCCGGCGGCCGATCCCCTGGCGTCGCACGCCCCGGTCCACGAACAGGCTGACGAGCTCGAGGATCCTTCCGCCGGCCTCGTGACCCCACACCCGCCCGTCCGGTAGCGCGGCTTCGACCACACCGAGAATGCGGCTCCGGCCGGGCCCTTCGGCCGCCACCCATACCAACCCCTGCTCGAGGTGAAGGCGGAAATCCTCGAGCTCCTCCCACTTCCAGTCCGCATAACGACGCTGAAACGGCGGCCCCTGCCACCGCCGCCAGAAGCGGCAAAACCCCGACCAATCTTCGTCCCGGCCTTCTTCCGCCCTGACCCCTTCCGGGCTTCGGATGGCAGTACCGAGCTCGCCCGGAGCTTTGAACTCGACGGCAAGAGAGTCGGGAGAGAAAACGGTCATGTCCAGCCGGTCGAGCGCCGGCAGATCGGTGAGCCCCGCCCGGCGGATCAGAGGTTCTTCTTCCACCAACCCGATACCACCTGCTTGGCCGTTCCCAGCGCGAAACCGGCCGCACTGCGGCGGGAGGCCAGGGTCGCCCGCAACGCCTCCACCACGTAGTCAATCTGCTCTTTCGTCACCACCAGGGGCGGCTCGAGGCGAATGACGTTGGGATTGTTCAAAGTATACGCCGTTATCACGTGGTGCTCACGGAAGAGTTCGGCCGAGACCAGGGAAGCCAGGTATTCCTGGGCCAGCCGGTCCGCCGCCCCCGCGGTCACCCGGCCCAGCCACCCGGTCCCGCTTTCAAATTCAATGCCCACCAGGAGCCCCCGCCCGCGTACCTCTTTGATCAGGGGAAACTCCTTCTGCAGTTCCCGCAGCCGGGAAATCAGATACTCACCCTTCTCCCGCGCTTGCCGGGGCAGGTCTTCCGCCAGCGTGACCTCGATGGCCGCCAGGGCCGCGGCCGCCGCCCGGGTATTGCCCCCGAACGTTGACGTATGAAGGCGCGAACGCTCCACGCCTCCAAAAGCTTTCTGCCAGAGCGCCGGCGTGGTGATGAACGCTCCGATGGGCATCACTCCTCCGCCCAGCGACTTGGAAAGACAAAGGACGTCGGGCACGACCCCCTCCGCCTCGCAGGCGAAGAGCGTCCCGGTGCGCCCGAACCCCGTCTGAACCTCGTCCACAATCATGACCACGCCATACCTGGTGCACAGCTCGCGGGCCACCCTCAGATACCCGTCGGGCGGGATGATCACCCCACCCTCACCCTGGATCGGCTCGACGATGAAGGCGGCCGGCCGTTCGCCACGCTGGAATGTCTTTTCGAGCGCGGCCGCATCACCGAAAGGCACGGCTTCGCATTCCGGCACCAGCGGCGCAAAGGGTTTTTGATACTGGGGACGTCCGGTTACGGATAGCGCCCCGAAAGTCTTACCGTGGAAACCCCGTTCACAATAGATGAACCGCGTGCGTCCCGTAGCCGCCCTGGCCAGTTTGAGAGCGCCTTCTACGGCCTCGGCGCCGCTGTTTCCGAGGAAGGTATGTTGCAGATCCCCGGGGGTTATGAGCGCCAGGTCCCGCAACAGAGCCGAGACGATCGGGCTGATCCCGGCCTGCAGCAAGTTTGGGTAATCCCTCACCCGGTCCAGGGCGGCGACCACCCGGGGGTGGTTGTGCCCCAGGTTGAGCGCTCCGTAGCCGCCGAGGAAATCAAGGTAACGATTGCCCTCGGCATCCCACACCTCCACCCCGCTCGCCCGCACGAAGAGCCGGTCATACCCGACCAGCCCGAGGAGCTGGACCAGCCCCGGATTCCCGTAGCGCCGGTGGTTTTCCACCATCTCCGCCCGGCTCAGGCGCAACGCATCATCCAGAGTCTGAAATCCGGATACTTCCACCGTTCATCCCTCAATTTCGCCGGTTTATCCCGTGATCCGGTCATCTCGCCCCTCGAGCGCCCGCCGGCCCGCCGGAAGGGTCAAAAGGTTCGGACCGCCGGCCGCCGGTCTAGCCCGCGGGCCTTCACTCACTGGCGTTTGCACGGTTCTGTGCACAAAGCGGTCGACGGAATGATCATAGCGAGCCCCCCGGGGGTTGGCAAGATCCCTTCTCCCAAGATCCCTTCTCAGATGTTGGACCGGCCCTGCCCCCCATCCACCGGCAGGCATGCCCCTCGCACCCAGCCCGCCCGTTCCGAAGCCAGGAACACCACGCAGTCCGCCACCTCCTCAGGCCGGCCGAAACGCCCGCTCGGTATCTCCTGCTCCACGAAACGGCGGATCCCTTCGGGGTCCCGCCGCATGCGTTCGTCCCAGCTTCCCCCCGGAAACAGGATCGAACCCGGAGCGACCGCGTTCACCCGGATGTTCTCGCGGGCCAGCTCCCTGGCCAGGTTCTTGGCCAGGCTGATCTCGGCCGCTTTGGCCGCGTTGTAGGCGAGTTTCCCCCCGCTCTCCCGGCCCCAGATCGACGTGACGAAAACGATTGACCCCCCGCCCTGGCGCCGGAAGAACGGGATCGCCCGGCGAGTCAGGTCGAGCGCGGTCCAGAAGTTGAGCTCGAAAACCTCCTGCCAGTCGGCGTCACTGGTATCGTCGATGGCGCCTCCCGCCGAACCGCCCAGGTTATTGACCAGCACGTCAAGGCGCCCCCGGGTCTCCTCGATCCAGACGAAAAGCTGCCGGCGTACCTCCGGATCGGTCAGGTCGCCCGGGAAGGGATGGGCCCGGGCGGCCGTCGGAGAGAGCCGTTCCAGCTGCTGCACCGCCTCCTGCAACCGTTCCTGCGACCTGCCCGTCAGAACTACCTCGGCGCCTTCGGCGAGAAACGCGGCGGCAATCGCCCGACCGATCCCCCGGGAAGAACCGCTCACCAGTGCTACCTTTCCCTTGAGCCCCAGATCCAAAGCTCTTCCCCCCAGTCCGGCGGTTCGTCACACCGATAGTACAGCACCAAGGTAATCGTAGTTCCGGAAGGAAGCTCCTGGCAAGATGCACCATCGGGCAGGATGGCCTGCGAAGAGAAACAGGAACGCAGGGCGGCCGATGATGAACGACGGGAGCACCGGATAGCCACCGATCAGGGGCACAAAGAAGCTGGAGGTTAACGAGCAACAAGGTGATCGCATGTTAGAATACACATGACACATGTCATCATGGCGAGTACGGTGGAACGCGTCTACCTGAGCGTACCCGCGGGGATGGGCGTTCAACAGATGGGGAGGTCAAATCAGCCTATGTCCCAAATTCTACCAGACATTGGCCCCAATGGTCCGCGCGCCTTCTTCCCAGAACTACCCCTGCAGCCAAAGGCACGATTCGTTTGCCTGGGAGACAGCATCACTGAAGCTCAACCCGGTTACGTATCCCTGCTCGGGGCATTCGTCACCGCGGCCTATCCGGAGCGCCAGGTGCAGTTCATCAACGCGGGAGTGAGCGGGAACAGGGTGATCGACCTGTTGCCGAGGCTGCGGCGGGATGTAGTTGACCGCAAGCCGGATTGGGTAACGATCATGATCGGGGTGAACGACGTATGGCACGATTTCCTGCCGGCCCTCCAGGGGGTGCCGCTGGATGAGTTCACCCGCAGCTACCGGCAGGTGATCACCACCCTGCGTGAACAGACAGGCGCACGCCTCCTGCTTATCACCCCCACCTGCATCGGGGAAGATCGCGAGAACCCGGAAAACCGGCGCCTGGCCGCCTACGTCCAGGCGGTTAAGGACCTGGGGCAGGAGTCCGGTCTACCCGTGATCGACATGAACCGGAGATTCTGGGACGTAATCGCCGCCGGTCGCGCCGTCAACCCCGAGTTCTCGCTTACCACGGACGGAGTTCATCCTACGCTGGTCGGCCATATGGTGATCGCCACCACCATCCTGGCCGCGCTGGCTTCCCTGGCGCGATCAGGCCCAACGGCCTGATCCCCCGCGCCGCCGCGGGCGCCGTCACCGCCGCCCGGACCCAAACCGGGAAAGACTCAAGAACCCAGCATGTCGTTCAGGTAATCCCGGACGATGCTGTTGCCGTAATCCGGATTGGGCGCCCACCGGCCGCCCAGGTCCTCGACATACCGAGCGCTCCCTTTGCTCACCAGGTCGTAACGGGGGTCGACGATCGGCGGGGATACCGGTAATCCCGCATAGGCGGCCAGATGCTGCAGGTGGGCCAGAACCCCCGTGCGATCATCCGGAAACCGGGCATGGTCCTCGGGACTGTCGCCGGTCGCATCCCTTGTTTTTAACCCGCACCAGTTGTGGAAATCGGGTGAAACGGCACCTCCAAAGTGCCCGAAGCCGGTTTCTTTGGCACTTTGCGCATAGGCGACCTCGGGCCGGATCCCAAGTTGGGGAGCAAGCTCCCAGTATAACGGAGCCACGTTTACGAAGATCGGTTCCGCCCCGCGTCGCTGGGCCCAAGCCTGTGCTTGCGAAACCGGCAGAATGGCCGTACCTGCGATCTGCGTTTTGCCGGAGGTGTCCTGGGTTGCCCCGAAGTTCACGCCGGTCGCCCTGCCCGTCACCGTCCGGCTGGCTGGTTCAAAACGATACCCGTTCAGGAGCGGAGTTATGGTAACCCGGCCTTGCAGTCCGGTTTTCATCCAATTGCCGCCCGCGTCGGTCGTCGCGGTACCGAAACCACCCGAAAAGAGCAACGTGACCCCGCCTATCCCCTCCCCCGTAGCGAGGTTCTGAACCCGTCCCGAGACATCGTACGGCTCCGTGCCGGGAGGCGCTCCCCCCCCACATCCGGCCGCCAGAAGTACGACCCCCACGGTCAACCCGGTTCGCAGGAGACGCGACCGCCATGGCCGTGAGCGGTCACGATTGCCAGTTGCCCCGTGCCGCCAAAACATGCCCTTCCCCCTCCTTGAGACCCTTTTGGGTTCGCCAGCGCGACGAAGTCTCCTTCGCGATAGATCGGCATACCAGGAAGGGGAATCCAGGCCACCGCCCCGGTGAAGTTCTTGCGCGTTTTCTTGCGGCCGCTAAGCCAGGCTCACGTCAAAAGGAGGGATGAAACTCTCGTCGGCCGCGCCCAGTTCCTGGCGGTAGCCATTCTCGAGGCCGAGGGAGTCGAAATAGTTCAACGCCTCTTCGTACTCGGCGCTCGTCAAGGTCCGGTTGATCTCCGGAAACCGGAAGGCCCGGTAGACCGGAACGTATTGAGCCATCAAGCTCACGTGAACCGTACGCGGCAGCTTCTCGGCGATCCACTTCAGTACCGCTTTGGTCTCGTCGAGCAGCCCGGGAAGCACCAAATGCCGGATGATTAGCCCCCGCCGAATCAACCCTTCCCTATCGAACTCCGGAGCGCCTACCTGCCGGTACATCTCCAGGATGGCGGCGGTGGCCGCCGCAAAGTACCCGGGCGCCCGGGAGTACCGACGGGCCGGCGCATGCGGCCCTTCGCTCGCATACTTGAGGTCGGGCAGGTAGACATCCACCAGCCCTTCCAGGTGGCGGAGAGCGGAAGGCAATTCATAAGCGTTACTGTTATAAACTACCGGAATAGTGAGCCCTTCGCTTCGGGCTTGCCGGAGCGCCAGCACCACCTGGGGCAGGAAATGGGTGGGGGAAACCAGGTTCACGTTATGAGCACCCGCCTCTTGCAGGCGCAGGAAAACCCGGGAAAGCTGTGAGGGGGTAAGTTCACGGCCGGTACGCACCTGGCTGATCTCATAGTTCTGACAAAACACACAACGCAGGTTGCACGAGCCGAAAAAGACCGTGCCCGAGCCCCGAGTACCGCTTATGCAGGGTTCTTCCCAGTAGTGCAGCTGGGCCGAAGCCACGAGCACGTTCGGACCGGTTACCCGGCAGCCCCCGGCTTGGCCCGCCAGGCGGTTCACCCGGCAGCGAAGCGGGCAGATCTCACAGGACGAGAGCATGTCAAGAACGCTCACGGCTTTCACCGCCCTCATGACCTCACCGTACTCATAACTTCACCAGGCTTATGGCTTCATGACCGCTGCCTAATTCCCATGGCGGCACCTGGTTCACTCCGCTTGAACCGCTACGGAGTTTACCATGCCCGCGCGAAAACGAGGAACGCCCCGGGCGTGCGAAGCTTTTACCTGCGACCGGAGACGCTCCCGACCAGCTCCTCTCGTCAGCCGGCTCATGCCACCTTCGTCAGCAACCTTTGGGTATTGCCGCGGCAATTCGCGCGGCAGCTGAAAAGTCCTCGGCACTAGGTCTCAGAGCGGCGAACGTTGCAGCATCTCCTTGTTTCACTGCCTTGTTTCACTGCGTTCCTTTGGCAGGAGCCCACAAGCCGAACGATTGGGGGATGGCAACGAGACATCGTTCGGAGTAAGTCGAACGTTTTCTAGCTGCAGCTGCGCGCAAGCATCCTGAGCTGCCTTATTCAGTTAGAAAAGCCGCATTTTACCGTTTCCCGGTTTTCCCGATCGTTCGGATTCTGGTTCAGGCCCAGCGTGAACCGGTCGACCGCGCGGAGTTTGCTCACTTGGCAGGCAGTTCAGAAAAAGGTTACATTCCATTTGTATGCGGGTGCACTTGAGGCAGGGAAGGCCGACTGCCGGTAGAGGTGTTATATGTGCGCTTTCATATCGCACCGGCTGCATGGATATTCACCGCTCAGCACGTTTTCCTACGGCGCCGCGCCCCCCCTCGCCTCGCCCGCCGGCCACCAGCCGGCCTTCCGTCCCAAGAACACCAACTATGCCCGGAACCTGAGTTGAGCCCGGCGGATGTACGGGATAAGATACGGCATGGAGCATGGAAAGGATAGGTGGCGAGAGACAAGGATGGATAAGGAACGAGCATCCGGCTGGTCATATCTTGACTCCAGGTCGGCAGGGATGCCGCTGGTGCTTCTGCATGCCTTCCCGCTACAGAAGGCAATGTGGGAAGAGCAAGTGCGTTTGCTGGAGAAGGCAGCCCGGGTGATTGCCCCCGACCTCCCGGGCTTCGGCGGAACCCCGATGACCGGGGTACCAGGCCTCGAGCTTTCTTCGCTCGACGCTTATGCCGACGCGGTCGTTCATTTCCTGGAAAACCTCGGAGTCCGGCGGGCCGTCTTCGGCGGGCTCTCCATGGGCGGTTACATCGTGCTCGCCACCTGGCGGCGTCACCGCGAACGGGTCGCCGGCCTGATCCTTGCCGATACCAGGGCCACCGCCGACTCACCCGCCGCCCGCGAGAACCGCTTCCGCCTCGTCGAAAGGCTCAAAGCCGAAGGCCCGGCCGCGGCCGTGGAGCAGTTCGTGCCCCGGCTCATCGGGCCCACCAGCCGAACCCGGCGTCCCGACCTGATTACTCAGCTTCGCGACTGGATCATGCAGAACCCGGTCGAGGGCATGATCGCAGCCTCGCTGGCCATGGCCGCGCGCCCCGATTCCACCGAGCTCTTGCCCACGATCAACGTGCCTACCGTGGTCATCGTGGGCGAAGAGGACGAGTTTTCGCCGCCCGCCGAGGCCGAGGCCATGGCCGCTCGCATTCCGGGGGCAACCCTCGCGCGCATCCCGGAGGCCGGCCACCTTACCGCCCTGGAACAGCCCGAAGCGTTCGCCGAGGCCGTCCGACCCGTGCTCGCAGCCCTGCCTTGACCCCTCCCGGCGACCGGTCCCGCTGACCCGTCCCGGTCGATCTAGCGGCGGCGGGAGCGCAGTTCGGCAAAGACCTGCCGGGGGGAGATACCGCTGGTTGCCAGGAGCACCAGCAGGTGATAGATGAGGTCGGCGGCTTCATAAGCGACGCCGCCGGGATTCCCTCGCACGGCCTCGATGGCCGTCTCCACAGCTTCCTCTCCCACCTTTTGGGCTATCCGGGCGACCCCTTGCTCGAACAGACGACTGGTGTACGACTCCGGAGCGGGATGCTGCTTTCGTTCACCGATCACCTGCCAGAGCTCGGCCAGGATTTCCGCCCCGTCAAGGTCGCCCCCGGCCTCACGAGGCTCGTCCTCCTCTGCTCCTGGGCGCTCTCGTGAGCCCTCTCCTGAGCTGGCGGATGGCGGGACGGGAGCAGGAGCAGGCAGTTCCACCGGGTAGTGGAAGCAGGAGAAGTCTCCCTCGTGGCAGGCGCCCGTTCCTTGCTGCCTCACTTTGACGAGCAGCGCATCGCCGTCGCAGTCCAGCGTCACCGAGACCACCTGCTGGACATTGCCGCTGGTCTCGCCTTTGGGCCACAACGCCTGGCGGGAGCGACTCCAAAACCACGTACGCCTCTCGGCCAGCGTCCGGCGCAGGGACTCTTCATTCATGTAGGCGAGCATCAGCACCTGGCCGGTTTCCACGTCCTGAACCACGGCCGGGATTAACCCATCCTGAAACCGCAGCTCCGGAGGTTGCCCTGATCGCGGCTGCCGTTCGTCCATCCTTCGTGTTACCTCCGCATGCCTGTCGTATACACATCCCGGCCACCGGCCTACCTGCCGCAGCCTTGCACGCGACTACAGCCGGACCGGCACTCCCGAAGCGCGCAAGAACTCTTTCGCCTCTCTTATGGTGAACCGCCGGAAGTGAAAGATGGAGGCCGCCAGCGCCGCGTCCGCCTGGCCAATGGTAAGGGCATCGCGCAGGTCTTCCAGCCGGCCCGCGCCGCCGGAGGCGATGACCGGGATGGAGACAGCCTCCGCTACGGCCCGGGTCAGTTCGAGGTCGTAGCCCTCCTGGACCCCGTCGGTGTCCATGCTGGTGAGCAGGATCTCGCCCGCCCCCCGGCGCTCCGCCTCTTGGGCCCACCGGATGGCATCGAGCCCCGTAGGGGTTCGGCCACCGTGGATGACCACTTCGAACCTGGGGGGCGCCGGGCCCTCGTTCTGCCATTGATCCCGGGTCTGCACCTGGACCTGCTCCGGCTCTGGCCGCCGGCGGCGGGCGTCGATAGCCACGACGATGCATTGGCTGCCGAAAAGTTCAGCGGCCTCGCTGATCAGCTCGGGGCGCTGGACGGCCGCGGTGTTGATCGATACCTTGTCCGCCCCTGCGAGCAGGATTTCCCTGATCTCCTCCACCGAGCCGATACCCCCGCCTACCGTGAAGGGTATAAAGACCTCCTCGGCCACCCGGCGCGCCAGATCGATAATGGTACGCCGCCGCTCGGCCGAGGCGGTGATGTCGAGGAAAACCAGTTCGTCCGCACCCTCCCGGTCGTAATAGGCGGCGAGTTCCACCGGATCACCGGCATCTCGCAGTTCAACGAAGTGAGTACCCTTGACCACTCGTCCTCCCTTTACGTCCAGGCAGGGGATGATCCGCTTCGCCAGCACGTAAGCTCCCCTTCCTCCCCCCCGCCGTACCTCGTCAAGCGGCGGGGTTGGCCGCTATCCTCGTGCCACCAGCCCGCGCCGGGCGGCCGCCAAAGCCTGTCCCACGCTCACCCGGCCGTCGTAGAGGGCTCGACCCACCACTACGCCGGCCGCCCATGGCAGCCGGGCTGCCGCTTCTACATCGCTTTCGTCCCGCACCCCGCCCGAGACGACGAACTCGAGCGGGACCGGCCCGCCCGCCCCGGCGGTTTCGCTCGGGCCCGTCGGCTCGCCCGCCACCTCGGCTAACTCCCGGACCAACTCCAGATTGGGCCCGGCCAGCGTCCCGTCCCGGCCTATATCCGTCACGATAAACCTCCGTACACCCAGAGCAACAGCCCGGCGCACCACCGCCCTCGCTTCCAGCCCGCTTTCCTCCTGCCAGCCCCGCACGGCCACCCGCCCCGCGCGCACGTCAATGCCGGCCATCACGTGACCCAGGTGGCGGCGGACCAGCTCGGCCACCAGGCCGGCGTCAGCCAGGAGAGAGCTGCCCAGAATCACGTCATCTACCCCGGCGGCGAAGGCTGCCTCCACATCATCGGACGTGCGTAGTCCCCCGCCCAGTTCGATGCGGACTTGCCAGCGTGCCTCCTGCCGGACCGCCTCGGCGATCCTGGCCACCAGCTCCAGCTGCCTTGGCTCACCCGCCAGAGCCCCGTCCAGGTCAACCACGTGCAGCCGGCGTGCCCCCTGGCGTACCAGCTCCCTCGCCACCGCCACGGGATCGTCCGCATAACGGGTCTCCCGGGCCGGGTCACCCTGAACCAGCCGCACAGCCCGCCCTCCCCGGAGGTCTACCGCGGGCAAGACAAAATCCGCGGCTTTTCGTGAACGGGCCACCGCCCATACGAAGTTCCGCAGCATGGTGAGCCCCACCGTGCTGCTCTTTTCCGGGTGAAACTGAACGGCAAACAGATTCCCCCGCCGCACCGCCGCCGCGAACTCCACCCCGTAATGCGCCGTGGCCGCCACCACCGCCGGATCTTCCGGGTCAACATAATACGAGTGAACGAAATACGTGTAAGCCCCGGGTGGAACGCCCCTCCAGAGAGGGTTGGCAGCGGCATCGATAAGCTTGAGTTCGTTCCATCCGATCTGCGGGACCTTCAGCCCGGGCGGAAACCGGCGCACCCGGCCCTGGAGGATGCTCAGCCCCCGGGGCAACCCCTGCCCTGGCTGCAGCCCCTGACCCTGCTCCTGCCCCGCCTTGGGCTGCGACCCCCGTCCTGGCCGCCCCAGCCCGGGCTCTTGCTCCGCCGCCGGCCAAGCCCCCGGCCTGAGCCGTTCCTCCGGCCGTAGCCCGCCGAAGCGCTCCTCGCTCTCTTCGAAGAGAAGCTGCAGGCCCAGGCAAATCCCCAGGAAGGGGCGGCTTTCGGAAATTGCCTCCCGTACGACCCGGTCGAGCCCTCGATCCCGGAGATTGGCCATGGCTGCCCCGAAGGCACCTACTCCGGGCAGCACGATCCCGTCCGCGCTCCGGGCTACCGCCGGATCGCTCGTCACCAGAATCCTGGGTTTGAGGTGCCCGTCGCCCGCTGCATCCTGGGCCGCCCGCTCCAGCGCTTTCGCCACGCTGCGCAGGTTCCCCATCCCGTAATCCAGGACGGCGATGACGGTTTCGGTTTCCGCTTCCACCACAGATCTTCTCACCCGCCGCCCGTGCTCCCGCCGCCCGCTGCCCGTCGCTGCGACTGCCCGTCCGCCCCGTGATCCTCTTCGCCCAGCACCCCTTTGGTGGACGGCGGCTTCCCGGCGGTCCGCGGGTCACCGGCCACCGCGGCGGCCAGGGCCCGGGCCACTGCTTTGAAGGCCGCCTCGACCAGGTGGTGGTCGTTTTGCCCTGCCAGCCGCCGTACGTGCAGATTGAGTGCCCCCGCCCAGCTCAAGGACCGGAAGAACTCGGCTACAAGCTGGGTATCGAGCGCCCCCACCTGCGGCGAAAGCAACGGCAGGTCGACGTCGCTATACGGGCGACCGCTCAGGTCTACCGCCGCCATGACCAGCGCATCGTCCATGGGGATGACCGCCCACCCGAAACGGGCAATCCCCTCCCGCCGGCCCAAAGCCTTCGCGATGGCCTGGCCCAGGCAGATGGCTACGTCCTCCACCGTATGATGCGGATCTACCTGGAGATCCCCCTGCGCCTCGACGTCGAGGTCAAAGAACGCGTGCCGGGCCAGCGTCGCCAGCATGTGGTCTAAGAAGCCGATCCCGCTTCTCACTCGTGCCTGCCCGCGCCCGTCGAGATTTACCTCTATCCGGATCTTGGTTTCGGCGGTTTGCCGTTCCACCACCGCCCGCCGGGTCTCTGACACGTGCCGTCACGCCTTTCCCTCGCCGGTTTCATCTTCGCCCAGCCGCCGGGCCACCGACCGGGCGTGGGCCTCCAGTCCCTCCATACGGGCGAGCCGGACCGCAGTCCCACCGATTTCGAGAAGCCCCTCTTCGCTTACCTGTAATACCGAACTGCGCCGCAAGAAATCCTCCACTCCCAGCATCGAAGCGTAGCGGGCCGCGCCTCCCGTCGGCAGGACGTGGTTCGGGCCGGCCAGGTAGTCGCCGAGCGGTTCACAGGAATGAGGGCCGAGGAAGATCGCTCCGGCGTGCCGAACCTGGCTCAGGAAAGCCCACGGGTCCTTGAGCTGCAGCTCCAGGTGTTCCGGGGCAATGGCATTGACGATGCGGGCGGCTTCTTCCAGATTCCGCACGACGAACACGCACCCGTGCCGGGTCAACGCTTCCCGGGCCACCGGAGCTCGCGGCAAGGTTTCCACCTGCTCCTCGAGTTCGTGGAGTACTTGCTTTGCCAGCTCGACGTCATCGGCAACCAGGATGCAGGCGGCATCAGGGTCGTGTTCAGCCTGAGAAAGCAGGTCGGCTGCCAGATGAGCCGGATCGGTACCCGCGAGCTTTTCTGCCACTACCACTACCTCACTCGGGCCGGCCAGCATGTCGATCCCGACGGCGCCGAAGACGAGTCGTTTGGCCAGAGTGACGAAGAGGTTCCCCGGTCCGACGATCTTGTCTACGGCCGGGATCGAAGCGGTACCGTAGGCGAGAGCGGCAATCGCCTGCGCCCCGCCCACCCGGAGCAGCCGGCTCGCGCCGGCCAGCCTCGCCGCGGCCAGCACCGCGGGATGAACCTCTCCCCCCGGCCCGGGTGGGGTAGCCACGATGACCTCGTCCACGCCGGCTATACGGGCCGGAACGACCGTCATTAGCAGCGTCGAAAACAGGGGGGCACGCCCGCCAGGAACGTAAGCCGCGACCCGTTCCAGCGGCACGAACCGTTGTCCCATGACGTTGCCGGCCTCATCCTGAAGGAAAAAACCTTTGGGAAGGGCCGCCCGGTGGAAGCGCCGGATCCGTTCGGCCGCCATCTCGAGGTCATCACGGGTGGCGAGGTCAAGGGATTGAAAAGCCTTCTCGAAATCTGCCGGTCCGAGCCAGAAATCTTCCGGTTCGAGCTTCACGCCGTCGATACGCCAGGTCCATTCGACGACCGCCTCATCCCCCCGTCGAGCGACGTCCCGGACTATCCTCTCGACCGCCTGTAGGGGGGAGAGTGGTTCACCGAAGATCGCGAGGGTGCGAGCCATGACTTCGGGAGCCACCTCGACGCCGCCGGCCCCAGGGCCATCGCTGACCTCGCTCCCGAACCCGCGCCGCAGTAACCGCCGTACCTCCCGTTCGGGGCGCTCCCCCAGTTCCTCGGTGCGCCATACCCGGACCAGAGGCCCGCCTGCTTCCCCTGCCTTGCCCGTGACATTGCTCGCAACCACCGGTTCCGCCTTCCCTTCGCTTTTCCGAAATCCGACCGGTTAGACCAGGTCTGTCCTCCCCGCGCCCGGGCCGGGCCTGACGGCCCGAACCTGCTCCAATCGCTCGAGGAGCCTATCCACCTCTTCCTGCTTCGCCTTATGCAGCACCGGGTTGGCAATCAGCCTGGTCGTCACCGGCAAAACCTCGGCAATGACGCGTAGCCCGTTTTCCCGCAGCGTCCGCCCGGTCTCGGTCAGGTCGACGATTCCGTCGGCCAGCCCCACCAGAGGAGCTACCTCCACCGAGCCCTGCAAGTTGATGATCTCCGCGGCCACGCCGTGATGTTCGAGGAAGGTCCTGGTTATCCGGGGATATTTGGTTGCCACTCGAAAAGGAAAGGGAAGCATCTCGTCCGTGAGTGCCGTAACGCCGCTATCCCCCGGCACGGCACAGACCATGCGGCAGCGCCCGATGCCAAGATCGAGAAGCTCGGCTACGGCCTTGCCGCGTTCGAGTAAAACGTCCTTGCCGGCCAGTCCCAGGTCGGCAGCGCCATATTCGACGTAAGTGGGAACGTCCCATGGCTTGGCCAGCAAAAAGCGGAGCCCTGAGGCACTATCCTCCAGAATAAGCCGGCGTGAATCTTCCCACGTGCCACCTTTGGCTGCTCCCCCAGTTGAACTATCTGCCACCGGAGCGCTCTCCGGGGCCACCAGTCCGGCCTCCCGGAAGAGCGCGGTAGCTGCCTCCAGTACCCGTCCCTTAGGTAGAGCTATGGTGAGCATGGTCCGGCTCGCGGCCTCCTGGCTGCTGCCCATCCTCCGCCATTGCGTGTGGCCCCCATTTCCCAGGTTCCCGCTGGGCTCCGCCGGCTGAGTGCTGAACCGCCCTCAACGGGGCGCACTTCCAGCCTTCCCTGATGCCGGCATGCTACCACAGGCGGAAGCAGCCTGTCAACGCGACGCACTTGCTCGCTCCCGCGCGAGCATCAGCCGTTCGAGCCCGACCGCGAAACCGGTGGCCGGCTCGGGGCGGCCGCCCAGCTGCTCTACGAGGCGGTCGTAGCGGCCGCCGGTGAGCAGAACCAGGCCGAGGTCGGGGACAAAACCCTCGAGCACCGGGCCGGTGTAGTAAGAGAGGTCGCGCACCAGGCCCAGGTCCACGCCGACGAGTGGTGTCGATGGCATCGCGTGGCTGCCGGGGCTACTGCCACCGCGGTCACCCCCGGGATCTCCATGACGGTCATAGAGTTGCATCCCGGCAGCCTTCGCCCCGGCGAGGATCTGTTCGAGTTCATCCAGGGCGGCGGCCAAACCGGGACGTTGGACGAAAAGCGGCTCGAGCCGGGCCCGGGCCGCGGCCAGCACTTCGAAGCCCCCCCGCCACCTGGGTAACTCCAGCACGAGTTCCCGGGCGAGGCTCGCGGTCGCTGCCGTAGCGGCGCTCGTCCCCAGCGATGCCGTAGTCCCCGCCGGCGGCAGTCTCCCTGCCGGCGGCGACGTGGCCGGGGACTGCGGTTCCACCGGCAAGGCGGACCTTTCGCCGGCCAGTTCGGCGAGCAGCACGTAGTTGCGCTCCCGCAGCGCCCGCCGAACCGCCTTACCCTCACGCTCCGGCCACTGCCCAGCCGCCACCAGCTCTTGAACCAGCTGCGCATGCCCGACGTCGATGCGAAAACGCTCAAGGCCGCAGCGCCAGAGCAGCCGGCCCGCCAGGGCCAGGACCTCGAGGTCGGCCTCGACGCTACGTTCACCGCCGATTCGCTCCACTCCGGCCTGGCGGAACTGCCGCTGCCTTCCGGCATGAACCTCCTCGTACCTGAAAACATCGCCGATATAGCTCAACCGGAGCGGCCGGGCCGCACCCGCCAGCCTCGTCGCCGCGAGCCGGGCGATGGGAGCGGTCATGTCGGGACGCAGGACCAAGGTTCTCCCTTCCCGGTCAAAGAACCGGTATACCTGCCACGAGTCCTCCACCAGCCCGGCGGCGGCGAATACTTCCTCATATTCGCAGATCGGCGTCTCGACTTCCTCATAGCCTGCCTCGGCGAAAGTCTCTCGTATCACCGCTTCGAGCTGCCGGCGCGCCCGGGCCTCGGCCGGCAGCACATCCCGCACTCCGGTGGGGGTTTGCAGCCGGCCCGTCGCTCCGGCGTCCCAAAGGCTATGTCTTAGGGAGTCGGAATCGGCACTTGGAACGCTTCTCATGAGCCTGCTCCTTACGCCCCGCCAGCGTCACCGCCGGTCCCTATTCCCACTCGATGGTCGCCGGGGGCTTGGGCGAGATATCGTAGACGACCCGGTTGACGCTGGGCAATTCGTTCATCAGTCGCGTGGAAATCCGCCGCAGCACTTCCTCGGGCAGCCGCACCCAATCGGCCGTCATCCCGTCATCGCTACTTACTGCACGGACGGCCACCAGTTCCGCATAGGAACGCTCGTCCCCTTTGACCCCCACCGTCCGTACCCCCGGCAGGACGGCAAACGCCTGCCAGACCGAACGTTCCAGCCCCGCCCGCTTGATCTCCTCGGTCACGATCCGGTCGGCAGCCCGCAAGAGCTCCAGCCGCTCCCGGTCGACCGGGCCGATCATGCGTACCGCCAGTCCCGGGCCGGGGAACGGCTGCCGCCACACGATCTCTTCCGGCAAACCCAGCTCGAGAGCCAGCTGGCGAACTTCGTCCTTGAAGAGCAGCCGCAGCGGTTCGATGAGCTTCAGGCGCATCCGTTCCGGCAAGCCACCCACGTTGTGATGCGATTTGATCACCGCGGCTTTGGAACTGCCTCCACTTTCGATCACGTCCGGGTAAAGCGTCCCCTGCACCAGGAAGTCCACCTCGCCCAGCCGCGACGCCTCTTCTTCGAACACCCGGATGAACTCCTCGCCGATCCGCTTCCGTTTCTCCTCCGGGTCGGCGACCCCCTTAAGCCGCTCCAGGAATCGTTCCGACGCCTCCACGTGAACCAGCGGTATTCCCAACCGGTCCCGGAAGGTGCGCACCACCTCTTCGGCCTCCCCCGCTCGTAGCAGGCCGTGGTCCACGAAGATGCAGACGAGCTGGTCCCCGATGGCCTCATGCACCAGGGCCGCCGCGGTGGCCGAGTCGACGCCGCCGCTCAGGCCGCAGACCGCCCGGCCCTTTCCCACCTGCTCCCGGATGCGCGCCACCGTCTCTTCCCGAAAGGCAGAAAGCGTCCAGCGAGGCTCAAGCCCCGCGATCTCGAAAAGGAAATTCCGCAAGATCTGGCGGCCCTCGCGAGTGTGCTTCACCTCCGGGTGAAACTGCACCCCGAAGAGGCGCCGCCTGCCGTCGCCCATCGCCGCCACCGGCGTTACCGCCGTGGAAGCCAGCGGGACGAACCCCGCCGGGGGTCTCAATACCTGGTCGCCATGGGACATCCAGACCTCGGTCGGGGAGGGGACCCCCGAGAAGAGCTGGAACGCGCCCGCATGAATGAAAAGCTCGGCCGGGCCGTACTCGCCCTCCTCCCAGCGGCGCACGTCACCCCCGAGCTCCTGGGCCATCAATTGCATTCCGTAGCAGATCCCGAGGACCGGCACGCCCGCCCGGAACACCGCCGGGTCGCAACGGGGCGCACCCGGCGCGTAGACACTGGCCGGGCCGCCCGAGAGCACGATCGCCTGCGGCCGGCGGCGCTCGAGCTCCGCCCACGGTACATCGCAGGGCGCGATCTCGCAGTAGACGTGTTCTTCCCGGATGCGCCGGGCGATCAACTGGGTGTACTGTCCGCCGAAATCGAGGACGAGTACGGGTAACACGGGTACTTTCCCACCTTTGCGGAACTAGCTGCCGTTCGTGAGGCGGCCGCGTTCAACCCCGCTGGTATACTTCCGGTTTCAGCACCCCGATATAGGGAAGATTCCGGTACCGTTCGTTGTAATCCAGCCCGTAACCGACCACGAAGCAGTCGGGGATCTGGAAACCGTTGTAATCAGGGACGCATTCTACCCTCCGCCGGCTCGGCTTGTCCAGCAGCGTGCATACTTTAAGGCTGGCCGGCCGCCTTGAACGGAGGTTTTCCACGAGGTATCGCAACGTGAGTCCGGTATCCACGATATCTTCTACGATCAGGATGTGTTGGCCCTCGATCGGATGATCGAGGTCTTTCAAGATGCGCACTACCCCGGAGCTCTTCGTTCCCGCGCCGTAGCTGGATATCGCCATGAAATCCAGCGTGACCGGCAGCTGGATGTGCCGGATCAGGTCCGACATGAAGACGACCGCGCCTTTGAGGATACAGATAAGTCCGAGATCCTTCCCCTGGTAGTCCCGGGTTATGGCCTGTCCAATCTCCGCTACTTTATGCTGGATGGCGGAGGCCTCGAGGAGGACCTCCGCCACATCTTCATGCATCGTCACACCCGCCCCCCTACCCCACGTCGTTCGTATACCCGTGCCCTATCTTCTCTCAAGCCCGGGCTGCCAGTACCTCGGGATTCACAAGGTGCCGGGGCCTTTCACCCCGAAGAGCCGAAAGGAGGTTATCCACCGCCATGTCGGCCATCCGTTCCCGGGTTTCCCGGCTGGCGCTGCCAAGATGCGGTAGCAAAACTACGTTGGGCAGTTCCGCCAAACCGGGGGCCATGGCCGGTTCGTTTTCGTAAACGTCCAGCCCCGCTCCCGCGATCCTCCGTTCGGCCAGCGCCCGGACCAGCGCGGTTTCGTCCACGATCGGCCCGCGGGCTGTGTTGATCAGGTAAGCGCCCGGCTTCATCATGCGCAATTCCTTCTCGCCGATCAGGTGGTGGGTTTCGGGCGTCAGCGGGACATGGATGGTCACGTAGTCGGACTCACGCAAGAGCTCGGGAAGCTCCACGTAGGTAACCCCCAGGATCTTTTCCTCATCGGTCTCGAGCCGCCGGGGGTCGTAGTAGAGCACCCGCATGGAGAAACCATGAGCCCGGCGGGCCACCGCCTGGCCGATCCGTCCGAGCCCGATGATGCCGATGGTCTTGCCGAAGACGTCCGACCCGAGCAGCAACTGGGGTTCCCAGCCCCGGTAGCGCCCGGCCCGCATGAACTGGTCTCCTTCCACCACCCTCCGGGCCACGGCCATGATGAGGGCCCAGGCCAGATCCGCCGTGGTTTCGGTCAAAACCCCGGGGGTGTTGCAGACCAGGATGCCAAGCTCCGTGGCAGCCTTGACGTCGATGTTGTTGAACCCGACGGCGTAGTTGCTGACCACTTTGAGCGTGGGCCGGCCGGCTTCCAGGACCCTCCGGTTGATATCTTCGGTAAGCAACGAGAGGAGGCCGTCCTTCCCCGGGACGAGCTCGAGGAGCTCCGCCTGGGTCAGCGGCCGGTTTTCCCGGTTGAGCGTCAACTCTGTCTCCCGGGCGAGCCTTTCCATGGCCGGGCCGGGAAGTTCACGAGTACAAAGTACCTTCGGCTTGACCAATTGATCCTTCCCCTTTCTTGCCCTTTTCTGCGCTTTAACTAAAGCTAAACTGTGACTAAAGTTGCCCGGTGACTAAAGGGCCACCCAAGCCGCTTGCAGCAGGCGCTTGGCCCCCGCGAGGAGGACCTGCGGGTCTTCGTCACCCACGGGTTTGATCTCGAAGCTGACGACGGGGCGTTCACCCCGGGCGGGACGGCCGGGATGACGGCAGCCGGTGGCCGTCGCCGGATCGGCCGCCAGATACCCGCACTCCAAGAGGCCGCGCAAGAAACGGGTGAGGTCGTCTCGCCCGTTGGCCCCGCCTGCCACGCCAAAGCGCGGGTGAGCATCACCATAGAGCGGGCTTTGCGGGTCGGTGACGGCGTTTCCAAGGTGGGCGTGGACCAGGTAGGGTCCGGCCGTGCGCAGCGCCGCCTCCGGCGTCTCGGAAAGAAGCGGAAGGTGGCTGAGGTCGAGCATCAGCCCGAAATCGGGGAACTCCCGGCGCACGGCCCGGGCCACCAGGACGGCGTCGCCGGTTGGCCCGATCAAGGCTTTCTTGTCTACCTCGCGGTCGAAGGTCTCGAGCACCACCCGCAAGCCGGCCCGCTCGGCATAGGCGCAGATCTCAAGCAATGACTCGACGAGCCGGGCCCGGGCCGATGCTCGAACCTCGCCCTCGCCCGTCGCCGGCGCCGGGCCCGCGACCACCGGATCAGGGCCGCTCAGGAACGCGATGGACTTCGCCCCCAGGTAGGCAGCCTCGTCCACGCACTCCTTCGCCACCCGCACCGCTTCGGCCCGGGCGGCCGGATCCGCAGCATTGAGGTCGAGCCTGCGCCGCAGGAAAACCGGCTGGGCGCCAAAGGCCACCGTCCAGCCGGCCGCGTCAATCAATCCTCGCACCCGGCGACGTACACCGTCATCGGCAATGTGGGTTATCTCCATCGCTTCGAGATCGGCATCCTTCGCCAGTTCGGTCAGGCTCTCCAGCACCGGTCCCTCTCCGGCCATAGTAGCCGGATAGAGCATGAAATGAACCACGCCCAGCTGGAAGTACTGACGCCAGTGGCCAAGCGGCCCTCCCATCACGGTCCAGCTCAATTCAATCCCTCCCTGTGCGTTTCCTGTGCGTATTCATTTTAATTTACTTCACGGCTACGCCCGCCTTCTGCCAGTCGGCGGCGAACCGCTCGAGCCCCGCGTCGGTGAGGGGGTGCCGGACCATTTGCTGCAGGACCTTGAACGGGATCGTAGCAATGTGCGCCCCCGCCAGAGCTGCCTCGATGACGTGACGGGGATGGCGAATGCTGGCGGCGATGATCTTCGTTCCCATGCCGTGGATCTGGTAGATTTGGGCCAGTTCCCGAACCACGGCCATCCCGTCCATTCCCACGTCGTCGATGCGGCCGATGAACGGGCTGACGAAAGTCGCCCCCGCCCGGGCCGCCAAAAGACCCTGGGGTGAACTGAATACCAGCGTCACGTTGGTGCGGATCCCCTTCTCGGCCAGCCGGCGAGTGGCTTTCAGTCCTTCGGCCGTGAGCGGGACTTTGATGACGACATGGGGAGACCAGGAAGCATATTCGACGGCCTCCTTGACCATACCCTCGGCGTCGCTGCTCAGCACCTCGGCACTGATGGGGCCGGGCACGATCCGGGCAATCTCCTCTATAACCTGGCGGAAGCTTCTTCCTTCCTTCGCGACCAGCGACGGGTTGGTCGTCACTCCGGACACCACGCCCCAGGAAGCCGCCTCCCGGATTTCATCGACATTGGCCGTATCCACGAAGATCTGCACGGCCAAGCCCTCCTTCCATCGAGACCTGCCCCGGTTCCTTGCAGGGCAATCCCTTCTCTGGCTATACTATCCGCGTTCACGAAGAAAGGAAAGGTTTTGACCGTTGACGCCCCCTTCTTCGGAGACCGGACGTGCCGCGCCCGGGCCGCCCGGTACTCATGCCGGTCCCCGCTCCTACACCCGCCCGCTCTCGGAGGCTGCCGGGCGTATCGGCTTCGGCCCGGTGCTGGGAATAGAGACTTCGTGCGACGAGACGGCCGCGGCAGTGGTGGACGGCGCGGGGATCCGTTCCAACGTAGTTTCTTCGCAGGTTCCCGTCCATCGACTCTACGGTGGCGTAGTACCCGAAATCGCCAGCCGTCATCACCTGGAGCTGGTCATCCCGGTGGTGGACCGGGCGCTGGAGCAGGCGGGAGTTGCCCTCGCCGATCTCGCCGGCGTGGCCGTAACCCACGGCCCGGGGCTCATCGGCGCTCTCCTCGTGGGCGTGGCCGCCGCCAAGGCCCTGGCCTTCGCCGCCGGATTGCCCCTGGTGGGGGTTCACCATCTCGAGGGCCACATCTATGCCAATTTCCTGGCTCATCCGGACCTGCGTCCCCCGGTCCTCGGCCTGATCGTCTCCGGCGGGCACACCGAGCTCATCCTCATGGTGGACCATGGCGAATTCCGGCTGCTCGGCCGCACCCGTGACGATGCCGCCGGCGAAGCCTTCGACAAGATCGCCCGCATCCTCGGCCTGCCTTACCCGGGCGGCCCGGCCCTGGAAAAGCTGGCCGAAGGCGGCGACCCGGCGGCCATCCCTTTCCCCCGGGCCATGATGGGGCCGGAAGGCGGCCTCGACTTTAGCTTCAGCGGGCTCAAGACCGCGGCCCTGCACTTCCTGCAGCAACTCGCGCCGGCCGCGCCCGCCACCGCGCCCGCGGGGCCGGAGTCGCTAAAGGATTTCGCGGCCAGCTTCCAGCAGGCCATCGTGGATGTCTGCGTGGCCAAGACCGTGCGCGCCGCCGAAGAAACCGGAGTAGAGCGGGTGCTCCTCGCCGGGGGCGTGGCCGCCAACCGCCGCCTGCGGGAAGACCTGGCCGGGGCCTGCGCGCAACGCGGGCTCACCCTCTACGTGCCACCGCCAGAGCTTTGCACCGACAACGCCGCCATGATCGCCGCCGCCGGCCTCCACCGCCTGGCCACCGGCCGTACCTCGGGCTGGGACCTGGACGCCGACCCCAACCTGCCGCTTTATAGCTAGCCGGCCACCGCCGCCCGCATACGCCTCATACGCTCCCTCCGGCGTGCCGGCCGTGGCTACCAGCCGCGGCTCACCGGCCGGCCCTGGTAGGCCATGGCCGACGCCAGCGCCTGCAGTTCCAGCAGCGTTCGCTCCAGTACCGCCCGGGCCGCCCGGGCGCGCTCCCCTTCCGCCTCCGCCGTCCACGTCGTGCGAACCTGCTCCAGCCACGAGCCGGTCTGGGCCGCCAGGGTTGCCCACGTCAGCGCCTCCTGCCGCCCCTGTGGCCCCGGTTCTTGCCGTCCTCCCAGGCGCTCGGGGGAGGTATACTGCGCTAACCGTTCCACCTGCGCCCCCCACCGGGCGACCTCTTTTTCGAACCCCGCCTCCTGCAATCCCTTAAGCAATAACTTCGCTTCTTCTACGAGCTGGCGCGCGGCGGCGGCCGGTTCAACCACCGGATTGGTGGCCGGTCGCCGGAAAGCCCCCTTGGCCAGCGCCCGCCAGTGTTCCGCCTTCAAATGCGGGAAGGCGAAAATCCGGTAACCGACCCCGCCTCCCTGCTGAACCACATCCACCTCTCGCAGCAACTCTACCGCACCCAGCCCTGGTCCCTCTCCCGCTATATCCACTTGCTGAATGGAGAGGCTCGGCGCCACCATCGCCCGGCCCGCGGCCAGCTCGACGACGTTGCCCAGCTCCCGCTGGACCACCCGGGGGTCTCCGCTATAGGTAAGCGGCGAAAGCAGCAGGGCAAGATGCCGTTCCAGCCAGACCGGCCAGTTCTGGTGAACTACCAGCGCTTGCGGTAACGTTCCGCCTCCCCAGTTGGCCACCAGGGGCGCGACCGAGATAGGTATCCCCGGCCGTTTCTCGTGAATGGCTTTGACCACCCGGCCGAGGAGGCTGCTTACCATCTCCTCCCGGTAGGCATTCCACTCCTGCATGGCCTGGGGCAGGTCACCCACCCGGTAGCCGGCCGAACCCATGTCCCCGAGGCGCGGCCGAGGGAGCGTGCGCGGGTCGAAGCCGTAGAGCATCTTCACTTGCTCCACGGTGTAATCGTCGTAGCTATAGTCGGTGTCGACTCCGTACTGGTTGGGATACCGCACGTAGTCGAGCTGCACGCCGTCGATGGGGTAGTTGGCCGCCAGTTCCGCCGCGGAGTTGGTGAGAAACTCCCGCACCCCCGGATGGGCCGGGTTGAACCAGACCAGATTGTACGGCGTGGTGGGGATTTTCCCATCGCTGGCCACCGCGGCCCACTCGGGGTGCTGGCTCAGCACCGGCCCCAGTTCCCCGTTGGCCGTGGCGAAGAGGAGCTTCACCCAGGGAAAGACCGCCAGCCCCTCCTCGTGGGCGGCCGCAAGGAACGTCGCCAGGGCGTCTTCTCCCTCCTGCCCGTGTTTGGCGGCGAGATCGGGAGCCTCCACCCCGAAAGATGACCGGTAGACGAGATATCCATCGTCGCGCAGGGTCTCGACGAAGATGGTGTTGAACCCCGCTGCCTTCGCCATCCGGACGATGAAGTCAATGTCGTCGTTCAGGTAAGCCCGGCTCAACGAGGAGGCATCGACGGGGAGAATGCGAACCTCGACCGATCGGGAGGGGATGATTAGACGCCAAAGCTCCGGCAACACACTCTCGATCTCGGCGAGCCCTTCTTCCCACTCTTCCCGGGCAGGAGAGGGCCGGCGAGCCAATCGAGACCAGACCTGCGCCAGCCCGGTCCAGATCTCCGAGGCCCGGACCAAATCCTCACGGGAGACCGCCCCCACCATCACCTGGAACTCGGCCTCCGCCAGGAGCCTGGCCGCCTGTTGCAAACGCCCCTCATCGAGCAGCGCCCGCTGGCGCAAAGCCCCCGGCAAGCTCACGAGCTGGGAGGAAGACAACGGGGGCAGCGAGTAACGAGCCGGCTCGGCCGCGCTCGCCACCGTCACCAGGGCCACAACTGCAACCACCACGACCACCACGGCCCGTGTACCGATTTTGAGCATCCCCTTCGCTCCTTCCTTGGGCGGTCACCCGGCCCGCCCGGCCGGTCTTCGTGCCACCGCGTCGGGATGGCCTGCGGCGAGCCGGGCATACGACCTCTACGGCCGCCATCTCCCCCTTCACGATGGGAAGTGAAAGCAAGAGCGTGCTGCCCTGCGCCTCTTCGACCACTTCCCTGACGCCCTGCAGTACCCGGCCGAAGTAGAAGTCGTCCAGCAACTTATCGCTGACCCCGTGGGTCGGAAACAGCACCCCGACCACCGGCCGCGACTCCTTCCCTTTCACGTCGGCGACGAACGAGCCCCTGCCGCGAACTCGAACCAGGAAACCCTCCCTGGTCAGGTCGTAGAGAGCCCGGCGAGCGGTGGTCGAACTCACCCCGTAAGCGGCGATGATCTCGTTCTCCGACGGGAACCGGTCACCCGGACGCAGTTCACCCCGGCGAGTCCGTTCGAGTAACTCGTCGTGGAGCCTCCGGTGAACCGGTGCCTCCCGCACTCTTCTCCAGCCTGCCGGCACGCTCACCGCTCCTCTTCCCGTTCGCCGGTCTAGCAACAAGCTGTAACGTGTGGATGTTAGAAGGAGTTCGCTTCTCCTCTCGGGGAGAGCGTCTTCCACATGATGATCGCGTCTTCGTTGTTGTCGCGGTAGTAGGCCCGCCTGATCCCCGCGTCCCGGAAACCGAGCTTCTCGTAGAGGGTGTGGGCCACCACATTGCTCTTTCGCACTTCCAGGGTCATCCGGCGGACCCCTTGCTCCCAGGCGAGATCTTCCAGTGCCGTCAAAAGATGGGTGGCGACGCCGCGGTTTCGCCAGTGGGGGTGAACGGCGACGTTGGTGATGTGGCCTTCGTCGAGAATGATCCACATGCCGGTATAACCCACCACCTGGTCACCAACCCGGGCGACGAGATAGCGCGCCCGGTCGTTCTCGAGGAGTTCGGAGAGAAAGGCCGCCTTGGACCAGGGTGCCGAGAACGAAAGCCGTTCGATGCGGATCACCTGGTCGAGATCGCGCAGCCGCATGGGTTCGATGGTGATCGCTTCTCCGATCGGTTCTTCTCTGGGCTCGGTCGCCACCCATCTACCCCCTTCCTTCGCCGCTCCTCCGTCGGCGCCGCCAGGCCGGGTTAGGTTACTTTTTCCAGAGGGCGCGCCACGTATAGCGGCTGAACGGCCATCGCCGTTTCTCCCACCGCCTCTCCCCCTTGCACCCTCGCCGCTGCCAGCAGCCAGGCTACGCGGCCCACCGCCGCCGGCCGGATAAGAGGAGGCAGGGGCTCATGGTGAACGGTTTCCGGGAGCACCGAGCCTTCCCCCGGAAAACTCTCCTTGAGCTCTTTGATCAGCGACGGATCACCGATCAGTATCAGATCTCCGCTCACGTTCGCCCGGAGCCATTCGCCACTCATCCAAACCGCCGCGGAGAGCACCTCGGGGCGAGTGACCGGTTGCGGCAACCCTTGCACCGGGACCGTCTCTGCGGGGGAGGCGGACGGCCCGGGGGGAGCAGCCTGCCCCGGCCAGGCGACGGGACCGGACGAGCCGGCCGGCCGGAGCGAAGCGGCCGTCCCGGGCGAGGCAGGAAGCTCGAACAGCTGTATGTAGAATTCGTTGCGCCGGGAACGAATCACCGGGACCAACCACCCCTTGAAGCTCCCCGGCCACCGGCCCTCCCAAAGCGCCTGCGCAGCCATGACTTGCAGGGTGGTCACCCCGATCACCGGGACGTGCCAGGCATACGCCAGGGCCTTGGCCGTGGTGACACCGATCCGCAAGCCGGTGAAAGAGCCCGGGCCTACGGTCACGGCCACCGCTTCGATCTGCTCCCTCGCCCAGCCGGCCGCGGCGAGGAGCTGCTGGACCAGGGGTAGAAGATGGGCGGAAGTGCTGCGTTCCGGTCCGATCCAGACCTCGGCCACCACCCGGCCCGCCTCCACCAGCGCCGCCCCGCCGAAACGGGTAGCGGTGTCCAGAGCCAGGATACGCCGGGGCAGCGCCCTGCCCGCCGATCCCGAACCCGCCTGCTTGCTATCCGTCCCTCTCGCCGTCCCCCTGCTTGGCATCCTCGATGCGCCTTGCGCCTTCACCATGTCCCCACTGCACCTTCATGGCGGCGTCGCCCCTTGCCGGCCGCCCCCCGGCAAAAACAGAGCATTTAGCCTTCGCCGGCGGCCACCAGCTCCTCTACCAGCCGTTCAAAACGACTTCCGCAGGGCCGCAGGTAAACTTCCCGCGGCGTCTTGAGCCCCACTCCCGCGATCTCGACTTCGAGTCTTTCCTCCGGAAGTCCTTCGTTCACCCGTTCCGCCCATTCCACCACCGTTACGCCCTCTCCCTCCAGGAACTCCTCCGGTCCGAGCTCTTGCCACTCGGCGAGGTTTGTAAGACGGTACGCATCGATGTGGTAGAGCGGTATTCGTCCGGGATAGGTGTGTATCAAGGTAAAGCTTGGACTACGCACGTCCTCACCGCACCCCAGACCCCGGGCGATTCCCCGGGTTAAGGTCGTCTTCCCCGCCCCGAGAGGGCCGATCAGGGCCACCACCGCTCCGGGCCACAGCCTCTGCCCGAGCCGGCGGCCCAACTCCTCCATCTCGGCGGCGGTCGCCACCGTCCATCGGGTTCGCGAGCCACCCATCACGCCACACCGTAAGCCAGGCTGATCATCGCCCGCAAAGCCCGGAACGCCCGGATGTAATCGTCATCCTCGTAAGCGACCCGCCGCCCGTCGATCCGGCGGCTAAAGGGGACGAGTTCGGCCACGTCCGCCATGGCCGTCTGGACGAACTCCACCTCGAACCGGTAAGGAGGAGGGAAGCGGAAGGGTTCGACCCCCTGCCCCCGCTCCAGCCGCCGCACCGCTCGGGCGGCCGCCTCCCGGAGCATCTCCCGCACCCGGTGGGGGTGAAGACAACGGGCCGCGAACTTCCCCACCGCCTGCTTCACCGCCAGGGTCTCCACCCCCGGCCCCAGTAACTCCTGCGCCTCCTTCACCACCGCCTCGTCCCCGGTCACCAGCAATACCGGAACGCCCAGCGCCCCGCATACCCCCGCGTTAATACCGGTTTCCCCTACACGCTGCCCGTTTATCCAGACGTTCAGTACCGCCCGGTTAGAATAGGTGTGGTCCATGGCCGCCCGCAGCGTGCCGCTGGCCGCATGATAGCCGACGAAAAAGGCGCCGTCCACCCCTGCGTCCACACCCTCCAGCATGCTTAGCGGTTTGGGTGAACCGCTTACCAGCTCGGCGTCCGGATCGAGTTCTTCCGGGATCAAATTGATCATGTGGTCATGGGAGTCATTGACGATGATCCGGGTCGCGCCCCCCTCCTTCGCCCCTGCGATCGCCGCATTCGCCTCCGCCGTCATCATCCGCCGGAATTCGCTCTCCCGGCTGCCGTGGTCCTGCTGCCAGTTCACCGTTGCCGCCAATCCCTCGAAGTCGATGGAGATCCAGATCGTTTTTCCCGCCATCTACCGCTCTGCCTCCCGTTTGAATATCGAGGCCGTTCCTTCGCCTTTCGGCGTACCGGGCCGCCTCCTCCACCAGGCGCGTGAAGAGCCGCAAGAAAAGCCGTTCCCGCTGCCACATGCACTCGGGATGCCACTGCACCCCCACCGCGAAAGGATGGACATGGCTTTCAATACCCTCGATCACGCCGTCTCTTGCCTTGGCGGAGATCAGTACATCGTCGCCCACCACCTTCACCGCCTGGTGGTGGAAGCTGTTGACCCGGAGGTTTTCCACCTGCATGATCTCCCACAACTTCGAACCCGGTTGAATGTGAACTTCATGACTCGCGTACCAGCGAGGCGCCTGCTGGTAGTGCCGGAGTGCCCCTTTCACCTGGGTACCGATATCCTGGTAAAGGCTGCCACCCGCGGCCACGTTGAGAACCTGTATTCCCCGGCATATCCCGAGCACCGGCATCCCGTCCCGCAGGGCCCGGCGGGTCAATTCTACTTCCAGCCGGTCCCGCTCCGGCTCGATTTCGCCCAGGGCCGGAAGAGGCTCCTCCCCAAAGTAGGCGGGATCGACGTCGTTGCCCCCTGGTAGTAGCAGACCGTCGATCAGGCCGAAGAGGCCTTCGATCTGCTCGGTCGTCTCGAGCGGTGGTAAGAGAAGAGGCAACCCCCCCGCCGCGGTCACCGATTGAACGTAATCGCTATTCACGAAGTACCGGAAGGCGTCGTCTCGCACCTGCTGAACTCCGCAGGTAAGACCTATCACCGGAATCCCCGCCATGGTCGTCACTCCCCGGCTACGTTGCGCTAAGGGTTCTCCAAGCCCAGACTGGTTCGCAGGGCCTCGTCAACGGCGGCCAGAGTAATCGGGTCGAGCCGGCCCAGGAATTTCCGGAGCCGGCGGCGGTCGATGGTGCGCAGTTGCTCGAGGAGGACCAGGCCATCACCGTTCGGGAGCGGCACGTGGGTGGGCAGCTCTTGGCGTTTGGGCCGGGACGTGAGCGGGGCCACGATGACGGTGGGGCTCACCCGGTTGCCCACCTCGTTCTGGAGGACCACTACCGGCCTTACCCCGCGCTGCTCGGAACCCACCGTCGGATTGAGATTGGCCAGGTACACTTCGCCTCGCCGCAACCGCCCCGGCAACCGCAGGCCTCCCTACGCCCGGCCGTCGCCCAGCTCCTGCCAGGCCACCGCCGCCGCGCCCAGTATCCCCGAATTCTCTCCCAGCGCCGCCCGGACGATCCTCGCCGGCTCCTTCACCCGCCGCTCCGTGTGCCGGGCGACGTATTCACCGAGCGGGCCGAAGAGCGCCTCGCCCAGGTTGCTCACCCCACCGCCCACGACCACCACGTCCGGGTCGAACATGTTGATGAGGTTGCTGAACCCGATGCCCAGGTACCTGATGGCCTGGTCCAGCACCTCCCGGGCGAGCTTGTCCCCGGCCCGGGCTACCTCGGCCACCAGCGGCACGTCGATCTTGGTCACGTCGCCTCCGCAACGCCGGTAGAGCTCGCCCTCGGGAAAGGCGGTCGCGATCTGCCGGGCATCCCGGGCGATGGCCGTTCCGGACGCCAGTGCCTCCCAACAGCCCCGCTGCCCGCAGGTACAAAGCGGTCCGTCGGCCAGGAGCACCATGTGCCCCACTTCGCCGGCGTTGAAATGCTTCCCCCGGTACAGCCGTCCACCGATGACGAGCCCCGAACCTATGCCAGTGCTAATGGTTACGTATATGAGGTTGACCGCCCCGCGCCCGGCGCCGAAGAGCCATTCGCCAAGGGCGGCCGCGTTGGCGTCATTCTCGAGGTAGACCGGGCACCCAAACCGCTCCTCGAGCACCGGACCCACGGGCAGGTCATACCATCCCAGGTTGGAGGCGGCCAGGGCGACACCTCGCTCGGTATCCATCGGCCCGGGCGCCGCCAGCCCGATCGCCGCCGGCCGCGGCTGCCATCTTCTCCCATGTCCCCGGCCGTCCTGCCCGGCCAAGCTACTCCGCCCGTCGCCCTGCCCGTGGCCACGCGCCATACCGGTCGCTTGGCCGTTCTGTCCTTCGCCCGCGGCAGCGACCGCCTCGGTGGTTGCCGTTGCTCCTTCGATGGCTTCCGCAATGCTTTCGGCGATGCGTTCCCGGATCGCTTCCGGCCCTTCCGCGGCCCGGGTGGGAACTACCACCCGGGAGAGCAGCTCACCGCTCCTGGTCACCACGCCGGTGGCGATCTTCGTTCCACCCACGTCCACTGCTACGACCCATGGTTCTGCCGCTGTCACGTTCTCTCACCCCGTCCCTGCTACTCGGCGGCCATAGCTGCTTTCAGCCGGTCGATGACGGCGATGGGATAAGGGTCGACGCCGTTCAGGTAAGCCAGGTACAGGCTGGTCCAATCCCCCAGGTAGATGAGGGAGAACATACGCTCGAGCTCACTTTCCCCTTCTGCCCAGACCTCCTCCACCTGAACCCCCCGTTCCCTCAGGATCTGGGCGGTTACCGCCACCCGCTTGGCATTCCTCGGGTTGTCTGCCTCATCCCACAGGATGACGCAGGTAGTCTTCTGCACCAGCTCCGGGGGATTCTCCCAGCCGACCGTCTCGTTGTGGTTCAGTTCAGGGAATACATTAGTGT
Source organism: Bacillota bacterium (assembly GCA_012839805.1). Classification (GTDB taxonomy): domain Bacteria; phylum Bacillota; class Limnochordia; order Limnochordales; family DUMU01; genus DUMU01. The sequence continues at coordinate 144,422 of DUMU01000035.1, read as the reverse complement.
GAGCGAAATTCTTCCCGTTTTCGTTGAACTGCCCTTTCCACCGGTAGGCAACCGTCCCCTTCCACCCTTGTGAACCGTATACGACCAGCAGCTTCCCTCGTACCGCCAGGGCCAGTTGCTTGGCCCGGTTTTCCGCCACCGGCCGCTCCAGCCCCCAGCGATCGCGCCACTTCTCCAGGGCGGCGCGGAGCCGGCGGATCCGTATCTCTCCCTCGCTCTGCCGGACACCCCCTTCTGCCCCCAGATCGCCACCCACAGCAAGACCCATCCGGTAGAAGAGGTTGTAAAGCGGAATGAAAGAGTACCCGAGCGCTGCCCGGGGCATCAGTCCCCCGGGAATCCGGACCACGGGGTAGCCGTCGACCGCGGCCCGCCGGGCCAGCTCGCCGCCGGAGGTGACCGCTACCACGCGGCTTCCCCGCCGCTTCGCCTCGTCATACACCGAGAGTGTCTCCTCCGTATTGCCGGAGTAGCTGGAGACAATGACCAGATCGTCGGGGCCGGCGAAAGCCGGTAGCGAGTAGTCGCGGTTGACCAGCACGGGCACGGGGACACGGTCTTCCACCAGCGCCCGGAGCAGGTCTCCGCCGATGGCGGACCCGCCCATGCCGCTGATGATGACCGACCGTGGCAACGTCCCGCCCGTCTGGGGTAACTCCGTTCCTTGTGCGATTTCCCAGGCTTCGCTCACCTGGGCGGGCAGTTCAGCAATGGACTTATACATGGCGTGCGGGTCAAGCGCCCGCATCTTGGCCGGAGAGTCCAGGAGCTCCCGCATCTCCTGAGCCTCCCTGCTCACCTGCTCTTGCCTCGTCCCCTCCACGCCCTTCATCCCCTGCTCCCAAAGTTATGCCCGGGCGCGGCCGAACGGCCTCGCGGCCCGGCGCGCCGGCCTTGCGGCCCGGCGCGTCATGCGTATCAGTATAAACTAACGGACAATCGTGTAGGAGGGGGCATCTACGCGGCAAAGGCGAGCGGTTACGGGTACCGCTCGCCTCCGCTCCCCTTTGCGGTCGTAAGCCGCCGATTACCTTGCCCTCACTCGATCCGCTCCTCGGTGTCCCGGTCGAAGAGGTGGATGCGGTTCACGTCCAGCATGACTTCGTATGGCTCGCCATCCTGCGCGTCGGTGCGCGGGTCGACCTTGGCGGTCATGAAGTGCTCGCCGATGCTGAGGTAGAGGTAGGTCTCCGCGCCCATCGGCTCGATGACGTCCACCATCGCCTTGATGCACCATTCCTCCGGCGGATTGGCGGTCAGCTTCTTGTCGTGGATGTCCTCGGGCCGGATACCGACCATGACCTCTTTGTCGATGTACGGTCCGAGGTTCTTGTAACGGGCCGCCCGGTCGTCCGGGATCGGCAGCTTGAACGCGACGCCGTCCAGGTAGTAGTGGCCGTCTTCCCGCTTGAGGACGCAGTTGAGGAAGTTCATGGGCGGCGTGCCGATGAAGCCGGCGACGAAGACGTTGTTGGGATGCTCGTAGATCTCAAGAGGCGAACCCACCTGCTGGATGATCCCGTCCCGCAGTACTACGATGCGGTCGCCCATGGTCATGGCTTCGACCTGGTCGTGGGTTACGTAAATGGTCGTCGTGCGCAGCCGGTGGTGCAGTTTGGAAAGCTCCGCTCTCATCTGAACTCTCAGCTTCGCGTCCAGGTTCGAGAGCGGCTCGTCCATCAAGAATACCTTCGGCTCACGCACGATGGCCCGGCCGAGCGCCACCCGCTGCCGCTGACCGCCGGAGAGCTGCTTGGGCTTGCGGTCCAGCAGGTTCTCGATCCCGAGCATTTGCGCTGCTTCCTTCACCCGCCGGTCGATCTCCGCCCGCGGGTACTTGCGCAGCTTCAACCCGAAGGCCATGTTGTTGTACACGTCCATGTGCGGATACAGGGCGTAGTTCTGGAACACCATCGCGATGTCCCGATCCTTCGGCGGCACGTCGTTGACCAGCGTCGGTCCGATGTAGATATTCCCTTCCGTGACCTCCTCGAGACCGGCGATCATCCGGAGCGTGGTCGACTTTCCGCACCCCGACGGGCCGACCAGCACGATGAACTCCTCATCCTTCACCTCCAGCGTCGCCCCGTTGACCGCAATCACGTTCCCGAACCGCTTGGTTACATTCTCCAGCGTTACACTAGCCAATCCTCCTACCTCCCCGCAATGCCCTCCGGGCCCTTTTGTGCCCTGCTCGGCGCTACCCGCCGCAAGCCCCTCTCTCCATCATATTGACGTTTGGGCGTCAACATGCCTGCGGGAGCGGTCAAACCACGGCGCGAGCGCCTTCCGGACGTCCTTCCGCGCCTTTGCTCCATTCGACGCCCTTGCACGATCTCCTGCTGCCACTAATGCCGTTGCCCTATCTTTTTCAAGCCTCTCCTGCCCAGCTCCACCACCCGTCGGAGCTCACCCCGTGACATCGAGCAGGAGGGGCGCAACCGCGACACCCCCCGATCGCTGTTTCCAGCTTGGCTCCCTTTTTTGCTCGCCTCGCGAACTTGCCCAATTCGATCCCTTGTTCCACCGTTCGGCCCTTCCCTGTGTTCGTGCCTCCGCAGATACTATGACCTCTACTGACTCCTGCGGGCCCAGCCAGCCCTCTCAGGCTGGATTGCCGGTCGCTCCGGGCCACCCGCAGGTCTCCCTGCACTCCTAACGTTCACCGTATAGGCACTACCCTTGCCGGGAGTACGCGCGAGAACCCCCCGGCGATCGCCGGGGGGTTCTTCCACGAGCCCCTTGTCTCAGTAGGAGACCTTGAAGGTGGCCGTGTAATCCAGCCGGTTGGCATTAGTCGGCTTCGTCAGCGTTAGGCTGATCGAAGAGTTGCTCGACACGGTGTAGTTGAGCGTATCCTGGAGCTGGGTCACACCCGTGCCCTGCTTGTACTGCACGTTAGTCACCGAGTTGAGCTTGTCGCTCAGCTTCACATAAAGCTCTCCGTTGACCTCTACGATACCCTTATTGTTGGCGTCCTTCGCCAGCAGGTTCGGGCTCGAGAGCTTGAGTGCAGCCTTACCCGGGACCACCGGCGCCCCTAGGCCAGCCACGAGAGCCGGCGAGTCGATGTCGTACTTCGCGTAGAGCCCAAGTCCTTTCAGGTTGCGATACTTGTTATAGGGCCAGTCGGTGTACCAGCCGAGCGGGTCTCCCGCCTTCTGTACGAGAGAGCCCTCCAAATAATGATCGCGCTGCTCGACCGAACCGTCGGCCTTGAACTTGGTCCAGATGTACGCCTTCGCCTTGTACTGCGGTTGCGTGTAGGTCAGCTGACCTAGCGTGACAGTACGGCCGTTAAGCGCTGTGTCCGTATACCCGCTGCCAAACTGCTTGCCGACGATGTACGCGACCAGCGACTGGTCTTGGGTGAGGGGTACGTTGACCTCGGCACCGTAGCCCGCACCGTTGGTCTTGCCCTGCGCCATTACTGCACCGATTTCGGTCCAAAGTCCACCCCCGAAGTCGTAGCGGACTGTCGCAGAATACCGGCTGGTGGTGGCGTCGTACATCCCGATGACTTCGGCCGGGATGACCCCCTTTGCGATCTTAACATAGGCGCCTTCCTGGGCACCAGCCTTATCATAGACAAGCGTCAGGTTCTGAAGCGGTACGGTCACCTGCATGTGATTACCGCTTGCACCCTTGGCCAAGCTGATGAAGCCCAGGTGATCCCCATAGTCTGTCAGGTCGGCGCCGTTGGCGAACGCGAACTTGGCCGCCCCGGCGTCCATCGTCAGCTTCCAGCTCGTAAGTGAGAACCAGGGATTCGAGCCATGCGTAAGGCTGCCGGACACATCCTTCACGTAAGTGAGACTCACAAGAGCTACGACGACGACCGGCTTATCCTGGTCGTCAATGTAGATTTCGTAGAACTCCTCTACCAACTCCGGGTTATCCTCGTCATCGTAGCCGGTGATAGCTACCCAGTTCCCAGACACTTGAATGAGCTCCCATCCGAGCTCCTCCACGTAGTAATGGTAGTCCGGGGCTTCCTCGGTACCCTCGTTAACTTCCTTTACCCAGAAGCGGGTAAGCACTTCTTTCGTTTCCGTCGGGTCACTGATGCTCAGGGAAGCCGAATGGGGCAGATACAGCTTCCCGCTCAGAGACCACTTGTCGCCACTGATGGAGATATCCTGCTTCATTCCGAAAGTGAGGCCGCCAACGCTCGGAGTGAGATCGTCCGTGTTGCCCGAGACGACCAGCGTGCTCTCGCCGCTGATAGAGACGTTCGGCCCCGCAGCGGCAGTCCCCGCCAGCGCCAACACCGCCACGAGAGCAAGTAGAAGGGAGATGCGCTTCATACTTCGACCTCCTCAGTTTGGATTAGGAAACTTGGAATGCAGGAGTGCGAAACAACCTCTGACTGGGAAGGCCGCCCCGTCCGGCGGGAAGTCTTCCTCGTTCTCTTCCCACCCCAGGATGCCTTCGCCCGCCATCGGCTCGCCGCTACCCCCGTACGGACCAAACTGAAGACACCTCCTTTCGGTTCCCGCACGGCGGAAGCCGCGACCTCGCCCGCCAAGAACACCTTGGCCACTATCACTCCCGTATTCGATCCGGGGTCGTGAATTCCTGCCAGATCTTCGTCGGACTGACAGAGATTTTTCATCGCCCCAGACAGCCCTGATTATACCGGAAACGACCAGCTCGGAAAGGGGGGGACCAATTGTCGTAATCGTGCGGGAATTGTCCCGACTGGAAGTACCTCGGCGCGTAGTTCACGCTATGCACGGCGGGGACGATTATGTTCGACGGCTTGCGCCCGCCTGGCGGTCACGTATCAAGCGCACGCCACAAGCGCGGCAAGCCCCCGAAGGGGCGATCCCCTCGGGGGCTTGTTCCTTTGCCTGCTCGACCTGGCTCAGAAGCTGACCGTCAGGCCGGCGTCGGCGGAGAGACCGGCGGTGCCGTTACCGTCGATGTCGCCGTTGTCGTAGTGGAGTCCGAACTGCATTCCGTTCGGTGCAGTGTAACCGGCGTTGACACCGTAGGCCATCTTGCTGTCCGCCATTTTCACTTTACCGTCGACCGTCAGGCCCTGAAGGGCAGGGATCAGGTTGAGCGTCGCTTTACCGGCGATCTCGTGGGTCATCTTGTTCTGACCGTCGATCGTCAGTCGGTAGCTGGTCTCCACCGGGATGCCCTGCAGAGCCACCGTACGAGCCGCCGTGAAGGTGGTCTCGGTCCGGCGGAACTGGTCGGCGTTCTCCGCCCGGGCCATCTTGAGTCCTGCGCCCAGCCGGAATCCAGCCTGCTCCGTGGCAGCACCCAGATTGACGACCGCCTGGCCGCGGGTCTGGGCTACGAAGCCGTTCGGGTCACCGTCAACGTAGAGCGGTGCGAACTGGCTCGGTACCCGACCGTACTCGGCGATGACCGCCAGGTTGCTGACCGGTACGACCTGGGCACCGATGCGGTACATGGTCGCCCGGTTGGCCTCATCCCGGGCTAGCGCCCCGCCGATGGCCACGTTGGGAAGCACCTGGGTTGATCCTTCGAGGGCTCCCGATAGGCGCTCACCTTCCATCACGCCGGTGGCCGCCAGGTTGATCCCGGCGATCTGCCCGGCCACCCGGATACCGGTCGCCTGATGGTTCTGGAGCTTTGACGGCGACGTTCCGGCGTTGTTGTCCCAGGCATGGAACCCGGCCAGCGCGAAGGGGCCTACCTGAAGCCCGCTCACGCTGAGACCACGGGTTTGGCCCTCGGTCGAGCTGATCTTGGCCACGTACGGCGAGTAATCGATGTCGAGGTCGCCGATGCGGGTGGTAACGGCCGGACCGCCCTTCCACCACGGCCCCTGGGTCTCAACGTACGCCTTGGTGACGTCGATGCGCTCGATGCCGGCCGCCCAAGCATTCCCGTCGATGCTCGGGGCCAGCCCGAGGACTGCCTTGGTCTTGTCACCGGCCTGGAAGCCGAGATTGAGTTTAAGGTTTGCACCTGAGGTAGGCTCGGCGCCCTGCTGCCAGCGGAGCTTGCCCTCGAGCGAGCCGCTCAGGCTCGGGCCGGCCGCCACGACCGGTGCCGCCATGGCGACGGCCAATGCGACGGATACAACTGCTGCTAGTTTGTTCATGGATATCCCCCTTGTGCTGCGTGCTACGTAGATGAACTGCGTTGGAGTTACCGGAAACCGGGACGCAGCTTCTGAACTGCCGATCTAGCCTCGACTATTGCTGCTCCGAATGGTGCGGATAGATCTCGAAGCTTAGAACGACCTTGTTTCCTTCCTGGCTACGTAGCGGGAGCTCAGGCGGGGGGAGTTTCCTCGTTTCCTCACCTCGCACACGCTCCCGGCGGCTGCGAAGACTGCGTCTGCGCCCCTTTACCCGCCTCGCCACGCCCTCCGCACGCAGGGGTCACCTCCTTTCCCGAGAGGGCCCACGCGACGGGTAAACTTTATAAAAGCCTAAAAGGTACAATCTTGCGACACTTTGGCCGATCCGAGACCTGGCTGGCCTCTCCGCCCTTCCATGGCCGCAGAGCGTTCACCGGAGATCCAGGTGAAGGTCGATCCGGGTGAACGTCCGGCCTTCTCGTTCACGGGCACAAGATTTCTAGCTGGGCTTCTGTATTCCTGCTGCTAGAAGCGTTGTAAGTACTGGTGAACCCGGCAGCGCTTGCCTGCATCCTTCCGCACACGCGCATCGGCCGCACTTTTCCGCCCACCGACCGGCGCTCTTCCGGCCATCGGCCGACACTCTTCCGCGCTTGTGCTATCGCCCCCGCCCCGGGCCGGCAGGTACTTTTTGCACCTGGCTTCGAAGTGACAGTGGGTGAAAAATGTACCTTCCAACTCCTGAGAACGCTCCCACGGGCCGTAAGCCAGGGGGGAGGCGGGCGCTCCCGTAGGATCTCGGCGTTCAAAACTCCTGGTAGACCGCTTGGCCTTCGCCGGCCTGCCTTCCCCACCCCCACCGGGCAGGAGTTCCGGGCCCGCCGGTGGGTACATTTTTCACCTGCTCGGCTCGGGAAGCCAGGTACAATTCCCACCTGCCACGCCGGTAACACGTTCAACCGGTTGGGTCACCGGCTACCGTTGGCTCGCGAAAGCCCCGTCGGCACTCAAGCCCCGCCGCCCGCCGGCACTCAAGCCCACCAGCGCTTAAGCCCCCTTAGCACTCAAGCCCCATCGGCGCTTAAACCCCGTAAGCCCGCCGTCACGGCAATGATCGCCTAACAGCCCACGCAGGGAAGCAAAAAAACAAAGCACAGCCGGAAGAGGTCTAGCTTTTGCCCTCTTCCGGCTGTGCTTTGCTTTATCGGTTGCTTCTTACCGCCAGCCTAGCCCTCTTGCGGCCACTCGCCGACCACCACGGTCAGTACCTGAGGCTTCCCGTTTCGCAGGACGAGGAAGCTCATCTTCTGTCCTACTTTCATGTCCGCGATGGCCTTGGCAAAGGATTCGTCATCCACCACCTTCTGGCGGTTTACTTCGGTGATGATGTCACCCGGCTTTAAGCCGGCCTTGGCCGCAGGGCTACCCGGAGTGACCGAGCCTACGATCACTCCCTGGACGCTCTTGTCCAAACCGAAGTAATCCCGGACATCATCCGTCACCGGACCGTAGGAGATGCCGATCCAGGGCTTCACGTATTTGCCGCTCCGGATTACCTGCCCGATCATCTCCTTGGCCGCGTTGATCGGGATGGCGAAACCGATACCCTGGCCCTGGCTGGCGTCCAGCACTGCCGTGTTGACGCCCACCACCTCGCCCCGGAGGTTGACCAGCGGACCACCGGAGTTACCGGGGTTGATGGCCGCATCCGTCTGCATCAAGTGCTTGTACGGCCGCACGCCCCCCTGGTCGTCCGGGATGTCGATTGCCCTGTCCTTGGCACTAATCACGCCCACCGTGACCGTATGGTCCAGTTCAAACGGGTTCCCGATGGCCACTACCCATTCGCCCACGCGGACCGCGTCGGAATCTCCCAGACGGGCCGCCGGCAACGGCCGGTTGGAATCGACCTTCAGCACCGCCAGGTCTAGCTGCTGGTCGGAGGCGATCAGTTTCGCAGACAATGGATCGTTGAAACCTGGCAAGCTTACCTGTATCTTGTCGATCTTGAGCCCGGAGGGCACGTCTACCACGTGCTGGTTGGTGAGGATGTAGCCGTCCGGGCTAACCACCACCCCACTGCCAACCGAAGGCGGGATCTCGGCTGACCCCGGCGGGGTTGGAGTACCGAAGAAGAAATAGCGCCAGAACTCATCGAATGGGTCGCTGAACCGTGGCTGGGTCCGCCTCCCGCTCGCTGCTTGTACCAGAGCATAGTGAACTTCGATGTAGGCCACCGACGGTGAGACCCGATCCGCCACATCCGCCACCGTATACTGGGTCATCGGCACGCCGCCGCCTATCGCAGATAGGGCCTGAACGCCTCCGGCCACCGCCGGACCCACCTGTGTCCCGGTATCGGCCTCCTTCGTCGCCTCATCCCCCAGCGCCTTGTCGAACGGTGCCGGCATTATCCCTTGGCTAACCAGCGCCGCACCGGCGAAAAACGCCACCAGCACGATGACTGCCACGATCGCCGCTCGTCCCGTTAGCCATCTCTTCAGTCCCCGCATGTTTGTACCCCCTTGCACTCGGTCCCCCAGCCTGTCTCGGCCTATCACTTGGCCTTGGCAGATGCCTCGGCTGGCCTCGGCGAATGCCTCAGCCCTGCATCCGGTCTCTACCTGTTGCCGGCCGTTACCGGCCTCGGCCGGGAAACCAATACCGGCCTCCGCCTAGCCCCGGCCGGTATCCCGCACCACGCGTTGGACATCGTCCACTTAGAAAGATAGCAAACCCCCGGCCGGAGTGTGTGGCCAATCTATGAACAATCCTTAGCAGTCCGTTGAAACGATGGTATGTCGACCCAAGGCCTGCGTCCCAACCCCCACCCCTGCCATCCGGACCTACGCCCTGCGGCCCAGTCCACGCCCCGCCGTCCCGGTTTGCGCCCTGCATCCCGGCCCCGGGCCCACGCCGCAGTCTGGGCCCTGCATCCCGGCCCCGGGCCGCCGTCCCGGTCTTCGCCCTGCATCTCGGACCACGGCCCGCCGCCCCGCTTCCCCCCTGGATGGTGCATTTTGCACCACCGCCCGCGCCGCCGGCTGGTGCAGAATGCGCCATCTCCCCGACGACAGCCACCCGGCCGGTGCAGGATACGCCATCCCCCTGGCGGCACGGGCCGGCCCTTAGCGCACAAGCCCCTACCGGGCCGGCAGGCAGGAGTTCCCCGTCCCCAGGAGAATGAAGGGAGGACATCCGAAGACGGTTGCGGCCTCTCCCGCAGGCCGGCCGGCTCGCACACCCGGCAGCTCGTACCGGCAAGAACCGGGCGGGACGACCTGAAACCCGGCGAAAGGGGAGCCAGGGCCAAGGTGCTTTACCTCATCGTGTTCCTGAGTGGTGCGGTCCTGATGGGCCTTGAGATGATCGGTAGCCGCCTCCTCGCCCCCACGTTCGGAACTTCTATCTACGTCTGGGGCGCGCTCATCACTGTGGTCATGGCCGCCCTCACCCTCGGCTACTACCTGGGCGGTCGCATGGCCGATCGCCGGCCGAGCCTGGGGGTCATGGGCCTCATCCTGGCCTTGGCCGGCCTCCTGGTCGGCTTCCTCCCGGTCTGGAGCGCCAGCGTGAACCAGGCCCTGGCCGGCCTCGGTCCCCGGGCCGGCTCGCTCCTGGCCGCCGTCGCCTTTTTCTTCCTGCCCAGTACTCTCCTGGCCTCCATCTCGCCTTACTCCGTCAAACTCGCGAGCCGGAGCCTCACCACCATCGGCAAGACCGCCGGCCGCCTCTCGGCTCTTTCCAGCGCCGGCAGCATCCTGGGCACCCTGGTCACCTCGTTTTTCCTCATCCCCGCCCTCGGCGTGCGGAATATAGTTCACATGCTGGGGCTGATCCTGCTTCTCCTGGCGGCGGCCGCCCTCACCTTCGCCCGCCGGCAGCACCTGGCGTCCGAGACCGGCGAACCGGTCCGGCAGTCCATCCCGCGCGCCAAACATGGCGATCGAGGCCCTGCCGCCACTCGCCCGAGCCAGATTGCGATTGACGGCGGCCTTTCGAGCCGGAGCCGGCTCGCTTCCTTGACCTCACTGTTGCTCCTCTTCGCCGCTCTCATTTTAGTCCTGGTCTGGCGCTTCGTCGTGATCGAGGCCAGCCCGCACCCGCCGGGTTCGGCCACGATCCTATACTCCCGTGATACGCTCTACCACCACATCACCGTGGACGACTACCAGGGCGTACGTCACCTTCACTTCGACAATTCTTTCCAAAGTGGCATGTATCTCGACGACCCGCTGCGCATGGCCTTTGCCTACACCTCGTACCTGCATCTGGGCGTGGTCGCCCGCCCTCGCCCGGAACGAATGCTTTTCATCGGCCTTGGCGGCGGCTCCGCCCCGGCCCGCTTCCTGCACGACTACCCTTCCTTGCGCCAGGTCGACGTGGTGGAAATCGACCCCGAAGTAGTGAACGTCGCCCGCCGCTTCTTCCGCCTCCCCGATGATCCCCGCCTTCGCATCATCGTTCAGGACGGGCGTCTCTTCGTCGAGCAGGCCGCCGCCGCCGTCCGCGCCGGCCGTGCCCAGCGCTACGATCTAATCGTGGTCGATGCCTACTTCGCCGACGCGATTCCTTACCACCTTACCACCTATGAGTTCATCAGTTCACTCGACGCTATCCTCGCCCGCGACGGCGCGGTCGTGTCCAACATCATCGGAGCACTCGCAGGCCCCAAGGCCCGCCTGCTTGCTTCCATGACCCGCACTTTCGCTCAAGTTTTCCCGACCTGGTACCTTTTCCCGGTCGGCGGCTGGTCCGGCCCTGGCGACTGGGGTGAACGCAACGTGATCCTGATCGCCAACCGTTCCGCCCGGCGCTGGGATCGCCTGACCTGGCAGCAAGAGGCAGCTAAACTCCGAGAGCAAGGGGATATCCAAGAACCGGTTGAACTCTATGCGGACACGCTGGTAGATGATGTCGAGTGGACGGACAAACGCGAGCTGGCCGCCCGGGCAGCAGTGCTTACCGACGACTACGCCCCCGTCGACACGCTACAGCATCCACTTTGAGCCTGAAGCCATAGTTCCATTTTCACGTCGCTGCCGTTCGGCCCGCTTCCTTCGCTTGCTTCATCACGTACATCCGCTGGTCGGCCAGGGCCACCAGTTCCTTCGCGGTCCGGCCTTCCTCCGGGTAACCGGCCAGCCCGTAGCTCACCCCACTGATTCGTGCTTTGACCCCTTCGATCTCGAAAGTGCCGTGCTCCAGCGCGTCCCCGATCCGGCAGAGCGTGCGCCAGGCCCCGTCCTTTGGCGTCTCCGGGAAGATGATCGCGAACTCATCTCCACCATACCGGGCCAGGACATCCGATGAGCGGGTATTTACCTTCAGCGTCTGCGCGATCATCCGCAAAGCCTGGTCGCCGGCCAGATGCCCCCGCTGGTCATTAATGGCTTTGAGATCATCCACATCCAGTATGGCCACCTGCAAAGGATGCTGGTACCGCTCGGCCCGGGCGATCTCCTGGGCCAGCCGGTCCCAGAAATAGCGATGATTATAGAGCTGGGTGAGGCCATCCACCGTGGACGCCGTGCTCGCCTCCTGGTAATGGCGGGCCACCTCGATGGCGGTGGCCAGTTCAGCGGCTATCATACGCAACACCTGGATATCCTCGAGCCTGACCCCGGCCACGTGCGGGCTGCCGATGACCAAAACCCCCACCGGCCGGTCGTCGACGACGAGCGGGATGGCGGCCTCCGCCCTAATCCGAATCGCTCCCGGGAGATAGCTGGGCTCTTTGGTAACATCCGGGGCATAGACGACCGACCTTCGTTTCAAGGCTTGCCCGCTCAACCCCTCCTGGGCTGAGAAGCAGAAACCTTCCTGCGAGCGATAGCTCCCGCCCCCGGCCGCCACCACCAGCTGGTCTTGATGTGGATCCAACAGGACCAGGGCTGCGTCAGCATATCCGACGTCCTGCTGGATGATCTCAATCACACGGCTTAACATCTCACGAAGGTCGAGAACCGCGCCGAGCGCCGTGGCCACCCGGTAAAGGACCACCAGCGACCGGGTATGAACGGGGGAGAGCGGGCCGATGCCGATGCCCGCCTGCCAGAGTTCTCGGGCCGCCACCGCGCCGCTGCTGCCGGCCAGGCTCCCGCCGCCAGAGCCCGCCGGGCCGGCCGCCTCGCCCTGGTTACCCGCGCTGCCCGGGCCCGCCGCACTGCCGGGGCCGCCCGGGCTACCCCAACCGCCGGGGCCGCCGGGCACGATCACACCGGGAATCGGCCGTATCCGACCGTCCAGGAACCGAACGTAGGCCGCCCCCTCCTGGGCATCTCGCGCCACCCGGTTCGCCAGGGCCTCGACCCCGGCCGGCCAGAATTGCCTCCCGGCCAGATCCCGCAGCCGCGCCACTGCGTCAGTCCAGGGGATAGGCCCCCCGAAAGGCGAGACCGACGTCAACAGGTCGAAAGCATCGGCGATGCTGATGATCCGCGCCCCGCAGGGGATCTCCTCCCCGACCAGACCATCCGGAACCCCGCCGCCCGAATACCACTCGTGATGGTGGCGAATGAGGGGAGCAAGCGCCGCCAGGGCCGGGTCACGCTGAACTATCGCCGCCCCGATGACCGCATGCTGCATCAGCAGCTGGACCTCATGCAGCTCGAGCTCGTTCACCCGCCGCAGGATATCGTCGCTTACCCCCACCTTGCCGACGTCGTGCAGGAGGCCTGCCACCTCTACGGCCCGTACCTGATCCGGCCCAAAACCAAGCTCCTGGGCAATGATACGGGAATAACTCGAGACTCGCGAGAAATGGCCGCGGTAGAGCGGTTCGCGACTCTCGATGGCCTCCAGCATGGCAGTGATCAGGTTCAGCCCGCCGTAGCGCCCCAGTGCCTCACACTGAGCTGCGGTGAGCTCCGGGACTACGTCCTGCCGCCGCCCCTGGCCCGCCATGGCAGCTCCCTCCTTTACCCCGCCGCCGACCACCGTACTCGCTCAACCCGTACTTTGCCCTCGACTACCCGCAGGCTCAAGGCAACGTCCAGCGCCCGGCCTAAGATCCGGCCCTGCGCTACCGTCAGGCTGGCCCTCGCCGACGGTTCGGCAAGCGTCCCCGATACTCGGGCCTCCCCGTAGACCCAGCCGTTCACCAGGGCGAGCTCCGACAAGCGGACCTCAAGCCCTGCGCCCGGCCCGCCCCGGCCAGACTTCCCGCTCCCGTTTACGTGGCCCCCGCCGCCGGCTACCAGCTCCAGTAACTGGTCTACCGGTTCACCACTCACCCGCACTTGCAGGTCGAGCTGGGGTGTACCCAGAGCCAGTTCTTTCACCTGGCCGGTCATCTGGTACATCCCGCCGTTCTCCCGCTTGAGGGCGAGAAGCGGGATGGTAAAATCCCGGCCGTCCCAGGAGACCTGCCCGGCAGCGCTATCGAACCAGAAACGCCCTATCCTCACTCCCCCGGACCGGACATTGGCCCGCAGAGCCGGCGCTGCCGTCGTCCCCCCCAGCTCCCCGTGGAACTCCGCCTCTCCGGCCACGAGCGCCCGGTCTGCCAACCACCCATCTCTCGCCTCGCGAACTAGTTGAGCCAGCCTCCCATAAAAATCGCCAGACCGCGAAGAATCGCTAAACCCGGCAGGCCCGCTCGTCCCCGGCACACCCGCCGCCCACAAGAGCTCGAGCGGCACCCCTTTCCCGGCCACCTCCATCGTCATCAGTCCCGAAGGTCTTACCTCCCCCTGCAGATCGACCCTTGCCCCGGCCACCTGCACTCTGCCCTGCTCGAGGCGCAGCCGCCCGCCCCGCCAGAAAAACCTGGCGTCGAGGCGATCAAAGGGTACGTTGCGGTACGTCCCTCCCGCGACCACCAGGTCCCCCCGTACCCCCAGATCTCCCAAGAGGCCGCTTACTTCCAGCCGCCCGGCCACCGGCCCCTTCAGCTCGGACAGGGAAGGAACGAAAACCGGCCCCCACTCTTCAATCCTGCCTTGCTGCGTCTCCATGATAATCTCGAGCTGCCCTCGCCGTCCCGCCGCGGGACGAGGGTAAACAAACCTTCCGTTCAATCGGTAATGACTGGATCCAATGGCAACTGTTGCTTTCCCTAATAATATCGTGTTCCGGAAGAGAAAGCTATAACGGTCGACTTGAATGTCTCCCTCCAGCCGCCGGAAACCCCGGCCGAAGAGCGTGCCTCCTTCGCTGAACACCCTGCCGGTGAGGACGGGATCCGGCCAACGCCCCGTAAGATGCCCGTCGCTCAAAGAAGCGGTACCGGACACACCGTAGGCAGCCAGGAAGGGTAGTTGCTCCGGAAACCGTACCCTCTGGGCCCGGACCTGCAGGTTCAGCCGGGGATATCTCCAGTCACGACCGCCACGTGCTCCTTCCCCAGGAAGGATATCCCCTTTCGCCACCACCGAGCTATCACCACTCGTGAGGCGAAGCTGCGTTATCCGAACCCCTCCTGCGCCTCTACCCACGCTCGTACCCGGGCCTGCAGTTGCACCTGCACTCGTGACACCCGCATCGATGGCCCGGCCCCCGGGCCAGACCGCCGCCAGCACTCCCGAATCGATCGGGACGAGCTTGCCGGCAACGAGCAAGGTCCCACCACGTACGAGGCTTCCTTCAATCTCGACCCGGGGAACTGTCGACCCGCCCGGCCAACTCACGTTCGCTCTCCATCGAGTAAGGCCATCCAAAACGGGGACCCCCACCGCTGCCACCGCCGGGTTCACCTGGAATGACAGGATCAGGCCACTTGTCTTCGCGGTGAGTTCAACCCGGGAAACGGTTAGGAGGGGTCTTCCGGCTTTATCCAGCCTCAGCTTGTGAATTTCGACCAAGCCCGGTAGGGCCTGCACTCTTTCCCTCACCTTCGTCCAGTCTAGCCCGGCCAAAAGGTCCCCGCTCCCGCCCGCGCGCCAGCGATCATCGGGGCCGCGGGATTGGCGGCCATTCTCCCCCGGCCGGCCCCACTCTCCCGCCGGCAGAGTTCCGACATCGAGAGCCAGCTCGCCTACCGCGAGGCGGTCAATGGCCGGGGTAGCGTCGGCCCGCGCTACTAGGGCCTGGAGAACGGTCTTCCACTGGAAAGCAAGCGCGACCCGGTTACCCCGGGCAACCTGCATTCCCTGCTCCGTGGACAAGCGGATTTCAGGTATGATCAGCCGCCGGGGCGACGTGAAGTAGGGTTTTGCCACTACGGCTTGGTATCCTTCTCCCAGAGCCGCTTCCAGCGCCGCATCGACCCGTTGGGCCACCAGACCGGGCAGAGGGCTGTGATTAAGGACAAAGGTAGCGGAGGTCCACGCAACGCCAGCCAGCACCCCGGTTACGACGAACCACGCCGCCGCTAGCCGGACCACCACCCGGGCAAGCCGCCTATTCGCTGGCACTCGACCCTTCACTCGCGCTGACCCTCCTCTCTCCAGGCCAGTGGCGTCCGTCCCGCCGGCTCCCGGCGCATGCCCGCCCGGCCTCCGGCCCCCCGCCCCCCGGCCTGCAGCCGGCCCGGGGTCGTCTTCGACAGCTACCTTCTCTTTCCTTGTGTAACTTTCAGCCTATTGAACTGCTTTCCGGTATTGCCACTCCTGCTTGCTGGAACAGGCTGCTTCTTCCTTGCCGCCTCTTCTCGGATTGTGTCGGATCGCGAACCCATCACTCTGGTGGCCGGCGGGGTCCCTGCACCGGCAGCGTGAACCAGAAATCCGAACCCCGCCCGGGCTCGCTGTCCACACCCAACCGGCCGCCGTGGAGAAGAACCAGCTCCTTGACGATGGCGAGCCCCAACCCCGTGCCGCTGCCCTCGCCTGCGGCTTCACGCCCGCTACGGTCGCTCATACCGCCGGCGTCTCCCTCCACGTAACGGCGCCGGCTCTTGTCAACCTTATAAAACCGCTCCCAGATATTGGGAAGCTCTTCCGCCGGTATGCCCACGCCCGTGTCCCGGACGTGCACTTCCACTTCCGTGTCAGCACCCGCGCCCGGGCCTGCGCCCCTGCTCGAAACCAGGTGTGCACTCACCTCCACCTGGCCTCCGGCCGGCGTGTGCCGAACGGCGTTGTCAAGAAGGTTGATCAGGATTTGCTTTACCCGATCACGGTCCGCCCACACGAGGGGCAATTCCTCCTCGACGCCAACCTTGTTCTCCAGGCTTACCCCCTTATCGTCACTTTCGGGAAGCATCTGGTTTACTGCCTCGTCGGCCAGTTCACCCAGGTCGACCGGCTGGAGGTGCAGTTGCAGCACCCCGCTTTCGATGCGGGAAAGGTCGAGGAGGCTGTTGACCAGGCGGGTCAGCCGGATCGTCTCTTGCAGCATGAGCCGGTGATACCGCTGAACCTCCTTCTCATCCCCGGCCACCTTGTCCACCAGCGCCTGCAGAAAACCGCGGATGGAAGTAAGGGGAGTTTTCAGTTCATGGGAGACGCTGGCGAGGAACTCCCGGCGATTCCGTTCCTGCCTTATCTCCTCGCTGATGTCCCGGAGCAGTGCCACCGCCCCTTGCGACTCTCCCGCGCTTCCCCGGACCGGGGAAGCGACAATGGCCAGCTGCCTCCCGCCCAGCCCTTCCACCTGTATCTGCACGGCCTGGTTTTGGGTCAATGCCCGCATCAGCGCCTCTCGGGCCGCTTCCCGGACCGGCGTCCCGGTTAGTTCTGCGAGGCGCGCCCCTCCGTCCTGATCCGGGGCGTCATCACACCCCAGGAGACGACGGGCCGGCCCGTTGGCGAAAAGCACCTCTCCCCGCGCGCCGGCGGCGATGACCCCCTCCGCGATACTGGTCAATATGGCCTGCGTCTGGCTCTTTTCCCGGTTGAGGGCGGCAATGGTATTGTCGAGCCTTTCAGATAATTCATTGATCGCCCCGGCGAGTTCCGCCAGTTCGTCATCGCCCCGCACCGGCACGTTCACCCGGTATTGCCCGGCGGCCAGCTTCCGGGTGGCGGCGGTCATCTCCCGCACCGGCCCGGAAATGCGCCGCGATAGCGTGAGCCCCACCAGCGCCGCGAACACCACCGCCAGCAGCGCGGCCCGCCCGAGCTCACGGCGGATTCCCTGCCAGGTGGCGGCCATCCCCGTGAGCGGAGAGCGGACCACTACCGCACCGGCCGGACGGCCGTTCACCCAGATGGGGATGGCCACGCTCAACACGTTCTCCCGCACCTGGGGGTCGTACTGCAGGTGAACTACCGTCTTCCCCGCCAGCACCCGTTCTATTTCGGCGGCCGGCAAGCGGCGCCCCCGATCCTGGCGGAAACGCGGGGAGGTGATCACTACTTCCCCGCTAGCGTCGGTGATCCAGACCGCCGCTCCGAGCAGCCGCTCGAAAGTATCGGCCAGGCGTAGCATGGCCGCCGGGCTTCCCGGCAAAGCGAGCGCCGCACCGACCAGGAATGAGATCTCTTGTGCTTGAACGATCAGGCGTTCGCGCTGTTCGCGGTACAAGTAGTTGCTTACGAAATACGACAGCAACGAGCCCGAGACCAGCACGGTCACCACGATGATAAGAAGGTAGCTGGCGAAAAGCCGTACGAAAAGCGTTCGTTTCGTATCCCGACCCTCCTACCCAGATCCTTCGGCGCTCCTACCCCCAACCCCGGCCTCTCCTGCCTTGTCCCTCACCTTTCCAGCCATAACCCCGCACGCTCCCACCCGAAACCCTCACCGCCCCGAGCCACAACCTTTACGGCTGCCGAAGGTCGCCCGCCAGAGGGTCGAATTTGTACCCCACGCCCCAGACCGTCTGCAGATAGGGCGGCAGGTCCTCACTTTTTTCCAATTTTTCCCGCAGGCGCTTTATGTGAACATCCACCGTCCGATCACTGCCGAAGAACTCGTAACCCCATACCGACTCGAGCAGCTCTTCCCGGGTGAACGTCCTGCCGGGGGAGCTCGCGAGCTGCCAGAGAAGCTCGAACTCTTTGGGGGTCAGGCTTATCCGGCGGTCTCGCACCCAAACCTCCCGGGCCTCCCGGTCGATGGTAAGCCCGGGGTATCGAAGGGTCGTGTGGCCTGCCGCTTTGGCCGAACCGCCGGGGCTCGCGGTCTCCGCGACCAGCGCTCCCTTGGTACGGCGTAGCACCGCCTTCACCCTCGCCACCAGTTCCCGAGGGTTGAAGGGCTTGGCCAGATAGTCGTCGGCTCCGAGCTCCAGGCCGACGATGCGATCGATGTCCTCCCCCCGGGCGGTCAACATGATGATGGGCACGGCGGAGAACGTTCTCACCCGCCGGCAGACCTCCCACCCATCGACTTTGGGGAGCATGAGGTCGAGAACGATCAGGTCGGGAGGAGGCGTGCGCCGCGCCAGGGCCAGAGCGGCCTCACCATCGAGGGCCGTCAAGACGGTGAAACCCTCGCGACTCAGGTACAGGCGAACGATCTCCACCACGTTGGGCTCGTCGTCCACCACCAGGATCGTACCTTTACTCTCGCCCCTGCTCTCGCCCTCGACCGTCCCGCCTCGGGGGTTCTCGGGAGCACCATCCCCTCGGCCGGTATCCCCGGTCACGGCCTCCCCCGTCGTGGCTTCCCTGCGGCCCGCGCTCATGGCAGTGATCTTCTTTGTCATAAAATCTCCTACCTACTTGACATCGCCTGCCCCGGCAGATATCATGTGCCTAACCCAAACTCCCCTTAGGAGGGACAGGTCGTGTCGCGTTATTCGAAAGAGGACATTCTCCGTCTGGCCAAGGAGAAGAATGTCCGGTTCATCCGTCTCCAGTTTAGCGATATCCTCGGAATCGTCAAAAACGTGGCCATCCCCGTCAGCCAGCTGGAAAAGGCCCTGGACAACGAGATCATGTTCGACGGGTCCTCGATCGAGGGGTTCACCCGCATCGAGGAGTCAGACATGAATCTGCGCCCCGTCTACGACACCTGGGCCATATTCCCTTGGAAGCCGAAGGAGGCCGCCGAAGCCCGCCTCATCTGTGACGTCTACCGGCCGAACGGCGAACCCTTCGAGGGCGATCCCCGCTACGTGCTGCGCCAAGCGCTGGCCGAAGCGGCGGAACTCGGCTTTACGGTCAACACCGGGCCGGAATGCGAGTTCTTCCTCTTCCGGACCGGCCCCGAGGGTGAACCGACTACGCGGACGCACGACAACGCCGGTTATTTCGATCTAGCTCCCGTGGACCTCGGGGAGGCCGCCCGCCGCGACATCGTCATTGCTTTGGAGGAGATGGGTTTCGAGGTCGAGGCCTCCCACCACGAGGTGGCCAGCGGCCAGCACGAGATCGACTTTCGCTATGACGACGCCCTCACCACCGCCGACCGGGTTACCACCTTCAAGTTCGTGACCCGGACCATTGCTCAACAGCTCGGACTGCACGCCACTTTCATGCCCAAGCCGATCTTCGGCATCAACGGTTCGGGCATGCACACCCACATCTCACTCTACCAGAATGGCAGGAACGCCTTCTACGACCCCAATGGTCCCTACCAGCTGAGCGAAGTGGCGCTGCACTTCATCGCGGGTATCCTCGAACACGTGCGTTCGTTCACGGCCATCACCAACCCCCTGGTGAACTCCTACAAGCGGCTGGTTCCCGGTTATGAAGCGCCGGTCTACATCAGCTGGTCGGCCCAGAACCGTAGCGCCCTCGTTCGGGTGCCGGCAGCTCGCGAGAGCGGAACCCGTATCGAACTCCGTTCACCCGACCCTTCCTGCAATCCCTACCTGGCTTTTGCGGTGATAGTCAAAGCCGGGCTGGACGGGATCAAGCGCAAGCTCACCCCGCCCCCTTCGATGGACCGTAACATCTACCACATGACCCCGGCGGAACGGGAGGCAGCCGGTATCGGCCAGCTGCCGGGAAGCCTGGAGGAGGCCGTCCGTCTTCTCAGTGAGGACGAACTGATCAAGTCCGTGCTCGGGAACCACATCTACGAGCATTTCGTGGAAGCGAAACGCATCGAGTGGGACCTTTACCGGACGCAAGTTCACCGGTGGGAGCTCGATCAGTATCTAGGGGTTTTCTGATCGAGATCCGTAGACCGCAGTCTACTCGATTCCAGGATGAGGACGGCCGGCCGGTTTAGGCTGTGGGCCCAAGTGGCTCTACCGACCGGCCGTTGCCGGCACCGCCAGAGCCCGGTATCCTGGGCTCAGGGAAGACTAAGACGAGACCGCCTGTGAAGAACTGGCGAGAGCCAACGAATAGAAAGCCTGTCAACTCCAAGGAGAGAACCGGCATGGTTGAGATCAGCGACAGGGAAGGTGAACGCCTCGGCCTCTGGATAACCTCCTGGCTGAGGGAGCAACTGGAAAAGAGCGGCAGCCAGGGTTTCGTCGTCGGCATCAGCGGGGGCATCGACTCGGCCGTCGTGGCCGGACTATGTGAACGAGCCGCCCCCGGTCGAGTCCTCGGGCTGATCGAACCCTGCCACTCGTTGGCCCAGGACATTGAGGATGCCCGGGCAGTGGCGGAGCACTTCGGCCTTCACACGATCACCGTCGATCTGACACCGGTCTATGACCAGCTGGTGCAGCTGTGCAATGCCGCTGCCGGCCAGGAGGCGGGCGCGTACCTCGATCCCGGCGTCGAAGCCCAAAGGCTCGCTCTGGCCAACCTGAAGCCCCGCCTGCGGATGCTGACCAATTACTACTTCGCCAACCGGCGCCGCTACCTGGTGGCCGGCACGGGAAACCGGAGCGAACTCTCGGTCGGCTACTTCACCAAGTACGGGGACGGCGGCGTGGATCTCCTGCCCCTGGGCAACCTGGTCAAGGCCCAGGTGCGGGCGGTAGCCCGGTGGCTCGGCGTCCCCCAGCCGATTATTGACAAACCGCCCTCGGCCGGGCTGTGGCCCGGACAGACCGACGAAGGCGAGATGGGGCTCACTTACGCCGATCTGGATCGCTTCCTGCTGGGGGGCGAAGTCGCCCCGCCGGTTGCCCGGCGCATTCGCCAGCTGATGCAGGCGAGCGAGCACAAGCGAGCCCCGATCCCCATCTGCCCGCTGCCGCCGGCCTAGCCGCCGAACCCGGATCGCCGGTCAGCCCGGGCGGGCGCCCCGGCTTTATCCCGGGGCCGGATGGTGCATTGTGAGCTCCCAACCCGATCAGAGGAGCGGGGTCAGGTCGAAGACGATCCGGTGGCCGAAATAGGGGGTATCGGCGAGTACTGGCGAGGTCAAGTAAGCCTCCACCACGGCTGAACCTTCGGCGTCGTAGCCATAGGTGATCCGCTGGATCAGCGGGTCGGCGAGGGGGATCTCACCGCCCCGGGGGTCGAGCCGCCCTCCGAACTGGCCCCGGCAGCTGATGCGGAGGATCCCGGCCTCCACCTCCCAGCGGTAGTCGGTACTCCGGCTTACATCGAGGACGATACGCAGGTAGCCGGGGTGGGTGCCCACGCGTATGTCGGTGACCACCAGGGGACTAACGTCGAGCAGCCGCCGTACTGACAGGCCCCGCCAGGTCGCCACCAATGCCCCCTCTCCGCCGGCCGGCCCGGCTTTCAATACGGCTCGGGGTGGATCACCCAGAACCTCGACCGTGGCCAGCCCCGGAGGACCGTCGACCTCCCAACCCACTTCCCCCAGGGACGGCAACCGGCGCCTTCCCTCCTCGTCGATCACCGCCACCTGCAGCTCTCTGGTCTCCCCCGGAGAAAGATGAAGCTCGAGCGGCCAGAGGTTCAGGAACGGGCGCCGTTCGAAACCGACCTGGGTTCTCGGGGCTGTCCCCTGTGTCTGCTTCTGCCATTGCTCCCGCTCCGGGCTCGCCTCCATCGGGTACAGCAGGTAGCGGCGGCGCAGTTCCAGCCAGCCGGCCAGCTTCTGTCGCACCACCGCCTGGATTTCAGGTACCGGCCGCCCTTGTTCGATCAAGTTTGCGACCTCGGGATCACCCAGAAGGTCATGCCGGAACGAGAAACGGCTCCCGGCAAACTCCCTGAATACGCTGATGATGACCAATGCCGTCTCGAGCCACTCGAACTCGTGGGGCCGGAGGACGAAGAGCTCGACCCCGCCAAAGCGCTGCTTCCCGTCGGCTGACGAATAGAAGGCGGGCCGGAAACGAACCGCCGGCCCGACCCGCCGGTTGAGTTCCTCCGCCAGGGGTCGAGGATCGGTGATCCAGGACGCCCCCAGCCGCTCGAACGGTTTGTGGGTCTCCCGACCTACGCTTATGCTGGAGCCTTCGAGCAGGACGGTAGCCCCGTAGGCCAGTGCGGCTTCTGCCGTAGGCAAAGCCGGGGAGGGAGCGATCCAGGGAAGCCCGGTGTCCCGCCAGAGCATGTCCCGGCGCCACCCCTCCATAGTAATAACGGTCAAGGGCACTCCCAGATGGTACTCCTCGTTGAAAAAGAGGGCTACCTCACCGACGGTCAGGCCGTGCCGGAACGGTAATACGTAACGAGACCGTTCTTTAAACGGATCCGGAACCGGCAACGGGCCCTCTACCAGCAGGCCCCCGGCCGGATCCGGCCGGTCGAGCACGATCATCTCCTTGCCGAGTTCCCCTGCTACCTCCATGAACTGCGCCAGGGTGTAGACATAGGTTACTGTATTACAGCCCACGTGCTGGAGGTTGACAACGATTACGTCAAGGTCAGCCAGCATGTCCCGGGTTGGCCTCCTGCCCTCACCGTGGAGCGAGATGACCGGGATGCCGTTATGAACTACGCTCAACGGGCGGACTTCGTCCCGGGACAAGTCGGACCAGTACCCATGCAAGGGGGTGAATAGCAGGTCGATGTCCACCCCCGCCCCCAGGAGCATCTCCACCGGGTCGCCCGGCCAGGCCAAAGCCGTAGCCGCCGCGGCGTGGGTCAACAATCCCACCCGGCGACCGCGAATCTCCTTGGCGTACTCCGTCACCAGACGATCTATCCCCAGGCGCATCTGCCTCGCCTGCCTCACAGGGCCTATCTCGGGGAAAGCCCCGTCACCAACACCTATCCTCCGGGCGAAGACCCCCCGGCCCCGACTTCGATCGCTAGACTTAACCTATATGGCTTCGCCCTTTTTCCTCTCATTCCTGGCAGGGAAAGAACAATTATTCCAGAATTGTTAAGCCTGCCAAGTCTGAAGCACTCAGAGAAGGGTTGTCTACAGCCATGAACCACCCTCACGCAGGTGAACAGGGTCTCAACACTTACTACGACTGGCCGGAACTCTACGAAGCGACCTCACCGGGCGTACCCGGTGACATCTCCTTCTACCAGGCCCAGGCCGGTCGCACCGGCGGGCCGGTCCTCGAGATCGGCTCGGGGCTCGGGCGCATCAGCTTCGCGCTGGCCCGCGCGGGCCTCGACGTCGTGGGGTTGGAGCTTTCCCCCCGGATGCTGGAGGAAGCGGAACGACGGCGCTTGGCCCAGCCGGACCTGCGCGGTCACGTGCAGTTCGTGGCCGGCGACATGCGCGATTTTTCCCTCGGCCGGCGCTTCCCCTTGATCATCATGCCGTACCGCACTTTCCTCCACTGCCTTACCCAGGAGGAACAGCTGGCCACCCTCTCTCGGGTACGGGAACACCTCGCACCCGGGGGGCGATTCATCTTCGACTTCTTCTTGCCCGACTTGCAGTTGATCGCCTCCGAGGACTCATCGTACCATTTTCGGGGTCGATACCGCCATCCCCGTACCGGTAGGATGTTCCTCCTCTGGGAGGCAACCGAGTTCGACCGGCTCGAGCAGCGGATAGACGATCATCTCTTCTTCGACCTGCTGGATGAAAAAGGACAGCCGGTTCAAAGGGTGTACGGGAGTTTTTCCATCCGTTACGTCTTTCCGGCCGAGTGTACGCTACTTCTGCGCCTGGCCGGTCTTGAACTGGTGGAGGTCCTGGGGGGCTTCCACCACGAGCCGCTCACCGAAGCCAGCACGGATGCCGTCTGGATCACCCAACGCTCGGTCTCGTCGCCATGACCCGTAGCGCGGACAGGCAGGGAGACGCCGGCCGGCCGGGTGAGCTCGGCGTGGTCATCGGCCACCGAGGAGTCGAAACGCCAGGGAGACGGCAGTCCGGGACGGACAAGGGCGCAAGTCCTTCCACGAGAAGCCGCAGGTAATTCGGGATGCCGGGGCTGACCCAGCATTCCGGCAGGTAGAAGCTGGAAGGAAGTGACGCATGTTGTTCGTCGGGCGGGAGCGATGGACCGAACCAGAAACGTCCCACCAGGTGCCCGTTCAAGTAGACGATGCCCTTGCAATCCGTGCCGTCCAGTTCCAGCGCGTATTTCCATCGCCCTTCTTCTTCGCCTTGGCCGGAGAAGGATACTATCAATTCACGGACTTCTCCCGGGGAAAGACGCAAAGGAAAGATCTCCTGTCCGGACGGAACCGGCCCGGCAGCACTCAGCGGACCGGGCCAAGCTTCCGGTGCCGCCTCCCAGGGCAAAAGCGAGTACCCGGCCAGGTCCGGCGCCGCGAGCCATAACCACCGCGCCTGCAGGTCACAGCTCGCTCCCGAACCACGGCGCCCGCGAGCTCCCTCGGCAAGCTCCAGGCAGTAGTAACCCCCGCGTCTTATCCTCTTTAATTGAACCTCGTCGATGGCCACTACCCCGCCGGGCGCCCAGATCCACCCGGAAGGATCAGGAAGGCCCTCCCCATTCTCATCCCCGGACAAAACCGCCTTGCCCTCTGGTTGGAGAGACTCCCCCGACTTCCAGTACAAGCGAGCCGGCCCGGTCAACCCGGTGACGAGGATCGCGGCCTGAAACGAGGACGAGCATCGCGAGCCGGAGCAGAATACGTTGGCAGGTAACTTCAACCGCCAGCTCCATCCGGCCCCCTGGCTGACCTCCTCAACCGGGAGCGGGATGCTCTCCACCAGCCACCCCCACGGGGCGGTGAGCCCCCTCAGACTGCCGAGTCTCAGCGCCGGTTCGCGAGTATGGTGAAAATTGGAGTGCCCCCAGATCTCAACCCGGATGGCCAGCGTCCCCCTTTGACGCCGCGGCAGGCCGATCACGAACGGGCGCCCTCGCGGGCAGAGAGTTCCCCGGTATTTTCCGTTCCAGTAAACGCTCAAAACGTCACTGCCTCCGGAAAAGAAGAGCTTTCCTTCCGTCTCCTCACTTTCCCGCCGGCTCGACGCACCGGTGGCCGACTCCCTTAGTGCCATTAGGTACCAGCCGTACCCGCGGTTGATTCCGGCTTCCTCCAGCGGCCCCAGCGGTTGCAGGGGTCCTGCCGGCTCAGATTTGAGATCGGGCAGCGGGACGGCAGCGTTACGGACGATTCGCGCCGGCAAGAGAGCACGGTCGTGTTCATCGCGTCGATCTACAGGCGATGGCCAGGATACCGTCCTCAGCTCGATGGTACGAGCCAGCACCGGGTCGCCAAATTCGGGCGTCAGGGCAGGGAATTCAGCATCTGATAGTTCGACCGCGATCGAGCAAGTTTCGCCGGGCGCGCTGGGAACGGTCAGCCGCACGCACCGGCCGGTATTACCTCGTCTGGAGTCTTCGGCAGCATCCGCGGCGGGAGCTCTTAGGAGCGGGCTCAGCCGGACCTCGACGGTCTCTCCCGGCTCACCTACGAAAGTGAGTGTAGCTCGCGAATACCCGTTCTCCCCTGGGGGCGGCTCGGTAGGAGCGACTTCGACCGAGACGAGTTCCGCGTTGGCGCTCTCAACTGTTACCGGCAGGCCGAACCGGGCCAGCGAGAGCCCGACCGGCAAGAAGCGAACCCGCCGGGGATAGGCGGTGGCCGACACGTATTCGCCTTGGCCGCCCGCGAACCTCACGTTCACCGGCGCGCTGCCCAGCCCGATCAGGGCAATGAACGGGCCCAGTTGGCGCGCTTTGACGAGAACCTCCGGTCGGGTGGTTTCGCTAGCTATAACTTCCACCGGATAAGGAGTACTGCTCGCAGCCAGGAGTTCCGGTTCAAAGGTACGAATGAGCTGCCCGAGCAATTGGGCCTCCCCGAACTCGGGCCAGCGCGGCCTGCCCTCATAATCGATCATTCCGCCGAAGTCATACCTGGTGGGCTGAAAGCAGGTGGGAGTGGCCCAATCGTTTTGACCCGACCAGTACCCGAAATTGTTGCCCGAGGTCTGCAGGTACGGCCCGAGGAGCTTAGCCCCGGCGGCAAGCAGCCGGCGCAGCAGGAAGTGGGAACGACCGGTCTCGGTGACCAGAACCGCGCGGGGATGGATTCTGGCCGCCACCCGGTCGACCCTTTCCTCGATGCCGGGCTCGTCCTCGTGAGGATACAGGTTCACGGTGGGCCAAACGCCTTCGGCAAGCCCGCCGGCAGCCTCGATTTTATCTTGCCCGGCGCAGGCTAGCAGGGGTACGACAATACCGCGTTCGCGAGCCATCCGGGCCAGCTCGGCCAGATAGCCGGAGGGATCTTCACACGGAAAGAAGTCCAGCTCGTTTTCCAGCTGAACTGCCACCACCGGCCCTTCTCCATGACCACGGTCCTGATACCGGGCGATCCGGGGCAGTACCTGGTCGAACCACCGGGCCACTTCTGCCAGCCAAAGGGGGTGGTTTTGACGCAGTACTCGCTCCATGCCCGCTCGTGTTCCCAGCCAGGCCGGGAGGCCGCCCCCGTCCCATTCCGAGCAGATATAGGGGCCGGGCCGGGCCACGACCGCGAGCCCTTCGGCGGCGCACAGCTCAAAAAAAGCCTCGATGTCACGCTCACCGGAGAAGTCGAAAGAGCCGGGGCGAAGCTCGTGGTAATTCCACGGGATGTAAACGTCGACGGCAGTGTATCCGGCCTGCCGCAGGAGGCGCAGCCGGTCGCCCCAAAGCGGCCGGGGAAGGCGAAAATAAAAGAGTGACGACATGAGCAACAGGCGGGGGCGACCGGCTACGGTCAACATTCCTTACTTACCTCCCGAAAGCAGTTGGTTCACCGCCGGAACAATCCGGTCGGCAGCTTGGCGGGCAGTCAGCTCGTTACGGAGCATGGCGCTGATCTCCTGGCCCATCAACCCCAGCATCTGACCCCAGTAAGGGGTGGTAGGCGGAGCGTAGAGGTGAGCTGCAGATGCCAGGACCAGTTGGAGTCGGGACGGGGCCAGGTTCGGATCGAGGAAGGCAGCGGATTGGGCGACCGACTTGCGAACGGGCACATCGTGCCCGGACCGGGCGATGACACGCTGCTGTTCAGGACTGCTCAGGAACTTTATGAATTCCCAGGCCTGGTCTTTATGGGGCGAAGAAGAGGGAATCGCCCAGCCGTTGGAGAAAAGCGGGGTGGCCCGCACCTTCCCCTTCGGCAGGAACATCACGTCCCAGTTCACCTTCTTATAGAGCCGCAGCCAGTAAACCGCCCAGAAGCCGGTCCAGTTCATGGCCACCCGGCCGTTTTCGAAGAG
Source organism: Bacillota bacterium (assembly GCA_012839805.1). Classification (GTDB taxonomy): domain Bacteria; phylum Bacillota; class Limnochordia; order Limnochordales; family DUMU01; genus DUMU01. The sequence continues at coordinate 117,097 of DUMU01000035.1, read as the reverse complement.
CTGGTCGGGCCCCATGCCGGAGAAAGCCGCCCAGTCGGCCGGCTGCGGGGCAATGTGCTCCTTCCAGGTGAGACCCTGGTACCATTCAAGAGCATCTACGGCCGCTTGCTCTCCCATTAAGCATCGCTTCCGGTCCTCGCTCAAAACCGCCCCACCGTTCTGGTAAATGGGGGTCATCCACCACGGCCACCAGTCACCGGTCGATGCAATGGCAAACTGTTTCTTTTGGCCTTCGAGCCGCGTGAGTTTGCGCCCGGCGGCCACGAACGTGTCCCAGGTCCATGTTTCCGGGTCAGGTTCCCGCAGACCTGCTTCGGCGAAGAGATCTTTGTTATAGTATTGGATCATCGGCCCCCAGCGAACGGGTATGGCCATGACCTTATTGTCGTAGCTGTAGGCGCGGACCACTCCCGCGTAGAAGTCATCAATGTCGAACTTGTCTCTCTGGATGAACGGGGTCAAATCGGCAAGCAGTCCTTTAGATGCGTAGGATATGAACGATTCTGCCAGTTCCATAACGTCGGGAGGGTTGTTACTGGCAATCATGGTGGTTACTTTGGTATCGTAATCGCTCTCTTGCAGGAGGACGATCTTCACCCCGGGATGAGTCGCCTCATAGGCCTGGGCCAGCTGCCGGTTGATGGCCATGTCGTCCGCCCCACCCCAAAAGGCCCAGCGAAGTTCGATCGCTGCTTGTCCCGGCGCGGTCGATCCGAACCAGACTACGATAGCTACTACTGCTACCGCCAGTACGAGCTTCACGTTACGGGCTCCAACCTTGCTTGTCATCTCATATCCTCCTTCCATCTAACAAACCCGAGGGATTCCACTACTGCCTGCTCGGCGGCCGCTGCAGCTTTGCCTATCGGCCAGTACTACTTCCATCACCTCCCTTCCACGGGTTGGGCTTGACCCTCCGGACCCTCCGGCGCGGCCGGAAGCGGAAGGTCATGATAGGCCCGATAGGCCGCCTTGGGACGGCGTTCTCTATCCAAGAGGCCCATGGTGTTGACATACGGGATCGCCGAATCGGGTTCGTGCCGGGTCCGGTAGTCGATGAAGACCCACCAGGCGGCACCTGCTACGAAATGGGCGCGCTCGATGAATTGTTGCCAATGGCGGCGCAGCTTCTCGGCCTGTATCTCCTCACGGGGCGTGCCGAGTACGGCCCAATTTCCGTATTCGGTCACCAGAATAGGCTTCGCCGGGTATTGTTGATGAAGCCGGTCAAGGTACGGCCCGACCTGATCGTCCGTACCGTAGAAAAAGCCGAAGTATTCGTTGACTCCGATGACATCGACGATGTCCCATCCTACATCATCTTCCAGGTGATTAGACGCGTAGGTAATTGGACGCCCTGCCAGGTCAAGCTCGCGGATCACGTCCCGCAAAGCGCTGATGAACGGTCGCGAGACCGGCGCACTCCTCGAGCCGGTATCGCATTCGTTGAGAAGACTCCAGAGGAGGATAGAAGGGTGGTTACCGTTGTTCCAGACCATTTCCGCAGCCGCGGCCCGAGCGATGCCGGTCTCGTTCAGAAGTGCGTCCATCTGCGACCAGTTCAGCCAGTAAAGCGGCAGTTCGTCCAGGAGGAGTAAACCGTGGGTGTCGGCGTAGTGATAGGCCGCGGGTGTCCGGGGGTAGTGGGACAGGCGGACGAAGTTGACGCCGGCGGCACGGGCCAGGTCCAGGTCACGGGCCACCTGCTCCCCGGTCAAGGCACTGCCGGCGCCGGGTGCATCCGCATGCCAGTTCACGCCTTTGAGGAAAAGCGGGCGGTCGTTGAGCAGCAGTTGCGATCCGCGGACCGCCACCTCGACAGCACCGTAGTGAACCGCCAACCGATCAAGCAGCTCGCCGGCCCCGTTAGAGTCCCCGGCTCGCCGGCGATAAAGCTCGGCACGGGCCTCGTGCAGCACGGGGCGGGAGGGCGACCAGCGCGGGAGGTCGTCCGGGAGGGGAAGGTCGAAATGCGCTACCCGTGCCTCGTTAGGCCGGATGGATAAAGTGGTCGAATACCTTGTTGCCGTGTTGACCTTCTGGCCGGCCGGGGCTTCCCAGGGCATCAGGAAGACTTCGATCGTTTCTGGCCGCTGGCTTTGGTTCATCACGACGACATCGGCCACGAAGCGACCGCGGGCGGCTGCCGCGCGCAGTTTCCGGATGCTTAGGGATGGATAGCGCTCCAGGTACACCGGCGCGGTAATGCCGCCGTAAGGCCACCAATCGTACGCCCGGCCCGGAGGCAGCGTGTTCAGATCCTCCGTCCCCCAGGGGCGGCGGGCGGCACGTACCACCAGCAGGTTGGTTTCGCCCGGAGCCCGCAGCCGGCCGGTGACGTCGACCGCGAAGGGAAAGTAGGCCCCCCGGTGTTCGGCGACGGGGATGCCGTTGAGCCACACTCGGGCGTGGTCTGCGACCCCAAGGAATACCAGCTGGATACGATGCTCAGGTGACTCCCACCCGGACGGAGTAACAAAAGTCTTCCGAAACCACGTGGTACCGTCATAGGTCGCCCAGCGACCGCCTTCGTATTCGTCCCAAACGCCGGGAACGGGCACCTCAATCCAACCGTCGGAGGATGGCAAAGTCCCGCTGCCTGCGGGCGCCGGGCCGGGGACGGTCGTCGCAGGATCAAACCAGCGTTGCCTGTCTCCCTCGCCCTTAGGATCCGGGCGGAACTCCCAACTGCCGGTGAGTTCGAGCCGCTCACGTTCGCCGGCTTCGGCAAACTCAGGTAGAGGAAGACCATACTGGAACACTACCGGGCGGCCGTCCACCCGGCGAAGGCTGGTCTCCGGCTGGGGCCAACGCGCGGGGGTGTCTTCGGCCGCTTTCGTTAAGGTCTCTCCCCACCTTCCCGGCGTCGAAACTGCGGGCAGGATCACGAGACCGGTGAGCAAAACCTTCAGTAGTTGTCTGTGGTTGAGCGGACGCAACTTGCCACCACCTCCTGTTCGGGGAACTCGAAGACTAGATGCTGCAGGGCAAGGGAGACCGCCCCGACCAGGCTCGCGTCACTACCGAGGGCTCGAGGCCGGATCTGCAGCGTCTCCGGAGCAACCGAGAAAACATGCGCCCGGGCGGCCCGGACCATGGGCTCCCATATCCAGCGACCGGCTCCGAAAACACCACCGCCGGCTACTACCGTTCCGATGCCGAAAACGTTGACCAGCGTGGCAACGGCAAGGCCCAGGTACGTTCCGGCTTCGCTGAGGATCTGCCTGGCGATGGGGTCACCTGCTTCCGCCGCCCACGTGACATCGGCGGCACTGAACCGGCTACCCTGCTCAGCCAGCCGGCCGGCCAGCACCTGCGACTTACCGGAGGCCGCGGCGCGGGCGGCCGCCCGGGCGATGGCCGGCCCGCTGCTTACCGTTTCCAGGCACCCGGTGCGGCCGCACGCACAACGTTCACCCACGGGAATAAGCGGTTCAGCCGCGCATATCTGGGGGATAGGCGAGTGGCCGATCTCACCGGCACTGTCAAGCGGACCCCGGTAGAGGCGACCGTCCACCACTACGCCCGCCCCGATGCCGCTGCCCACCCCGAGGCAGATCATGTCGTCGACGTCAACCCCGGCTCCGAACCATTTTTCACCGAGCGTCGTTACATGGATCACGTTTTCCAGGAAGACCGGAACCCGGAGGGCACGGTGAAGCAATTCGCCGAAGGGGACGTTCCGGAAGCCCAGGTTGGGAGAGACGAGCGACACGCCGGAGGCGGTGTCGACGAGCCCGGGAAGACCCATTCCCACGCCGAGGAGTCGCCCGACGGGGAGCTTTTCGATCAGCATCAGAATGGTCGTGACACAAGCCGAGACGGTTTTCCCGGTTTCGGCCTCTCGGGGAGTGGGACTTTCGACCCGGGCTAGCAGCTGGCCTTGCAGGTCCGCCAGCGCCACAACGATGCGAGACACACCGAGATCAACGCCGATCACCTGGCCGTACTTCGGGTTCAGACGGAGCTTGATAGCCGGCCGGCCAGCACCGCCCCGGCGGGCGGTAGAGGATTCTTCAAGAATCAAACCCTGACGAATAAGGCGACCCACGATCGTGGAAACAGTAGTAGGACTGAGCGAAGTAAGCCTGACCAGGTCGGCGCGGGAAACAGGACCCCGTTCTCGGATCAGGTTGATGAGAAGCGCCTGGTTGTGGCTGCGCATCTCCTGTGAACTTCGTTTGCGCATCGCGAGCTCAAGCCCTTTCTTCGCCCGGGCAGCCGGCACCATTACCAGGACTAACCAGGCGGAGAAGCGAGATTTATTTGACCACTGGACAAATTACTGCAGATGCATTCGACGTAAGGTGACCGATTCCTTCTTCTCTATCCGGGTCCCGGTTACAATATTCCGGCCGGCCGCCCGCCCAGGGGTCAAGGAACAAGAGGCCGGGCCTGCTCCCGCCCCTCGTTCGTCCGGACAGGCCCGTGCAGGTAGCTTCGCGGCATGTATGTCAGCCTAGAGCGTTGCTAGAACGTCCCCAGGTATTGGTCGAGTTCCCAGTTGGAAACCTGGCTATTGTAGATCTCCCACTCGATCCGCTTAGCATCCAGGAAGTGGGTGTAGACATGCTCCCCCAACGTTTCGGCGATCAACGGATCGTTTTCCAGGGCGGCCAGGGCTTCGGCCAGGTTGGCGGGCAGGCGCCGGATACCCAGGCTCGCCCGCTCCGCCGCGGTCATCTCATAAAGATTCCGATCCACCGGAGGCGGCGGCTCGATACGCCGGCGAATGCCGTCCAGACCGGCCCGGATTATCACCGCGAACGCCAGATACGGGTTGCAGGACGGGTCCGGGGAACGGAGTTCGAGGCGCGTGCCCGCTCCCCGCTGCACCGGGACTCGCACCAGCGTGCTGCGGTTCTGCACCGACCACGCGACGTGAACCGGCGCTTCATAGCCGGGAACCAGACGCTTGTAGGAGTTCACCAGCGGATTGGTAACCGCGGTATAGGCCGGCGCGTGAGCGAGCAGCCCGCCAATGAAATACAGGGCTGCTTGGCTCAGCCCGTGAGGCCCTTGAGGATCGAAGAAAGCATTCTGCCCGCCCCGGAGAAGTGATAGGTGCACGTGCATGCCCGAACCGTTGACGCCAAAGAGAGGTTTAGGCATGAAAGTGGCATGCAAGTCATGCTGCCGGGCGATGGTACGGGCGACGAACTTCAAGGTGACCACCTGGTCGGCAGCAGTAAGGGCGTCACTGTATTTTAGATCGATTTCGTGTTGTCCGGGAGCTACTTCATGATGCGACGCTTCCACTTGTATCCCCATCTCGGCCAACGCGATTACGATGTCGCGCCGGGCATCCTCACCAAGGTCGACGGGCCCGAGATCGAAGTAACCCGCCTCGTCGTGGGTCACCGTGGTAGGCTTCCCTTCCGGTGAACGGTGAAAGAGGAAAAACTCACATTCCGCGCCGATCTGCACGGAAAAGCCAAGCGTGGCCGCTTCGTTCAGCGCCCGGCGCAACACGTGGCGGGGATCACCGGCAAAAGGTGAACCGTCCGGATGGTAAACGTCGCAAATAAGGCGGGCGACCGCGTTCTCCCGCGGTCGCCATGGAAAAAGTGCGAAAGTAGACGGGTCCGGGCGCAGGTTCATGTCCGATTCTTCGATGCGGGTGAAACCCTCGATGGAAGAACCGTCGAACATGATCTCGTTGGCCAGCGCCCGCTCTAGTTCACTGACGGGAATGGCGACGTTCTTCACCACTCCCAATATGTCGGTGAACTGCAACCGGATAAAGCGTACGTTCCTCTCGGCTACCAGCTGCAGAACATCTTTGGCAGTGGTTACCATGACCCGGTCTTGCCCTCCCTGGCCGGGCCCTTCTTCCCGCTGCGCTCGTTCTCCTGCAAGATCCGCAGCAGCTCCGCCTGGTTCGTGACCGGGTAGAGTGAGGAGAGCTTCCGGCCGGCCGCGAGGGCCTCCCGTGACGGAACTTCCGCGAGCTGGCCCGTTCCGTATACGGCAAGCTCCGACGACAAATACCCCGGAGCCGTATCGGCTCTGGTACCGGCACCGGTACCGATGCCGGTCATTTGCACCGCCCCGGCAGAGGTCGTTCCTCCTACCCCGGTCGCTACCGCAACCCCAGCCGCCGCGCCGGCCGCGCCGGCCGGGCCCGCCATGTTACCGGGTTTCGCCAGGCCGCTCGGGCCGGTAGCGCCCGCGGCCACCATCCCGCCCACCCCGCCGGAGGCGGTCGCTGCCGCCTGGTCATAACTCCCCGCGATGCCACGTGCCGGCTCCTGGTCCGACTTGCGCAGCATGGCGCGTACCCCTTCCACGTTGAGCCCTTCCGCCAGCAGCGTCTTGACCCGCAGGAGCTTGTCCACGTCCAAGGGGGAGTAGAGGCGCTGGTTACCCTTCGTACGGGCCGGTATGACGAGTCCGGTCTTCTCGTAATACCGGATTTGTCGTCCGGAAAGGCCGGTCAGCTTTTCTACCACACCGATGGGATAGACGGGAACCGCCGGATCCACGTCGGCCATTGCCATGCTCCCCCTTTCAGGTGTTAACCAGTATACCTGATCTGATCCCTTTCCGTCAAGATTATGTAAACTTTTCTTCCCCATGTGAACATCATGTGGGGAAAATGGATAGGAACCGGCTCTCATTTTGGACCATATCCTAATACCCGGCCGGCCGGCGCCAAACTCCGGATCGATGGCCGGCAGGCCCAAGAGGCACCCGGACGTCTCCCGACGGCGTCCAAAGGAGGTTTCGGTCGTGTCCGTACGGCATCTTTTCGCCGGCAACAACACTCCCGGCGGCTTTTTCTCTTACTACGACTCCTTGCGCCCGCTTGACGCCCGGCGAATCTTCCTCATAAAGGGTGGTCCGGGCACCGGCAAGTCGACTTTCATGCGGGGAATCGGCGAGGCTTTCGTCGGCCGGGGATTGGCCGTGGAGTTCTGCCATTGCTCGTCAGACCCCGATTCCCTCGACGGCGTCGTCATCCGCCAGGCCGGGGTGGCGGTCCTCGACGGAACGGCGCCGCACGTCCTCGACCCGAGGTTCCCGGGGGCGGTTGAGGAGATCGTCAACCTGGGGGCGTTCTGGGACGCGGGGATGCTTTCCGCCTCCCGGGCCGAGATCGTCCGCCTGACCCAGGAAATCGGCGATGTTTTCACCCGGGCCTACCGCTACCTGGCAGCAGCCGGGCAGATGCGGGAAGAGCTGGCCGCCTTGTATAGCTCCGCGATGGACTTCTTCAGCGCTCGCGAGACGCTGGCTAAAGCTCTTGACTGGCTCCTCGAGCCTGGTACGGCCGGTGCTCCTCTTTCGGGGACGGCGCCCGGTGGCCGGCGCGAGGGACGCGTTCGTCGTCTTTTCGCTACCGCCGTCACTCCGAAGGGGCCTGTCAGCTTTCTTGACAATCTCTTCGCTCCCGCCCGCCGCCGGATCATCCTGCAGGGCGCGCCCGGCACCGGCAAGAGTACTCTGGTGGAACGGCTCCTCGACCGGCTGCTCGAGAAAGGGTACGACTGCGATGTCTTCTATGACGCCCTGCGACCCACCCGCCCCGAGCACCTCTGGATTGCCGAACTCGAAGCAGCCGTGATTACTTCGACCGCCGTTCACCCGTATCGTGAACAGCCGGGCGACCTGGTCTTGAACTTCGACGCCGGGCTCGACCGGGCTCCCCTGGCCGCCCGGAGTGCCGAGCTGGAAACCACCCATCGCTTTTTCCAGCAGCTGTTTTCCCAGGCCCTGGCTACCCTCGCCCGTGCCAAGACTCTCCACGACCGGCTGGAACAGTACTACGTGGCCAGCATGAACTTCAGCGCGGTCGGCCGGCTGCGGGACGAGATCATTGCCCGGGCCACGGCCTTCGTCTCCTAGCCGTAGCCGGATGACGGCGAGGTCCTCCGCCCTTACCCAGCACAGGATGGCAAGCCCGGACCTCGACCCTGGCTCAATTAGTGAAGCCGCAGGTCTCAAGCGTGGTACCAGTCATAAATACCTGGTAAAGATGTGTTGACGTTCCAGATAAACGTCGCATATCCTAAACAAGGGCACCGCGGTCAGCCTGGCAATTGCAAGGAGGGAAGCGACATGAAATGACGGCAAGCCCTGTTCGTACTCGCCGTGGTCGGAATCGACATCTTCGGTCCGATGTCCTCGGCACATACACTGGACGTCGAGGGAACGTCAACGGTTTGGCAACAGGTCGCGTACATACCCCGCACCGAGAACAACACAGATAGATACATGTGATTTTGGTACTGCCCATCAGTTGACTACAACCATCTGGCGGGACGAATAAATTGATGTTCCGCCAGGAGAATACGTCGTTGGCTATGTCATGAGATTGTTACCAATAGCTTGGACCGGGTTTAAACTTCTGAAAAGTACTACTCGGTTACATCTATATTGAATTCAACCGATTGGCAGTTGAGCTTACTTGGGTAGGGATTAGCTAGCTCCTTTGCCGGAACACGAACCGGACTGATCGCGGCATCCTCAAAAGATTCTGTGTTGGCTATGATTTCGGAACTCTGTGCTCGCGAACTGTCGGCCGGAAACCTACGGACCATGAATGGCGAGGGGACGCAAAACATGAGAACGACTTCGGGTGTGCTCCGTAGCTGGCTGGCCCCATTGGTGCTCTTCTGGTTACTTACTGCCCTCCTGACGCACGGCAGTGTCCAAAGCGCGCCGGTAGTCGTACGCTTCGGTACGACCAACTCTACTTGGCCCGGCTGGCTTGAGTATCTCAGCTGGGCCAAAGAAGTCTTTGAGGCCAAAAACCCGGGCACCAAGATCGAGATAATCGACGTCGCCCGATCGAGCATGTCCCAGGTGCCGCTCACGTCCCTGGACGTCCTCGACTTGCCTTTCCAACAAGCCGGACTCTTAGCCCGGCTTGGCATCCTGGCAGACCTGAGTTCCTTGTTACGAGAGGCAGATCTGGACCGTTTCCTCCCGATCCTCCATCAATACACCCGTTCCGGGCAACCCCTTTTCGGTCTGCCGATCTGGGTTAACCCTACGATCATCCTGTACCGGCACGGCGACGATCTGCAACAAGCCATCTATCGATTGACCGCCCCGGTCATCGGCTCTTCGCGGTGGTCATGGGATGCTCTCGGCAACTTCGCCGTAAAGCTCACCCGTCATCAAAATGATGACCGGATTCCGGAGTTGGCAGGATTCGAGGCCTACTGGCACTTTTTGGATATTGCCTATCACCAGCTGGGCGACCTGTATGATCGGTCGGGCTCCGCCGTTCGAATCAATAGTTCTGTCTTTACGTTTGCTACTTCGTATGTACTCCACTGGTACCTGGCGGTCGACCGCCCTTTCACATACCCCGTACCCTTCGGCAATGAGGATCAGGAGTGGTTCATCCAGGGGAAGGCCGTCATGCGCTTAGGCACCGCTCGGGACCTGTGGGAGCTGAGTGGCATGGCTCTTGACCAGTACGAGTTGCTTCCCTTGCCCAAAGGGCCGGACACCCCTCCGGCGATCCGCCATCCGCAGGCCAGGAGCGGTAGTAAGATCGGGCTGGCCTCTTTGCAGCTCGTAGCCTCATCCCCGCGGCGATCAGAAGCATGGCGCTGGATCTCCTTCCTCGCACTAGATCGGGACGCGGCTATGCGGCGCATGACCATGACGCGTACGGTCCCCGCTTTGCGCGAGATTCTGCCGTTGTACGTCCGCTACGTTCCGGGGCCTGCCAGTCTTTTCAGCCTGGTGGAGGAGGTCGAGAATCCCGATGCCGCGCTCCCCGATCTTATACCGCAAGAGGCCTTGCTGGTTCAGACCAGGAATAGCCTGCTCCGCTCCGCTTTTGATTGGGCTCCGCAAGGCCCCCGGGCAAGTCATCCACCGGCAGATATCGTGGCTAGAAGACTTGATGAAGTGCGTGCCCAGCTGGAAAAGATCCTAAGCGGTGAGGCGAGCACTAAGGGATAGTCCCGCTGCCCATGGAGGGCAACTCGAGCGCAATGAGGCAACACGGGGCAACCAAACTCGTTAGCGGGGACCGGCCGGCGTTCGCCGCTTGGATCTGGCTCTTCCTGCTGGCCCTTAGTGCTGCCCGGCCGGCCGCGCCCGTGCCGGGGTGCAAGGCAGCCGAGGAGGTGCCAGTGCGGTCCTACATCGTTGCCGATGCGGCCACCTCCACCCTGCGCCTGTTTGGGACGGGCGGGTCCGTCGAGCGGGGAGTTCTGGAACGGTGGGCTGCCCGGTTCCATCCGGCGCTGGCGGCGGCCTCATGGATGGGCAGGATGGCACAAGTTCGCCTGGGGAACCAAGGAGAGTACTCGGCCCTGGGCGTCGCCGGGGTGGATGCTACCTTCTGGATGCTGCCCGCTCATCTTCTCGTCGCCGGTCGCACCTTCACCTCCGAGGAAGCACGAGCCGGGAAGCCGGTGGGAGTCATCACCGCCCGCTCTCTGGTCACTTTGGGCATCGGTTCGGTCCAGGAGGCCGTGGGCAAAGCGGTGAAGCTCAAGTGGTCGCCCGCGTACCCGGCAGCCGGACCGGAGAGGCCGGCCCGCCCGCCCCGGCCAGGCGGTGAGGATACGGCCGGCCCCGCCGCGGGAATACGTGAAATACGTATTGTGGGAGTCGTGCTCGACCCGGTTGACCCCGCCGTAGCGGTCGCCGGGCGGATCGCCGGTGTGAACCCGGCGGCGGGAGAGGTACTGGTAGCGGGCGGCCCGGACTTGTACGTACCGCTGGGCTTGGTGCCGAAATGGGAAGACTCAGCCCTTTCGTACTGGCTGTTTGTGCCACCGGCTGAGTTTGACCGAGCTCGCCGCGAATTGCAGGCACTGCTTGCCGCACCCGTGGTCGAGCTGGCGGTCGGAGCCGGTGGTTCGACGCCGGCCGCAGGAGCGGCTGCGCCACGGGCCGCAATCGATCACCCCTTAGCACAACGAGACGAGCTCCCTCCCGGACCCGCGCCGGAAGGCGATGGGGCGCAGGACAGCCCACCGCCAGCCGGCTGGCTTTCGCAGACCGGCGGCCCCCTGCCCCCGGGATTGGCCTGGCTAAAGGCACTGCCACCCGGCGGGGCCCTCTTGCTCTTCTTGACCCTGCTCTTCGGAATCCCGTACCTCGCCGGTTGGGGCCTGGTAGAGCTCGCACATCGCTGGCAGCAGCGGCGTGGCCACCGGGCAGATCTGACGAGCGTCTGGAAATGGATACTGGTGGTATATGGCCTCCTGGCGTTCTCAGGGCTGGTCGTGCTGGTAGTACTGCCCACGTTTGGCGTTAACCTGTGGGAACCGGCGAACCCCTCGGATATGACGGGTGCTACCTACCTAATAAACGTTCTGGCCGAAAGACTGGAGAGCCGTCTTCCTTACCGCACCTGGACTCTGGTCACCCTGTCTCTCGTGACGGTGGCAGGTCTCGGTCTTGCCGCCTGGTACTGGTGGCATGTACCGCAGCGCCCTTACCCGGCGGCCGCCGGCCACGCCGGCGCTCTCACTCCGGCCGCCTGGGTGCTAGCCGGTCTACGAGCACAGGCCTTCTACTCGTCCCTCATCGGGCTATCTACCCTTTTTGCCTTTGCGGGAATCTACACGGTCTTGGCCCAGGCCAATGTCGAGCGCCGGGCACTCCTCGGACTGGACGGCGCCGAGCTGGCCACCCGCTCCATTCATCTGGAGAGTGGCTGGTCACCCGCGGGCGGCGGTGGCGGCGTTGAAGTGCAGCTTGCCTCCGGCACGATCCGGCCGCTCCTGGCCGCTGATCTGCCCCGGTTGCTCCACATCGACGGGGCGAGCGCGGTTTTTGCCGCGGATGCCCCGGTGGCCGGGTACATCTTCGCGCCGGAGCCTCGCACCGGCGAACCGGATTCGCGAGAAGTGGATTCGCAAGCGTCACCGGTCGCGGTTACCGTGATACGCACTACCGCCGGCCTGTGGGACGCAGGCTGGCGCTGGTTGGCAGGCGCGCCGTGGGATCCGGAGGAACTCAACGGTATCCCCTCTCTTCTCCCGGCGGTGCGATGGGAATCGACCGTGCAGAAGTGGCTGCCGGTAGGAGGAGAGGGGGTGGCCCGCGACAGCGCAGCCCGCCTGGGCTTGCTATCGGCCGGGGAGCCTGCCACCGGGGTGATCGGCAAGCGGTTTCTGCTGGTTGCCGACCTGGGGGCGGGCTCCGACACCCTTTCGGTTCAACAAGTGCAGGCGCTTGACCCAGATCTTGCCTCCCGGCTACCGATTTCGCCACGAACGCCAGGCAAGGTGGCGCTCGGCTGGTATAAAGTCGTCGGGGTGACGGAGCCATTGCCCGGAGTCCATCCCGGCTGGTTTTTGGCTGGTTCGGCCGGCACGGCGCGGGGCAACGCGTACGGATATGGGCCGGGCCCGAGCGGCGATCCCGCCCGGCCTCTTCTCTTTCTCCCGATCTATCCGTGGGAGACGGTCCGCGCGGCTACCATTGTGGCAGCCCCCGGGCGTAATGTCGATCTGGTAGCGGCTGCAGTTCGCTCCTACCTGGATGAGGGGTGGGGCAGCGGGCGCTTCTTTGTGGCCTCCCGGGTATCTATGGCCCGGGCCGGCCGGGAGGTGCAACGTGAGATTGCCAGGCGTAATATCGCGGCCTCCGTATTTACGCTGCTGGTCGGGGCATTTAGCCTCTTTAGTCTCTTCCTGCTGCTCGGCGAACGCCGCCGCCGGCGAACCCTGCTGCAGCGCGCGCTGGGAGCGCCCGCCCTTTCCGTCTACGCCCAGTTGCTGCTGGAGGCCTTGGGTCTCGGAGCGGCCGGAACCGTGGCCGGCCTGTTGGGCCTGGGCTTCATGGCCGAGACCTTCCCGGCCGGCGCGGCGGATCTAAACTGGTGGCCGCTGGAGGCGCGCGTCGTGATAACGGCAGCCCTGATTTCTCTCTTACTGGTTCTGGTGGCCGCGGCCTACCCCGCCTGGCTGAGCGTGCGGACACCACCGGCTAATCTCAGTGCAAGGGAGTGAACCGGGTGCGGTCCTGGCACAGATTACATCGGGGAGTCCGGCTACCTGCCTTCCTGGCCTTTGCATTGTTGGCACTGACTCTGTCTGCCACCTACAGCAGCCTGGCCGTGCTCCGGTCGATCCATGACCTTGAGCAGCGGCTCATCAGGGAAGCGCCGCTCATCCTGCGAGCCACCTCTACCTCTCCCGGCGGGGTAAAGTTCACTCGCACCCAGCTAGAGGATGTAGCCCGAAAAAGCCCTTCCGTCCGGGCGTTCGCCCCCGTTGCCAGCGAGTTGCTCTGGGTGGCCGCGGCCCCGCCCGACCCGGCGCCTGCCGGCCCGGGCCGGGAGCCGCCCGGGCCGGAAAAGGCGGTGCAGGCCGTGGTGGAATGGACCACCCCGGCTTACTTGCCCGCAGTTCACCTGGAGCTTCGGTACGGGATGCCATTGCCGGAAGGGACCGCCGGGGTCGCCGGGCGAGCGGTCCTTCTGTCCTGCTCCTTCGGGCGGCGCCTGTTCGGCTCGCTCCCGCCGGAGGAGTGGCTCGGCCGTTCCCTCGTGTTCTCCCGCGGAACCCCGAACGTAGCCGCACACATCACCTACCGGGGGAGCAGTTCCGTCCCCGCCTACCCGGCACCACCGGTGTCGACTGAACTCTTTACCGCTGCCGACCTGCGGCAACGCTACCAGGTAGTGGGCGTCTTTCAAGGATCGGAGCTGGCCCGGCTGGTAGGGGCGGAGCCCCAGGTGCTGGCCCCCCTGGGACTCTACCTGGACACGGCCGGCAGGCAGGTCGCTCCGTCTTTGTTTCTCTATGCGCAGGCCGCGCCGGGGAGGGGCGAAGATGCCGCCCGGGAGCTGCAACTATTCGGGGATCTCGCGCTACGCCAGGCGGGCGGAGGGGTGGGTAACGCCGGCCAAAGCGACTCACCCTGGGCCCGGGCCGGGCCGGATCCTCGCTACGGAGCGGCGCTGGACATCCTGCACGAGCAGGCAGTTCAAATTCGCCTGCGTTTGCTCCTTTCCGTGATCGTTGCCACGGTGGGATCGGTGGCCGTAGTGTGGACTCTATGGGGTGGACGCGTGCGGGAGCTGGGGTTGCGCCGCTCTCTGGGGGCGGGGCGAGCGATGCTCCTCTACCAGGGAGTGGCCGAGTTAATCAGGGTGGGATGGGCCGCCCTCCTCCCGGGCGTTGCCACCGGGGAGGTGCTCCGCCGGCTGCTGATGGAGGCCGTGGTGTTTTCGCTCTCCGCCGCCGGGACGTCCGCGGCACTTCCAGGGGCGGGTAGTGCGGGGAGGGGGATCGCGACCATTCCGCCGGAGACGATGGATCTGGCTCGCCACCTCTTAACCTCCCAGGTAGCAAGGGAGACTGGTCTCGGATGGCGCGCAGTCGTGGTATTCCTGGGTGCCCTTGGGGGCTCCGCGGTCGTCACCTTCAGCCTGGTTTGCCTCGTCACCCTGGCCTCTATCTGGGTTGCCACCCGGGAGGCCCCGGCCCGGGCACTCCAGGAAGGGCGACTGCTGGAATAGCGGCCGCGGCCGGGCCGAAGGCCGGACGGGTTCAGCAGCAAGACCGCGTGGCCGGGGCCGCGAGCAGGAAAATCCCCATTCGGCCCGAATCTGCATTGATATGGGCTCTTTGCGTCTCGAGACTCAAGCGCTGGTCACCCTGGTTTTGATCAGCGCTTTCGAACTGGCCATGGTCGCGAGCGGCCGCACCGTCCGGGACATACACCTGGCTGCCGCCACCGGCTTGTGGCTTTATTACCTGGCCATCGTGTATGCGGTGGACCGCCGGTGGCTGAAAGTGGGCCTGCCTCCCCCCGCCTCCTCGAGCAAGGGTCAGGCAGGCCCCAAGGTCAGATCTAAGCACCGGCCTAACCCCAAGACTAAGGCTAAGCTTAAACCTAAGTCCGAACTTGAGCACGCGTCCGGGTCACATCCCGTCTCTTTTTGGGTCGCCATCGGATCGGGAAGCTATCTGGTGTTTTGGATCGCGGCCGGCCTGGGCGTGGCCTGGGCCGGGTGGCTCGCCCGTTCCCAGCTGACCGGCCGGCCCCAAGCCGCGCTCGCCCTCAGCTTCTTCCTGGCCTGGACCGCCATCTCGCTGGTCCTTTTCGCGGCCGGCCGCCTGGTGCGGCGTCGCGCGGTAGGGACGAGGCATGGCTCCCAATGATTCTCTGGCCGTCCTGCCGCTCACCGGGCCGCTGGTGCCGGTACTCCTGCGGCGACGGCTGAACCGGTTCGCAGTCGAAGTGGAGCCGGCTGGCTCGCCGGCGCCCGGTCCGCACCCGCTGGTGCTCCACCTGCCCAACTCCGGAAGAATGGAAGAACTTCTGCAGACCGGAGCCGAGGGGAGGGCACTCATAACCCCCCGGCCGGGCCGCCGCACCGCCGGTGAACTGCTGCTGGTCCGTTACGCCGGCCGCTGGGTATCGGTGGACGCCCGCATGCCCAACCGCCTGTTTGCCGCCTGCCTCGCGGCCGGATCGCTGCTCCCCTTGGCCGGTTACGACCGCTGGGAGCAAGAGGTCGGCTGGGGTGCCGGCCGTATCGACTTCGTTTTGACTACGGCCGGCTCGCCGGACGGGCTACACGGGTGGGGTAGCGCCGCCTGCACCGGAACCAACGCTGACCCCGGTTCCACGGCCGGCACCGGCAGCCGGGGTACCAGTGATCACGATCGAAGACTGTGCTTGGTAGAAACGAAGTCCTGCAACCTGGTGGTAAGCGGGGTTGCCCTTTTCCCCGATGCACCCACCCTGCGTGGTACCCGCCATCTGAACGAACTGCGGCAGGCCGTCGCGGCCGGTCACCGGGCGGCGGTGGTCTGGTTCGTCCAGCGAGATGACGCGTCGGTACTGCGGCCCCACCGCCAGGCGGACCCTGCTTTCGCCCGCGCCCTGGCCGAGGCGGTCGCGGCGGGAGTCGAGGCCTATGCCTACCGGTGCCTGGTCACGCCGGCTGCCATTCACGTGCTCGAGGCCATCCCGGTGGAGGGGGACTGACCCGGAACGGGCATGTTAAGTCCCCGAGGCGAAAAGCTGGCGTGGCTTTCAACGGCTCGACTACTTGACGGCCAAGCGGGAGCAGCTACGCCGGCTTCTCGAGGAGCTTGCATGAGGACCGTCGATACAGGCCGATTGCGTTTATTGATTTTGCAAGAATTCGCCGACATTGTGGCTGATGTTACGTTTCCCAGCCAAACGCGATGCGTATTCTGCTCACGGCTACAGAGCAGTGTTATATGATTTCGCCGACCGGTAGCAGGGCGTAACCTCGCCGGCGCAGTTCGGCCACCAGCGGTGGCAGCGCCTTCACCGTCTCCGGCATCGGATGCATGAGGATGATCGCTCCGTTCTCAACCCTCTCCAAGACCCGTCCCTGGATCTCGCCCGCGGTCTTTTTCATCCAATCCACGGTATCCACGGTCCACATGATAGTGCGAAAGCCGTTTAGGGCGGCCCGGCGGGCAATCCTCTCGTTCACCTCGCCGTAAGGGGGAGCAAAGAGGTTCACCTCCACGCCGGCGATCGAATGCAGGATTTTCGCTCCTTCCAGGATGAGGCTGTCTAGTTCCTTATCACCCAGTACACCGGGGTGAACGTGTTCAGCCCCGTGAGTCCCCAGTTCATGCCCGGCGTTGGCCATGGCACGCACCAGTTCCGGGAATCGGCGGGCAAAACGACCGGTTACGAAGAATGTAGCTCGTACCTGCAGTTCATCCAGGGTTTTCAGAAGCCCGGGTAATACGTCTGCTCCCCAATCCACGTTGATGGCCAGGCTCACCACCGGTCGCGTGGGGTCACCGCGATAGATGGGCGAGAAGTGGGCTCCGGTGATGGCCGGCTCCACGCTCACCAGCACCGGGCTCACCTCTTGCCCCGCCCGCGCTTGGAGAACGGCCTGTACGGTGGCTTCCACGTCGACTCGCTGGCCTGGGCGGGCCTCCACCACCGTCCCCGTGCCGGTCAACACCGCGTCCGCCGGGTCGATCCGCCAGCGCTCGGCCAGGTCGAGGACGAGCTCCCTCACCTCGTTTTCCCACCAACCGCCCACCCGGTAACCCGAGAGCGTCACGCCGGCGGCCACCCCGTGCCGGGCCCGGTTCCACCGGTCCACCCCGAAGGGGAGCCAGGCAAGAAAAAGCAGGAACACTCCGGCCAGGACGACCGCCAGGAGGCGCCTACCGTTCACGATCCAAATGAAAGGCCGGCGACCCGCACTTCGCGTCACCGTCGCTCCGGCTCCCTTGCCCCTCACCGTGCCTGGCCCCCTCGCCTAGCCGACCCTTTGCTAGACCCTATGCGGGCCACCGAGTCAACTTGCCCGGGCGGGAGGAAACGGAAAGTCGGAAACATAAAGGGCCGGGCCCGGGGCCCGACCCCCAAGATACCTCGCCGGTGTCGCCTCGTTCCTTCCCGACTTCTGCCAGCTTACTCCTCCCAGCGGGAGACGAACACGTCCCAGCCGCCGGCGCCGCCCTCCCGTCCCGCCGCCGTGATGAAGAGCCAGCGGTCGTTGAAGGCGATTGACCTCTCATCGGCCGGACTGTTGAACGGCACTCCCCAGCTCACGGGGGCGCTTTTTTCGCCGGCCGCCACGAAGATGTCCATCTTACCGACCGTGCCCTCCCGGTTGCTGTCGATGTAGATCTTGCCGTCGGGCCCGACGAAAATGCTCCACTCCGATCCCGAGGTGTTGATGGGCGCCCCCAAGTTGACCGGGGTGCTCCACTTGCCGTTCACTTTCACACTCTTCCACACATCCTGCCCGCCAAGCCCCTTTACACCACCGAAGGAGCCCTTGCTGGTCAGATAAGCCACCGTCTCGTCTTCGTTCACCCACAGATCCCACTCTTGATCGTCCGTGCTCCATTCCTCTATCTTGACTGGCGGGCCCCATTCGCCCTTGGCTTCGTCCCACTCGCTACGGTAAAAGTCGTAGTTGGTTAACGGATGCTCACGTGCGAAGTAAAGGACTTTGCCACCACCCACGACCACCGGGTTGATTTCGTTAGCCGAAGTGTTGATCGGCCCCGGGACCGGCTTCGGCTCCGACCAGGCACCAAGTGCCTCGTCGTAAGTGGAGAAGTAGATGTCGTACCGGTCATACACCAGGTAAACGGTATTCCCGTAAACCCAGGGCATGCGCTGCAGTCCCTCATTGCTGTGCTCCCAGAGCACGGGCGTCGACCAACCGGCTTGCGCCACCGAAGCCGCGACTCCTACTACCCCCGCCATGCCAAGGAACAGGAGAAAAACCATCACCGCTCGCAGCCAGCTTCCTTGTCCTTGACTACGTGACCTCATGACAAGCCCTCCCCTTCTTCCCGTATTTGGACTCACCCCTTGCCAGCACCACGCGAACACCGGTGAACGCCCCGCATCACCTCCCCCGGTGTTGTCCGTTCCTTACTCGTTGGCAGCGCCTCCGCCGCTCCAAAACCTGATCTCGGCTATCTGGACGAACCGGGTGTAGGCCGACGGGAAAACCAGTTTTACCACCCGTGCCTCCACCGCCTGGGGCAACGTGATGGAATACGCCTGCCCCCGGGTCAACGGCGGCAGGTCGCCGGCGGCCACCCGTTCTAGCGCCTCGGGGCCAGGCCCCACCCAGACTTCGAAAGCCTTGGGACCAACCGGGTCCTGGTAGTTGCGAGCGACCAGCTCCACCCTGCGGATCGGTCGAATCTCCCCCAGGTCGAACGCGAGGAATTGCGGCTGGTACCCATCCGGGCTCGGGAAGACCGTGGAGACCCAGAAGGTCCCGAGCTTCCCGTCGGCGGCCAAGGAGGGGTAATTCACCGCGTAGTACCCGCTCGCCGCTATGTCCACCGGGATCAGGTCACCTTCGGCCCCCCGCAGCTCGTCCTTCCACACCGGTCGCGCCAGAATCCCGGATAGCACCCGGCCCTCCACCGTGGACGGCCAGGGAGGGTCTACTCCCAGGAGTGCGAGGACGGTCGGGACCACGTCCACGATGCTCGCCCGGGGCCATACAGTTCCTGCCTTGACCCCAACCCCGCTGAATAGCAGGAAAATCCGGCTCTCGGCCGGGCGACCGTGAAGCCCGCCGCTCCCTGAACCTCCCGCGATGGCATACCCTTCCTCGGGCACGACCACGACGTCGCCCAGCGCCTCCGGATCCACGCGGTAATCGCGCCGGAGCGTTTCCCGGTCGAGCACCATGGCATGCGGTAGGGCGCGCAGTACCTGCAAGAGTTGCTCATAGCGATCGGCGGTGAAGCGGCCCGGCAGGAGGTAGAGAAACGCGCTGCCGTACTGTAGCCAGAAGATGTCGGTATCCTCTTTCAGCGCCCGCTCGTCTTGCGTATACGTAAACCCGGCCCGGGTCAGGGTCTCCCCGATGCCGGGTGAGAGGCCGGCTCCGTCGTTGAGGCTCATGCCGTGGTCGGAGGCAATGACGAAGAGCGTGCGCTCCAGAATCCCTGCCCGTTGTGCTGCCTCCCGGAGGCTGCCGATCTCCCGGTCCACCCGGGCGACGGCCGCCCGCATCTCCTCCGAGAACGGCCCGTATTGATGCCCTACGGAATCGGTCAGCGCCTGATAATAAACCAGGAGGGCGGGGCGGCGACTTTCCAGTAAAGCACAGGCCACCTGGATGTCGCCGTTCACGTAAATGTCCACACCCCGGTTTTCCAGCATGAAATGGTTTACCGCGATACTGGACTTGCCGGCGGCAGCCAGGATTTCGGCAATGGTGGCCGCCCGGTTCTCCCGCAGCGGCCCCGGCTTCATGTGCCGGGTGGACCGGTCAAACTGGCCGTTGTTGGGAATGCCGTGGGTAGCCGGATAAGCCCCGGTAACGAAGCTCGTCTGGTTGGGAGTGGTCATCGAGGGGAAGACCCCCTTGGCCTCGGCCACCCAGGCCCCGTCTCGTACCATGTCCCGCAGGATGGGAGCGTCGTACATAATCAGGTAATCGGGCCGGAAACCGTCGAGCATGATCATGACCACATGCTCGGGCCGGGGGCTGAAGTCCACCGGCCCGCCCGCCTGCACTCCGTACGCGCGCACGCCTGCCGCAGCTATTGCCAGTACGAATATGAGAAACGCTCTCGTAACTCTCAGCCGCTCGCCCCTTTTAGGGTCCATGTGCGTCCCCCCCGGTCCCGGCGACCCCTGGCCGCCGCGTCCCTACATCTTCGCTTTGGCCCGGTCTTGCAACTCGGCTTTCACTGCCTCCTCCTGCAACCAGCTGAGGGCGGAAGCCGGTGACTGACCGTCCACGAGTACGAGCATATAGGCTGCACGCGGTAGACTATCCCAGAGCTGGGAAGAGACCCAGGGAGTAGGTACCGCGACCTTGACCGAGTTGACCACCGGCCGGTAGAGGGGATCTTTCACCACGTCCACCTGGTCGAGGACAGCAAAGCGAGTAGGTAGTTCTCCAAGACGGCTAAAGTGAAGGAGCTGAGCCTCCGGCGAAGTTATGAACTTGAGCCAACGGGTGGCTGCCTCGCGTGGTGCTTTCGCCGCGATGGCCAGCCCCCAATTGGTCATGAGGGAAGCTCGGCTCCCGCCTGGCACCGGCGCCGGGCTCTCGGTGACGAGAAACTCCGGCGTTGGTTTGCTCGCTCGGAAACTCCCGATCATACCCGGGTGCGCCCAAACCATACCCAACGCATCTTGCCGGAAGGCCGTCCACCGGCTTACGCTGGGGTCTTCAATCTTATGGCGCATCACCAGGTCTAGGGCGAACTGCAGGCCTTTGGCCGCTGCCGGGCTGGTGAAGTCGGGGAGATCCTTTTCTTTGTTCCAAAGGGATGCGCCGGCTTGAATCATGAGCGTGGAAAGGACCGGACCGTACCCGCCCGTGGCGGCGCCCTGGATCTTCATTTGACCGGCCGCGTCCGTCTTCACTACTTTTTTCCCGTACTCCACGACCTGATCCCAGGTTTGTGGAGGTCGAGCCGGGTCAAGCCCGGCTTCTTGGAACACTCGGGTGTTACAGAAGAAAACCACCGTCTGCGCGCTCGTGGGTAGGGCGTAGTATTTGCCCCCGTGCTTGAAGTGGTACAGAACCGCCGGCACGAAGTCGCGATCGATCTCCTCCGTGTTGATCTGCTTTTCATCCAGCGGCTGGAGCGCCCCCGCGGCCTGGTATGCCCGTACGTCGCCGCAACGAACGGTGAAGGTGTCCGGTCCGAGATTGGTCGCCAGCGCGGTAGTGACTTTGGTGACATACTCTCCCAGTTCATAGGTTTCTACCCGGACCTGCACGTCCTGGTTACGCTGGTTGAACTCCTCGGCGAGCTGCCGGATGACCGCATCCTTACCTGGTGACGAATGCTGCCAGTGCACGATCAGGACCGGGGCCTTCGAAGGAGCGGCAGCCGAGGTCAGCCCCGCCGTTGCTGCCGCCAGAGAGAACACCCCTACCAGAGCCACCAGCCCAACCATAGTATCTGAACGACCTGTTCGCATGCCGGCACCTCCTTGCACCTCTTCCGCTCTCCGGCTCAGGGCGTGAGCTTCCCCGGGAAAACGGTGACAAACTGGGGCAGCAATGCGTCCTCACATCTTCGCCTTGGCCCGGTCCTGCAACTCGGCCTTCACTGCCTCCTCCTGCAGCCAGCTGAGGGCGGAAGCCGGTGACTGGCCGACCTGGGTCACCAGCTGATAGGCCTTGCGCAGCAACTCATCCCAGAGCCGCGTGGTGACCCAAGGAGTGGGCACTGCCACTTTGACGGAGCTGACCACCGGCCGGTAGAGGGGATCTTTCACCACGTCCACCTGGTCGAGGACCGCCAGGCGGGTAGGCAGTTCACCCACGTAACTGAAATACAGGCGTTGAGCTTCCGGGGAGGTAACGAACCGTATCCAGCGGGTTGCCGCCTCCCGGGGCGCTTTCTTGGCGATAACCAGCCCCCAGTTGGTCATGAGGGAAGCGCGACTCCCTCCTGCCACCGCCGCCGGGGCTTCGGTAACCGAGAATTCGGGCGTCGGCTTGTCGGCCCGGAAGCTACCGATCATGGCGGGGTGGGCCCAAACCATACCCAGTGCATCCTTCCGGAAAGCCGACCAGCGGTTCGCTCCGGGATCCTCCACCTTGTGGCGCATCACCAGGTCCAGCGCGAACTGAAAGCCCTTTTCCACGGCCGGTCCGGTGAAGTCCGGGAGGTCCTTTTCCTTGTTCCAAAGGGACGCTCCGGCCTGGATCATGAACGTGGCCAAAACCGGCCCATAGCCGCCGGTGGCAGCGCCCTGGATCCGCATCTGGCCGGCCGCATCGATCTTCACGAGCTTTTTCGCGTACTCCACCACCTGGTCCCAGGTCTGGGGCGGCCGGCGGGAATCGAGCCCGGCTTCTTCGAACACTTTGGTGTTGTAAAAAAGCACGACCGTCTGCGCATCTACGGGCAGCGCGTAATACTTGCCGCCGTGCTTGAAGTGATACAAAGGTGCTGGTACGAACTCTTGTTCAATCTGTTCCGCGGTAATCTGCTTCTCATCCAGTGGTTGAAGAGCTCCGGCCGCCTGGAAAACGCGGACTTCGCCCGAACGGACCTGGAACGTATCCGGCCCGAGGTTGGTAGCCAACGCGGTAGTAATCTTGGTGACAAACTCTCCCAGCTCATATATCTGAACCTTGACCTGCACGTCCGGGTTCCGCTTGTTGAACTCCTCTGCCAGCTGCTGGATGACCACATTCCGGCCCGGCGACGAATGCTGCCAGTGCTCGATCACGATGGGTTGAGCTGTACCCGCGGCAGCCGTAGCCGGGATCAGCCCGGCGATACCGGCACTCAGAGCCAGCGTGACAGCCAAAGCCACTCGAACGGCCATCCGGCGAAGTGAGCCCATCCGGTTAACTCTGTCGACTGAGCCTCCGGTCTTCATGAACCCCGTGCCTCCTTTGCACCAAGATCCAGCACCTGACCTTTACAACGAAATCGCACGCCTTTTTACCTCTCACCTCCGTTTCCGGGGCCAGACGAGATCCGCCACCACCGGTAGATGGTCGGAAACACCGGTCTCTACGGTCTGCACCGCTTCGACCTGGAAATCACCGGATACGAAGATGTAGTCGATCCGTACATTGGGCCGGCCGTCCGGTGAATCGTACCGGAAGGTCGCCTGTTCTCGCGCTTCAGACTGGCCGATGGCCGCCACCACATCTTGCAGGTGTAAGGTCACGGCCACCACTTCGGGAGAATCGGGACGGTCATTCCAGTCACCCATGAGCACCGTGGGCAGGTTCGCTCGCTTCAGTTCGTCCAGGATGATACGAACGTGCCCGAGCCGCTCTTCGCGGCTGAGCCCGAGGTGGGTGACGCCGACCTGTACCACCTGCCCGGGGAGTTTCACCTGAGCGATAAGGAGGCTGCGATCCTCCCGGGTTCCCTGCCGGGGCAATGTCACCACCCGGCTCTCCAGCAGGGGATAGCGGGAGAGCAAAGCGTTCCCGAACCCCGCTTCCGCTCCCAGGAGGCTCGGCCGCCGCAGGGCGGGAGCGAACGCGTACTGCATGCCTAGTTCAGCAGCAAGCCAGGCCGCCTGGTCCTGGAAGTTCGAACGAGCCCCCCAGTTTCGGTCCACCTCCTGAAGCCCGACCAGGTCGGGCTGCCAGTGCCGAATCAACTCGGCGAGGCGAGCGAGGTCGACCCGCCCGTCGAGCCCCTCCCCGTGGTGAATGTTGAGCGTCATCACCCGTACCCTAATGACCCCTTCGCCTGCCGGCTCGACCCCCGCCGCGCTGGCCGCCATGGCCGGGGCCAGCCCGTTCCCACCAATGCTACTGATCAGCAAAAAAGTCCCCCCTAACCACCCGAACCACCTCATCACCGACCTCCTTGCCTCCTTCCCCTTTCCCGCCCGTCGCCGTCAGGGCCGACCAGAGCGCCCCTGCCAGCTGTTCCCGGAAGAGGGAGACCGCCCCCAGAAAACGGGCCTCTTCTCCCAGGGGGGCGGGTTCAAGCCGGACTCCTTCCCGGAAGAACGGAAGGCTGTGGGAGTCCACCGCCTCCTGAAGCCGATGCAGGACTCGCTCCGGGTCCATCCAGAACACGCTTCCGGCAACCAGGATGAGATCAGGACCCAGGAGGTTCACCAGGTTGGCCAGAGCGAGTCCCAGGTGGTCGAGGGCCTGATCCACCACCTGTCCGGCCAGGTGGTCTCCGGCCGCAACCGCCTGCGCCAGCTGGGCGAGGCTAACCCGGTTCAGATCGCCACCCGTGAGGCGCCGCAGCTCGGTCTGCTGGTCCACCCAGACCAGCCGGGAAGCCTGGCCAACCAGACCCGGCTCGGAAGCGGTCATACCCAGGCAACCCCGGTTCCCGCACCGGCAAGGTGCGCCCGAGGGATCAACGGTAAAATGACCGAGCTCACCGGCACTGCTGCGGCTACCCAGATAAAGCTCGCCGTCGAACACCATGCCGAGGCCTATCCCCTGATCGGCCCACAAGTAGAGCAGCCGGCGCGCGGCCCGGGCCCCGCCCCAGCGGCTCTCCCCCAGCGCGGCCAGGTCAACGTCGTTACCGCACACCACGGGTAGATGCAGCAGCCGACCGAGCTCGGCCGCGACCGGAACCTCCCTTAGGCCCAGCGGAGAAGAAAAGAGGAGACGACCCTCACGATCGACCAGCCCGGGTAAGATCACGGCGACTCCCACCACCCGGGCGGGCGGTGGCAAGGTGGACCGCTGGGCGTCGACCAGGTGCGCCAGCGTCGCGACGAGACCCTTCTGAACTTCCGCGGCCTCGGCCGGTACCACGACCCGGTCGCAAGAGGGAGCGCCCCTGCGTCCCTCCATGTTGTACCAGCGCAGCTCGAGCCGGCCGGCGCCGCCGACCCGAACCACCGCCAGGTACTCGTCGTCCCCGGCGAGGGAGAAGAGCAGGGGCCGGCGGCCACCTCGCGATGGCCCTGGCCCTTCTACTCTCACCAGCCCGGCGTTCACCAGGTCGCGGCTGAGTTGCCACACGGTGGCAGCGCTCCAACCGGTAACCTGTGCCAGTTCCCACCTGGTCCACACCGGCCGGCGTGCCAGCAGTTCGAAAAGGCGACGATGGCGGGAAGTCAGCCGTAAAGCCTGCCGGGAAGTCATCCCATCCTGGCCCTCCGAGCATGGGATTCGCCACCAAGGAAGGACTTCCTTTCAGCTGATGTAAAACTTTTTGGAACTGCGGGTTAACAGGCCGAAATCGACGCCAGCTTCTTTCGCCTGTAAAAGAAGCCGTCACCGGGCGAACCAGTGACGGCCAATCACCTTTATGACCGGGCGGTTCCAGATCCAGCGGTTGGAAGTGCGGGCCGGGTTGTAGTAATAGAGCGCGCCCCCGCTGGGGTCCCAGCCGCGCAAGGCCAGGGCCACCGCCCGGTACGCGGTGGCATCGGGTTTCAAGTTGATCTGCCCGTCGGTCACCGCCTCGAACGCTCCCGGTTGGTAGATGATCTGATCGATCCGCCGGGGGAAGCGGGGGTCGTCGCGGCGGTTCAAAATGACGGCGGCAACTGCCACCTGGCCGGCCAGCGGTTCACCACGAGCCTCGGCGTGGACCGCCCGCGCCAAAAGCTCCCACTCCGCCGGAGTAAGCGAGCCGCGAACGGGCGCCGCAAGCGTTTGCCTGGTCGGGGCGCTCTGCCCGGTCTGCCCGGCACGCCCGCTGCCTTGTCCGCTGGTCCGGGCCCGCCCGGCATGTCCAGTGCCTGGGCCATCTGGCCGAGCCCGCTCGGCCTTCCCAACCTGGCCGGCCTGGGCGGCCGGCGCGACTTGCGGTGAGACCTGCCCGGCCGGTTGCCCGGCGATCTCTGGCCCGGCCACTCCCGGCTTTATCATCGTGCCCGGGTTCGCCATCGAGAGCTCAGGCAGGGAACCGGCCGGAGCGGCCTCGATAAGCAAGCTCGGGAACGCTCCCGTCATCAAGGTCACTGCTACGAGCAGCAGGGCGGGTATGGGCGTACGTCTCCCCAGCTTTTGCTTGAGCCAGTGCATCGCCACCGTCATCCCTCCTCTCTGTACGGTCTTATGCAGGTCGTATGGGCCGGTTGTATGGCCCCCCGTTACCCACAAAATTCCGGGTGGCGAGCAACCCTCAAAATATGCGCGATTATTATACAAAACTCCGCCTACACGCCGCAACCGTTGGCGAACGTCTCGCGGCAGACGGAGCTCGGTCGGGTGGAGTGCCGTCAGATGGCGAAGCGGTGATTACCTATCTCGGCGAGAACGGTCCTCGTGGCCCAGAAACTCCGGTTGACTGCCAGGCGTGGATTGTAGAAGTAGAGAGCTCCCCCGGTGGGGTCCTCACCTTGTAAAGCGGCCAGTGCTGCCTGCCGCGAAAGGCGATCCGGCTCTAGATTCGAGAAGCCCGGCGAAAAGACTGGAGGAAACTGCCCCGGCTGGTAGATCACGTCCTTGATCGTATCGGGAAACTGCGGGCTTCGCACGCGGTTGACCACCACCGCGGCCACCGCGACGCGGCCGAGATACGACTCGGCTCCGGCTTCGGCCTGTACCAGACGGGCCAGCAGCTCGATCTCTTCTTCGCTCGCCCGGCAAATGAGCTCTCCTCGGGAGGGCTCCCAACGGGCTTCCGGATGCAGCAGCAGCAACTCCCCGGCTCGGATGAAGTCGGGATCGGGAATCCTATTCCAGGCCACGAGGTCGGACACACTCAAACCGAAACGGCGGGCAATCGAGGTTAACGTATCACCCGGCTGAACCCGATAATAGGCCGGCGGTGGGTGGGCGTCCTGGGGCGAAGCGGCCAAGAGCACGCCTCTGGGCGGGATAGCACCCAGGAAGCTCGATAGGGCGGTCAAAAACACGAATGCGGCCAGAGCTCCTCCCCGGATGAAACCCGCCGGTCGATAATGTAGCCGTTTGCTTGGACGAGTCACGTACCTCCCCCATTCTTTCCTATACCTGGTGGCAGTATGGCATTGTTTGGTCCAGGATATGCATTCCCGCCCCGTTCAACGTCCTCTGGCGGGTTTTCCCTACTAGACGCACCACGGATGGGCCTGGTTCAATTGGGATTCGCCACCGGGGCGAGCCGGTCCTGCTACCCGTCGGGTCGCCCCCAACGGTCCAGCCGGTCAAGCCAGGGATGCCGGGTGATGGTTTCGGTAAGCGATACTGAACCGGCATAGCGTTGAAACCAGACCAGGAGGAGTACACCCGTTGCCTGGCCCCAAAAGGGTAAGAGAACAAGCCAGGCCGCCCCGAAAAGCAGCCCGAGCGGGTTGGCGCCGGTGTCGCCTATCATCACTTCCGCTTGCAGTTCCCTAGGTAGGTAGGCAAGAAGGCTCGTGGCCGACCAGAGGAGTATGGCGGCAACCTGGGGACGGGAGGTGGCAGGTGGCATGCCCGGCGCTTCGGCGAAAAGGCCGGCGAAAAGGAGCAACAGAGGGGGTAGGATGCCCAGGTAATACGCTTTGATGGCCCGCCCCGGTCGCAGGTCGAGGAGGTTCAAAGCATTGGTCGCCAGGGCCAGGAAGAGTGCGCCGGTGACCCAACTGAGTCCATTCACGACACCGCCCGGCCACGACCCGCCGCCGGTCCAGGGGTGAGTGAGTGCCAGGCTGACCAAGAGAGCCACGAATCCCCCTCCCCCGGCCTTGAAAAGACCGGTAGTGAGGATCCGGTCCTGCCTCCAGGCCCGCCAATGCCCCGACCAACCTCGATAGACATGGTCGCCGCACGCATCGTCAAAAAAACCGAGAAAGCCCAGGGCCGCCAAAGCGAACAGGAACGATGCTCCCAGTTCAACGGTGAGGACCCGCAGTCCGATCCCCAAACCCACGGCGGCCAGAAGCGGTACGAGGTAACCGATCCCGCCCCCTACCGGGAGGAAGCGCCCCTGGAAGTTGCGGGCCGTCGGCGCACCCCGCCCGAGCATGCCCATCGCGAGGGGGAGCCAGTGGTAACCGGCGAAAGCCGTCCCGATACCGATCAGGAAGACGACGGAGACCCATGCCGGCACGGTTCCTAACCTCCCACCTCGCGCCGGCACTGCTCGACTGCCTGCCGGATCTGCCACCACTGCCGGGCCCGATGCCAGATGTCGCTGATCCCCCAGCCGGTGACCCGGTGAACCAACGGCAGCGGCACCTCCATCAGGCGAAACCCTCGCTCAAGTGAACGAATCGTCAGGGCCACCTCCACTCCGAAACCGGGAGGCAGCGGCCTTACCGCCTCCCATACCGCGCGCCGGAGGGCGCGCTGTCCTGAAAGGGGCGATTGCGGCTCCCAGCCCGTGAGTTCGCGGATGGCACGGCAGGCCAGCCCGACGGCCAGGCCCAGGCCTGCCCCCCGGCGCGGTCGGGATGCGAGGCCGGGATTATCACCGGGCGACCGGCCGGGAAGGAGGTGCGCGATGGCCATATCCACCGTTCCGGTAAGCACCGGCCCCACCAGGAGCAGGGTGAGGGTCGCGCTCGCCCCCAGATCGGCGTCGACGAAGAGAAGAACCTCGCCTTCGGTCTCGCGGACGCCCGCGTCCAGCGCGGCAGCCTTACCCTGGTTCTTACTGAGACGTACCACGCGGGCACCAGCCTGCTGAGCCCGGACGGCCGTCCCGTCGCGGGAACCGTCGTCCACGACCACTACCTCGTCAACGAGGGGGCAGCCCCGCAGGGCCTGAACCGTCTGGGCCACGGTGGCCTCCTCGTCACGAGCCGGTACGATGGCGCTCACCACCGCTTTCGCCGTCATCATGACACCCGCTCCCCGCCCGTAGCGGCCGGTACGACCCGGGGGAAGGCAGGCAGCAGAGTACCGTCCGGGAAGATGCCCAGCACCCCGCGGGCACCAACGTATAAGCCCAGGATCATTGCGGCTTGCCCACCGCTGGTTTCGAGACCGTCCACGACCAGAGCGCCCTGGCGGGCGTAAAGGCGCACTATTTCCTCGACGCCAGGCGACGCCGGCGTCAAGGAGCAGGTCGGATCCCGGAACACGCCCAGCGCCAGGCGTTGCCAGCCGCTCCGCTTGGCCTGCAGCAGGAGTTGACGGTGAAACTCCATGGTCGCCGGATCAATTGATGGTGAGTTGCTGATCTTATCGGCTCCGGCCCCCATGTCCACCGCTTGAACCAGCACCAGGAGAACGGGTTGTTCCGCCCGGGCTTTTTCTCTGCCGGGGTTCCCGGCGGCCTCCGATCGCGGCTCTTCGTTGCCCATCTCCGGCTCTCCGGCCGGGGGGCCTGCCCCGGGTCCGGGCATCGGGAGCTGTGCTTCCGGTAGCGCCGTTGACGATTCGTTCCCTCCTGGATTCCGGCCGGCCGCCCTGGCCTGACCGATCATGGCCAGCACCCGGGTTACGGCCTGGCCGATCGGGTCGGAAGCCCCGCCGCTATGGCCGCCGGGGTCAAGTTCCCCGGGATGAACGCGCCATTCACCCAGTATCTGCACCCCTGCCAACCGGAGAGTACTGCTAAAAGGGCGGGCCCATTCGGCGGCCGTGGGGGAGGCGTAGACCACCGCCACGGCCTCCCCGGCCAGGCGATCCGCCACCGCCCATTCCAGCAGGGTTTGCGCTATCTCCTCGGCCCGCTCCCGGGCGGCAACTTCCCGGTGCAACTGCAGGTTTAGCCGGTCCTGCGCCTGGCGAACTTTGTTCATCTCGGCTTCGAGGTGTGCCAAAAGCAGAGCCTGGCGTTGCTGCAGATCGTCTCCGACGGAGAGTGCCGAGCCGGCCAAAAGACCGATCCCGAGGGCGAGGAAGATGGCGGCTACGGTGACTGCCGGGAATCTCCCGCGATCCATGCCCTCTACTCTCCTATCCCAGACGCCACAGTATCCATAGCTTCAGAAGTCGGAACAGGTTGGACCAAAGGGGGGAAAGCCCAAAGAGCACCAGTACGGGCACCAGGGCAGAGGCAGCGATCGCCACCATCTCCCGGCGCCCGGTTCCCTTTCCCCCGCGACCGTAGAGAATACTCACCCCGCGCGCGTCGATGAGGCGGGGGCCCACCCGCAGGCGGGCCAGGAGCGTGCTGGCCATGCCGGCCCGACCTTTTTCCAGGAAATCGACCAGGTGGCTGTGCCCCCCTACCAGCACGATGAGGGAGGCTCCCTCTTGAGCGGCCAGGATGAGGGCCAGGTCCTCACTGGTCCCGGTAAGAGGAGCCACCCTTGCCTTCTGCTCGAGACCCAGGCGACGAATGCGCTCGAGGCCCGGGGCCCGTCCATCCGGATAGGCATGCACTACCAGGAACGGGCACGAACGCAGGGCCTCATCGCTCACGGAATCCATGTCTCCCACGATCAGGGAGGGTTCATACCCAAGTTCCCGCAACCCGTCCGCGCCGCCGTCAACTCCGATCGTTACCGGCCTGACATCGTCCAGATAGTCCAAGATCGCCCGGAGGTCGTCGCGGAACCCCGGGCCGCGAACCACGATCACCACCTGCCGGCCGGACAGATCCACGGGGAGCTCCGGCAACTCTACCGGGCGCAGCAGAGCTTCCTGTTCACGCCGGGCGTAATCCAGCGTGTTCTGAACGAACCTGATCAGAGCGCGATCCAAATACTTTTCTGCCCGCTCCCGGCGGCGCTGCAGCTCCGCCGGGTCAAGAAAGACTCCCCGGGCGACCAGCCGCCCGGCCTGAGCCAGGTGGCCGAGTTCGTCGATCTCGATGGGCTCACCATCGGTCAGCCCGGTGAAGACCCGTTCGTCCACCTCTTCCAGAAGCGGGATACCCGCCTCCAGGAGCCGGTCCGGGCCATGATGAGGGAAACGACCGGTAAGGAAGGGGCGAGTATTGACCACCGCCACCACCCGGGCTCGCCGCAGGGCCTCGGCAGCCACCTCGTCGAGGTCGGCGTGGTCGATCACGGCAATATCACCCGGGGCCAGCCGGCGAACCAGTTCCTTAGTTCGCCGGCCCAGACGCGCCCGGCCCGAGATCACCTTCACTCTGACATCCCCCGCCCCTTAGCTTGCCCGGCTGCCCGGCTGGCCCCGCGGGCACCGGTCGGGCGCGGGCGCGGGCGCTACCTGGAACGCCACCCCCCTTTCCTTCCGGCCTCGAGCCTGATCTTGTCGGCCAGCCTGGCAATGAAAAGCGAGTTGGAGGGTTTGCCGCGGTTCTGGTCGATGCTGTGAGAAAAGAGGGCATTGATCACCTCCAGGTTGCCTCTGGTGCAGGCCGTTTCGATAGCGTGACGAATGGAACGTTCCACTCCGTTGGGACTGGTAGCGTAACGCTGGGCAATCAACCGGTAAAGTCTACCCGTGATAGGAGAGAGAAGCTCCGGCGAGACCACGGTCAAGCGGATCGCTTCCCTCAGGTACCGGTAGCCCTTGTAATGAGACGGTATTCCAAGGGAATCGAGATGCCGGGTGGCGGCCTGCTCCACTTGTTGCGCCCCCCGGACGAGATCGCGCCCACCCGGCCAGACGCCCGCCGCTACCTCCCGGAGCCGGCACACCAGGAGCGGAAGCTGCAACGGCTTGACGCTGAAATAGGCAACCCGGAACTCGCTGAGGCAATGAGCGACTACTTCCTCGTCCCGCAAGGCGGTATGGATCACCACTTTGACCCGGTCGAGGAGCGCGCGGCGCCTCAAGGTCTGCAGCACCGCCAGGCCATCGAGCCCGGGAAGGATGAGGTCGAGAAGGAGAAGATCGGGCCGGCGTCGTTGACACACTCTCACGGCTTCCGGCCCGCTGCGCGCCACCCCGATGAGTCGTAATCCATCCCGTTCCCTGTCGAGTTCGTCTCTAAGCGCCTGTGTTAATGCCTCGTCCGCGTCCGCGACCAGAACGGTGGCGACCGGGTGGGTTTTGCCCGGTAGCATTGTCGAATCAACGACCTCCTCTTGAACTCCGTACGGCGGGGAGCGGCAACGGCGCACCCTCCCTTTCGACGGAGGGGGGCTCCCTCCTCCCCGGTTTCCACAAGCCCGCCTCCGCCAGCATCCATTCCGCCAGAACTCCGTATCCTCGAGTCTGGTCGTTCACGAAAACGTGGGTGACCACCCCGGCGAATTTCCCCTCCTGGATGACGGGGCTTCCGCTCATCCCCTGCACGATTCCCCCCGCCTCCTGCAGAAGGCGCGGATCTGTGATGCGGATTACCATCCCCTTGTCATCCGGCCGGGTTTGCCGGGAGACTTTTTCGATCTCCACCCGGAAGGCTTGCACCTCCCGGCCGTGTAATACGGTGAGCATCATCGCCTCCCCCGGGTGAACTTCGTTCGCCAAGGCTACCGGCACGGCGGTCTGTCGCTGATGGAAGCTGGCCAGGGCGGCCGCGGCCGGATCCAGGTGTCCGAATATCCCGAAAGCCGTATTTTTTTCGATGTATCCTAAGAGGTCCCGTTCGTGGTCGAAAATGCCGATCTTCTCCCCCGGCAGTCCCCGCCACCCCGGCTGAACCCCGGTAATGTAGGCACTGACGATCCGGCCGGCCATCATGGGCAGCGGGTTACCACTACTTCCCACCACCATATGGCCCAGGGCCCCGAATACCCCCGTCTCCGGCTCAACAAAAGAAAGCGTGCCCACTCCGGCCACCGGTTCCTGGAGGAGCAGACCCAGCAGGTGAACTACTCGCTCAGAACCATCGGGTCGGGGCATACGCACGGCCACCGGCCGGATGCGGGTACGAACGATCCGCCCTTCCCGGAGTAGCTCCAGTTCGAGGTCCTTCCCCTGCTCACCGTAGGCTTCCACGAGCAGCGATACGTCGGCCGGCGATTCCACCCGCCGCGACGCCACCGAGAGCAGGACGTCTCCCACTTCGATACCGGCTTCCCGGGCCGGATACCGCTCCTTGCCATCGATTCCGATCAGGGGTTGGTGACGGGAAACGATGAGCCCCGACGGGGCAAGCAGAACTCCGATGGCTTCTCCACCCGGTATGACTTGGGCCGGCGGTACGACCTCCAGGTCCACGGTCCGAACCGTCCATCGCCCCACCCGGATCTCCAGGCGGTACTGGCCGATCTCGTGCCAGCCCCCGGTTGGCGAGCCCGGTCGACGAGCGGCCCTTTTCTCGCCGTCCGACCTCTCCGGTTGCGGCTGGCCTCCGGTGCGCGGCTGCGAACCGGCCGAGGCCGTGACCGTAATAGGAAAGGCGGCCGGGTACGGCAGTGGCTGCCCGGGAAAGATCCGCAGGCTCTCCGGCCAGCGGGAGACCGACCAACCGAGAATGGAACTGAGGAAGCCGTTCAATACCAGAAAAGAATAAAAAAGACGCCGGGCGAGCCCGGTCCTTTTTCCTTTCCCTACCTTGCCGCCGGCGCCGGCGACGCCGGTTTGACCCTCCTCGCCTTGGCCGTTTTTCGGCATGCCCGCCCTCCTCTCACCCGCTCCCGACGTTCGAAAGCAGGGACTCGAAGAGTAGCATGCACGCCGCCCGGCCGGATTATGGGTAGGGATTACCAGTTAATTCTGGCCTGAGCGGTGCTTACGCGCGCCTTTGCGCACCTCCTGCCCATCGGCCTCGTCCTCTGCCGGCCGGGCCAGCAACCCGCGGGCATATTCCCACGCCGCGGCCGATTCCCGCTCGCCGCCCAGCATGCGCACGATCTCGGCGAGCCGTTCCTCTCCTTCCACCGCGCGCACCACCACGTGCGCCCGCCCCTGATCCACCCGCTTTTCCACGGCCAGCTGGCGGTGCGCCCGGGCGGCCACCGCCGGGGCATGGGTCACGCAAAGCACCTGGTGGTGCCGGGCGAGCCGTTCCAGCACCTCGGCCAGGCGAAGTACCGCCCGTCCACCCACACCTGCCTCCACTTCATCGAAGACGAGTACCGGCGTCTCGTCGGCACTGGCCAGCGCCGCTTTCAGGGCCAGGCTCACCCGGGAAAGCTCTCCGCCGGAAGCTACTTTGGCCAGTGGTTCGGGCGGCAACCCGGGATTGGCGGAGAAAAGGAACTCCACCTGCTCGGCCCCGTGCGGGCCAATTCCGCCGCCCCCCGCATCGGGCTCGGGACGTGCGGGAAGGAGGGCAATCTCGAATCTGGAATTCTCCAGGGCCAGCGCGCCCAGCTGATCGGGTAAGGAGGCAGCGAGCCTGGCTGCCGTCTCCCGGCGCCTGGCCGTGAGCGTGGCGGCACGTTCGACCAGTTCCCGGCGCAGCCGGTGTAGCTCGCTTTCCAGTTCCCCGGCGCGCGTATCACTTCGCTCAAGATCCCGTAACCTGGCCTCGGCCATCCGGCGATAGGCCAGGATGCTCTCCACCGGATCGCCGGCCCCCGGGGTACTCGCGGCGGCAGTACTGCCGTACTTGCGAGCCAGCCGGCGAATCAGGTCGAGCCGGCGAGCCACCGCTTCCAGGCGCTCCGGGTCGACCGCCAGGGTCTCCCGGTAACGGCGAAGCTGCCGGGCCGCCTCCGCTACCTCCTCCTCCGCCTGTTGAACTGCCTGCCACACCCCTTTGAGCTCTTCGTCCACTTTCGCAGCGAATTCGAGCTCCCGCGCCGCCTCTCCCAAGAGGTCCACGGCCGCGGCACCGGGCCCCGCCTGTCCTCTACCCTCCTCCGGCGTTCCTTCGTAGAGCCGCTGGTATGCCATGGTTACTGCGGTGAGGAGTCTTTCCGCATGGCGCAGCCGTCGCTCCTCCCGCTCCAGTTCCTCCAGTTCCCCGGGGCGAAGACCGGCCTCCTCCATCTCCCGTAGCTCGTAGCGGAGCCGGTCCATTTCGCGCTCCCGCTCGGCCTCGGCGGCCCGCAGCCGGCCGAGTTCCGACTGGACGCGCTTTTGCTCTTGGTAGAGCCGTTCCACCTCCGCGGCCAGGTGAACCTCCTCCTCACCCCCATACCGGTCGAGGAGTCGCCTTTGGACATCCCTTTGGAGCAAAGACTGGTGCTCGTGCTGCCCGAGCCAGTCCACGAGAGTACCCCCAAGACGCGCCAGGATTCCCAAGGGGACGAGACGGCCGTTGACGCGGCAGCGGCTCCGCCCCGAACGATGAATCTCGCGACTGAGCAGGAGAGTGTCCGGCTCGTCCGGATCGAGGAGCTCGAGTTCCATGAGGAGTTGCCGGCAGGCCGAGGTTCTGGAATCGGATAGTGAAAAGATGGCCTCAACAACTAGCGAGGCCGATCCGTCCGCGATGCTATCGGTAGAACCCCTGGCGCCCAATGCCAGCTGGAGAGCATCGATGATGATCGACTTGCCCGCCCCCGTCTCCCCGGTCAACACGGTGAGGCCGGGACCGAAAGAGAGAGAGATCTCGTCGATCAGAGCAAAGTTGCGGATGTGCAGTTCGGCCAGCACCTCAACACCCCGCGGGTCTCACCGCAGATCCCGCAGCCGCCGTACCACCGTGCGCAGGGGCTCCCAGCCCGGTACTTCCTGGTCTTCCTCCGGCCGGCGCACGATAACGAGAACCGTATCATCCCCGGCCAGGGTGCCCATGATCTCGTCCCAGTGAAGATCGTCCAGGGCCTGGGAAACGGTGGAAGCCGTTCCGGGCAAACAACGCAGGAGAATCAGGTTGCCGGTCCAGTCGATCCGCAGTACGTAGTCCTGGAAAGCCCGGCGCGCCCGCTGCAAGAGATCGCCGGGCGAGCTGCTGGCAGGTAGAGCATAATAGGAGTGCCCGTCTCCTGCCTGAACTTTACTTAGGCGCAAATCCTTGATGTCCCGGGAAACCGTGGCCTGCGTGGCCGGGATTCCCTCCTCCTGCAACCGTCTGACCAGTTCCTCCTGGGTTTCGATCCGGTTCAGGCGCACCAGACGCAGGATGGCTGCCTGCCGCCTTTCCTTCACCATGATCTCCCTCGCTTTCGCTCCTTCCTTTTATTTACCATTCACCCGGTCCCCGGTGCAGGCGGCTGCGCAACAAAGCGTAAAACTTGCGGGAGTAAAGTCGTACAAGACGCGTCCTTTCAGGCGCGGCGGCGACGTGAATGCTGTCTCCCGAAGCCAGCGGCGTCCCCTCCTGCCCGTCCACCGTCAGCATCGTGCCCTCATCCCGGCCGACCAGATCGATTCGGACCTCTTCATGGGGCGGTACTACTATCGACCGGGTCGCCAGGGTGTGCGGGCAGATCGGAGTCAGTACCATCGCCTCCACCTCCGGGCTGACGATCGGCCCGCCGGCCGATAGGGAGTATGCCGTGGAGCCGGTGGGCGTGGCTACGATCATCCCGTCGGCCATGAACTCGACAACCGGCTCCCCGCCTACGAAGGTCCGCAGCCGGATCATCCGGGCAAAGGTGGTGCGGGTGATCACCACGTCGTTGAGGGCCAGGTGCTCGGCAATCACGACCCCGGCCCGCTCCACCCGGCAGCGAAGCATCATCCGGATGTCCAGCCGGAACTTGCCTGCCAATAACTGGTCGATCACCCCCTCCAGGTCGGCCCCCTCGACCTCGGTCAAAAAGCCCAGGTGACCGGCGTTGACCCCGAGTATGGGCACCTTCTGGTCCGCTACCGCGCGGGCCGCCGAAAGCAGGGCCCCGTCGCCCCCGAAAACAATCAGCAGCTGAACGTGACGCCCCAACTCCTGCGGCCTGGCCACTCCGGCCACCGGCAGCCTCTCGAGGCGACGATGCCCTTCGTCGGTCAGCCAGACCTCCACCCCCCGCCGGCCCAGGGTTTGAGCCGTGGTCCGGGCGAGCTCCAGCGCCTCGACTTTGCCGGGATGCGGCCAGAGCCCCACTCGCCTGAGCTGCTCCCTCCCCGACTGCACCGTCACCTGCTCCCTTCACCAGCTATGTCTCGTGTTCGGGCCCTGTCCTTTCCCCCTGCTCTGGCCCTCCGCCGATCACCGCGTCGCATCGCTTCCGCCATTCGTCCAGGGATAGACCCCCTGCTCCAGCAGCCATAGCGGGCAGGGCAGGCTCTCCCGTCCTCGAGGCTGGCTCTCCCGGCGCCGGTGAAGGTAGTCCCGGCCAGCCCAGCCAGGCCAGGAACTCCCGGTTACCCTCCGAACCGAGGAGCGGGGAAGCGATCAGGCCGAGCAAGAAGAACCCCTGCTCCCGGGCAGTTTCACCCCACCGGTACAAGACCTCCCGGTGAAGTCGGGGATCTCGTACCACTCCCTTCTTCCCCACCCGGCCTCGTCCTGCCTCGAATTGCGGCTTGACCAGCGCGATCACCTGGCCGCCCGGTTTCAGCAGGCGGCCGACCGCGGGCAGGACCAACTTCAGGGAGATAAAGCTCACGTCTATGGTGGCAAGCTCCGGCAGCTCACCACCCAGTAACTCCGCCGTGAGGTAACGAATGTTGGTCCGCTCCAGCACACGTACCCGGGGATCGGCCCTCAGCTTGGGAGCAAGTTGCCCTTGCCCGACGTCGACCGCGTAAACCAGCCGCGCCCCGTGCTGGAGCAGGCAATCGGTAAACCCTCCCGTCGAGGCGCCTGCGTCCATGGCCACCACGCCCTCCACCCGCACCGGAAAAGCGTTCAGCGCCGCCTCCAGCTTCTCCCCACCCCGGCTCACGTATCGGGGAAGGGGGCCGGTAACCCGCAAGGTGCTGCCGGGCGGGATAGATGCGCCCGGCTTGCGAACCACCCGCCCCTCCACGGTGACCTGGCCGGCTAAGATCAAGCGGCGGGCAACCTGGCGGGTGGGGGCAAGCCCGGCTTCGGTGAGGGCCACGTCCAGGCGCCTCCGGCGCCCGCCGGAGGCCGGCGGCGGAAGTCTTTCCATCATCCCTTGCCGTTCAGGGTTGAGACGGGCTCGGGTGGGATAGACACGGCTCCCGCGGCGGCCGCTCGCCCGGAGAGCTTCTCCAGCTTGGCCTTCACCGTTTGGGCGATCCACCTGGCGGTCAATCCTAGCTGTTCCCGTTGTTCACTTTGAGTCGCGTGTTCGATGAACCGGTCGGGGATACCGATCCGCAAAACGGGCACCCGCAAATCGTGGTTGGCAAACAGTTCCAAAACCGCGCTTCCCAAACCGCCCGCCAGGACCCCTTCTTCCACCGTCACCACCAGAGGTACGCAAGCTCCTACTTGCAGGAGAAGGCGAGCATCCAGGGGCTTCAGGAAACGGGCATTCACCACGGTGGCGGTAATCCCTGCTTCGGCCAGGAGCGCGGCTGCCCTTTCGGCCGGCTCCACCATCGAACCCAGAGCTACCAGGCCTACATCCTGGCCCTCGGCGAGTATCTCCCCCTGGCCGACCGGGATGGTTCCCGGTTCGCCGGCCGGTTCGCCTGCCGGTTGGTCTCCCGGTTCACGATCACGGTGGCGGAGGGTGGCAAGGCCTCGGGGGTAACGGATGGCCATGGGGCCGTCCAGGGTCAGGGCGGTGCGAAGCAGCGCCACCAGTTCGGTACCGTCCCGGGGCGCCGCTATGGTCAGATTAGGAATCGGGCGCAGGTACGCCAGGTCGAACGCGCCCTGGTGGGTAGCCCCGTCCTCGCCCACCAGGCCGGCCCGGTCTATGGCCAGTACCACCGGGAGCTTTTGCAGGCACACGTCGTGGATTATCTGGTCGTACGCCCGCTGCAGGAAGGTCGAATAGATCGCCACCACCGGGCGCAGGCCGCTCGCGGCCAGACCCGCGGCAAAGGTGACCGCATGGCCTTCTGCGATCCCTACGTCGAAGAAACGGTCGGGGTATACCCTGGCAAAGCGATCAAGACCCGTCCCTTCCGGCATGGCGGCGGTGATGGCCACGATCCGCGGGTCGCGGGCCGCCAGTTCCACCAGGGTGTCGGCAAACAAGGCCGAGTAAGTTCTGGCATCGGGAGCACCGGCGTCGCCGGATACCTTGACCTGGCCGGTAGAACGGTCAAAGGAAGGAGTCCCGTGATAGCGCGCGGGGTCGTTTTCCGCCGGTTCGTAGCCCTTGCCCTTGCGGGTGACTACGTGCAGGAGCACGGGTTGCCAGAGCTTCAGAACTTCCCGGAGGGCGTCCCGGAGTTCCCCGAGGTTGTGGCCGTCCAGCGGTCCGAAATAGACAAAGCCCAGTTCCTCAAAGAGGCTGCCTGGCAGGAGGACGTGCTTGAACGAGTCCTTTACCCGCGCGGCCAGGTCGTAGGCACGAACCCCTCCGGGTAAGCGACGGGCCAGCTCTTTCAGGTCCGTCTTGGCCCGGCGGTAGCCGGGATCGAGACGTAAGCGGTTCAAATATCGGGAGATCGCCCCCACGTTGGGGGAAATCGACATCTCGTTGTCGTTCAAAACCACAAGGAGCTGGGTGCCAAGCTGGCCGGCGTGATTGAGCGCCTCGTAGGCCATGCCGCCCGTCAGTGCTCCGTCGCCTACTACTGCAACTACCTTGTACTTCTCACCTCTACGGTCCCGGGCCACCGCCATACCCAGGGCGGCCGAGATGGCCGTGCTGGCATGGCCGGTTCCGAAGGGATCGAACGGGCTTTCGTCCCGGCGGGGAAACCCGCTGATACCGCCCGCCCGTCGCAAGGTGTGGAAGCGATCCCGCCGCCCGGTCAGGAGCTTGTGAGCGTAGGTCTGATGGCCTACGTCCCAGACCAGCCGATCATGGGGCGTCTCCAGGACGGAATGGAGCGCGAGGGTCAACTCGACGACTCCCAGGTTAGCTGCGAGATGACCGCCGTTTAGGGCCACGGTACGGATGATCTCTTCCCGCAGTTCTCCGGCGAGCTCCCCCAGTTCCCGGTTCGTAAGTCGCCGTAAATCCGACGGAGAGTCGATGCGGTCGAGGATGCCCACCTTTGTCCACTGCCTCCCTGCTTCGGGCCGGGGTTGGCCCGCGGTCACGGTTGCAGCCGCCGTAGCGCCCGCCGGCCCTTCCGGCGGGCGCTACGGCCCCTTTCCAGGAGCAGGGGACGACCCAGCCACCGTTCCAGGACGGCCATGGCCCGTCCCACCGCGAAGACGATCTCGTGGCTCCGGTGGATTGCCACCCGTTTGAGCCCCGCCTTCCCCCCGACGGTCAAGGCAGCCGTGCAAGCAACCACGAGAATGGACAAAAGCACCCGTTCCGGCCGGGGTCCGGGGAGCGGCCACGGGTGCTCGGCGAGCCAGAGGCTGAGCTGAAGGGCGAGCGTAGCCCCCATTGCGCCCCCTATCGTCCCCAGGATATCACCGATTACATCGTTCGTCACCGTCGCCACCAGGTCGCGTCGTCGCAGCAGCCGGACGGCCTGGGTAGCGCCGGCTACACGGTCGCTGGCCAGAGCATGGAACGGCTTTTCGGAAGCCGTGGTCGTTGCCACCCCGACCACGTCAAAGCCGATACCGCTCGCGATCACCAGGACCAGGATCAACCCGGCGACGGCCGGAGAGAGTCCCGCCGCGGCACCTTGCGTTATCCCACTCAGGACCAGTGAGGTGACGAATGCCACGGCGCCCATGACCGCAAACCGTTTGCCCACCGTTCTCCTCCTGATTATGATTGCCTTAAGTTAGCCTGCCCGGATGGCGGGCCGGCGCGGGGCGCGGCCGGTCCGGAGCGCGCCGCCACCCGCGGCGAGCACGCCGCGGGTGTGACGGTGCCGGTTTAGAATACCGGTTGACTACTAGCTGAACCGGCTGACAGCAGGACCGGTAAACATTGTGGCTTAGGTCCAGCAGGTTTTCCCAGCAGCCCTCCTCACCGTCGCCGGCCAGGCGGTTTCCCCTTTCCGGCTGCTGCGCCGTGTTGCCACCGGCGCGGCTGGATTACCACTCAGTCCACACCGCAATCCCGGCCTGCCCCCGGGAGAGACAGCCTAGGAGTTTTCCTCAATCGGTTCGTTTCCGGCTAGCCTCTTTAGCAGCCCGGCTTTGAAGAGCTGCGATCACCCGGCTGCGGCCGCCAGACCGGGCGCCGGATCCTCTTTTCCCGCCGGACCACGCAAGGCAGGCTACGCTGCTCCCGGTCACCGCAGCGAACCGGGGCAAATTCAACCCCATCGGGATGGCCCATCCGGAGGGAGGGGCCATGATTGATGGGCCTCCGCGGAGAGAGGGTCTACGCCCGCATGCCGTTGCGGATCGCCCCCTCTCCTTAACCCCCAGCCGCAGCCCGAGACTGGGCGTCTCCAGCCACCGCCAGGGACTTCATCGGTTAGCCAGCGACGGCTTTTTAGGGCCGCCTTCGCCGGAACCTCACCGCACTAGGATACTGCGTCAGCCGAATTTTCCGACAATTTGATTATAGCCGGGCGGCCGTCGCCTGTCAAAGCCGGCTCACCGTTTCGCTCACCCCCGCTGCGGACTCCACGTAGCTAAGGAGAGGGCTCGGGCAAAGGCCGCCTGTTCGCCCGACCCAACCTCGCGCCGGCTCCACGTACCTGCGAAGGGATGGCTTCTTCCGGCGCTGGTCGACGCAGCCCTGACACCTCGAGGGGCCAGGGGCCGGATTGGCGCATTTTGCACCAGCTTTGGAGGCACCTGTTGGCGCAGAATGCGCCATCCCGGCGGCGAGCAAATGCCGGAACGGAGGGCAAAAGGCTAATGGTAGGCATTAGCACCATGGAAAAAGGAGCTGGGACCGCTAAAGCCCAGCTAGCGTACTCGCAGTCTCCTTTGCCGGTAAGTCTGGACCGGGTCCCGTCCGGGTCGACATCAGGCAACGGGCCACCC
The DNA here is from genome assembly GCA_012839805.1 of Bacillota bacterium. Taxonomy (GTDB): domain Bacteria; phylum Bacillota; class Limnochordia; order Limnochordales; family DUMU01; genus DUMU01. The sequence goes on along the minus strand of DUMU01000035.1, from coordinate 75,746 downwards.
CGGGTGACCCGAGGTCCCCGGCCCTGCCCGGGCCTAGCGGCTCCGCCCCACCAGCTGGTCCGCCAATTCCAGGAGCCTCCTCGCCCCCTCCCCCAGGGGCTCGATGGCGGCCTTGGCCCTCTCAATCGCCCGCCGGGCCGCCTCCCGGCTCTCCTCCACGCCAAAGAGCGTCACGTAGGTAAGTTTTCCCCGCCGCCGGTCCCGGCCCACCGCCTTCCCGGTCCCCGCCGGGTCGCCCACTTCGTCCAGGAGATCGTCCGTGATCTGGAAGGCCAGTCCCAGCTCTGAACCGTAAACCCCGAGCCGGGTCAGCGTCTCTTCGCCAGCTTCCGCCGCCACTCCCCCAAGACGCGCTGCCGCCCGCAAGAGGCTCCCGGTCTTGTGCCGGTGGATGAACTCCAGTCTCCCCGCCACTTTCCCGCGCTCCTCCTGCTCCCATCGCCCGGCCTCCGACTCCCAGTCCACCACCTGGCCCCCGACCAGTCCGGCCGCCCCCGCCGCCTCCGCCAGCTCCCGCACCCAGGCCAGCTGGACCTGCGGCGGAGCACCGTTTTCCACGGCGGTCAGCACAGCAAAGGCCCGGGCCTGCAGGGCGTCCCCAGCTAATAGGGCGATCGCCGGTCCGTAGACCCGGTGATTGGTGGGCCGTCCCCGCCGGTAATCGTCGTCGTCCATAATGGGCAAATCATCATGGATCAGCGAATAGGCGTGGATCAACTCCACCGCCACCGCCGCCGGCAACGCCTTCTCCCAATCTCCCCCCGCGGCCGCGCAAGCCATCAGCACGAGGCTCCCCCGCAGGCGCTTGCCCCCCGACCCCGCCGTGTAGAGCATGGATTCCCAGAGCCGCTCCGGGTAGGGCCGCTCGGGAAAAGAAGCCGCCACCGCCCGGTCCACCAGCCGCCGCAGCTCTTCACCGTCGGGTAAGGGCCGGCTACTCATCCTCTTCGTCCACCTCTCCGCGGCCTCTTCCCGCTTCGGCCTGGCCGTCCCCCGGGACGCCCCCCTGGCCGCTCCCCTGGCCCTGGCCGCCTCCCCGGCCGCCTTCGTGGTCACCTGCCCCGGTCGCCTCGAACGGCACCGCCACCACACTGCCGTCCAGTTGCTCCCGCAGCTCGCGGATGTGCAGCTCGGCCTGCTCGAGCTGGCGGTTCAATACGCGGACCAGCCCCACCCCTTCCTCGAACAGGCGTAACGCCTCCGCCAGGGAGCTCTCGCCCGCCTCCAGCTTCTCCACGACCCCCTCCAGCCGCCGGAGTGCCTCCTCGAAAGCAGGCTCGGTCGCCGGTTCGCCCGCCTCCCGCCTCAGTTCGTCTTCAGCCGCTTGCTCGGGCCGCATCCCGCCTCACCCTCTCCCTCCTCGTGAACTGCCTGCGCCACGCACTCCACCGCCCCGTCCACGAATCGCACCCGCAGTTCATCCCCCGCCGTCACCTGCCCGGCCCGCGCCACCAACCGGCCGTCGCCGGCCCGTTCACAGACCGCGTACCCGCGGGCCAGCACCGCCAGGGGATTCAAGCCCTCAAGCCGCCCGGCGAGCAAAGCCAGCCGCTCGCGCCCCTCCGCCAGCCGTTCCGCCACCGCGGCCTCTGCCCTCGTCCATACGTCATCCACCCGCCGCCTCCGCTCGTGGATGAGATCCAGCGGCCGCCTCCACACCGGCCGGGAGAGCAGCCGTTCCACCCGGAGCCGGCGGATATCCACGAACCGTCTTGCCCCCAGCTCCAGGCGCCGAGCATACCCCTGTACCCGGTGCCGCAATTCCCGCCGGTCGGGCACCACCATCTCCGCGGCGGCCGACGGGGTCGGAGCGCGCTGGTCGGCTACGAAGTCGGCGATGGTAAAATCGATTTCATGCCCCACCGCGGAAACCACCGGGTACGGATAGGCGGCGATCGCCCGGGCGAGCTCCTCGTCGTTGAAAGCCTGCAAATCCTCGACAGAGCCGCCTCCCCGCCCGACGATTACCACCTCCGGCCGGAATGGCAAAAGCCGCTGCAAGGCCCGGATGATGGAGGCCGGCGCCCCCTCCCCCTGCACGAGGCAGGGCGAGATCAAGACTTCGATCCCGGGGGCCCGCCGGCTGAGGACCTTGATGATATCCCGTATGGCTGCCCCGGTGGGGGAGGTGACCACTCCCACCCGCCGCGGGAAGAAGGGCAGCGGCCGCTTCCTTTCCGCCGCGAACAACCCCTCGGCGGCCAGCTTCCTTTTTAGCTCCTCGAACCGGATGAACCATTGCCCCACCCCGGCCGGCACCAGCGCCTCCACCACCAGCTCGTACTCGCCGCCCGCCTCGTACACTTTGAGTGAACCGGCAGCGATCACCTCCAGCCCGCTCGCCGGAACAAACGAAAGGCCGCTGGCGGCGCTGCGGAACATGACGCACCGCACCGCCGCCCCCTGGTCCTTGAGGGTGAAGTACAGGTGCCCGGAACTATGGCGCTTGAAATTGGATATCTCTCCCCGCACCCACAGGAAGCGAAACCGCGGGTAACCCTCGAGGCGCGCCTTGATCTCCGCGGTGAGCTGGCTCACCGTGAGGATCTCCTCCCCGGGCAAAGGTAAAAGGGAAGGGATCACTCGTCGTAGTGCCTCGCCCATCTTGCTTTCTCCCTTTCCTTCCAGGCCCGCCAGCCCCCGTAGGCGACGCCTACCGCGTTGTCCGTGCTCCGCTCCGGGGAGGCGAAATACACCGTTGCCCCACGCCGGGAGGCCTCTTCGACCAGGCGCTGCCGCAAAACCCCGTTGGCCGCCACACCCCCCACCACGAAAAGGGGGCGTTGGGGGAGTATCTCCCAGCCGGCGGCCACCAGTTGCAGCAACGTTTCTACCAGACACTCTTGAACTGCCTGCGCCACCACCGCCGCCGGCACTCCTCGTTTTACCCACCGCTCGGCCTGGGTGGCCGGTCCGGAGAAGCTGACCCGAAGTCCCCGCCCACCCACCGGCAGGCGTGGATGCCCTTCCAGCTTAACCGAAGGGGCGGCCGCTGCCAACCGTTCCAGGGCCGGGCCGCCCGGAAAGGGGAGGCCCAGGGCAACGGCCACCCGATCGACGAACTGCCCCGCCTTCAGGTCCACCGATCCTCCCAGCTCCTCGAGGGTGAAGCCCGAGACCGTCTGCCCCCTCCGGTCGGGCTGCACGTGCAGCAATTCGGTGGTTCCGCCGGATACATGCAAAAGGAGAAAGTCTCCATCTTTCTCACCGGCAACTTCACCGGCTCCCACCGCCAACCCCTGTCGCCCGGTTGCTTCCTGCTGTTTTTCGTACCAGACCGCCAGCAGGTGGCCCTCCTGATGACTCAAAGGGAAAAACGGCGCGCCCGCCACGGCGGCGAGCGCCCGTCCCATTCGCTCTCCGGCTCGGAAGACGGGGAGATAGGATTCGGGCCGCGGCCGCGGCGCGGTGCTGGCCGCCACCGCCAGCAGGGGCAAAGCCTCCTCCCCGGCCCGTCCACCCGTGAGGCGGGCCGAGGCTTCCTCCAGCACCTCCGGCAGGACGAGGAGGTGGCGGAAAAGCGCCTCCGACTGGCGCAGCCCGCGCTCTCCCGGTGCGACCGGAAGCCGCCGGCGGGCTTCGTGGACCAGCCTTCCCTCCTCGTCCAGCAGGGCGATGGAGGTCGTGTAGGCGCTGGTATCAAGACCGAGAACGAAAGCAGGAGCCATGGAACGAAAGAGCTTCAACGGTTCAGCAGGTCGGCCTGTTCCCGCAGGAAGCTGCCGATGATGCCGTTAACGAAGCGGCGGGAGTCGGTATCGCCAAACTCCTTGGCGAGCTCCACGGCCTCCGAAGCCGCCGCGGCCGGGGGTATGTCGGGCCGGAACAAAAGCTCATAGAGGGCAATGCGCAGGAGATTACGGTCTACTACCGCCATGCGGTCGACCGTCCAGTCCACCGCGTACTTCTGAATCCACCGGTCGAGCTCGGCCTGGTGCTCGGTGACGCCCCGCACCACCTCGCCGGCATAATCGAGCCCCTCTTCACCTTCACAGCCCATCATACGGGCTGCCCGTTCCAGGGCAACGTCCGGGCGGGTCGCCACCAGGTCCACCTGGTAGAGAACCTGCAAAGCGAGCCGGCGCGCCTCGTGACGGGTCATCCAACCCTTCTTCCTTTCAATCACGGCTCCGGGGTCGCCAAAGCCCCTGCAGATATCCGAGGAGGCTTTGCTCCTCGTCGGCTCGTCGCCCTATCCAGTATCCCACGCCCGTGGTCGCCGCCAGGACCAGCCCGGCGATCACACCCCAGCGGACAACGATGAGGCCAAAGAGCAACCCGGCCAGCGTGCCTATGAGTTTACCCCGGTGGCGGGCGAAAAAGCCCCACCAGACCGGGAGGCCCTCCTGATCGCGAGACATGGCAAAGCCCCTTCCGGACCCCCGAACTGCTCAGGACCGGGGCGTCCCCGCGGTCCGCTCCGCCCGTGGCGGCCGGCTCACGTTACGGACCAGTACCCGAACCTCCGTTACCGGGATGCCGGCGGTCTCGTGTACGTACTCCGCAATCCGGCGCTGCAGCATGCCGCTGAGGCTGGGGATCGGCACATCTGGTTCGACCACCAGGTGGACGCCGATGCTCAGGCCCTCGGGATGGTGACGCAGTTTGACCTCGCTGTCCCGTACCCCCCGCTCCTGGCGGACGACCCGGTAGACCAGCGATTCCACCGCGCGCAGGGAAACCCGGACGTCACCCAGTGGCCCCGGTTCGGTGGTCACCGGCACCGCTCCTTCGCCGGCCCCTCCGGAGGTCGCTCGGGTCAGGAAATAGACGCCGAGGACCAGGAAAAAGAGGCCCAAGGCCCCGGTCAGCCACCGGGCGGTCGTCTCCATGGCCAGGCGCGGCAGCCAGGTCACCAGGGTGGGGGTTGGATCCCAGCCCAGGGCCACCACCACCAGGACTACTGCCAGGGCGAAAAAGAGGACGAAAGCGATGGCTTCCAGAATCCGATCTACAATGTTCACCTTACCCGCGGCGCTTCTTCCGGCCGCTCCTCCTGAGGGAAATGCACTCCTTGCACATGGACGTTCACTTCCACGACCTGCAGACCCGTCATGTTCTCCACTGCCCGTTTCACGTTTTCCTGAACCTGCGCCGCCACTTCCGGGATCCTAACCCCGTACTCCACGATGATGTAAAGATCGATGGCGGCCTGTTCCGTCCCGACTTCCACCTTGACCCCCTTGGAAAGATTCCGGCGCCCCAGCATTTCGGCGATGCCGCCAACGATACCGCCGCTCATCCCGGCTATCCCCTGGACTTCGGTGGCCGCGAGCCCGGCAATGATGCTGACCACTTCGTTGGCGATATGGAGCTCGCCCAACTCACTCCGTTCGACATCCGGCATGGCTAGACCTCCTTCAACCTGGCGCCTTCTTCGCTCACCCTAGCGTCTTCTTCGTTCCTGACCGTCACCTGACCGTTGGCAGATCCGGGCGCGGAAACGGGCACCGATCCGTTGACGAAGGGCAACTTCACCTCCGGCCGCAGGATCTCCTCCAAAAGCCGTGTCGATAGCTCGCCCCGGACGAAGCGATCGTCTTGCAGGACACGGCGATGCATGGAAATGTTGGTGTGAACTCCTTCCAGCGTCAGCTCACCCAGGGCCCGGCGCATGCGGGATATCGCCTCCGGCCGGTCCTTGGCCCATACGATCAACTTGCCAAGGAGCGAATCGTAGTACGGGGGCACTTCGTAACCGCTGTAGATATGGCTATCCATGCGCACACCGAAGCCGCCGGGCGCGTGGTAGAACTCGATGAGGCCTGGCGAAGGCCGGAAATCGGCCTCGGGATCTTCGGCGTTGATCCGGCATTCGATGGCGTGACCTTGCAGGCGAATAGCCTCTTGCCCGTAGCCCAGTGCCTCGCCCGCGGCTATGCGAATCTGCTCCCTGACCAGGTCGAGCCCGGTTACCATCTCCGTCACCGGGTGCTCCACCTGGATGCGGGTGTTCGCCTCGCAGAAATAGAAGTTACGTTCCCGGTCCATGAGGAACTCCATCGTCCCCGCGTTGACGTACCCGGCGGCGACCGCACCCCGCACCGCGAGTTCACCCAGGCGGGCTCTCTCGGCGGGTGTGAGCACCGCAGAAGGCGCCTCCTCCAGCACTTTCTGATGGCGCCGCTGCAGCGAGCACTCCCTTTCCCCCAGGTGAACCGTATGCCCGTATCTGTCCGCCAGGATCTGCACTTCTATGTGCCGCGGCGAGTCGAGATACTTCTCGAGATAGAGCGAGCCGTCGCCGAAGGAGGCCGCCGCTTCGGCCCGGGCCAAAGCGAACTGGTGACGGAGTTCCTCGGCGTTGCGCACCAGTCGCATCCCCTTGCCTCCGCCCCCGGCTACCGCCTTGATCATCACCGGGTAGCCGATACTCTCCGCCACCGACAATGCCTCGCTCACGTCCGTCACCGGGCCGTCGCTGCCCGGCAGCACCGGTAGCCCGGCCTCTCGCATGCGGCGGCGAGCCATGGCCTTGTTGCCCAAAAGCTCCATGGCGGAAGGCGGTGGCCCAATGAAAATGAGCCCGTGGCTTTCGCAGATCTCCGCGAAACTCGCCTGCTCCGAAAGATAACCGTACCCCGGGTGAATGGCGTCCACGCCCGTCAGCATGGCCGCGGAAACGATATTGGTCACGTTGAGGTAACTCTTGGCAGAAGGAGGGGGTCCGACACAGATCGCCTCGTCGGCCATCTGCACGTGGAGCGCGTCGCGATCGGCCTCGGAATAGACCGCCACCGTAGCGATCCCCATCTCCTGGCAGGTGCGGATGATCCGGACCGCGATCTCGCCCCGGTTGGCGATCAGGATCTTGCGGAACAACGCTCGACACCCCTCATCGTATATTCCGTCCTTTCACCCTCAGTCGGGCTCGATGAGGAAAAGCGTCTGGCCGTACTCCACCGGTTGGCCATCCTCGGCGGTAATGGCGGCAATGCGCCCGGAAACCTCGGACTGGATCTCGTTCATGAGTTTCATGGCCTCGATGATGCACAAAGTCTGGCCAACCTCAACGTGGTCATCGACGGAGACGAAGGGCTCAGCACCCGGAGAGGGAGCCCGGTAAAACGTCCCGACCATGGGCGCCGTCACTTCCGTGAGAGGCTTCGCCGTTCCCCGTGCCTGTGCCTGCGCTTGCGCCTTCCGACCGGCTCCCGCGGCCGCCAAAGCTTCCGCCCCCGGCGTGCCGTCCGCCCGGGCCACCGTCCCTGCACTCTCCCGGGTCGCGCTCCCTCCCGGTGCGGCCGGCATCGCCGGCGCTACGGTATCGCCCGGACCCGCCCCGAGCCCCCGGCGATCCGCGCCGGCCTCGCCGATAGTAGGCCGGACGCCACCCCTGCCTCCCTCCCCGCTTTCGACGGAGGCCGTCACGTTACCCATGGCGGTAGCAAACGCCCCCGCCTTGCGGATGGTAAGCCGCGCCCCTTCCGCTTCCAGCTCCAGCTGCAGCTCAACGATGTCCGTAGCATCGAGGAGCCGGATGAGCTCCTTTACATCCTCCATGGACAACCCCATTGATTTACCCCCGCGCTGCGACCCACCCCGTGCGCTCCGTCCCCCGTACGAAAAACTCAGGTTGGCGCCGCCCAACCTGAGCTGCGACACCCGGCTCGCGGGATGGTTCAAGTCCCACCAATTATAGGTTTTCCCTGTTTTCGTGTCAATCTGAACCGGCCGGCAGCTCGCCCCCGCCCGGCAGTGTCCGGGCCCTCCCTGCCCCCGCAGCACCCGCCACAACTTTTGCACCGGCCGCCGCCATTAGACCCCCACCGGCAGGATCGAAATGGCATCCAGGGGTACTCCGGTTATGCGGCGGACCAGCTCCCCGATCTGAGCGGCCTTCTCTTTGGTCATCACCTGGTCCGGAATGACCACCGTAGCTCCCCGCTGGTCCAGAATGACCAGCGCGTCCCGGTACCCTCGGGCCCGGAGGAGGTTCTCCGCGCTCGTTTCTTTCTCCTCCTGCGAAGCCAAGGTCATGAGTTCCTGCTGGGCCTGTTCCCGGACCTCCTCGCCCAACGCGCTGTCGGAGAGCATCCGGTTATAGAGCTCCATTTGCTGGCTGCGGGTTCGGGCCCGGTCCAGCCGGTAGCGGGCAAAGAAGCTGCCGGTGGTTCCGGCGGGGAGCGCTTCGCTGCTATCCGGTGAACTCGCCTCGAAGGCTGCGGTCCCGGAGGCTCCGGCCTGACCGGACGTGGCCCCGGGGCCGGCGTTATCGCCTTTCTGGTCCGGGTCGACCTCACTCCCGGAGGCCGGGCGCTCGCTGGCGGATTCACTCATCCCGCCCGGCACTGCTACGCCGGAGCCACCCGCCGGAGCCGGAGCCGCACCAGACATTCCGCCGGCTACGCCGGCTACCGTCCGGCCGGCCACCGGGCCGCCGGTAGTGCTGGTGGAGGTCCAGTGGGAATCACCCCCGGCCGGCGGCGGTGCCGGTTTTCCATCATTGCTCAGCACAAAGGCAGTGACCAGTATGGCCAGGATGATGACCCCGAGCACGGTCCGGGTGACCCATCTTTCCACTACGATGAACACGGTACATCCCTCCTGCCTGAACTTACGTCACCTACTCCCGGATCATGCCGCCCCTGTCCATCGCGCGCGGGAGCACCGCCACCCGGTGAGAAGGCAGACCCAGGGCGGTGGCCACGGCCTGTGAAAGCTCGAGCCTCACCTCGTCCCGTACCGCTCCCTCGGCAATGACCAGCACCCCGGCGATCTCGGGGCGCAGGCGCCGGGTAACCACCGGGCTCTCCTCCTGGCCGCGGCGCACGAGTCTCGGCTCCCGGGTCAGGCGGTCTTGCAGTGTGCTCCGCTGCCGGCTCTGGCTCTCCCGTTCTTCACTGCGGCTTACCTCGCGCGTCTCGCTCGCCATCACCTCGACCCGACCCGAGTCGGCCAGGGAAACGAAGACTTCTACCCCGCCCGCGCCCGCCACTTGCGAGAGCGTTGCTTCCAGGATCTCCTCGAGCTCTCTCCGGTACGAATCGAGGCCCTCGGTATCCATGACCGAAGCGGCGCCCTCGCCCCCCCCGGCGGCCGCCCCGCTGCCTGCCGATCCACTGCGAGCGGGCACCAAAGACGTCGCGGCAGGCGAGGAAGTACCGGGTGAGGCTGCGGGTGAACTGCTTTCGCTCCGGTAACCGGTCACTGCCCCGCTTCCCGGCTGCCAGGTCTCCCCGGTGAAGGAGTGGCTCCGCGCGAGCAGAAGCAGAAAAAGGCCCAGCAGAGCGATGGCTCCGGCCTGGCGCAGGAGCTGTCGCTGTCTGGTATTCAGCCGCAGCGTCGCTTTACCCACCTTGCCCGCCTCCTTCGGCCGCACGCTCCGGGAAACCCACCGGGTCCCCCGGCTGGTAAAGCATTACCTGCTGTGAAGTTACCCCGGCCAGCGCGGCGAGGTGCTGCCTCACCACCTCCCATGGAGCCCGTTCCGCCGCTTCGGCCGCGGTTTCGAAAGTTGACCGGGATACAAAGACCTCCACGCGCTCCACCCGCCCCTGTTCGTCCCAGGAGGTCTCCACCCGGACCGGACTGCCGAGAAGGAGCGCCGCCTCCTGTTCCAGCCTCTCGTTGAGTTCCGCCCGAGCCTTTTCCAGCACCGGTCGCCACCCGGCCCGGCGGATCGCCTCTCCCTGCTGGATCAAGGTAGCAAGGGAGGGCATAGTAGCAGGGGCGGCGGTAGTGGCAGGCATGGTAGCAGGGGCTACTTCCAGCCGTGCCAGCAGTTCGTTACCACCGCCTGTGCCGAGCAGCCAGACCGGCTCGAGCAAGACGGCAAGGAGGATCAAACCTCCCGTAACTCGCACGGCCGCCCGTACCCGGCCTTCCGGGAGCAAGAGGTCGATCAGGGCGAGAAAGACGGCAAGGGCGACGATACGTTCCACCCAGTTCAGAATGAAAGACAGCTCGTTCACCCCCTAGACAAGGTTGGCGGCGAACGTTCCCGCCGTCACCGTGATTAGGATCATGAGGAAGAACATCAAAGCGGCCACGCCGACGCACGCGCCCAGGAACACGAGGCTGGCCTCCACCGCCCCCATGAGCTCTACCAGGCGTGCGTCGGCCACCGGTTGCACCACCGCGGCCGCCACCTTGAAGCCGAAGACGAGCAGGGCCAGCTTGACGAGGGGAAAGGTGACCAGGACGCCCACCGCGGCCATGCCAAGGGCACCTACGGCGTTGCGTAAAAGCAGTGATCCGCCCACCACTACGTCTACGGCCTGGGCGAACATGCCGCCCAATACCGGGATAAAAGAGCTGCTCAGGAATTTCGCCGTGCGCAAGCCCAGCGAATCGGTCACCGGCGCGACCGCCCCGTGTATGGCGAGGACGCCGAAAAAGAGGGTGAAGCCGAGGCCAAGAGCGGTGAGGCTAAGGGTCTGGGCAAGTCCGGCCAGCCTCCCGAGCGGCAGGTCTTTGGCGAAAGTACCGGCCAGGCGCAGGGCAAGTCCCATCAAGGTCAGCGGCAGGACGACCTGGCGTAGCCCCAGTCCCACCCCGGCCACCACTGCAAGGAAAAGCGGGTGCAGAACCGTCGCCGAAGATACCGCCCCCATACTGGCCAGCAGCGTGCCGAGCACCGGAAGCAGAGCGTACATGAAGGTAGTAAGCTGTTCGGTGGCCCCCAGGGCGATGGAGAAGGCGGTCCGCAGGGCCTGAACGGATAGAAAGAGGACCAAGAGCATGAGGGCAAAGAGGATGACATCCCGGGCCGGCTGGGATTCCCAGGCCTGCTGGAGCAGGGCAAGCAGCGCCCCCATTACGCTGATCAGGATCAGCTGAGCCAGGATCCGGCTGCCCCCGACCAGTTCCCGCGCCGCGCTGCTGAAGGCCACCCGGGCGAGGTTCCGCAGGTCCAGCTGAGGCCCGCCCTCCCGCAGCAGCGCACGTAAGTCCACGGCCGGAAACACGCTTTGCACGTCCTGATCCAGCCGGGAAGCAAACTCTTCCAGCTGGCTGAGATCCAGGGCGTCGATCTGTTCCTCCAGAGACTGCTTCGTTATCTCTGCACTCTTCGTACCGGTGAGGTACGTAATCTCGCCGGCCGCCGAAGCGCGGGAGGCGGCCTCCGGGATGGCCGCCGGGGACGCCGCTCTTACCGCCCGGTCCGCCGGGAGGAGCAAAAAGGGAATGGCGGTGAGGAGCAGGGCAAGGGCCGGGGCGAAAGCGAACACGAAGCCAGAAAAGAAACCCCGCCCCGGCACCGGCTCATTCACACCGGGACCCCTCATGGCAGGATCCCCATCAGGCGATCGAGGATGGCGACCACGATCGGGATGGCGGCCACCAGGATCATCACCTTTCCCACCAACTCGACCCCGGAAGCAATGGCTTTTTCCCCGGCATCCCGCGATAGCTCGGCCGCGAACGCGGTAAGGTAGCCGATGGCGATGGCCTTCCAAAGAATGGCAAGATAGGTCGTCCCCACGCCGGCCCGGGAGGCCAGCTCCTGCAACACGTGAACCAGTTGCCCCACCCCCGGCAGCACTGCCAGGAGCAGGAGAACTACGAAGGCCAGGCTCGTCACCAGGGCCAGCCCCGGCCACTCCCGGCGAAAGTAAGTGACCGCCACCAGAGTGAACAGGGTAGCGCCGATGACCGTAAAGAGGAAATCCAGCCGCCTCACCCCGCTTGTGATGCCGCTTCTTCCGCCATCACGCCGATTCCGGGCCGGGTCACCCCGGCTGCGGCCGGGAGTTCCGGGCACCTCTAGAACACCTGGAAGACCTGCTCTACCGTGGCAAAAAGCTGGCTCATGAGCTGGATGATTGCGATCAGAACGACGATTACCCCGGCCAGAGTAAGCATGTGGGCCTGCTCGTCCCGGCCCGCCTGCTTCAAGACGATGTTGAGGATGGAGATCAGAAGGCCGATGCCGGCAATGCGGTAGATCAGGCTGATGTCCACGGCACGCCCCCCTTGCGCCCGCCGTCTTGCGCCCGTCGTCCCGGCGCAGTCAGGCCCCCCTCTAGACCAGAAGCAGCACCACGGCGGCCCCCAGGGCGAACCCGAGATACTGCCAGAGGCGGGCGTTCTTTTCCCGTTCGGCCCGCGCGATCTCTTCGGCACTCGCCAGCTCCTGGTCGGCCAGCGCCAGCACCCGCTCCTGTTCTTCCCGTCCCGACGCGCCCAGGGCCTGGCCCAGATGGCGCAAAATCTCCAGATCCTCCGGGAAGAGCGAACTCTCTTCTGCCAGCCTCTTAAGCCCTGCCTCCCAGGCGACCATGGCCGTCCCCGCCCGGTCAGTTCCGAGTCTTTCCGATGCTTCCTGAAAGAGGGCCGTGACCGGGGCCGGGCTTCTCCTGGCCACCTCGGCCCAGGCTTCGGTGAGCGACGACGAGCGGTAGAGGATCTCCGCCCGCAAAGTGGCCAGGGCCTGCCGCAGCGCCCGAAGCTCCACCGGCCGGCGGGCGTAGCCCTGAGCCACTACCCATCCTGCTCCCGTGCCGGCAGCCAGGACCAGCACCGTTCCGGCTGCTTTCATAACCATGAGCAAGCCCTCACCCATTGCCCGATCTCCCTGCAATCCGGCGCCTCCGCCGGGCCGGGGTGCATCTCGTCCACCTTCAAGGCATGTGTATGCTCGGACGGGAGGGACTAGACCGGCCGCGGCCGGCCGGAGGGCGGGCTCTTCCCGCCCGGGGTCCGGACCCGGATGCCGCGCAACTTTCCGGGCGAAAGATCCGCTCTACTGTCCCCGGTCCCTGGCGGCGGCTCAGCAGGACGACCCGGTCGAAATAGGGATAGTCGCGCAGATCGCGCAAGGCGGGACGGGAGATGACCTCCTCCCAGGAGACGCCGTGCGCGGTCGCAAGGACCGCCACCCCGGCGTTTTGAGCCTCCTCAAGTGCCAGCAGGTCCTCGGGCCGTCCGATCTCGTCGGTCACCACCACGTCCGGAGCCATGCCCCGCAGGGCCATCATGATACCCTCCGCCTTGGGGCAGCGGTCGAGCACGTCGGTGCGACTGCCCACCGACAGTTGGGGAACTCCCAGCCAGCAACCGGCAATCTCGGAGCGCTCGTCCACCACCACGATCTTCCGGGGCGGGATGGCGCCCGGACCCCAACCCTCTCCGTCGCTCAACAGCCGGGCCAGGTCCCGCAGGAGGGTCGTTTTGCCCGCCCCGGGCGGCGAGATGATCAGAGTAGAATACACGTACGGAGGGAAGGGTGAGGCCAGGTGGGGTAGAAGCGGCCGGGCTGGCCCGGTCACCTGCCGGTGCAGCCGGAAGTTGAGTCCGCTTACCGGATCGATGGTCCGTACCCGCCCGCCTTCCACCACGCAGCGGCCCACCAGTCCCACCCGGTGTCCTCCGGGCAGGGTAAGAAATCCCTGGCGAAGCTCCTCTTCGAAGGCGTAGACCGAGTGCCGGCTTGCCCGCCGGGCCGTCTCGACGATCTCCTCCGCCCGCAGGGCCGGTGCGCCGGCAGCGTCATGGACGAGCTCGCCCGCCTCCGTGAGGAACCCTTCCCGGCGGGCCGAAACCAGCTGTACCGGTCGCTCCGCCCGCAAGCGGATTTCCTCGAGGTCGCCGGCGGCTTCGCTCATCCTTGCCTGATAGCGCTCCAGCCAGGTGCATACCCGCGGCGGGAGAACCGAGAGGATCGCAGAGAGGATCGGCGTCCAGCCAAACACTGAAAAAAACCCCCTGCCCGCGGCGCCAAGACTCCGGCGGGCAAGGGACAAGATATGCTCGCTTCTCCCGGGATAGACCGTACCCGCCCCGTTTTAGACCATTACCCGCCCATCCCGGGCCGCCGTCCGGCCGATCTCATGGTAAGCCTCGCCGGTGTAGACGGGTTCGTCGCATTCCGGGCAGGTGACCTGGACGTTTGGCTCATCGAACAGTTCTTCCTCGACGAAGAGTCGAGCGTGACAGTTTGGGCACTCCACCGCGACGAAGGTAGGATGGTGGTCGGCGGCCTGCCCGTTCCCCTTAGCGTCCTCCTCGGGGCGGCCCGCCCCGACGGCCACCACGGTACCGGCCGTACCGGTCGCGCCATCGGCCACGGCGTCGCCCTCCTCCCCGTCCTCGCCCTCCTCTGCGACCTCGTCTTCGTCGTTCTCGCCCGCTTCGGCGTCGACCTCATCGATCCCGTACACCGTATCCTCCAGGTCCATCAGATCCTCGTCCACCGCGGAGAGATATACCTCCTGATCTTCCAGGCTATCCCTCAGATCATCGAGCTCCTCACCCACATGGTTGAGGGCATCTACCAGCGCCTCCCATAGGCGCACGCTCCCCGCTGTCTCCAGTTCAGCACGCTGGCTGTCGATCAGCCCCCGTAGATAAGCGACCTTCTCCCGCACGCTCTCCATTTTGGTGGCACCCCCTGTGCTTCATCCCCGAGGACAGTATTCCCGGCGAGTACCGGTGGACACCCCGGGAGCTTGACCCCGGTCTGCCAAGGGTTACGCCGGCTATGGACGATCTCACACTCGCGAGAGGTATTCGCCAGTCCGGGTGTCCACCCGGATTACATCGCCCTCCTCGACGAAGAAGGGCACCGTGACCACGAGCCCGGTTTCCAGGGTAGCAGGTTTGCCCCCGCCGGCCGCCGTATCGCCCCGCACGCCCGGCTCGGTCTGTACCACTTTGAGTTCCACGAAGGTGGGGAGTTCCACCCCGATCGCTTCGCCTTGGTACATCTGTAGGCCGATTTCCATGTTCTCTTTCAAATACTTGGGGGCGTCACCCAGCTTTTCCCGGGGCAGTGAGATCTGTTCAAACGATTTGGTGTCCATGAAGACGAACTCGTCGCCGCTTTGGTAGAGGTACTGCATGGGTCGGAGTTCCACATGGGCGAGATTTACCCGCTCCCCGGCGCGGAACGTACGCTCGATTACCTGGCCGGTTTTGACGTTTTTCAGCTTGGTTCGCACAAACGCCGAGCCCTTGCCGGGTTTTACATGAAGGAACTCTACCACGCTCCACACCTCGCCGTCGACCTCGATGGTCAAGCCGGTGCGAAAATCGTTACTGGATATCACTGCCCGTTCCCTCCTGCTTCGCTCCGTTTCCCATTTCTCTTGCGTCGCCCTATCGCTATCGCTGCCGCCTCGCCGTCCCGATCCGGCGGCGGCTACGGGACTACCCCACCACCATGAGCTCCTTAGGGGACTGCGTCAACCGCCGGGCGCCGTTCGATGTTACCAACACAAGGTCTTCGATCCGTACCCCGCCATAACCGGGCAGATAGATCCCGGGCTCGACGGTAACCGCCATGTTCTCCTCGAGCCTGCCCTCGCTGCGGGGCGACAGCCGGGGTGGATCCTCGTGAATGGCCAGCCCCACCCCGTGTCCCAGACCGTGGCCGAACTGCTCCCCATATCCGGCCTGCGTGATCAGTTCCCGCGCCACGGCATCCACTTCCCGGCCGGTGGGGCCGGGCCGTACCGCGGCCAGGGCCGCGAGCTGCGCCTGCCGGACGATCTCATAGATTGCTCGGGCCTTCTCGTCTGCCTCGCCCACCGCCACCGTGCGGGTCATGTCGGATCGGTACCCGTCCACCACCGCACCAAAATCCAGCACTACTAATTCGCCCCGCCGGATTTCCTTCCCTCCTGGCAGCGCATGCGGCAGCGCGCCCCGGGGCCCCGAGGCAACGATGCTGGGAAAGGCCGGCCCTTCGGAATGCTTCTTGAGATAGCATTCCAGTTCCAGCGCGACCTCTTTCTCCGTGCGGCCGGGCCGCAAGCGATCCAGCAAGAAGCTGAACGCCTCGTCGCCAATCCGGGCGGCCTCCTGCATGCGGGCCACTTCTGCCTCCTCTTTGATCGCGCGTAAGGTCTCCATGAGCCCGTCCTGCTCCACCCAGCCGGTGCCGGGCAGCACTTCTTGCAAGCGCTGGAAGCGCCGCACGGTGAGCACGTTCCCCTCGTACGCCAGTGAACCGACGGCAAGCTCGCTTACTATCTGCGGCAACGTTTCTAAGAGATCCTGGTACTGAACCACCTGAAAAGCAGGCGCCTCCTCCCGGGCGGCTTCCACGTAACGGAAGTCGGTGAGGAGGATAGCGTCCCGGGAGGTGATGAGGAGCGCTCCGCTATCGCCGGTGAACCCGCTGAAGTAACGCATGTTCTCGAGCCCGAAGACCAGGATCCCATCGACGCCCTTCTCCCGCAACTTGGCCCGCAGGCGGTCAAGGCGCGCTTCGACGTCGATAGCCGGCAGGGTATAGGCCATTTGAGAGCTAGACCCCCTTGTTAGCCCGAAGCTTCCGGCGCCGTCCCCGTGGCCTTTCCGCCTTCTCTTCCCTTGGCCAGGTGCACGGCGGCCAACAGCCCCAGCGAGTACGAGTAGCCGCCGAACCCGGTGATCTGCCCGGCCACCACCGGGGCGAGCAGAGAACGCCGCCGGAACTCCTCCCGGGCGTAAATGTTGGTGAGATGCACCTCCACCACCGGGATGGGCAGGGCGGCCACGCAGTCTCTTAAGGCGACGCTGGTGTGCGTAAGCCCTCCTGCGTTCAAGACCACCGCGTCGTAGCGCCCTTCTTCCGCCGCTGCCTGCAGGAGGTCGATCAGTTCACCTTCGTGGTTCGACTGGCGGCACTCGATCACCGCCCCGAGCTCCCGAGCCTCCTTTTCCAGCCTGGCCTGGATGACCGGCCAGGTGGCGCCACCGTAGAGGTGCGGCTCCCGGCGTCCGAGCCAGTTGAGATTGGGCCCGTTCAAGATGAGAATCCTGCTCATTCTCCTACCCCCTCCTTGGCGGCACCGTTCCCCGTGCCGGTCCCCCAGAGTTCGTCAAGGGTCGCATGCAAGAGCTCTCCGGGCACCGGGCTCACCACCGGCTCTCCCAGCCGCCGAAGCAGTACGAAGCGGACCTCTCCCGAGAGCACTTTCTTGTCACGCTGCAGGGCTTGGGCGAGCGCCGGTCCATCCCGCTCCGGCTGCCAGGGTTCGAAGGGCAGCAGGGGAAGACCGGTTCGCCGCAACAGCGCCACGATCCTTCCTTCCTCCTCTGCCGGTAAGTCCAGCAGGTGCCGGGAGAGCCGCAGGGCGACCCCCAGGCCGATGGCCACCGCCTCCCCATGGGTGTAAACCCGGTAACCGGTCAGGGTCTCCAATCCGTGGCCCACCGTATGGCCCAGGTTGAGAATGGTACGAAGCCCCGTCGTCTCCCGTTCATCCGCCTCTACCACCCGGGCCTTGAAAGCTACCGTCTTTTGAATCAGGCGCCCCCAACTCTCACCGGTGCCCGGTTGGCGAAGGAGCCTCTCCAGCTGCTCCTCCAGTAGCTCCAGCAGCTCGCCTCCGGCCAGGGCGGCGGTCTTGATCACTTCCGCCATCCCCGAACGGAGTTGGCGGGCGGGAAGCGAGGATAGGGTCGCCGGGTCGATGAGGACCAGCCGGGGCTGGTAGAACGCGCCCACCAGGTTCTTGCCGGCAGGCAGGTCCACCGCCACCTTGCCGCCGACGCTCGCGTCGATCTGAGCGAGCAGCGTGGTAGGCAGCTGCACGAAAGGCATTCCCCGCAGATAGGTGGCGGCGAAAAAGCCGGCGGTATCCCCTACTACCCCGCCCCCCAGGGCTAACACCGGCCAGCCTCGCTCGGCTCCCAGGGCAGCCGCCCGTTCATAAAGGGAGGAGACCGTAGCGAGTGTCTTCCATTCTTCCCCATCGGGCATCAGGAGCCGGTGGCATCGGAATCCGGCCTCCCCCAGTGAACTTTCCACCCGGCCGGCCAGCTTCGCGGCCACGGTAGGGTTGGTCACCAGCAGAGAGTCTCCGGTAGCCGGAAAAAGCTTACGCAGCAGGACACCAATCTCCTCCAAGCGCCCCTCCCCGATTTCGACCCGGTATGGGCAGGGAGCGACATTCACGGGGACGGAGAACTTTACGCCACCAGCTCGTGTCATGCCGGAGCCGACCTCCCGGTTCGCGCTGACTCCCAAGCCCGTCTAACCTCGGCGGCGATCTCGGCGACGGTACGCCCGTTGGTTTCCACCCGGACGTCCGCCCGTTCATACCAGGGGGTCCGGGCCGACAAGAGCTGGGTGAGCCGGTGCACCAGCTCTTCCCCGGTAGCTGCCCCCTGCAGGAGGGGACGACCGCTCACCTCGGGCTCAGATTCGAGGAGCCGGGCGGCGGCAACGGCCGGGTCCACCATGAGCCACACCACGAGACCCAGGCGCCGGAGCAAGGGCCAGGTTTCTTCGCGGCAGGGTGTACCGCCTCCGGTCGCCAGGATGATCCCACGCGGGCTTCCACCTTCCAAAGTAACCGGCCGCCCGATCTCCTGCCGGCGCGGCCCTTCCCGCTGACCACTCCTCCAATCGCCGCCGGTGCCGGCAAGTTCCTGCAGCGCCTGCCATTCCAGCTCTCGAAAGGCCTCCTCGCCCCCAAGAGCGAAGATCGTGGGAATATCCGTGCCCGCCCGAGCCTGGACGACCCGGTCCAGGTCCACGAAGGGAAGGCCGCTCTCGGCGGCCACGGTGCGTCCTACCGCGCTCTTGCCGGCGCCCATCAGCCCGATCAGTACGATGCCCGGAGCGCGCCCCGCTCCAGGGTCGCCGGGATCATCAGCCGTGATATTTACCGACATAATTCCGTACGGCCTCCAGGTAGCCGGCTACGTTCCGCTCCACCTCCGCCAGGGAGTCTCCGCCGAACTTCTCCATCCAGGCACAGGCGAGCTCCCAGGCTACTTGTGCCTCTCCCACCACCGCCGCGGCCGGCACCGCGCAAACGTCGGACCGTTCCACCGCGGCCATGACCGGCTCTCCGGTTTCGATGTCGACGGAGGCAAGCGGCCGGACGAGGGTGGCAATGGGCTTCATCGCCGCCCGGAGCCACAGGGTCTCTCCATTGGTCACCCCGCCCTCGAGCCCCCCGGCCCGGTTGGTCGGCCGGCGAAACTTTCGTTCCCCGGGGTCATAGGTAATGGCGTCGTGAACCTCGGACCCCGGGCGCCTGGCCGCGGTGAACCCGAGCCCGATCTCGACTCCCTTAATGGCGGGGATCGACATAAGCGAGGCAGCCAGGCGCCCGTCCAGGCGCCGATCCCAGCTGGCGTAACTGCCAAGCCCCGGCGGAAGGCCCTCCACTACCACCAGGAAGATACCGCCCAGGGTATCACCCTCCTCCCGGGCCCGGTCGATCGCCGTCATCATCGCCGCCGCCGCCTCCGGGTCGGGGCAGCGCACCGGCGAGGCTTCGACTACCTCCTGCCAGTCGGCGATCGGGCGGGGAGCTTCGCTGGAGGTTTCGAGATAGGTGGCCGGATCGGCCGCCACCTGGCCCAGCTCGACCACCAGCGAAGCGAGGCGGACCCCGAAATGAGCAAGGAGCTGGCGGGCCACCGCCCCCACCGCCACCCGGGCCGCGGTTTCACGGGCACTCGCCCGCTCGAGGACGTTGCGCAGGTCCCGGTGACCGTATTTCAGGCCGCCGCTCAAGTCCGCATGACCGGGTCGGGGGCGATGGAGAGCGCGGGAGAGGGCGCGCCGGTCGCCGGCCGCCTCGGACGGCACCGGGTCGGCCGACATCACCTCCTGCCAGTGAGGCCAGTCCCGGTTCGCAATGGCCAAGGCCACGGGGCTTCCCAGGGTGAACCCGTGGCGTACCCCGCCGATCCAGCGGATATGGTCGTGTTCGATCTGCATCCGGCGCCCTCGCCCGTACCCTTGCTGCCGGCGGCTGAGCTCCCGGTCGATCGCCTGCCGTGAGAGGTAAAGCCCGGCCGGCAGGCCCTCGACGATAGCAACCAGCTCAGGGCCGTGGGACTCGCCGGCGGTCAAGAAGCGGAGTGTCACTTTTCTCCCTCCTGTGAACCGTCAGAAAACACCCTCCGCCGCCGGCGGGCCTCCGCCTCCGGCCGGACCAGCCGGCGGCGGGCCAGCTGCCGCAAAACCAGCGCCTCCAGCCGGCGGGCCAACCGGGTGGCAAGAAACTCGCGCGGGCTGATAGGGTCGACCAGGAGGGCCTGGAATCCCAATCTCCTTGCTCCCCAGACGTCGGTTAAGAGCTGGTCCCCTACTACCACTATTTGGGAGGGAGGGAGCCCCAGGAGCTTTTGCGCCTCCAGGAACGGCCGGCGGCCCGGCTTGCGCCCTGCCTCCACGTGGCCGACGCCGAGACGGGCCGCGAAAGATCGGATACGGGCGGCCCGGGCGTTGGAAACCAGGCAGACCCGGAATCCCCGGTGCTTCGCCCGCTCCACCCACTCTTCGGCTGCCGCGACGGGCTCGCTGCCATGCCAGGGGGCGATGGTATTGTCGATGTCCAGGATTATGCCCCGGTAGCCCGCCTCCCACAGCTCTTCCACGTCGATCTCGTCAACGGCAGCGACCAGGCGCGCGGGGGCCATCCTCGACCATATGCCTCCTGCCCCCTGCACCTCTGCCTCCTCCTGGTTCTTGATACCTTCTAAGCTCCCAGCACCTGCGCCAGCTTGAGCAGCGCTCGTTTTTCTATACGGGAGACGTAGGAACGGGACACACCGAGAAGCCGGGCGATCTCCCGCTGGGTCCGTTCTACTCCGTCTCCCAGCCCGTATCGGAGTTCCAGCACCAGCCGCTCCCGCCGGGTCAGAGAGCCCAGCTTCTCCCGCAATTGCTCCCGCTCGACCCGGCCCTCCACCTGATCGTACACCTCGGTGCCGTCCGTACCCAAGACATCCATCAGCGTAACCTCGTTTCCTTCCCGGTCCGCCCCGATGGGCTCGGAAAGGACGACCTCCTGGCGGCTGTTGCGCCGGGAACGCAGGTACATCAGGATCTCATTCTCGATACACCGGGCGGCGTAGGTAGCCAGCCGGGTATTGTGCTCCGGGTCGAAGGTGTCAATGGCTTTAACCAATCCCAGGGTCCCGATGGAGATCAGATCGTCCTGGTCCTCGCCGGTGCTTTCGAACTTACGGGCGATATGGGCGACGAGGCGCAGGTTTCGCTCCGCCAAAGTATGGGCGGCCTGCCGGTCTCCCTGCCGCCAGCGGGCCAGGAGCTCGGCCTCCTCCTCCGGCTTCAGCGGGGCCGGAAATGCTCCCTGGCCGCTGACGAAGGCAACCAGGGCCAGTAACTCACGCCACCCAGCCAGGTCCAACCAGACCGGTAGCACCCGACCCACCTCCAGGCCCCGTCCTTTGTGGAAAGGACTCCTGATCAGTTTATGGTTCGGGCGCCGCCGGGGTGCCTGGACACCTCTCAAGACAAGACCGGGAGCTTACTTGCGCCCCCGCCTGGGACCGGAATTACCCGGCCCGTCTTCCTCCTCTTGCTCCTCTTCCTCCTCCTCGAAAGGCTCCCAGTCTATGTCGTCGTCGCCCTCTCCGTCCTCTTCATCCTCAACATCTTCGTCATCATCATCCCAATCTTCGTCTTCGTCTAGTTCGTCGTCATCCTCGTCCCAATCTTCATCGTCCCAATCCTCTTCGTCCTCGCCCTCATCCTCGTCTTCGTCGTAGACGTCGTCCTCATCTTCTTCGTCCTCTTCATCCTCGCCGTCTGCTTCCGCATCGTCCTCCTCGTCGTCTTGCTCATCTTCGTACCCGTCGTCTTCGTCGTCTAGCTCTTCTTCTTCGTACCCCTCGTCATCCTCGTCCTCGTCTTCGAGCTCACGCAGGGCCGCGACGACCCGGTCGAACTCGGCGTCGTCCTCAATGCTCACCAGCACTTCGTCACCGTTCTCGTCCTTCTCGACCCGGAAGAGGTAGGCTTCTTCTCCTTCCTCGTCCTCATCCTCCTCCTGGTCCTCCTCGGTTTCAGGGACCAGGACGCGGTACTCCTTGTCATCTACTTCGACGGCATCGATGACCTGGAAATTGTGCTCTTCCCCATCTTCGTCCACGAGGGTAACTACCTCGACGCCGTCCTCGTCATCTCCGTGCCACCGCTCGTCGTGATCGTGATCATAGCCATGATAGTGCCCATGGCCGTGGCTGTGATCATGCTTATGGGACATATCTCGACCCTTCCTTCCTCACGTCGTATCCCCTGAACCCGTAGTTGCCATACCGTTGGGGCCTGCCTACCCTCGCCTCCCTCATCTGCTAACCTCTAACCTCCGCCGCCGGTTGGGATTCTACCCTCATGACACCGTTCCCTCCGCCGGTGCTCCAGGTACGATTGCAGGATCACCGCGGCCGCCAGACTGTCCCGCGCCCGGCGCCGGTCCTGGCGCCGTATCCCGGCTGCGAGGAGCAGGTCCTCGGCGATCTTCGTGGTAAACCGTTCGTCCCAGAGCACCACCGGCACCCCGAACCGTTCCCGGATCATCCCGGCCAGCTCCTGCGCCCTGACCGCCGGCTCTCCCCAGCGGCCGTCGGTCCGCACCGGTAAGCCCACGATCACCTCCACCGGCTGGTACTGCCTGATCAGCTCTCCAATGCGTTCGAGGTCCTTTTCGGCCTCTCCGCACCGTTCGATCTGGCCGGCCGCCATCCCTACCAGCCCCAGGGGGTCAGAGACGGCCAGGCCGATACGGCGCTCACCGAGGTCGAGAGCAAGAAACCTCCCGCCGGTCATCCTTGCTGCTCCTGCCGGATAAAGGTACGCAGGAGCTCCTCTAATAGTTCGTCTCGTTCCACGGTTCGGATGAGTGAACGGGCCCCGGCATGGCTCGTAATGTAGGTGGGATCACCGGACAAGAGATAACCGACCAGCTGGCTCACGGGGTCGTAACCCTTTTCCTTCAGGGCCCGATAAACCTGGCGCAACACATCACTTGCCCGGTTCGGTTGCTCCTCCGGTCGCGGGCGGAAGATCACGGTCTCCTCTTGCCAACCGTGCCCACGGGTACGCGAGGGCGGGCCTCCTGCCGTCTCCCCCTCTTTTGCCACCGGTCTCCCTCCCCTCGGATGAACCTGCCTGGTGACGTCTAGTGATGGGACAGATCGAGAGCGCGCAACTGGCTGGCAACCTTTTCCGCCACACTGTCCAGCGCCGCCGGCAGCGCCCGCAAATCCCGGGCCGCCCCTCGACCCAGCTCGCGGCGGCCCCCACCCCGCCCGCCGGCCCGTTCCGCCACCTCGCGTACCAGCCGCCCGGCGTCGAGACCGGCACCGGCCAGACCCCGGCTCACCCGGGTCACGAGATGCGCCTGCTGTCCATCGATGGAGGCTAGAAGCAGCACCGACTCTCCCAGCCGCGCCTGTAACCGGTCGCCCAGGGCGAGCAGACCGTCGGGATCAAAACCCTTCACCGTGGCTACCAGGAGTCGCATGCCCCCGATGTCCTTGGCCCTTTCGGCCAGGTCGTCGGCGGTCTTTTCGGCCAAACGTTCCGTCAGCACCTGATACTCCCGGTTCAGATCCCGCCACTGGCCCAGGAGTCGCTCCACCCGGGAAGTCACCTCATCGACATTCGTCTCGAGCAAAGCCGCCACTCGACCGAGGAGCGCGAACCTCTCCTCTACCAGCGCCAGCGCCCGCCGGCCGGTCACCGCCTCGATACGGCGGATTCCTGCCCCCGTGCTCTCTTCCGCCGTGATCTTGAAAAGCCCGATCTCCCCGGTCCGTCGTACGTGGGTACCGCCACACAGTTCCATGGAGAAATCGCCTACCGACACTACCCGTACCACATCACCGTACTTCTCCCCAAAGAGCGCCATCGCTCCCCGGCGGAGCGCCTCTTCGATGGGGAGCTCCTCTACGGTCACGGGCAGGTCGGCCAGGATCTTCTCGTTCACCAGCCGTTCGATCCTCACCAGCTCGGCAGGCTCTACCGGCCGTCCCTGGGAGAAATCGAAACGGAGCCGGTCGGGAGCTACCAGCGACCCTGCTTGCCGCACGTGCTCACCCAGAATCTCCCGCAAAGCTTTGTGCAGCAGATGGGTGGCGGTGTGGTTGCGCGCCGTGTCCATCCGGTCCTGCGCATCCACCGAAGCAACCACCTCTTCACCCATGCGCAGCCGTCCCGAGACCACCTTGCCCACGTGAACTATCAAACCTGCCGCCGGCCGCTGGGTGTCCTCGACCACGAATTGCCCGCTCGGGCCGGTGATCGTCCCTGTGTCACCCACCTGACCGCCCGCTTCACCATAAAACGGAGTCGACGCCAGGACCATCTCACCCCGTTCACCGGTGACGAGCTCATCTACCAGCTGTCCCTCCCGGCTAAGCGCCAGGATGGTGGTAGCGTCAGAGGTCTTCTGATACCCGGTGAACTCGCTGCGGAGCCTTTCTGCCAACCGGGCCCAGGCGTCGTCCTCGCCCCCCAGGTAGCTCATCTCGCCCCGGGTGGCTCGCGCCCTTTCCCGCTGCCGCTCCATCGCCGCGTCGAACCCGGACTTGTCTACGGTAAAGCCGGACTCGGTCGCGACCTCCTTCGTCAGCTCGAAGGGAAATCCGTAAGTGTCGTAGAGGCGGAAGGCGTCCTCTCCCGGCAACACCCTCTTCCCCTCGGCCCGCAGCCGCTCGAGCAGCTGCTCAAGGAGCTGGGTCCCCTGATCCAGCGTAGCGCGGAAACGGGCCTCTTCAGTACGCAAAACCTCGCGGATCCTGGGAGTGTGCTCCCTCAACTCGGGGTAGGCCGGCTCCATCACGCCCACCATCGTACCTGCGATCGCGTCCAGGAAGGGGCGTTCGATGCCCAGGAGCCGCCCGTGCCGGATCGCGCGCCGGATTAGGCGGCGCAACACATAGCCGCGTCCTTCGTTTCCCGGCAACACCCCATCGGCGATGAGAAACGTGGCGCCCCGCACGTGATCGGTGATGACACGCAGGGAGACGTCTTTCTCCGGCGACGCCCCGTACGGTATACCCGCCGTCCGGGCTACCTGGTCGAGGACCGGGCGGACGAGGTCGATGTCGAAGATACTCTCGACCCCTTGCAACAGGGCGGCCATCCGCTCCAGCCCCATACCGGTATCGATTCCTTTGCGTTCCAGCGGCAGGTATTCGCCAGTTTCATTCTTGAAGTATTGAATGAAAACCAGGTTCCAGAATTCCATGAACCGGTCGCAATGGCAGCCCGGCTTACAATCGGGGTGGCCGCAACCTCGATCAGGTCCGCGGTCCAGGTATATCTCGGAACAAGGACCGCACGGGCCTACTCCGATCTCCCAGAAGTTGTCTTCCTTGCCCAGGCGAACGATGCGTGCAGGGGGTATGCCGGCTATCCGCTCCCAGAGCGCCGCCGCCTCGTCATCGTCCTGATAGACGGTCACCCAGAGGCGTTCCCGCGGGAGCTCCAAATGACGGGTGATGAACTCCCAGGCCCAGCCAATCGCCTCTTCCTTGAAGTAGTCGCCGAAGGAGAAGTTTCCCAGCATCTCGAAGAAGGTGGCGTGCCGGGCGGTGGTGCCGACTCGGTCGATATCGGCGGTGCGCAAGCACCGCTGGCAGGTGGTCAGCCGGGGATGTGGGGGGCTGGCCCGGCCCAGGAAGTAAGGTTTGAAGGGCACCATCCCGGCTCCGGTGAAAAGCAAGGTAGGATCGTTCTCCGGAACCAGCGAGGCGCTGGGCAGACGCAGGTGCCCCTTACCCTCGAAAAAACGAAGGTATTCTTCCCGTAGCTCGTTGCCGCTCAGTCGTCGCATCTGGTCTCCCGCACGGCGGCGGGAGTATCCCCCCTGCCCCTACCCTGGACTGAATCTTCCCCATCATATCCATGAGAACCCAGCTTGTCAACGCGACCGGAGCTTGCCTTGCCGGCCTGGCGGGTGCCGTCTGCCCCGGCCACCGCCCCTGGCGCACCACCCGTACCCCGGCGGAACGTCCAGTAGTCGACCAGGATACGCACGCAGGCGGCAGCGGGTACGGCGAGGAGCATTCCGGTCAATCCCAGGACCTGCTCTCCGGCCAGGATGGCCGCCAGCACCGCGAGGGGGTGCAGACCGGTCAGACTTCCCATGACTCGTGGAACGAGGAAGACACTCTCCAGCTGGTGGATGGCAAAGAAGGTCAGAACGACGAAGACCGGCGTCCACGAGGAAACCGAAAACCCTACCACCACCGCCGGAACCGCCGCTATGACCGGTCCGAAGTACGGGATCACGTCCAGGAGCCCCGCCAAGACCCCGATCAGGAGTGGAAAGGGAACTCGTAAGGCAGCCATGGCCAGCGCCGTCGCCACCCCTACCAGGGCCGATACTAGCACCTGGCCCCGCACGAACCCGGCCAGCGTGGCGCCGATCTCTGCGCCCAGTACCGCCACATGAGGCCGCCATGGGGGCGGTAGACGTCGCAGGACGCCAAGCCCCAGGCGACCACGGTCGAGCAGGAAATAGTAGGCGATGAACGGCACGAAGAGCAGCGCATACGCCATGCTGGCGAATTCCCCGCCGGAGGCTACCACGCGGCCGGTGAACTGCCTCATCCATCTTTCTATTCCCGCGTTGAGCTGCCCCGCCAGCCCCCGCCACGGTCCCGGCATCATCCCGGTCGTCCATCCCGTAAGCCACCCCGCCGGGCTCGTACCCGGGGGAACCTGCGCCACCACCCGGCCCACCTCCCGGCCCAAGGCCGGCAGGAGCAACACCCCCCCGGCCACCACTCCGGCCAGCAGGGAGGCCAGCACGATACCGGACGCGGCCGCCCGCCCCGCTCCTGCCCGTTCCAGCCGGTCCACCAGGGGCGAGACCAGATAGGCCAGGAAGAGGGCGAGCATGAAAGGTAGGACGAGCGTGCGCAGGTAGTAAAGAAGGGCGAGGCCGACCACCGCTGCGACCGCGACCGCTATCGCGCCGAAGCGGGAGACGGCACGCCCGGGCACGCCGCTTTCCTCCCCGAAGGTCGTACTGCCTAACCTCGCCTCAGCGAAGGCACGGCAAGCCGCGCCATCACCCGCCGCGGCACGGTCTCCGTTTCGGCGGACGTGCCCCGTTGCAGATAACGCAAGCTCATGACGATACCGAGCACTACTCCCATGAGCACACCCTGCCAGAAACGGTTCACCATTTAACTCCACCTTCCCATCGGCAACCGGCGTCATCGGGAGTAGTATTCCCGGCTTTCGCGGCGAGCTCAGTTGCGTCCGCGATGGTACCACCACCGACTACGATATCCGCCTCGTCCCCGGCTTCGTACCAGACCACCGCCTGGCCGGGAGTGATGGCCCATTGGGGCTCCGCAAAACAAGTCCACATCCACGAGGTATCCGGCCCCGCCGGCATGATCCGCGCCTCGGCCTTGGGTACCCGGTAGCGTACCTTGGCCCAAACCTTGAGCCCTTCCGGGGGAACCTCGACCTGGGAAATGAGGTTAACATCCTTCGCGAGCAGCACTGCTCCCCTGGCTTCCTCCCGCCTCCCGACCACCAGGCGATTCCGCCGGGCATCGATCTCCAGCACGTAGTACGGCTCCGGGCCCGGCAACCCCAATCCGTGCCGTTGCCCTACCGTATAGAAGGCGACTCCCCGGTGCGTTCCGAGCCTGCGCCCCTGCCGATCCACGATCGGGCCCGGGTTTTCCGCCACCCCCGCGTACTCTCGCAAAAAGCGGCGGTAATCGTTGCCGGGTATGAAACAGATCTCCTGGCTTTCCGGTTTGCGGGCCGTCACCAATCCCAGCGCGGTTGCGAGCTCCCGCACTCTCTTCTTGGTAAGGACGCCCAAAGGAGTGAGGGTGCAGGCCAGCTGTTCTTGCGTAAGGGCGTAGAGTGCATAGCTCTGGTCCTTACTGGAATCGATTCCCGCACGCAACAGATAGCGTTTTCGTCGCTCATCCCAGCCAATCCGGGCATAATGGCCGGTGGCCACGTAGCCGGCCCCCAGTTCACGAGCCTTTTCCAGTAGAACACCAAACTTGATCTCCCGATTGCAGACCAAACAAGGATTGGGCGTCCGGCCGCCCAGGTATTCCCGGGTGAACGGCCGGATCACCACTTCCTCGAAAGCTTCGCTCAGGTTGAGGACGTAATAGGGTATGCCCAGCGTGTTGGCCACCCGGCGGGCATCCTCCACCGCCCCCAGTGAACAGCATCCGCCCTCGTGGTCCGGCGGCAGCCATTCCGGCCAGAGCTGCAAGGTGATACCGATCACCTGGAATCCGGCCTCGACCAGCAGGGCGGCCGCCACCGATGAATCCACTCCGCCGCTCATAGCGGCCACCACCCGCCGCCCGCGGGGAGCCAGAGGACCTCGACCTGCGACGCGGGCAAGTTCGACCCGAACCCGGTCTCTCGCGGCCTCCAGGGACTCTTGCTCGCCGGTCATTCCGATCACCAGGCCGTCTTCCCTACCGTCTACCATCTGGCTCTCCGGCTCCCCCCGCGCTTTGCCTGCGTTCCCGCACCGCCTCGACTGCCGCGACGATGCGGCGGGCGGCTTCGTCGATTTCGGCCTCGGTGTTGCCCCGTCCCAGGCTCAACCGCAACGGCCCCCCCGCCTCGGCCTCTCTCACCCCCATGGCCGTGAGGACGTGGGACTCGGTGAGCGCCCCCGCGCTGCAGGCCGCCCCGCTGGAAGCTTCCACCCCGGCGAGGTCCAGGGCGAGGAGGAGCGTATCGCTAGCGACTCCGGGCCAGGAGAGGTTTAGGTTGTTGGGCAGCCGTTCCGCCGGGTGACCATGACACCGCGTGTCGGGCAGAGCCTTCCGGATCAAGGCGAACAAGCGATCCCGAAGTGCGGCCACTCGCTTGGCTTCGGCCGGCCGCTCGCCCTCGGCCAGCTCCAGCGCGACCGCCATCCCCACCACCCCGGCCACGTTCTCCGTACCGCCCCGGCGGCCTCGCTCCTGGGCCCCGCCGTGAACCAGCGGCGCGATCTCTACCCCGCGGCGAACGTAGAGAAGTCCTGCTCCCTTGGGGCCGTTGAACTTGTGAGCGGAGAGGGCCAGTAGATCGCAAGGCAGCTCCTGCAAGTCTAAAGGCAGATAGCCGGGGGCCTGGACTGCGTCGACGAAGAATAGAACTCCCAGTTCACGCAGGCGGGCACCCAGCTCCCGCACGGGCTGGATCGTCCCCACCTCGTTGTTGGCGTACATCACCGCCACGAGCAGGGTGTCCTTCTGCCGCTCCACCCGCTCGACCACTTCGTCCACTGCTATCCGCCCGAACCGGTCGACGGGGAGGTAGTCCACGTTCACCCCGCTGCGGGCCAGGGCTTCGGCTGTGTCCAGCACCGCCCGGTGTTCCACCGCGGAGACCATGATCCGCCGGCGCGGGTCGCCCCGCTCCCGCGCGGCTACCACTGAACCCATCAACGCCCAGGTGTCGGACTCGCTGCCCCCGCTGGTAAAGTAGATCTCTCCCGGACGGCAACGCAAAATGGCCGCGATACGGTCCCGGGCCTCGTCGACCCGGCGCCTTGCCTCCCGGCCACGGGCATGCAACGAGGAAGGGTTACCAAATACTTCCTGGGCAAACGGCCGCATGGCCTCGACTACCTCGGGACGAAGAGGGGTCGTGGCCGCATGATCCAAGTAAATCCGCTCGATCCGCTCGCCCGGCATGTTCCCCTCGCTTCCGAAGTTCAGATGTCGAACAGCAGCGCGCCCCCCTGCACTCGAAGTCGCTGCTGCTCTTCTACCAGGTCGGCCAGGGTCACGGAGTCCAGCACCGCTTCGATGGCATCTTGCAGCTTCTTCCAGAGGAGGCGGGTAGAACAGCCCTCCGTCAGCAGGCAAACCGCCCCGCTGCTTTCGTCCACGCACTCCCAGGGGACGATCGGACCCTCCAGTGCCCGGACCACGTCTCCCGCCTTCACCTGCTCCGGCCGGCGGGCGAGTTCATAGCCTCCCTGCGCCCCCCGCACGCTATTTACCAGTCCCGCCTTCCGTAACGTGCCCATCAACTGCTCGAGATATGGCTCGGAGATGCCCTGGCTTTCGGCTATTGCCTTGAGCGGGACCGGTCCCTGCCCGGCGCGGAGCGCGAGCTCCACCATGGCTCGCAGGCCGTATTCTCCCCTGGTCGATATCCTCATGGATCCCCGCCCCCATAGCCCGTTTGCGTGTTCCGTCTCCTGCCAGGTCGCCCCGTTCCCCCGTCGCGCCTGCGAGCGGCCGCACCGGGCGCACCAATCCCGAGCAGATTGCTCGCCTTTCCCTTCCCATGATACGCCCGGCCTCCCCCGGCGTCAAACCCGGCTCAACCTAACCCGGCCCAACCAACCTGAACCCTGCACCCGAGCTGTATACCACCGGGGTCGCCATCGCCGGAGGCAAGCCAGGCACATTTTCGACCCGATCTTCTGTAATTCGATGAACCAGCGGCAATGAACCGGCAGCAGACGAGTAGGGAAACGCGAAAAAACCGAGGAGTGCCAGACCCCTCGGCTCCCTCGACGATTTCCCCGCCGTGCCGTTAGGTGCCGGCCGGTTTGCACCTGCCCCCGGCAGGTGGGTTCCTCCTGGACGCCATGCGGGCTTCCCCGAGCAGGGGGGGCCTGCCCTCGGTGTCCAGAGTCCGGATCCCTTTTAGATGGTGTTGGCGCATACCATCTGCCGGCTTGATCACGGACACAGCAGGGAACTCGCTTTCCGGCGACATGATAGCACACCGTCCCGGGCGTGGCAAGGTCCAGTCGAAGGATTACCGCCTAAGCCACCGGAACTTCCGGAATGATATGCAACTCCCCGAGCTGGGCCGCCGAAACCGCGGCCGGCGCTCCGGTCAGTGGATCGGCCCCGCTTTGCGTCTTGGGGAAGGCGATCACGTCCCGGATTGTCTCCTCCCCCGCCAGTAACATCACCAGCCGGTCGAACCCGAAGGCGATACCACCGTGGGGCGGGGCACCATACTCCAATGCTTCCAGCAGAAACCCGAATTTCGCCCGGGCCTCTTCGGGAGAGATGCCGAGGGCCTCGAAAACCCGTTCCTGCACCTCCCGGCGGTGGTTCCTGATGCTCCCGCCACCCAGCTCTACCCCGTTGAGCACGAGGTCGTAAGCGTTGGCCCGCACCCGCAACGGCTCGGTGGCCAGCAAATCAACGTCCTCCTGCCGCGGCGAAGTGAAAGGATGGTGAACCGCCTCCAGCCTCCGTTCCTCCTCATTCCACTCCAGGAGCGGGAAGTCCACTACCCAGACGAGCTCCCAGCGGCCAGGCGGGATGAGGTTTTTCTTCTCAGCCAGGAAAAGCCTGAGCCTTCCCATGGCGATGGCCGTCTCCTTTTCGGGCCCGGCCATCAGACAGATGAGGTCGCCCGGCTGAACCGAGAGCTGCTTTCGTAGCGCCGCCTCCTCGCCGGCCCCCAGGTACTTCGCTATCGGTGAACGCAGCTCTTCCGCCTCGGCCAGCATCCAGACGAGCCCCCGGGCGCCCCAACGGGGAGCGAGCTCCACCAGCTGGTCCAGCTCCCGCCGGCTGAGGTCACTGCCGCCGGGCAATACAAGAGCCCTCACTACCCCGCCGCTTGCCACCGCCCGGGCGAATACCTGGAAGCCGCTGGTGGCAAAGAGTTGAGACACGTCTTGAATCTCCAGCCCGAACCGCAGGTCTGGCTTATCGGACCCGTACCGGAGCATGGCTTCCCCGTAGGTAATCCGGCGCAGCGGCAGTTCGACGCGTACATTCACCTCGCCCAGGAGAGTTGCGATCAGCTCTTCTCCGAGCTGCATCACGTCCTCCCGCTCTACGAACGACATCTCGATATCGATCTGGGTAAATTCCGGCTGCCGATCGGCCCGTAAATCTTCGTCCCGGAAGCAGCGGGCGATCTGGTAGTAGCGCTCAAAGCCGCTCACCATCAAAAGCTGCTTGAAAAGCTGGGGTGACTGTGGCAGGGCGTAAAACGTCCCCGGACTCAGCCGGCTGGGAACCAGGAAGTCCCGGGCTCCCTCCGGCGTACTACGCGTGAGCATGGGCGTCTCGATTTCCAGGAAACCACGGGCGTTCAGGAATTCCCGGGTCTTTTGCGCCAGGCGATGACGGAGCACGAGGTTTCTCTGCATCTCGGGGCGGCGCAGGTCGAGGTAGCGGTAGCGAAGCCGCAGGTTTTCGTCCACCGAGGGGGCTCGGTCGAGCACGAAGGGAGGGGTCTTGGACGTGCTCAATACCGTCAGGGTGTGGCCGGCCACTTCGATCTCGCCGGTGGGAAGCTTGGGATTTTCCATACCGGGGCTACGGTGCCGGACCTGACCCGCCACCGAGACGACGTATTCCAGGCGCAGGGTCTCGGCGGTGCGGAAAGCCTCCGGGTCGGTTTGCGGGTTGAAAACCACCTGTACCAGGCCGCTCCGGTCCCGCAGGTCGATGAAGATCAGGCCACCGTGGTCCCGCCGGTGCGCCACCCAGCCGTTTAACACTACCTCCCGGCCCGCGTCGCTGGCTCGCAGTTCACCGCACCAGGCACTCCGCCGCCACTCGCCCTGCCCTTGCAGCCCCGGCCGTCCGGGTTGCCCCGGCTGCCCGGGCTGCTCCTGCTGCTCCATGATCCGTCCGCCCGTTTTTCCGTCCACCGTTCGACTCTCCTTCTCCTACACCACCCGGCGTCAGGTCTCCGAGATCAGCTCGGACAGGCGGCCCGGCACCTCCGTCCGGGCGACCTCCTCTTGAAGCCCATCGGCCATCCGCCGCAGCGTAACCAGGCCCCGGGCCCATTCGGCCTCTCCGGCTATCACCACGAACCGGGCTCCCAGCCGGTCCGCCACCTTTAGTTGCGCCTTCAAACTGCGGCCCGCCAATTCGAGCTCCGTCCGAATCCCGGCCCGGCGGAGCCTTTCGGCCAGCTGCAACACCGCTCCCATCGGCACCTCCCCCGCCCGGGCCACGTACACGTCGGTTGCCGCGGCCGCCGGGGGCAGGCCGTCGCCGCCGGCCAGGCTCATCAGCAAACGGTCGAGCCCGGCCGCGAAGCCAATGCCGGGGACACTCGGTCCTCCCATCGCCTCCACCAGCCCGTCGTAGCGCCCGCCGCCCAGCAGCGCATCCTGCGAGCCAAGCCCGGTACCGACCAGCTCGAATACCGTGCGGGTATAGTAGTCAAGACCGCGTACGAGACGCGGATACTTACGATAGGAGATACCGAGTTCACCCAGGTAGTGCTGAACCGTCTCCCAGTGGGCCCGGCAGTCGGAGCAAAGATAGCTTTCCAAACCGGGTAGCGGCTCTACCAGCAGCTGGCAGCCGGGCTCCTTGCAGTCTAAAATCCGCAAAGGGTTCCGTTCCAGCCGCTGCTCGCAACTGCGGCAAAGCTCCTGGCGTCGCGGGCTGAGCTCGGTGACCAGCATCTCGCGGTAGGCAGCACGGCAGGTAGGACAACCGATACTATTGAGCCGAAGTTCCCAACGGTCAAGCCCCACTGCCTCGAGGAAGGCAATCCCTAGAGAGATGATTTCGGCGTCTATCGCCGGGTCGGCGCTGCCGAACGCTTCTACTCCGAATTGCTCGAACTGCCGGTATCGCCCGGCCTGGGGTCGTTCATAGCGGAACATCGGACCGAGGTAGAAGAGCTTCACGGGCAGCGGCCCGGCGTAGAGCTTGTGCTCGAGGAACGCCCGCACCACTCCGGCCGTTCCTTCCGGCCGCAGGGCCAGTTCCCGCCCGGCGCGATCACGAAAGAGGTACATCTCCTTTTCGACGATGTCGGTCGCCTCGCCAATCCCGCGGGTGAAGACCGTCGCCGCCTCGAAGATGGGCGTCCGTATTTCGCGGTAGCCGTAGCGCTCGCACACTCGCCGGGCCACGCCCTCCACCCACTGCCACCGGCTGCTTTCGGGCGGCAAGATGTCCCTCGTTCCCCGGACCGCCGCGGCGCCTGGCGCTACGGCTTTCCCGGCGGCTGCCTCTTCGCCCCTAGCCCTCTCGCTCATCTAGCGTTTCGCCCCGGCTCCATCCTGCCCTGCCGCCGCCCCGCCGGCCTGACCTGAGGCCGACCCGGCCGGCGTCCGGTCGCCCGTCCCGGACTCCCCGGCGGTATTCTGGGCCGGTTCGTTGGCTTTTTGGGCCTCAGTTTGCGCCTTCTGAGCAGCTTCCAGGCGCTGGGTATAGAGAGCGTAGATTTCGTTTACTTTCTTGTCCTCCAGATCGGCCAGGTCCTTACGACCGAGCTCCGAGAAAAGCTGGGACAACTGGCTGTGGACCTGCAGATCATACTGGGGGGCGACCTCGGCCGCTTTGGTCAAAGCCGCCAGTGCCTTCTCCTTGTCGTCCGCATCCTTGTACGCAGTCCCCAGGGCCAGCTGGATGTCGACGTCCTCCGGAGTGACGGCTGCCGCACGCTCAAGTTCCTTGATCATCTGTACCTTGTCTTTCTTCATCTCATAAACCCGCGCGAGCTGCAGACGCACATAGGGATCATCCTGCTCGGCCAAAGCCTTCTGGTACTCGGCGATGGCCTCATCCAGCTTGCCGATCCCTACCAGATCGCGGGCCTTCAGCACCGGGTCGAGGATTTCGACCTTTGCCTGGGCCTGGAGAGACGCGAACCACCGGGCCTGCTCCTCCTGACGCCGCTGGTCGGCTAGCTGTTTACGAAGATTCTCCTTCTCTTTCTCGAAATCCGGGCCGGTGGCTTCCTTACGAGCCGACACCCGCACGATGTAGTAACCGTCCGGACCCTTGATCGGGTCACTCACCCCGCCCACCGGAAGCCGGAAAGCCACATCGTCCACCGCCGGCGGTAGCTGCTCGTGCCCGATCTCTCCCAGCTCACCTCCGGAGAGCTTCGTCGCCTGATCGTCCGAGAAGGTCTTGGCGAGTTGGGCAAAGTTCTGCCCGCTTTTCGCCTTGGTGGCCACTTCCTTCGCCAGCCGTTCTGCCAGCTGCCAACCGGCCTCTCCTTCGGCTTTGGGCTTGATGAGGATCATCGACGCGGTGATCTTCTCGTATGCCCGGGCCACCTCGGCATCGGTCACTTTAACATTGCCGACCGAGTCGACCAGCTTGCTGACCATCAAGTTTTCCCTCAGCCAGTTCTTGAATTCCTTTTCGCTGGCAAATCCGTTACGTTCGAGCTCATCAAGGAAATCCTGACGAGAGGGGAAGTTTTCGACCTGCTTTTTGTACTCCTCGTCAAACTCCTTGTCTGTCACTTTGATCTTCTGCCGCCGGGCCTCGGTGAGTAAAATGTAGTGGTCACGCAAGATGACATAAGCGTAATACTCCAGCTCCGGCCGCATGCTGTAGCGCACACTCTGGCCGTAGGCTCTCAAGCTCTCCGCCTGATCGCGTACCTGGCGGTCCAGTTGGGCCCGGCTGATCTTGACACCGTTCACCACCGCCACCGGGCCGCGCCGGGTATCTGCGCTCCGGCCGAGACCGAGATCTATTCCTCCCAGATAGGCGAGGCCGACCGCGAAGGTTACCGCGATCACCACGAAAATCCACTTCATCTGCTTGCGCAGTTTTTGAAAGAACATGTAGTTCCCCCCGTTACGGTATCGCAGCCGACCTCCGTTCGCTGCCTTCCTCCGCTTCGCTGCACTTTGTCCATTCTATCGAACCTGACGGGGCCGGTCAACGCGCCCGCAAAAGCCTTCCCCGCCGGTGAACTGCCCGGCTCACCGACAGCACCCCGCTGACCCGCCGGACCCTCTCCAGCACGTTTTCCAGGTGGGCAATATCCCGGATGTCTACCACCAAGCTGACGTAGGCGTAATGGCTTTTCGTGCTATACGCCTGCACCGCTTCGATGTTGGTCTCCCCTTCGGCAATGGCGTTCATCACGTTGGCCAGGAGGTTTACGCGATCGATCGCTTCGATCTCGATCTCCACCGGGAAAGAGGCGGGTAAGATTCCGCTGCGCCACTCCACCGCTATTCTCCGGGCACTGCTATCGGGAACGTCCCGCAACACCGCACAGTCCGCCCGGTGAATGGAGACTCCCCGGCCCCGGGTCACGTAGCCCACGATGGCATCACCGGGGACCGGGTTGCAGCAGTGGGCAAAACGGACCAGGAGGTTATCGACGCCTGCCACCACCACGGAACGGCCGGCCGCCTCCGCCTGCGCCCGCTCCGGCCCCGCTGCCCCGCTTTGCCCCGTGCCCGGGCCGGCACCAGGGCCAAGGCCCGGCGCCTGTCCGGCTCCTGGCCGCCGCGTCCACCGCAGTAACTGTCCTGCCCGGCCCTTACCCGCGAGCCTTGCCGCTCCCGCCGCCTCACCCTCGGCCACCGGCCCGGCGCCGGCCGCCGCGCCGGCCCCCGGGCCCGTCCCGGCCACCGGCCGCAGCGCTCGCCGCCGTGCCTCCAACTCCTCCGGCCCCACAATCCGCCCGAGTACCTGCGCCACCGTCACCTTGCCAAAGCCGACCGCTGCCAGCAGGTCCATCGCGTCGCCCATCCCGTAGCGCCGGGCCACCTCGGTTAGCTTGTCGTGGCCGAGAACCTCTTTCACCTCGAACCCGAGCCTCCGGGCCTCCTGCTCCAACCGTTCCCGGCCTTCCCGGGCCCCCTCTTCTCGCTGGCTCTCCTTGAGCCAGGCCCGGATCTTACTCCTCGCCTTCGAAGTTTTCACGAAGGAGAGCCAGTCCTGGCTGGGAGTGGCGTTCTTCGCGGTAAGGATCTCCACGAACTCGCCGTTTTGCAGCCGGTAGTCAAGGGGAACGATCCGGCCGTTCACTTTCGCACCCACGCAATGGAGGCCCAGGTCCGTGTGAACT
The DNA here is from genome assembly GCA_012839805.1 of Bacillota bacterium. Classification (GTDB taxonomy): domain Bacteria; phylum Bacillota; class Limnochordia; order Limnochordales; family DUMU01; genus DUMU01. The sequence continues at coordinate 39,319 of DUMU01000035.1, read as the reverse complement.
GCAAACGCGAAGTCCACCGGGGTCGCCCCGGCGGGAAGGTTTTTAACGTCGCCTTTTGGAGTGAAAACGAAGACTTCGTCTTCGAAAAGGTCGATCTTCAACGTCTCCATGAATTCGTGGGGATCTTTCATCTCCCGTAGCCACTCCATTACTTGCCGGAGCCAGGCTACCTTCTCCTCGAATTCACGGGACGACTTATTCCCTTCTTTGTACAACCAGTGCGCCGCGATCCCTCGTTCGGCGATCCGGTGCATCTCCCAAGTTCTGATCTGGATCTCTAGCGGTTCGCCTCGGGGGCCAACCACAGTAGTATGCAATGACTGGTACATATTTGACTTCGGAATCGAAATGTAATCCTTGAACCGTCCCGGAATCGGCTTCCACATAGAATGAACCATACCCAGTACGGCATAGCAATCTCTTACCGTATCCACGATGACTCGCACCGCGATGAGGTCGTATATCTCGTTGAACTGCCGCCCTTTGCGCATCTTCTGGTAGATCGAAAAAAGATGCTTGGGCCGCCCCTGCACCTCCGCCCGGATATTCATCTCCTGCAGCTTTTGCTTGAGCAAAGCGACCGCCTCGGCCACTTCGCCTTCCCGCTCCCGGCGCTTCTTGGCCACCATCTGAACCAGTTCGTAGTAAGCCTCCGGTTCGAGGTAGCGGAAGGCAGCATCCTCCATCTCCCACTTGAGGCCGAACATACCCAGCCGGTGGGCGATGGGAGCGTAGATCTCCAGCGTCTCCCGGGAGATCTTCTTTTGCCGCTCCGGCGGCAGCCCCTCCAGAGTGCGCATATTGTGCAGGCGGTCGGCCAGCTTGATCAGTATCACCCGCACATCCTCGGCCATGGCGAGGAACATCTTGCGCAGCGACTCGGCCTGGTGCTCCTCCCGGGACTGGAAAGGGATCCTGGAGAGCTTCGTCACCCCGTCGACGAGGCGGGCGATCTCTTCCCCGAACTCTTTTTCCAATTCCTCCCGGGTCACCCGCGTATCTTCCAGTACGTCGTGAAGCAGGCCGGCCGCTACCGTCGAGGCATCCAGTTCCAGCTGGGCAAGTATGAGAGCGACGGCCGCCGGATGCTGGAAGTAGCATGTCCCGTTGTCCCGCTGCTGGCCGGCGTGGGCCTGCTCGGCAAACCGGTAGGCTCGCCGGACCAGCTCCTCCGCCTGCGGGTTGGACTTGGGCAGCGCCTGGATTATCTCCTCCTCGCTCGGGATCGTCTCTGAATCAGGACTCATACGTAATCAACGCCTCCACACGGAAACCCTCGAGCCTCCGGCGCCCGGAAAGATAGGCGAGTTCGATCAGGAAGGCGAACCCTAGGATCTCGCCCCCCAGCTTCCTCACCAGCTCCGCGGCGGCCCAGCTGGTGCCGCCGGTCGCCAGCAGGTCATCTACCAGAAGCACCCGCTGCCCCGGCAAAATGGCATCCTTGTGAACCTCCAGCGCATCCTGCCCGTATTCCAGCTGGTAGTCGACCCGCACCCGCTCCGCTGGAAGCTTGCCGGGTTTTCTGACTACCACGATACCGCACCCCAGTTCATAGGCGATAGGAGCGCCGAGCAGGAAACCGCGGCTTTCGATGCCTACCACCACTTCCGGATGGGCGGAGCGGTAACGGTCGGCCAGGGTGGCCACGGCATAGTGGAAAGCCTGCGGGTCTTTGAGCAGGGTGGTGATGTCCTTGAAACTCACCCCCGGCGTCGGAAAGTCCGGTACTTCACGGATCTTGGCTTTGAGTTGAGCAACGTCCACTGGCATAGCCTCCCTCTAAAATTCAGCGTTCGATTGGATTCCGCAACCGGCCGGGCAAACCCTGCCGCTTCCCCCGTCACTCGTTCTTCTCCCGGCCGCCGGCCGCCCCGCGGGAAGAGCGCAGGTGCACCCTGACCGGACGCAGGCTGTAGATCCCGAGCCCGATCGCGGCCGCCAAGAGGATGAGCCATATCCAGGTCAAAGGTATCTGCGCCCCGGCTACGGCCAGGGTCCGTGCCGGCCCTCGCCAGGCTTCGAGGCCCGTTCCCGCCGCGATCAGAAGGGCCGCGGCCAGGATGGCCGCGTTCATCCGCCGGCCCACCTCCGCGGCCACGCGCTCCGTCTCCTCTAGCCCGCGGTGCTCGAAGCGGACGGTCAGCCTTCCTCCGGCCAGCTGATCCAGGATCTGATCCAGCTTCTCCGGCCAGCCGCTGAGGGTCCCTGCCACTTCCCTGGTCTCCTCGACCACCCGGCCGACCAACCCCACCGTGGCCTCTCGCAAGAGGAGTCGCCGCGCAAAAGGCGCCGCCATCTCGAAAGCATTGAACTCCGGGTCGAGCTGGCGTCCGACCCCCTCCAGTGCGCCCAGGGCTTTGATGAGCAGGATCAACTCCCGCGGCAGCCGCAGGTGATGACGGTAGGCGATCTCCAAGGTCTCCCCCAGGAGCATGGTGAACGAGATATCGGCGAGTTCCTGGCCCCAGTGACGGGAGATGATCTCCTCGAGGTCGTCGGCCAGTGCCTTCCGGTCGAGCTCGGCCCGGGCGATGCCGAGGCCGAGGAGAGCCCGTATCACCTGCTCTGGATCACGGCGGATGACCCCGGTAAGGATCCGGCTGAGTTCGCGGACGACCTCCGGCCGCAGGTGCCCCGCCAGTCCGAAATCGAGCAGGGCGATGGTACCGCCTGGCTCTACCAGGATGTTGCCCGGATGCGGGTCTCCATGTACCAGCCCGTGGTCGAAGATCATGCTCAGAACCAGGCGAGCTCCCTGGCGCGCGATGTTGCGCCGATCCAGTCCCAAACGGTCGAGTCCCTCCAGGTCGTTTACCTTCACCCCCTCCACGTACTCCATCACCAGCACCCCGGGGCGTGTCAACTCCCAATGGACGCGAGGGATGTGGAGTTCCCCCTCCCCCGAAAGACGGCGGCGGAAGAACTCCATGGTGCGGGCTTCCCGTTCGTAGTCCAGTTCAGCATGGATGAACCGCTCAAACTCCCTTGCTACCTCCCTGAGGTCTACGAACTCCGGAGCAAGCACCGCCTGCGCCCGCTCTGCGACCCAGTAAAGGAGCTCCAGGTCGGTTTCGATCTCCTCGACCACCCCGGGCCGCCGGATCTTGACCGCGACCCGCTCGCCGGGGCCCGCACCGTCCGGCCTCCGGAGACGGGCCCTATATACTTGTCCCAGCGATGCCGACGCGAGGGGCACCGGGTCGATTTCGGCCAAAACCTCTTCCGGCCTGCGGCCCAAGGCCTGGCGAAAGGCTTCGGCCATAGGTTCCCAGGGAAGGGGAGGCACACGGTCCTGGAGTTCTTGCAGGGAACGCCACACCGGAATCGGCAGGAGATCGGGCCGGGTACTCAGCTGCTGGCCCAGCTTTATGAAGGTCGGGCCGAGCTCCTCGAGGATACAACGGATTCGAGACCCCAGCTCCTCCTGAGTGGCGAGATCCCCCTGCGGTCTCGCCGGGAAGCGCCTGCGCCACCCGGCGGGCAGAAAACGGGTGAGCCTGATCCGGGTAAATGCCCAGCCCAGGCCATGGCGAGCTACCACGTCGCCGATGTACCGGAGCCGGGAGAGCAGTCTTCGGCGGCGCTGCCACCGGCCGGGGGCGAGAAAACGCAGAAGGCCGATGAACCGCTCGAGCAAGGCAACAGCTTACTGAACCGTCCCCAGCCGGTCCAGCCGCTCTTCGAGCTCCTTCACTTTCTGCTTCAGCTCCTGGAACTCGGCTCGGGTAACCAGGCCGGCGGAGGTGAAGAACTTCTGACCACTGCTGCTAAAGTACTGCCTCCATTCGGCCCACTCGGTCTCGCCCCGCTCGCGGATCTGCCGTCCGATCTCCCGGGCCTCCTCCCGGCTCATCTCCCCCCGGCGCGCGAGCTCCTGGATGAGCTCTTCGGCCTTGTCACGCGTCAGCGCGGCCAGTCCCAGTCCGGCCAGGACCCATCGTCCAATCGTGCTGGTTCCCTCGCCCATGTGCTGACCCCCTTCGACGCAGTGCATCTTCCCCTTTTCCTTGAACCGGCCACCTTTGGCCAATAACTTTATTATACCTTAACGCCCGCTGCGCCTTTTACCCTGTCCTGGCAGCTCCGCGCGGCCCTGGCCTCGGCCCGGGCGGCCGGGTGAGGCCACCCCCTCGCTCCACTCCCAAGCAAGGAGAAACCGGCCCCGGGACGAAGTAGACCATTTGGACGAGCCGGAGCGAGGGGGAAATCCGCGATGGAGGGCTCTTTGCCGGAGGACGTTGGTCAAGCTACGCCCGGTCTCGACCACGATCCCCGCCCCGATCTGCTCGAAGACCATCTTCTCTGGGAAACACTCCTCGTCGAAGCGTGGGCGAGCGCTCGCGCCGCCCCCGCCCCGGGCGATGCTGCTCAACTGGCCGGCCTGCTTCACGGACTGCGGTGCCTGGGGGCGCGTCTCGAACGGCGCCCGGCTAAATCCGGCGCCCACCTGCGGCTGGACTACCGGTCTGCTTGCGGCCCGCTAAAGGACGAAGAGACGGGTGAACTCCTCTGGCAGCCGGACCCCGAGGAACTTCGCACCCGATGGCTTGAACCCCGGCGCGCCGGCATCACCAACCTCTTTCGCCGCGTCGAAGCCCTTCTTCCCCCGTTGTCTCCCCCGTGACCGGCCTTCCAGCACGCGGGCCAACCTTCCGGCCCGCGGGATCGTGCTCGCGCGGCATACCCTGCGCCGGCAAGACTTGACAAGGGGGGCAATTGCTTTAAGATGAGAATGTTATAACCACGTACCCCGACGGTAACCCGGCAGGGTAACACGGCAAGGTGACACGGACACAAGGGGACACCGGCTATGACTCTCAACCGCGAAGACCCGCTCCCGCTCTACCAGCAGATGTACGACCTGCTTCGAGCCGACCTGGAAAAGGGCGTCTACTCACCGGGCGAACAGATTCCGACCGAGCTCGAACTCGCCCGCCGCCACGGAGTCAGCCGCATCACGGTAAAACAGGCGATCCAGAAACTCGTCCTCGAAGGGCGCCTATACCGCATTCAGGGTAAAGGAACATTCGTGGCCCGCCCCCGCCTCTCCCGCAAGCTCAAGACGATCACGAGCTTCACCGAAGAGCTGAAACAGCGTAACCTCCGCCCCGGCATCAAGCTCCTGCTTTTCGAAGTGCAAACCGCCGTTCCCAAGGTAGCCCGTGCCCTGGGCATCGGCGACCACGACGCGGTAGCCGTTTTGCGCCGCTTGCGCCTGGGCGATGACGAACCCATGGGCCTGCAGACCGCCTATCTACCCTTTTCCCTGGTCCATCCCCTGCTCAGGGAAGAAGATAAGCTGGCCACCGGTTCACTTTATTCGGTCCTCGAGGGGATGGGCCTGCGCCCGGTTCGGGCCGTGGAGGAGTACTCGGCCGTTCTCCTGGACACTCCCACCGCCCATCTCCTGGGCGTGCGCCCGGGCTCGCCGGCCTTCGCCGTGGAACGCGTCTCCTACCTGCCCGATGATCGCCCCATCGAGTTCGTCGAATCCTTCTTGCGAGCCGACCGGTACACCCTTCAGGTTGAACTGGAAGGCGTATAACTCTATATCGCCTCCACCGTAACGTGCTCCTCCAAACGCTGCACTATTTTCCGGTCGATCATCCCCGCTCCCATCACCATGACGTTGGCCGCCGCCGCGGCGCTGGCCAAGCGGAGGCACCCGGCCGCATCCCGGCCCTCCAGCATGCCGGCCAGAAGGCCTCCCAGGAACGCGTCACCGCTGCCCACCGGGTTGACGGGAGTCACCTCAGGAGGTGTCGCCCAGAAAAACTCAAACGAGGGCAGATCCTGTCCTGCCCCCTGCCCCCCACCCCGGTCCACCCTCCGGCATACCGCCAGCGCTCCTTCCTCGCCCGCAGTAACGATGAACCACTCGGCCTGCGCCAACCGCGCCCACGCCTCCGCGAGCGCCCTCAATGCCTGGCGCCCGGCTGCTCCCGGGACGGATCCCGGCAGCCCGGGCGGCAGGCCTAAAGCGGCGAGTTCCCGCCGGTTGGGTTTGACCAGAAACGGGTGGGCGGCGATCCCCAGCCGGAGTGCCTCGCCGCTGGCGTCGAGAGCCACCGGGGTCCCCGCTGCCTGAACGGTCCTGATTATCCGAGCATAAAGATCCGGGAAGGCGCCCGGGGGCAAGCTCCCTGCCAGCACGACGCACCGGCTCTGCCGCGCCCACCGTTCCACCACGGAGATCAGGGCCAACTGATCGTCGGGGTTGATGGCCGGTCCCGGTTCGAGAATCTCGGTTTGCCCGCGCCCGTCCGGGTTCGGGATGGTAACCGAAAGGCGTGACTCCCCGTCCACCTCGACGAAATCATGCCAGATACCTTCCTGGTCCAGGCGGTGGCGTATCCACGCCCCCGAGAAGCCGGCCACGAAACCGGTGGCCAGGGCCGGGTGTCCCAGGCGGCGTAACACCCGGGCCACGTTGATCCCTTTTCCACCGGGGACCGACTCCATCTGGTGAACCCGCATCAAAGTGCCCGGTTCGAAGCGGTCGAGCCGGTAGGTCTTGTCCACGGTCGCATTAGCAGTAACCGTGGTAACCAAGTTCACCTGCCGCCCCTCCCTTGCCTGCACCTCGGTAACCTCGGGCCCTCACTCCCGCGGGTCTCAACCCGGCCGGGACCGGCGCTCAACCGGGCAAGAACCAGCTGAGCACCCAGCTCACCAGTGATAGTACCAATGACCCCCAAAACGCGGCCGCAAAGCCGTCGATTCGGAAGCCGGGTACGATGGCCGAAGTCAGCCAGAGCATCAAAGCGTTGATGACCAGAGTGAAAAGGCCAAGGGTCAATACGGTGATTGGTAGAGAAAAGAAAAAAAGGACCGGGCGAATCACCGCATTGACGATACCCAGCACCGCGCCGGCCAGCAGGCCGGTCCAGACCGTGTCCACCTTGAGGCCGTTCACCAGTCGTACCGTGATCAGCAAGGCGATTCCGTTGAGCAGTAATCGCCAGAGAAACCCGGGCATCCCTCGCACCTCCGCCTGCATTTCCGATCTGGTGGGCGCCGAGCCTGTCGCCAACCCGGCCCGAGCCCGGCCTTCTGCGCCGGCGCGGCCCTGCCCGCTCCCTTGAACTGCCCGGCCCCCGGCTCAAGCCGGTTCGACCGGGCCGGCCCAGCCTATCAGACCGGCTCGCCCGGCCGGGTCAACCGGGCGTCCGCCCTATCTGCCCAGATAAACCTCCCGGCCCGTCCGGCTGGACTCGTAGATTCCCAGGATGATCTCCAGCGCCGGCCGGCCCTCCCGCCCGGGAACCAGGGGCGGCCGGCCGTCCCGAATGGCCAATGCCAGGTCCTGGATCTGGATCCAGTGCCCGTCGGCCGAAATCGCCCGCGGGTCCGAGGTCGGCGAAGGGCTGCCGGCCTCACCTGTTGTTCCCTCCAGCCGGGATACGGGCTTGCCGTCCGGACCCTCTACCCGCCATTCCACGATCCTCTCGCCGTCAACCCGGATGGTGCCCTTCTCGCCATGCAGTTCAATACGATGGTCCACTCCAGGATATACAGAAGTGGTCCCCTCGATTACCCCGAAGGCTCCGTTTCTGAACTTCAGTACTGCCACCGCGGTATCTTCTACCTCGATCTCTCTGACCAGAGTACCTGCGTGAGCGTAGACGGACTCGACCGGGCCCATGAGCCATTGCAGCATATCAATGATGTGTATCCCCTGGTTCATCAGTGCGCCGCCACCGTCCCACTGCCAAGTGCCCCGCCAATCCGCGCTGCGGTAATACTCGGGGGAACGGTAGTACTTCATGTAAGCATCGCCCAGAACCGGTTTACCAAGTACTTTTTCCTCCATCGCCGCCTTGATGGTGCGAAAGACCGGCTGAGTCCGGCGTTGAAAGATAACTGCCAGCTGCCCGCCCGTCTCTTCCGCGGTCCTGATCATGGCGTCGGCATCCTCGAGGTGGATGGCCATGGGCTTTTCGGTCAACACGTGCTTACCCGCCCGCAAGGCCCGAATCGTCATCTCGGGATGCATCCCCGAAGGAGTGCAGATCGACACCGCCTCTACCTCCGGGTCATCCAGCACCTGTTCCAGGCTGGTGTACGCCTTCGCCCCGTGCTGCCGGGCCAGGTTTTCCGCCCGCTCCGCCACGATGTCGCAACAAGCAACCAGCCGGGTGAAGGGCCCCTTGGCCACCCCGGCGGCGTGTAGTGGCCCGATCACTCCGCACCCGACCACCGCCCAGCCTACCGGCTTCTCCACCGGCGGGTGACGCAAAAGTTCTGCGGCCAAGTTGATGGTGAACTCCTTGCTGCTCATCCTGTCACTACCCCCGCTTCCGGCTTACTAGCCTGAGAGTTCCACCGGGTTACTTTCAACCCCACAAAGCCATACTCACTACCTGCCAGAGGTCGTCTCCCCGGTACTCGATGGTCTGGCCGTCCAGACGGACGCGAGTTTTGCCATCCACCCGGACGGCATCGGCCATCTCGGTCCCGGTGAACCGGATACGGACCACGATCGGCGGCTTAACCACGAAAGGCGTGAAGTCCCGGGCTCGTCTCACCGCCCGGGCGGCCGCCTCCCGCACCCGCCGGCGGCTTGCCTCGGGAGCGAGGAGTTGCGCCGCGTGCCGCCCGAGGCCCTTTTTCACCTCCGCCGTCTCGACCTCCCCCAGGAGCTCCCGCGCCTCGCGGCAGACCTTATCGTCGCCCGTGACGAGGCCGACCGGCACCCCCAGGTAACCGGCGAGCGCGGCGTCGATCATCACCTCGCCTCCTTCCCGGCCGTTGAGCTCGAAGCGCTGCCAGGTCAGGCTGCTCATGGTATGGTCTCGCACCGCAGCCTCCGTACCCGCCCGGGCATGGTAGCCCACCAGCAACAAGAGGTCCGTCTCCCCGGTCATCCCCGGGAAACGCTCTCCCGCCGGCACCGCCCCTGCGACCCACTCCGCCCTCGGATCCATTTTCTCCAGAGGAAAGTTGAACCCCGTCCCGTGGGCGTCCCTCACGATGACCCGGCTCGCCCCGCCCGCGAACGCGCCGTCGACCGCGGCGTTCACTTCGGCAATGAAGAGCTCACGGGCCTCCGCATATTCCGGAGTCCCGCGCGACACCTGTTCCCGCAGTACGATACCTCCGATCCCCTCCATGTCCGCCATGATGTAAACCTGCACTGTCCCACGTCTCCTTCGCCCATTGCAAACCGTGGCGAGTTCCCGATTTGAGATATCGATCGATGTTGGGGTCTTCCCGGCCGAGCAATTCCCGGGGGTCCCCGGCCCCTTCGAATTCCACCTGTATGGGGCCAGAATAGTCCTGCTTTGCCAGCCCGTGCAAGAGGTCCGCCAACGCCTCTGCCAGTTGCCCCGTGCCGGCGGGAACGAAACGAACACCAGCTCCGGCCTCCACATCCTTCAGATGAACATTGGCCACGTAGGGCAGCAAAGCGGCAAAAGCCGCCCGCGCCTCGGCAATGCTACGCCCCGCCCAGCAGAAGTTGCCCGTATCCAGAGTAAGGCGGAAGTGGGGGGAGTCAACCTTTTCCACGACCTCTTTCAGCAGGTCTGCCTCCTGCAAGAAGCGCCCGTGGTTCTCCAGGGCCAGCACCACCCCGTGATCGGCGGCGATGCGGGCCGCTTGGCGGAAACCCTCCACCAAGGCGGTGATCCCCTCTTCCCGGGTGAAACCCTCGGGGAGCTCGCCCCCCATCGCCCGTACCACCGGAATCCCGAGTTCGGCGGCCAGCCGGATGTAACCGGCCAGCCGTTCAACCTGGGCCGGTAGCGCCTCGGCAGGTACGATGAAAGTGTTGTAAGCTCCCAGGGACAAAATCCGGCGCCCGGCGGCTGCCACCTGTTCGGACAGGCGCCGGCGACCCTCCTCCGTTGCCAGCTCCACCTGTCCGCGGTGCGCTCCGGCCACGGTGGTCAGCTCGAAACCATCCGCCTCTATCTCCGTAAGAAAGTCCAGAAACTCGGTGAACGGTAACCGGCTGAGGCTGAGAGAAACTACTCCGAAGTAAGCCATGCCATTGCCCGCCCCCCTTTCTCTCCCTGGTTTCGCCCGACTGCCTCGTTTACCTGCTGCTTTCCTCAACCTTCCGGCCTTTTACGCCGATGCCTGGTACGTGAGGAAAGGTAGGGGTGCTCGATATGTTATTGGGCGAGCTGCTTGTTGTCGAGGAGCATCTTTGGGCGATAGCTCCCGGAGACTGGATCCCTCCCGGTGAGCCTTCGGCCCCGGACGAAGGCCATCCTCTGCCCGACGCTCCCGCTCCCGATCCGGAAGCCGTTCGCATCATCAAGCAGCTCCTGGAAGAACCCGAGTTCTTGCGCACTTTCTTTCAGCCGGTAGTAAGCCTGGCCGAAGGCCGGGTGATCGGATACGAAGCCCTGACCCGGGGACCTTCTGGAACCGTTCTCGAAAGTCCCCGGGTGCTTTTCTCGCTGGCCCGCCGGGCCGGACTCCTGCTCGAACTCGACCGGCTCTCCCGGCTCCTGGCCGTCCGCCGTGCCGCAGGGCTGGTACCTCCGGATGATCTCCTTTTCCTGAACGTCGCGAGCGTCGCCCCTCTCCTGAGGGTAACCGTGACCCCGCCCGCCGGCGCGACCCCGTCTACCCCGGGCATGGCGGCTGCCGAAGCCGGCGCGCCGGCTGCCTGTCCCCGGGACGCCCTCTACCTAGACGAGCTTAAGGCCGAGTTGCGACACCCCGCCGTCCTCGAGCTGAGCGAAGAAGACCCGTCCCTGCGGGACCCTCTTCTCGCCCCCATCCTTCCCGCCCTCCGGGCCAAGGGATGGCAATTCTCCCTGGACGACTTTGGCGTGGCGTTTTCGGGCCTCGCCAGCCTGGTTGAACTCCAACCCGAATGGCTCAAGTTGGATCGCGTTCTGGTGAAGGGGCTCGCCAGCGATCCGCGCCGGCGCAGATTTCTCGCCACTCTGGTGGAAGGGGCTCGCCGGGCCGGAATCAATGTCGTGGCCGAGCAGGTGGAAACCCTCGACGAATTGGCCGTCTTGCTCGCCGAGAACGTAGCCTTTGCTCAAGGGTACGTCCTGGCCCCACCCGCTCCCGTACCCCCGTCCCTAAGCCCTGAGGCCATGGAACTGCTCACAAAATACCAGCGGCCTTAGCATCCCGGGCCGGCCCGTCCCCGAATAGCCAAGCTCAAGCGGGCCGCCGGCCTCCACCCGAGCTGCGAGCTGAACCCGGTACGGCCGAGAACCGGTTCACATACCTCCCAGGTGTTCGTGGATGCGTACGGCCAGTTCACGGGAGATACCCGGGACGGCCGCCAGCTCCTCTACACTCGCGCGGCGGATTCTCGAGATTGAACCGAAAGCCTGCAACAATGCCTTCTTGCGGGCCGGGCCGATGCCGGGTACGTCATCCAGCTGCGAGGCCAGCACCCGCCGGCCTCGCAGCCGGCGGTGGAAGCTCAGGCCGAAGCGGTGGGCTTCGTCCCGTACCCGCTGCAGAAGATGGAGCGCCGGTGAATGACCGGGTAAAATCACCGGCTCGGCCTGCCCTGGAACGTAGATCCACTCGTTCTCCTTGGCCAGGCCTATGACCGGTAGGGCCCCCAGGCCGAGCCGGTCCAGCACTTCGACGGCGGCATTTAACTGCCCCGGACCTCCGTCGATCACCACCAGGTCGGGCAAGATGGCAAAACGAGCGGGCGTTCGCCTTCCGCCCACGTCGGGGCTGGCCTCCGGGCCGGCTTTCGCCGGACCGCCAGCCGGCTCCCGGTCGCCACCCTTGGTCATCCAGGCAGGAGGCCGGCGCTCGATCGTGCCGAGCAACCCCATGGCCGCGAGATCCCGGCGCTCGCTTAGGCCATGGCGGAAGCGACGCTCGACCACCTCGGCCATCATGGCGAAGTCGTCGGGACCCGGAGTGCGCATCTTGAACTTGCGGTATTCCGACGGCGCCGGCTCGCCTCCCTCTAGCACCACCATGGCGGCGACGGGCTCTCGCTCCTGGAGGTTGGAGATGTCGTAGGCCTCGATCCGCCAGGGAAGCCCGGGTAGACCGAGGACCCGAGCCAATTCCTCCATCCCCTTTTGGTTGGCAGCCTCCCGGCGGCTGGTCGATTCCACGTACTCCCGCAATGCTTCATTTGCGTTCTCGTCGGCCAGGCGTACCAGCGCGGCCCGCTCGCCCCGTCGCGGTACTATGATCCGTACCTGCCCGTTCCGCTCTCGTTCCACCTCCAGGCGGCGCCGGCCCAGCCAGGCCACCAGCAAACGCTGATCCTCCGGCCGTACCGGGGCGGTGAGCCAGATCTCGGGCGGCACGAAGGTGGCTTGCGCGTAATAACGGCTGAGAAACGTGCTGAGTATCTCGGCCACCTCGCCGGCCCCGGCCGGACGGGATTGGGCGTTCGCGGCCCAATCCAGGAAGAAGGTCTCCCGTCCCACCAGTTTGCCGTCCCGGACGAAAAGAACGGCGGCACAGGCGAGAGCCAACCGTTCATCCCGGGCCAGTCCTATCACATCCACGTCACCAAGGCGCGGCGAGACTATCTTTTGCCGCTCCACCACCTTCTCGATGGCTTGCAGAACGTCCCGGAGGCGAGCGGCCCGTTCAAATGCAAGGCCGGCCGCGGCCTCTTTCATGCGTTGCCGCAAACCGGCCACCAGCTTCTCCTGGCGGCCCTCCAGGAAAAGGCAGATCTCGTCAATGATCTGGCGATACTCCTCCGGAGTCGTCAGACCGTCTACGCACGGCCCCGGGCAGCGCCCGATGTGATAAAGCAAGCAAGGGCGGCTCCGGCGCTGGCCCTTATCCAGCTCCAGCTGGCAGGTGCGAATGGGAAAGAGCTTGCGGATGAACTGCAATGTCTCCCGTACCGCGGTAGAGCTTGTATACGGGCCGAAGTAACGGGCGCCGTCCGCTTGCGGGCGCCGCACGATCACAAGGCGCGGATAAGTCTCGTTGGTGGTCACCTTGATGTACGGGTACGCCTTGTCATCCCGTAGTTTGACGTTGAACCACGGGCGATGCAGTTTGATCAGGTTGGACTCGAGGATGAGCGCCTCGGCCTCGGAGTCGGTGACGATCCAATCGAGGTCGGTTACCTCGGCGACCATCTGCCCTACTTTGGTCCCGGCATGGCGCTTGGGTACCCCGCCTTCGCCCTTGGAAAGGCCCTGGAAGTAAGAACGAACCCGGCGGCGCAGCGAGACGGCCTTGCCAATGTAGATAACCTTCCCCTGCCGGTCCTTCATGAGGTAGACGCCGGGGCGGCCGGGGAGAAGAGCCAGCTTCTCCCTGAGGCTCGTCTGGATCACGCCGGCCCCTTGCTCCGACCGTATGCTCGCACTCTGCTTCGACCTGGTCATGTCTTCGTAACCGCCCTGGCATTTCGCCTGCACACGGTTTACCGTCTTCGGGCCAGGCACGGACCCTTACCCCCGTCCATAAGTATAAAGCACGTTGGGAATCACCGGATAACCGAAAGGCCCGGGGAACGAGCCCCCGGGCCGCCGGCCACCGGCTGCTTGGCCTATGACCAACCGGTTGCGTCCGCTACTTCAGAATGATGGCAAGCTGCTCGGAGAAATACTCCATAGCTTGCTCGTAAGATTTGGCTCCCGTGAAGAACTGCGAGCCGGCTTGGAAGATCAGCGAACGTACTTGGCTCCACTTCGGGGTTCTCGGATTGCCCACCGTGTATTCGAGGATCTGGGCAAAGATGGCCTTGTTCTTAGGAGGATCGGGGATCCGGAACGCGACCGCAGCTGAAGAGCGGCGCAGCGGCATGGCACCAGGCTGCTTGGCTACCTCCGCCAGCATCTCTTTGGAATGCATGAACTTGATGAAACGCCAAGCAGCATCGGGATGCTTCGCCCCCGCCGGAATCATCACGCCCGAGCCGTCCGCGGTAGCCGCCCGCTTGCCGGCCGGGCTGAGGGGCATGCCCGTCACATCGTAATGCAGCTTCTTCTCCATCGCGTTGAGCTGCAGAGCCAGCCAGTAACCGGCCGGCTGCAGACCCACATGGCCGGCTCGGAAAGAAGCATCACCGTGGACGGTGCTGCTGATCCAACCGCGAATCGCCTTGGCATCGTAGAACTTCTTCCAGTACTCCCAGGCCTGCCGAGCTGCGGACGTATTCATGGCGTTCTTGAAGTCCTTGGTCAGGATCTGGCCACCGTTGGCCAGGATCAGCTGGTACCAGTTGAAGTAGTAATCGCTAATCCCCCAGCGGTCTATCTCACCGTCACCGTTAACATCGGCAGTCATCTTGATCGACTCGGTAAGCATGTCGCTCCAATTCCACGTCTTGTCATTGGGATAGCGAAGGCCGGTTTCGTCATACCGGTCCTGATTGTAGAAGACGCCTTGGATGTCCAGGCTGTCCGGGAAGGCAAACTGATCACCATCGGCCGTTTGCCACATAGTCATGGCACCGGCAAAGATATCGTCAACATCCCAGGCCGGGTCTTGCTTCCGTACTGCTTCCAGATAAGGACGGAGATCGATGTAGAGCTTATTCACTGCCAGGTCATAGCCCCAGTACGAACTGACGGTCACCAGATCGGGGGAATTACCGCCGGCAACGGCCACGGGCAGCTTGGTACCGATTTCGGCCCAACCAACGGTAACCAAATTGATCTTGATGTCCGGGTTGGCGTTCTCGAAAAGTCTGATGCGCTCATTCAGCTGCTTCAACTCATCCCCCGTCGCCCACGACCAGAACTCCACGGTGGTGACGGGTTTCTCGGCGGCGAGGCTCGGCATTACGCTTGGCAACAGCCCGAAAGCCAGGACGATGACCAACGGTACTGCACGCCTGCTCATGTAGCTCCCTCCCTTAGACTGCGGGGTAGTGATTCTCTCGCCCCCTATCACGAATATTCGCTGGGACCATCCCAGCTCCTTCTAAAGTTATAACTATATCTCCATCGCGTATCAGGAAATGCCTGTCAACCCCCGGTCGGTTGCGGATTCCAACCCTTACCTCCGTTAAACCAGCCGTACCCGCTGGGACTAGCTGGGGCTTCAGGGTCGCCCTCGCGGCTCCGGGTCCGGTCCGCCCCGGGACGATCCGGCGGTTGCCGGGGCCGCCTTCTCCCGCTCCGCCACGCTCAGTACCCCATTCGGGCCGGCGCGGCGGTGACCGTCCCCCTGGTGATCAGCCCCCGCTTTCTTGCCCAACGGAGTAGCTCTGAGGGTCCCGGCCTGTATCAGGAGCGGCCGCAGGAACTGCCCCGTGTACGACCACGGCATATCGGCTACCTCTTCTGGCGTACCCACGGCGACCACCTCTCCCCCCCGGTCGCCGCCCTCCGGACCGAGGTCTATTATGTAGTCTGCGGTCTTGATAACGTCCAGGTTGTGTTCGATCACGATTACCGTGTTTCCCGCGTCCACCAGCCGGTGTAATACGCCGAGGAGCTTCTCCACATCTGCCATGTGTAGTCCCGTGGTGGGCTCGTCGAGAATGTAGAGCGTGCGCCCCGTATCCCGTCGCGAGAGCTCCGCGGCCAGCTTCACCCGCTGGGCCTCGCCCCCCGACAGCGTCGTAGCGGGCTGCCCCAGTTGGATGTACCCGAGACCCACGTCATAGAGGGTCTGGAGCTTGCGGGAGATCTGTGGAAGGTTCTGGAAGAAGCTCAGGGCTTCGTCCACGCGCATTGCCAGCACGTCCGCGATGGTCTTGCCCTTGTAGCGCACTTCCAGCGTCTCGCGGTTGTAGCGTTTACCCTTGCAAACCTCGCAGGGAACATACACATCGGGCAGGAAGTGCATCTCGATACGGATGATGCCGTCGCCCTGGCAGGCCTCGCAACGGCCCCCCTTCAGGTTGAAGCTGAAGCGGCCCGGGCGGTACCCCCGTATCTTCGCCTCCGGCGTTTCGGCAAAGGTCTGCCGGATCAGGTCGAACACCCCGGTGTAAGTGGCGGGGTTGGAACGAGGCGTTCGCCCAATGGGGGACTGATCGATGTTGATCACCTTGTCCAGGTACTGTTCACCCAGGATGGCGTCGTGATCGCCCCCGCGGGAGCTTGCACCGTTCAAATCGTGCGCCAGCTGGCGGTAGAGAATCTCGTTCACCAGCGTGCTCTTGCCCGAACCGGACACGCCGGTTACACACACGAAAAGCCCCAGCGGGACGCGCACATCGATGTTCTTCAGGTTGTGCTCCCGGGCCCCCTTGATCTCCAACCACTCTTTCCCCGGTGAACGGCGTTGGGGCGGTACGTGTATCCGCCGCCGGCCGCTCAAGTATTGGCCGGTGATGGACCCGGGAGTGGCCATGATCACCTCAACAGGACCCGCGGCTACCACCTGCCCTCCCTGGTTACCGGCCCCCGGGCCGATGTCGACCACCCAGTCGGCCTCCCGGATGGTCTCTTCGTCGTGTTCCACCACGATCAACGTGTTCCCTTGGTCGCGTAACTTTTTCAGCGTGTTGAGGAGCCGCCGGTTGTCCCGCTGGTGAAGCCCGATGGAGGGTTCGTCCAGGATATAGAGTACGCCCGTCAGGCCGGACCCGATCTGGGTGGCGAGCCGGATGCGCTGGGCCTCACCCCCGGAGAGCGTACTGGCCGCCCGGTCCAGGGTCAGGTAATCGAGGCCAACGTCGACCAGGAAACCGAGGCGGGCCCGGATCTCGCGCAGTACCAGGCGGGCGATGGTCATCTCCCTTTCACTCAAGTCGAGACGGTCGAAGAACTCGAGGGCCTCCCGCGCCGTCATGGCCGATACCTCGGCAATGGACCGTCCCCCCACCGTGACGGCCAGGGCTTCCGGGCGCAGCCGCCGGCCCTGGCAGGCAGTACAGGGGCGTGCGGACATGTACTGCTCGTACTCCTGCCGGGCCCAGTCGGAGTTGGCCTGCCGCAGCCGGTCTTCGAGCCAGGGGATCACCCCCGGGAAGGGCACTTCGAACCACTTGCGTTCCCCGGCCTGATTGATGTAAGGAAAGCGGACCTTCTCCTTCCCGGAACCGTACAGAATCAGGCGCCTGGCCTCCTCCCCCAACCGGCGGATGGGCACGGTGGAGTCCAGGTTGTAGCGCTGGCACAAGCCGGTGATCAGGCCGTAGAGCCACTGGCTCTGGCTTTCCGCCCAGGGCCGGATGCCACCGCCCAGGAGCGAACGGCTCGGGTCGAGCACCAGGTCGGGATCGAATTCCATTTTCACCCCGAGACCGTCGCACTCCGGGCACGCCCCATAGGGGCTGTTGAACGAAAAAAGCCTGGGGGAAAGCTCGTCGAAGCTTATGCCGCAGACCGGACAGGCAAGCTTCTCACTGAAGACTATCTCCTTCTCTGCCCTTCCGGCCGCGGCTTCTCCCATCGCTTCCGGTCCGGCCGCATCCTCACCTGTGTTGGCCCGCCCGCTGCCCTCAGGGGTGCTTATGCCGGGAGCGGGTGCCTCGCCTCTTTCTCTCTCCACGATGAGGATGGAAGCAATGCCTTCACCATGGCGAAGGGCGGTCTCGATCGAGTCGGTCAGGCGGCTTTCGATGCCGGGGCGGACCACCAGGCGGTCCACCACGATCTCCACCGTATGTTTCTTATTCTTCTCGAGCTCGGGCACTTCGCCGAGCTCATACACCGTCCCGTCCACCCGTACCCGGGCGAAGCCCTGCCGGCGGATGTCGTCGAGTTCCTTCTTGAACTCCCCTTTCTTCCCCCGGGCCACCGGCGCGAGCAGCAAGAAACGGGTCCCTTCCGGTAGCCGCAGAACACGATCGACGATCTGCTGGGCCGTTTGCTGTTCCACCGGACGCCCGCACCGGGGACAATGGGGGTGGCCCACCCTCGCCCAGAGCAAGCGGAAGTAGTCGTAGATCTCGGTGACCGTTCCCACGGTGGAACGGGGGTTGTGGCTCGCGGTCTTCTGGTCGATGGAGATCGCGGGCGACAAACCCTCGATGGCATCAACGTCGGGCTTGTTCAGCTGGCCGAGGAACTGCCGGGCGTAAGCCGAGAGCGACTCCACGTAACGCCGCTGCCCTTCGGCGTAAATCGTATCGAAGGCCAGCGAAGACTTGCCCGAACCACTCAGGCCGGTGAAGACGACCAGCCGGTCCCGGGGGATTTCCAGGTTAATGTTCTTGAGGTTGTGCTCACGAGCCCCCCGGATGACGATTTTGTTTTGGGCCACCCTGTGTCCTCCTCAAAAATGCCGTTCCAGCCAGATGCCCTGCTCTTCGAAACCGGCTTCCCGGTAAAGGGCAAGAGCCGCCTCGTTCCCGTAAGTCGTGCTGATCTCTACCTCAAGGCATCCGGCGGCCCGGGCGGCACGCACCGCCTGCTCCAGTAAGGCCAGAGCCACTCCGCGACGCCGGAACTCGCGAGCGACCACCACCTCGTCCACCAGAGCGCTGACCCCGGCATGCAAGAGCGTACTGCGCAAGGCCATACTGAGCAGGCCCGCCAGACGGGGCTTGCCACCGCTACCGTCGTCGACTTCGGCCACCAGCAAGACGTAGAGAGGGCTGTTGATATGCTGGTCAAAGATCCGGCCGATATAAGGGCGAGGCGCGAGCTGGATGCCGGGGGTCGCGGCCTGTAACTCCTCGAGCAGGTTGAGCACCTGCTCTTTGTCCCGCCAGGTTGCCCGCCGCACATAAACCCTGGCCCCGTCCCTCGCCACATCGGTCGAGGCTTCTGCCACGGTGCCCTCACCTCCGGGTCGCGCGTCTCCCGCCGCGCCTTGCCGGCCAACCGGCCGAACCGGCCCTCACTCCGCCGTCACCATCTCCTGCCGGAGCCGCGCGATCTCGTCCCGCAGCCGCGCGGCCTCTTCAAACTCGAGGCGTTCGGCCGCGGCAAACATCTCCTTCTCCAGCGCCTTGATGCGGGCTGCCAGCTCCCGGGCGGAAAGCCGGACCACCGGCCCGGCACCACTTCTGCCCCCGCCCATGCCTGCCACGCCCGGCAGGACCCGGCCCGGCCGCCCGTCCCTGTGAACCGCCTGCCGGCGGCCGCGCCGTCCTGCCCCCGCCCGATCCGATGGACCGGACGCTGTGGCCGGCGACCGCGGGCCTGGACCGGCCTCATGCTCCGCCGGCAGCCCTGCGGTTGATCGTGCCCCCGGCACGTACACCGCCTTGCCTTCCGCCTGCGCTCTGGCCCTCGCTTCAGCCTCCGCCTCCACCGCCTGAACGATGTCATGCACCGCCTTCTTCACGCTCTCCGGGGTGATGCCGTGCTCCTCGTTCCAGCGCATCTGGATCTCCCGGCGGCGGTTCGTCTCATCGATCGCCCGGCGCATGGAGTCCGTTATCCGGTCGGCATACATGACCACCCGGCCGTGGACGTTGCGGGCGGCCCGTCCGATGGTCTGGATGAGCGAGGTCTCCGAACGCAAGAAACCCTCCTGGTCCGCGTCCAGTATGGCTACCAGTGATACCTCAGGCAGGTCGAGCCCCTCCCGCAGCAGGTTGATTCCGACTACCACGTCGAACTCGCCCAGTCGCAGCCCCCGCAGGATCTCCACCCGCTCCAGCGTCTCGATCTCGGAATGCAAGTACCGCACCCGGACCCCCATGTCGGCCAGATAGTCGGTAAGGTCCTCGGCCATCTTCTTCGTGAGCGTGGTAACCAGCGCCCGCTCGCCCCGGGCCACCACCTGCCGGATCTCCTCCAGCAGGTCGTCGATCTGGCCCCGCACCGGTCGCACCACCACCTCCGGGTCGACCAGCCCGGTCGGGCGGATGATCTGCTCCACGATCTGCTGGGAATGGGCCCGCTCGTAAGGTCCCGGAGTGGCCGAGACGAAAATGACCTGGTTGATCAACCGCTCGAACTCGTCGAACCGGAGCGGCCGGTTGTCCAGCGCCGAAGGCAGCCGGAACCCGTAATCTACCAGCGTCTGTTTCCTCGAACGGTCTCCCTCGTACATCGCCCCCAGTTGCGGCACGGTCTGGTGCGATTCGTCGATGAAGAGCAAGAAATCCTTGGGGAAGTAGTCGATGAGACAGGCGGGCGCCTCCCCCGGTGCTCGCCCGCTCAGGTGGCGGGAGTAGTTCTCAATTCCCTGGCAATAACCCACCTGCTGCAGCATCTCCAGGTCGTAGCGAGTCCGCTGCTCGAGGCGCTGGGCTTCCAGCAGTTTCCCCTGTTCCCTCAACTCCCGGAGCCTCTCCCCCAACTCCGCCTCGATCGAGGCGATGGCTCGCCGGAGTTTTTCTTCGGGGGTAATGTAGTGGGTGGCCGGGTAGATGCGGATCGTCTCCGCCTCCCCCAGCACCTCCCCGGTGACCGGATCGAGCTCCAGGATGCGATCCACTTCGTCCCCGAAGAGCTCGATACGGACCACGTTTTCGCTGTAGGCCGGCACGATTTCGATCACATCGCCGCGAACCCGGAACGTACCCCGCCGGAAACCCACGTCGTTCCGCTCGTAGTGAAGCCCCACCAGCTGGCGCAGGATGCTCTGGCGGTCGCGAAAATCGCCGTGTTTGAGCGAAAGGGTCATCGCCACGTAATCCTCCGGTGAACCGAGGCCGTATATGCACGAGACGCTGGCGACGATCAAAACATCCCGCCGCTCGAAGAGGGCCGAGGTGGCCGCGTGCCGGAGTCGCTCGATCTCGTCGTTGATCGAAGCATCTTTTTCAATATAGGTATCGGTCTGGGGCACGTAGGCTTCCGGTTGGTAGTAGTCGTAATAGCTCACGAAATAGTGAACGGCGTTCTCCGGAAAGAACTGCCTGAACTCGGAGGCCAGCTGTGCGGCGAGGGTCTTGTTGTGGGCAATGACCAAGGTAGGCTTCTGGACGGCCTCGACGACCTTGGCCATGGTATACGTCTTGCCGCTCCCGGTGACCCCGAGGAGGGTTTGAAACTTGAGCCCCCGCCGCACCCCCTCGGCCAGTTTCTCGATGGCCTGGCCCTGATCGCCCCGGGGTACGAAGTCGGAGACGACGCGGAATCGCTGGCCCTTCACCCCTGTGTACCCCCACCCCACCGGTCAAGGAAGTGGTAACACCGGCCGGATTGACCGGACCCGGATTATTTATTGTACCACACTCCCTCATCCACCGGCACACGGAAGGGGTTACGGCCGTCACCCTACGGCGGCTACTTCTTGCCCGGAGACCGCCGCGCCCAGTAGTCGTCCAGGATCTTCTGCAGTGACTCGTTTATCCTCTGCAAAGCGACATCGGGCTCCATCGCCCCGGCGAGAGGGCTCCATAGCCCGTTGATGACTGTGTCGTAAATATCCTTCATAACCGTAAGGACCGGGAAGGCCACGTCGTTGTCCAGGTACTTGATGATTAGCGGCCAATTGGGGCCCATCTTCTTGAGATAGTCCGGATTCAGGTTGAACCGCCGGATCGAAGCCGGTCTTCCCTGCTGGAGGAGGAAGTATCCGGCGCCCCGTTCGTCCATAGTGATGAATTTCAAAAAGAGCCAGGCGGCCTCTTGTTTCTCCGGAGATAGATTCTTCGGAATAGCATAACCCCAACCCCATTGAAAGCCGGCAATGCCCCGGGACTTCGAGTCCGGGCGCAAATCGTTGTAAGGGGCGGGCATAACCCCCCAGCGGAAGTCGGCCGGTACTTTCGTTAAGAGCCATACGATAACGCTGGGGTGGCCGCTTATGATCGCCTGCTTTCCCTGAACGAACCGCTCCACCGGCTGCGCGCCGGCCAGGAAGGCATCCATGGCGGCCGCTCCACCCTGAGCTTTCTGGGTCAGGTCGGACGCCACGAAACGGAGCGCTTCCACGGCTCTTTCGCTGTCGAAGAGGGCACGGCGGCGGTCATCGCTGATAACCTGCCCCCCGTTCACGTACGTGAAGTGAACTACCATCGGCGGATGCGTATCCATTCCTAACTGCCGTATACGCCCCTGCGGATCGAACCGGGTGAGTTTGCGCAAAGCCTCCGCCAGCGTTCGCCAGGTAAGCGGAGGTTTAGCCGGGTCGAGCCCCGCCTCCTCGAAGAGGGTCTGGTTGAAAAAGTACATGCTCCCTTCCCCGGATACGCTGGGGAGCGGAAGACTCCAGATCTCGCCGTCCCACATGAAGGCCTGGATCTCGGCCGCGAAGAACTCTTTCAAGTCCACGTTGTCCCGCTTGAGGAACGGAGTGATGGGGACGATGGCGTCCAAATCGGCCAGGGCAGCCAGTTCCGACCGGGTAACCATGGTAAGCTCGGCCGGAACCCCCGCCGCAAAGGCGGCCATGACCTTGGAGCTGCGGTCGGGCCACCCCTGGACTTCGTTGCGCACGTCAATCCAGGGGTAGAGCGCCTCAAAGCGGCGGATCACTTCATTCATCCACGTCTCGCGGTCGGCATCCCACCAGTTCATGAAGCGGAGCACTACCTTTGATTGCGGCTTGGCTGAGGTCGCCGCCCCCGCCGCGGGTAGGGCGGTAAGCACGACGCCCATTGCCAGTACACCAGCCATCGTTACCGGCCAACCGGCACGCAGCCGGTACCGGGCTTTCTCGCCGCGCCCCATGATACCGCCTCCTCTCGCCCCTTCCGGAAGTTCATCCTGTCATTCTCCTTATGGCCGGTACTTCCTTCCGATGGCAGAGGAGGAGTTGGAACGGGAGGCGGGGCCTCCCGCCCTCATTCGACGTAGACTTCCACCAGGTCGCCGTCGCCGCTGCTGAGCTCGACGATCTTCCCCTCCGCCCCCTCCTCGATCGCCGCCACGATGGAATCGAGGTCGATGTTCTGCTCCTCCATCCGCGCCCGGGCTTCTCCGGGGATGAACTTCATCGCCAGCTTGGCGAGACTGAGCGGGATGTTCACATTGACCTTGTCTCCGTCCGAGCTAAGCACACGCACGCGCAAGAACCGGGACTGGAGCGGTCGCACGGCTGGAGCGGCTCTTTCCCAGTCCTCACCGGGCGTTTCCGAACTCGCCGAACTGGCCGCACCATGTTCCGGATCAGGGTCTAGCGCCTCCAGCAGCCGGGCCGCTTCGTCCACCGTAACCTTACCTTCCTTGAGCATCTGCAAGATGTGAATTCTCTCTTCTTTCATCTCTGCCATGGTTTCAGACCCCTCCTACCGCTCTCCCCTCTGCTCCCGGAGCTGGCGAATCGCCTCTTCGGTGCTGATCTCACCCCGCCTAAGAGCCTCCAGAACCTTCCGCCGCTTCTCAGCCCGCCCGGGCTCCTCGCTCGACGCTCTGGCGCCGGCCCGGGCGGTGTTCGCCGCCGCCCCTCCTGCCCCCGCCTCCCGCCGTTCCACCGGGTAACCAAGGGCCTCGATCACCTGTTCCAGGCGGCCTCGCACCGTCGGATAGGAAACGCCCAGGACCCGCTCGACCTCCTTGATGTTACCGCGGCAGACCACGAACACCTCGATGAACTGCTGCTGCTCGCGGCTGAGCCGGCCGAACCGGCCGGGATAGAAGTGGCCCGTCAGTCCCGTTCCGCACGCCCCGCATTCGAGCCGGGTCACCTCCAGCGGTCCCCCGCATATCGGACACTGCCCGGGCATCGTCCGATCCGGTGTCAATACTTCACCCCCCTCCCGGGTACGGCCTTGGCCGGCGCGTTGCCAGATTAAATCCCTGCATCAACAATTTTACCGGATAGGGCTCAGTTAGTCAATATCCTGGCGTCCAGCCTTGATATTTTTAATGCGCCCTTGAGAGCAAGTAATCTCTAGCGGGGCTGGTTGCTCAGGGCAGGCCCGGACGTGCCGGGCGGCGACACCAGTTGGGAAACCGGGACGAGCTCGATGCCGTCCCGTGCCAGTTCGGGGAGAACCTGGCGAAGCGCCGCGGCCGTGGCG
The DNA here is from genome assembly GCA_012839805.1 of Bacillota bacterium. GTDB lineage: Bacteria > Bacillota > Limnochordia > Limnochordales > DUMU01 > DUMU01. The sequence continues at coordinate 15,627 of DUMU01000035.1, read as the reverse complement.
CGGTGCACATGGCCGATGACAATAGCCGAACCCTCACGTCGCGCCAGACGAGCCCCTTCCCGAAGCCTCGCCACAATCGCCTCCACCCGGTCGTCGTTGTCGATGAAGAGGTCATTCCGAGCCGTGGGGACTCCCAGCTCCTGCCCGGTCGTAGCCGCCACTGAACTGGGTGCGGTACGGCTGTCGAGGAAGAAGAGGCCGTGCTCCCGCACCACCTCGAGCACGGCCCCCATGACCTGGGGGTCGGAAGTGGCCCGCGATCCCTGGTGGTTGCTCATGCCTACTGCCCTCGGCACGTCGGCAATCGCCCGGGCCACCAGGCTTTGTATTTCAGCAGTCTCCATGTCGACTCGAACCATATCCGCGCTGGCGGACCCGTTCGATCCGCTCAGACGGAAAGGTTCCATGGGCAAATGCACGAGGACCTCGAAGCCGGCCTTACGAGCCCGCTCTGCGTGCTCATGGGTTAGCGGAGCGTGCGGTATGACCGCCACGGTCAGGGGCACGCGAAGGGCCAGAAACTCGCGGGCCGCCGGCCAATCGTACCCCCAATCGTCGATCACGATCGCCAGTTTCGCCCGGCGTGCAGGCCGGGTGTCTCCCTCCTGGCCGTGCTCGCCCTCCTGGTAGGGGCCGTTCTCGCCGTCGCCTTCCCGGCCGGCGCCGCTACGGCCGCCGCCGTCCCCCTGGTAGCCCTCGCCGCCGGCCCTCTTATCACTACCTCCTGCGCTACCGGTTCTCCCCTGGGGCAGTAGCTTGATCTCACCAGGCTCGGCGTTCTCAGAAGGGCCGGATCCCGGTTCGGCTGCCAATGGGCCGGAGCCGGGTCCGATCGTGCCACCCGGCGGGGAACTCGCAAGCGGCGGTGATGACATGGCAGGTGACGGGACGGCGAGGAGAGATGGAGTAGTAACGAGAGACGGAACGGGAAGAAGAGACGAGCTCCAGGGAATAGCCAAAGGCGGGCGGGGCATAAGCCCCCGCCAGGCTGTGACCGGCACCGGTGACGACCCGCACTCGCTCGATTCTGCGTGTCGCATCCCGGCATAGCCACCGAGGGTCATCCCCAGGAGCAGGACGATCGTCACCGCCAGCCGTTCCCGCGGGGAGAACCAGCGTGACGCACTCAAACCCTGGAGAGATGCCCGCCAACGATCGAAGAGCCGGCCGGCCGCGGGGCGGGCCACGGCGGCCAGGCGCGTCACGAAGTTCACCGGTTTCGCAGCTGTGCCTCCTGGACCTGATGATCGCCGGGCCGGCGTCCGTGTCTCGAGTGCCCGCCGCACCAGCCGATCAGACGACGGCCAAGCCACAGGAGCCCGTCAATCCACGTATCTTCGGGCAACGGAACCGCTCTGGCCTCCCGGCTGTCTGGTACGGGAACTAGCCCCAGGGGCGGCACCTTCCCATCATAGCTCAGCACGATCCGGCGGCCGAGCCGCTCCACCTCCAGGGTTACGCCCACGGACCAGGGTGATAGAACCTGGTAGAGCGCTTCCGCGTTCGCCACCGGCTCGTTATTGGCGCGCACGATCCGATCCCCGGCCCGTAGCCCCATGGCCGCGGCAGCCGACCCGGGCACCACATCCAGCACCCCTACTCCTTGCCCCACCATCGCCCCGGAAAACCGGGGAACGCCTCGCGTCTCGGCCCGCTGCCCCAGCAGGATCACCAGTTCGTGGCCGAAAGGCATGGCCACCGCGGCGAGATAGCCCGCCCATCCCGCTCGCCCCGCCAGAACGGCCAGGCCCAGCAAGGAGAGGCTGTAGATGCCAAGCTGCAGGGCAGAACGGCGGGCTTTGGCAGACGGTTCACGCGTGATGGTAAGATCGCTATACCCGAGGGCGGCCACCAGGGGAATGGCCAGCACCACCGCGTTCAACCCGGAGGCCGCCTCCCGGAACGGAATCAGCGGCCACCAGGAGGGAGTCGGCACCATGCGCACATAATCCGCCAGGCTCTGGAACTCGGCCGGAGTCACGAAGGCCACCGCCAGGCCCAGCGTGGGTATGGGCCAGGCCCGTTGCAGCAGGAATCCCCCTACCGTCTCTCCCTGGGGAGTACGCACGTAGAGCGCCTGCGGATGGCTCGCCCCGTTGAGCCAGATCAACGTCGCTTCGATCCCGTGAAGCACCGCCACCAGCGCCGCCAGGGAGGCGACCTCGAGCCCTGCCGGTACGCCGAAGAGCATATGACTGGTGGCAAGCAAGCCCCCGGCGTACGCAAAACAGAGATACCGGGGATGGATGAACATCAAAAGCAACGCGAGCGGCCAAAGATACAAGATACCGGCATCGAGGAGGGAGACTCCCACGAGCATGAGGACACCGGCCCCCGCCATGCCCCCGAGCAAGCCTGCCAGCAGTGATTCGAAAGTCTCCCGGCCGGGGGAGATGGTCGTCCCGCCCAGGCGCATGCGTTCCAGCGTGGCGAGCCTCCGGTACTGCCAGTAGACGAGGGCCAGCACAAATCCGAGCCACAGAAGGAGACTGGGGTCGGCAAAGGCAGAGAGCAGGTTCTCGAGCCAGAAACGAAGGGCCGGCCCCAGACCAAAACCGGCATCACCTTCTCCCGGCACGGCCGCCACCCCCTCCTGAGTTACGACTTTGGGCCAGCCATTTGAGCTTCAGGCGGCCGGTTCTAACGCCGCACCTTCCGTCCCTGTCGCTGCCGAGGCATCCGTAGCTGCCGTTCCCGCGCCGCTCCCGCCGGTCTCCACCAGCTTCTTTAAAAGCAGCTCGTGGGCGGCACGCAGCTGCGGATCCCGCAGGTCCGGCCGGTCACTTCCCAGGTACTCCGCCATGGCCTCGGGCTGGGGATCCGGCACCTCGACGTCCGGCTTGATCCCTTCCTTGTCAATGGCGTGCTTGCCCCGCGTCAGGTACCGGGCGGTCGTCAGGGAAAGAGCACCGCCGCTGCGCAACGGGATGAGGGTCTGGATGAGCCCTTTGCCGAACGTCTTGGTTCCTACCAGTGTTGCCCGGCCCGCGTCCTTCAGCGCTCCCGCCACGATCTCGGAAGCCGAAGCGCTGTACCCGTTGACCAGTACGGCCATGGGCTCCGAGTACGCCGGTACGCCCCCGTTCGCCACCACCGCCTGCCGTCCCCAGGCCGCGTACACTACTTCCCGTCCATTGCGGCTCTTTTGCCAGACGATCGGCCCGGTTTCGATGAACCGGCTCGCTACCGCCACGGCCGTATCCAGGAGCCCTCCCGGGTTGAACCTCAAGTCGAGCAGGATCGCCTTCGCTCCCTGCTGCTTAAGCCGGGCGAGCGCCTGGTCCAGCTCGGTCTCACTATTCTCCTGGAACTGCATGAGCCGCAGATACCCAACTCCTCCGGGCAAGAGGCTTACCCCGCTCACGGAGGGCACATGGATCAACTTGCGCGTTATCTCCACCACAATGGGTTGACTCACATCTTTGCGTTTCAGTTCCAGCCGAACCTTGGTTCCCTCCGGCCCGCGGATCCGGTGCACCGCTTCATCCAGGGACATGCCTTTGGTTTCCTGATCATCTATGCGCAAAACCACGTCACCGGGTAGGACCCCCGCCTCTTCCGCGGGAGTGCCCGGGATCGCCGCTACCGCCGTTACTTCCCCGTCCTTGCTCATGGCGACCCAGAGCCCTATCCCGGCAAAACTCCCCGTAGTCTCGATCTGTACCTGTTCCCACGCCTGCGGGTCGAGGTAGCGGGTGTAAGGATCGTTCAAAGTGGCAAGCATCCCTTCAATAGTACCCTTTTCCGAATAGGCCCGCAGCAGGTCGGTAGCTCCCACCGGGTCGACGTACATCGACTTGACGTAGGAGACGATCTCCATCACCCGCTGGATCTGGGACAGGCTCTCGCCGGCCTGCGATGCCCCCCGTACCAGGGCCAAACTCGCCACCGAACTGAGCAGGAGGGTGAGGACCAGGCCCACCAGGAGAAAGAAACGTACGCGTGCCCGGCGATCCACGGCAGAATCACGACCCTTTCTGTTCCCAGTATACACCCGCCCGATCACTCGAGCTCACTCAAGCTCACCTGAGCTCAGCTCTGAAAGCGCTCGTCGAACCCTTCGCCCAGCACCTCCCGGGCATCGTGGATCACCACGAACGCCCGCGGGTCGTGCCGGTGAACCAGCTCTTTCAATGTCGTCACTTCGCTGCGCGACACGATCACCAGGAGGACGTCCCGCTCCTGCCCGGTGAACTTTCCCACCCCGTGCAGGGCCGTAACGCCTCGTCCCATCTCAAACAGGATGCTCCGGGCGATCTCGTCCGGGACCTTCGAGATAATGTAGACCGCCTTGGCGTAGTCCATCCCTTCCTGCACCAGGTCGATCGCCCGCGAGGCAACGAAGACCGCCACCAGTGCATAGAGTGCGAGTTCCGGACCAAAGGCGAGACCCGCGAGCAGGATGACCGCTCCATCGATTCCCATGAGTCCCTGACCCATGGTAAGAGGGGTATAGCGACCGAGCAAGGCTGCGGCGATGTCGGTGCCGCCGGTCGACCCGCCGAACCGGAAAGTCAGCCCTATCCCCACCCCGGTAAGTGCTCCGCCATACAGGGCAGAAAGCAGCGGGTCGGTGGTTAGCGGGCGCAAGTGCGGGGCCAGAAGATCGGTGAAAACCGAAAGGGTAACCGCCCCCCACAGGGTCTTGAGTCCGAAATGGGGGCCGAGCCAGCGGAGCCCTGCGAGGAAGAGTGGTACGTTGAAGACGAGCATCAGCGCGCCCACCGGCCCTCCCACCAGATAGTGGATCACGGTGGCAAGCCCGCTCACCCCTCCGGCAGCAATGCGAGCGGGGACGAGGAACCAGTCCAGCCCGGCCGCCGTAATGAGCGACCCGACGAGAATTCCCGCGTACTCCCGCGCCTCTCCTGCTTTCATGAATAACCTCGCTTGCCTCTTGGCCTGCATCTGTCCCCGCCTGTGCCTGGCGCGTCCCTACCCGGCACCTGCCTGCTCGTCTTGGCCCGTCGTCGCGTTCTTGCCGTACACGTACAGCCGGCCGCCCTGTATGCGCACGCCGGTCAACTCCAGGTCGAAAGGTAGCGAACCGAAGTCCAGCCGGATGGCCCAGCGGCCGGCCAGCCAATTCAGCACGAACCGCGGGAGCTCAAGACTCTCCAGCGCCAGGCGTTCCGGCTCGAAGGCCACCAGGTTAGGCCCGCGCACCACCAGCCGGCCGCTCACCACCACCTCGATCTTGCGGCCGAGCACGTCCACAGACCCATTCAGCCTGGCAGTTTCATCGGCCAGCGCCAGGCGGAACCGGTGAGCCGGGTCGGCCTGGGCCCAGAAGAACTGGTTGAGCGCGCTCTCGTTGACTACCAGCGTGACCCGGAGGGAGTCCGCGCTCAACAGTCGAAACGTGTGGTGGCGATAAAGCGCGGGTGCGTCGTACGCCATCCCCCGGCCGTCGATGATCAACGCCTCGACCTGCAGTCCCCCCACGGGAAACTCCCGGCTTTCGGCATAGAACCGGTCGACCCGGCCGGCCAGGAGCCGGAAGGCCGGAAAACTGCGCGCCTTTACGTCCACCACCCCCGCCGGACCGAGCGACTGGTAGAGGGCTTCCTCCAACCGGGCCGAAGCCCATGACGGCAGCCAGAGTTCGCCGGCCAGCGTAAGCAAGGCGACCACTGCCAGCCCGGCCACCCCGGCCCGGACCCGCCAATTCCGCTTGCTTCGCAGGCCCGCCCCAGGAAGCACGTCCCGCCCGCGCCGGTTCACGCCCGTGCCTCTTTCCGGGCGCCGGCCGATGCCGCTTCCTGGCGCAAGAACGCTTCGATGAACTCGTCGATCTCGCCGTCCATCACCGCTTGCACGTTGGAGGTCTCTACTCCTGTGCGGTGATCCTTCACCATCGTATACGGGCAGAAGACGTAAGAACGGATCTGGTATCCCCAGGCGATTTCACCGTGCTCGCCCCGGATCTGCTCCAGTTTCTCCTGCTGTTCCTCGAGCCGCCGCTGCAAGAGCCTTGCTTTCAGCATCCGCATGGCCGTCTCCCGGTTCGCGTGCTGCGACCGCTCGTTCTGGCACTGCACCACGATCCCGGTGGGAAGGTGGGTGATGCGGACCGCCGACTCGGTCTTGTTTACGTACTGGCCGCCCGCCCCGCTCGCCCGGTAGGTATCTATCCGGATCTCCTCCGGCTTTATCTCGATGTCGGTATCGTTCTCCACCACCGGCCAGACGTCCACCGAGGCGAACGAGGTGTGCCTGCGCCCTGCCGCGTCGAAAGGTGAGATGCGTACCAGCCGGTGAACTCCCCGCTCCGCCTTCAGGTATCCGTACGCATACTCGCCGTTCACCTGGAGAGTGGCACTCTTCACGCCCGCCTCGTCACCGGGCAAGAGGTCAAGCAGTTCTACCGTGAACCCGCGTCGCTCGGCCCACCGCGTGTACATCCTCAGGAGCATCTCCGCCCAGTCCATCGACTCGGTGCCTCCCGCCCCCGGGTGGATGGCGAGAATGGCGTTATTCGGGTCATACTCCCCACCCAGCAACGATTGAAACTCCAGTCGAACTACCTGCCGCTCAAGCCGCTCCAGCGTGGCGACCAGTTCGGCCACGGTCGTGCCGGCCGCCCCCGTATCCGCCGGGCCATCTACACCCGGCGCGCCGGGTACCGCCGGGTCACTCCGCGTGCTACCACCACTTTGGGTTCCCGGCCCGCCCTGGTCGCCACGGCCCATTGACAATTCTTCTTCGGCCAGCTCCAGCAGCACTTCTGCCTCGTCGGCCGTCTCCCTCGTTTCTTCGTACGCGCGGAGCCGGCCTTTGAGGCTCCTCGCCTCGGCGATCACCTTGCTTGCCCGCTCCCGGTCCTGCCAGAAGCCGGGCGCGGCCATGATGTTCTCTAGCTCGGCCAGGCGTGCCTTGCCGTGATCGACGTCAAAGGTAAACCCTCATTTCGTTCAGGCGCCGCAAAAGCTCGCCCAGTTTCTCCTTGAGTGGAGTCAGGGTGAGTTCAGTGACCATAGTCATCCCCCCATCACCTTTTCGACCGTTGCTTGGCCGGCCGTTCCTCTCAAGCCCCGGCAGCACCGGTTCCGCGGCCGCCGCCGCCTATGTCGGGCGCCCCATCGCCATACCGCCCGTGGCATTTCTTGTACTTTAGCCCGCTGCCGCAAGGACAGGGGTCGTTGCGGCCCACCTTTTGCACCCGGCGCGGCTCCAGACGACCGCCCGCCGGACCTGCCGCCCCTGCTCCAGTGCCTCGACCACCCCGGCCGGCGCCGTCCTGGCTCCCGCTTGCGCTACCGGCTCCGGGCAGAGCAAAGGGTGGCGGACCGCCTCCTGAGTACGTGGCCCGGGCCAGGAGCCCCGTCCCCGGCGCCGCTGCTGCCGCCCCCGCCGGCCCCCGGCCCGCCGTAGCACCGGTCCGGCCGCGGCCGTCACCGGCCACCCTCGGGCCTGAAACGGCCGCGGCCGCGGGCCGCCCGTCCGCTCCCAGACCGGTGCCGGCGGGAGCAACCGCCACCTGGACGCGGAAGAGATAGCGCAGCGTCTCCTCGTTTATCCGCTCCATCATGGCCCGGAACATCTGGAAGGCCTCCAGGCGGTACTCCACCAGCGGGTTCTGCTGCCCGTAGGCCCTCAGACCGATCCCTTCCCGCAGGTCGTCCATGTCCCGCAGGTGCTGCATCCACTGGGCATCGATCACCCGGAGCAGGATCAAGCGCTCGATCTCACGCAGAGTTTCCGGCCCCAGTTCCTGTTCGCGCTCCCGGTAAAGCCGTTTGAGCTCTTCCTCCACCCGGGCCAGCACTTGCGCCCGGTCCTCCGGCCGGCGCCGGGGCAGGTCATCAGCACGGAAGGAGAGCGGGCGCCCGACCAGCTCGCCCAGCCGCTGAACCAGCGAAACGAGATCCCACTCCTCCGGCAGCACCTTCTCGGGCGCATATGACTCCACGAAGCTTGCCGCCACGTCCTTCAGGATCTGTCCCACCCGTTCCTCCTGGCTCTCTCCGAGGAGGATCCGCCGGCGCCAGGCGTAGATCGCCTGCCGCTGCTGGTTCATTACTTCGTCATACTCGAGTACCTGTTTGCGCAATTCAAAGTTGCGGGCTTCCACTTTCTTTTGCGCGTTTTCGATGGCTCGCGTAACCCGCCGGTCTTCGATCGGCACGTTTTCATCCCAACCCAGCCGGTCCATCAGCCCGGCGATCCTGGCCGACCCGAACAGGCGCATCAGATCGTCTTCCAGCGACACGTAGAACCGGGACGAACCCGGATCGCCCTGCCGGCCCGACCGGCCCCGGAGCTGGTTGTCGATGCGGCGGCTTTCGTGCCGCTCCGTACCGATGATGTGCAAGCCCCCGAGCTGCACCACCCGGGCGTGTTCCTCTTCCATCGCCCGGGCCTCTTCCTCGAGGAACTCCTGGAAAAGGCGGCGGGCTTGCTTCACCCGGTCGGTCAAGCCGGTCTCGTCGACCCGGCGTTCACTCGCCAGTCGAACTTCCTCGGGGCTATAACCCTTCTGGCGAAGGCGCTCTTTGGCCTTGTATTCCGGATTACCACCAAGCAGGATGTCCGTGCCTCTTCCGGCCATGTTGGTGGCGATGGTCACCATGCCCGGCCGTCCCGCCTGGGCGATGATCTCCGCCTCCCGCTCGTGGTACTTCGCATTCAGCACCTGGTGCGGGATGTTGCGGCGCCGCAGCATGTCACTGAGATGCTCCGACCGCTCGATGGAGATGGTGCCCACGAGAACGGGGCGACCTTGCTTGTACAACTCCTCGATCTCGTCCACGACGGCGTTCCACTTGGCCCGCTCGGTCCGGAAGACCAGGTCCGGGTAGTCGGTCCGGATCATGGGTTTGTTGGTGGGTATCACCACCACATCCATGCCGTAGATCTTGCGGAATTCTTCTTCTTCCGTCTTGGCCGTGCCGGTCATGCCCGCGATCTTCTTGTACATGCGGAAGTAATTCTGGAAGGTGATGGTAGCCAGGGTCTGGCTCTCTCGCTGGATGCGGACGCCCTCTTTAGCCTCGATGGCCTGGTGGATACCATCCGAGTAGCGGCGCCCGAACATCAGGCGGCCGGTGAACTCGTCGACGATGATCACCTCGCCGTCCTTGACCACGTAATCCCGGTCTCGCTTGAAGAGTGTGTGCGCCTTCAAGCCGGCCAGGATATGGTGGGAGAGGCGCATGTTGCTTTCGTCGTAGAGGTTTTCTACACCGAAGTACTTCTCTGCCTTGGCCACCCCGGCTTCGGTCAATGCCGCCGTCCGAGCCTTTTCATCTACCGTGTAATCTTCTTCGGGGGTCAACGTCCGGATGAACTTCGCCACGTCATAGTAAAGCTGCGTCGACTCTTCGGCCATTCCGCTGATGATGAGCGGGGTCCGAGCTTCGTCGATGAGGATCGAGTCTACCTCGTCGATGATGGCGTAATTCAACTCGCGTTGAACGAGATGCTCCGGGTGTAGCGCCATGTTGTCGCGCAAATAGTCAAACCCGAACTCATTGTTAGTTCCGTAGGTTATGTCCGCACGATATGCTTCTTGGCGCTCCCGGTAATTCTTCTCATGGACTATGACCCCTACCGTGAGTCCCAAAAAGCGGTAGATCGCGCCCATCCACTCCGCGTCACGCTTGGCGAGGTAATCGTTGACGGTAACGATGTGCACCCCCCGCCCGGTGAGCGCGTTGAGATAGGCCGGTGCGGTGGCCGCCAGCGTCTTTCCTTCGCCCGTCTTCATCTCTGCGATCCGGCCCTCGTGTAACACGATGCCACCCATCAACTGGACGTCGAAATGCCGTTGCCCGAGTACCCGCCGGCTCGCCTCCCGCACCACCGCAAACGCCTCCGGAAGGAGGTCGTCCAGGGTTGCTCCGTTCGCCAGGCGCTGGCGAAACCCGGCCGTCATCGCCGCCAACTCGTCATCGCTTTTGCCCATCATCTCGGGCTCGAGCGCGTTGATGGCCGCTACCTGCTCCCGCAGGCGTTCGATCTCAGCCTCGTTGCCCCGGTGAAACAAGCGCTGTAACAGCGCGAACATATTCCCACCTGCCTTCCCGGCGACTTACCCGTCCGGCCTTCCCCTAACCTGCCGTCTGGCCTTCCGCCGGCCCTCCGTCCGGGCTTTGCTTTCGCCCGTGCTCCGGGAGTCCCCTTACGCGACGAGGCCGGGCCGCTCCCGGCCCGACCGCGCGGCGTTTTCCATTATACCACAGCCTCCACCGGCCCACCCTCCCCCGTTTCTCCCTCAGGCCGTCCCGGCGGTCTCGGGTCTGGCTTCGGTCCGGCGCTCTCTCCGCGTCCCCATGCCCCTGATCAGGAGAAAAGCAATCCCAACGGCCAGGAACACATCGCCTATGCTGAGGACCCGCGGGCGCGGGTAAGGCGGGGGAAGTGGCAAAACGTCGCCCAGGAATTTCAGCCTCGTCGCCTCGGTCATTAAAGTGTGGGGAGAAGTGGCCGCCCCGGCAGGAGTCAGGTTCACCTTCAGCCGGGCTATGTCAACCGCGGTCGACCATACCGGCATGCGGCCGCCGTTCAGTGCGATTACCAGGAAGTTCAGCAAAAGGCCCAGCCCGATCCACCGGAAGGCCGGATCATCCCAGTTCAGCCCAACGGCCACTGCCAGGAGAGCGTAGGAGGAAAGATACAGCCAGACCACCGCCGGCTGGAGTGCCGGCCATTCCCGGACCATCAGGAAGGGGATCCGTTGCCAGAGCATGGCAAAAACAAAAAGAAGCGGCCAGCGCCATCTTACTTCCGCCAGATTGGCCAACCGCCCTCCTCGCCAGGTCCCGATCAACAGCCCCAGCACCAGCGCTTCCAGTATCAAACGCCCTCACCCCGCTCCTCCTGCCCTGCTGCTGCCTCCATCAACCCCTGGCCCAGCTGGTCCGTGGCCATCATCTCTTCCCGGCTCTCACGTTCGCGCTCCTCCCGTATCCGGACTTCTTCTGCCTCAAGTACATCTAACGGTACCAGCTTATCAGCCGCGATTACCTTTTTGAAAGCCGACACCACTTCCGGATCGAACTGGGTCCCGGCCCCCGCCACCAATCTGCGCCAGGCCTCCAGGGGCTCCATAGCGCGCCGGTAGATCCGGTTCGACGTCATGGCATCCCAAGCATCGCAAACAGCGAGCACCCTTGCTCCTAGTGGGATACTCGTCCCTTCCATTTCCCCCGGATACCCGCCCCCGCCAAACCACTCGTGATGGTACCTAACCATACCAGTCACCGACCGCAAGAACGACAAAGGCTTTACTATCTCGGCCCCGATTTCCACATGCCGTCGCATAGTTTCAAGTTCTTCGGGTGTAAGCGGACTGGGCTTCTTCAGGACAAGGTCCGGAACGCCTATCTTGCCGATGTCATGAAGCCGCCCGCCGTTCTCGACCTCTTCAACCATGCTTGCCCGAAACCGCATCACCTGGGCCGTTCGCTTCGCAAGCTCCCCTACGCGGTCAGAATGGCCCCTCGAATAGCTGTCCTTGGCTTCCAGCGCAGCCGCCAACGCCTCGACTGTCTCTAAATGTGATTCCTTCAATTGTACCCAAACGGAAAGGAATAAATGTGCCAGAATCAGAGGGAATGTGAAAAGTATGATGCCAACGATGCCAGCCGGCGACTGATAAACCAAGATTGCGAGCAGCGCTAGAGGAACCATCGCCAAGTATGCCGGCAGAACCGACCGTAAGGTGCTCCGCCACACCTCTTGGATCCTTCCAGGGTTGTCCAGAACTATTACTACATCGACCAATACGACGTTGACGAGCATATTGAGCGTGGTCGCCATTATGAATGCAGGTACCGCCTGGGGATATACGAATGACGTGCCAAACCCAGCCCAATGCATGATGGTAACACATGTAGCAGAAGCAATAGAGACAACAGCCCCATTAAACACTATGGTTTCTATAGGTTGCCCGCGCATCAGCTTAGAACACATCATGGCTGTACCAACAAGAACAACGGACTCTCTTCCGGGCATTATGGTAACTAAAGGTAAGCGTATCACAATGCTAGGAGAAATCGCACCGATTCTTGGCATCCTGACAGCGATAATCTCGCTTATAATGTAGAGTATTGTTAGAATTGCTAGGTCAACAGGAGGCAGACGAACCTTCGTCGGAGGCAGCGATATTACGACTGCCCCTGCGAGGATCACGATAAATGCGATATAAGTCCACACCCGTTTGGAGTGCGGCCGCGGCCTGCGCATCAAAGGTCCCATGTAACCCATCTCCTGGCAGAGCCGGGGAAGGATCAGGCTTAGTAATTGCTCCGGCTTAGTACTCCCAAGTGATATCAGCACCAAGCAGGGCCAGGCTGAGAAGAGCCAAGAGAATCGTCAGCAAGCGAGCCTTCACGGAAGTAACCCCCCAGAGTGAGCCGTCGCGTCTTGTCTGCACAAGACCCGCGCGAACTCCGCTACGCTCCGGGTTGCACGCTGCTGACAAGCCTTCTCCTTCCTCCGGCAAATCTTACCCTTATCCAATCACCAACGGATGCTCAGGGATTATCCCCGTGTCATCCTGTGCCTTATTTCACCTCTATGTATCTGCTTTATGAACTGGATTTCGAGCTTTAGTCTGAAGGCTCGCGTTGGCAAGGTCCTTAGCGCCGATTGCGTTTCGCCCGTTACCGAGCGCCCTGTCGCCGTCCTGCCATCCTGCCGCCCTATTTGCTGTGCCTCGAGCGGACGCTGGGCTCATTCGTCCCGAAGCTGGTCCACCTCCGCTCCGGCTGCTGCTTCTTCACCCGCCACAGCCTCACTTGCCGCAGGGCGCGCTGTCCTGCCCGCCCCCGCCGTCCCGCCCGGCCGCTCCGTGCTTTCCATTTGCCTCGCCCGGGCCGCCATACCCTCGCTCAAGTCGATCTCGCCTGGGGCACCCGCCTTACCCTCTGCCCCCACCGCCCCCGTCCTGCTTGCCGTCGCCATCGTCCTCCTCTCCTCGGGGACGGCGTAGAAATACCGGTTCACCGCATCCAGGCAAGCCCGGATAACCGCCTCCGCCTCGTCGTGGCGGACCAGACTCGCCCCCAGCAGTACAGTTTCAGTTCCCTCCTTTTGAACGCTAACCCCGACCATGGCGACGACAACGTCGTCGACCGGCACCATGGTCACTTCATCGAGTTGCAGTCCCACCCCGCGACCGACCATAGACTGCACTGCCCTGAGCGTCGCCGCCGCCGACACCGGCAGTACTCCTCCCGTACTGCTGCCGCTGTCCGCCTCGCCCACGTAGACCGTCTTGCGGTGGAGTAGCTCTACTCTCACTCTCACCCCTGTCTTGGTCTTTTGCACCATGAAGGCGTGCAACTCCGGACGATGCTCCTCCACCGCCGCTTTCTCCTTGCCGAGCAGCGCCACCGAGATCTTTTGGCGATCCGGTACGTACCCGAGCTGTACCCGGAAGAGCGCCTCCATCTCGTCAATGATTTCGTGAACCGCCCGCCCTTCCGCCACCACGTGGATCTCGGCGATCTCCCCTGATTCAGTTGTCAAGATACGACACGACTGAACCCCCCGTAAGGCGGCGATACTTTGCTCCACCGCGGCCAGATCGTCACCCGGCGTGCTCGTCGCCGACTCCATGCGAGTTACCCCCCGTTGCTGGCTTCATATCGTCCGTCGCTTCTCGTTGCCCCGCGGTAACCTCGTACGACCAGCAGCCTAACGAAAGGTCCACCCTGAAGTATCGGCACCCCCAGCCCCAGGGAGTAGCAGCCGCGACGGCTAGCGGTTCTCCATTCGATGCCAGGGGACAGATTCCTGCCTGCCTTCCTCTTGCCTGCCTGCCTCCGTAGCCGTAGCCAGACCACTCATTCTTCACTCTTGCCAGGGAGAAAGGGGATAGGATACCGGCGCCAGGGCGAAATCGCCTCTTCCCTCACCCGCTCTCCGGCTGCTCGGGCCCGGCTCTCCCTCCGACTCCCGCACCCCCGGCGCTCGTCCCGGCGCCGCCGCACCGGCGGCCGCATAGGCAGCATCCAGCAAGGCCCACAGCCCTCCGGTGACCAGAGAATGACCGCCCAGGATTACCGGAATCGGTGCCGCCAGCGCCGCTTCGGTGAACCGGCGCACCCGTGCCTCCCCCACCTGGTCCGGCAACCCCAGGTCGGAGTAGAACCGATCCGCCCGTTTCACCCGCCCGAAAAGGTGGGCGAAAATCACCCGGGTGTCGAGGAAAGCCACGTCGGCCAGGTCTGCCAGCGCCGTGAAGAACCGTTCAGGAGTGGTGTTTTGCCAAAGGAGCCCCAAGATGGACACTACCTCGCCCCGCTCGTCCCGTCCCGAAGCCTTCATCCCGCGCTCCTCCGAAATCAGCCTGATCCGGCAGCGGCTCTTTTCGTCGAGATACCCGAAGAGCGGCGCCCCCACCCGGCCGTAAATCAGCGCCTGCGCCTCCGGATTGAGCAGCAGCTCCTTTGCTTTCTCGAACCGCCGGCGATCAAAGGGTAACTCTTCCAGGAGCGCCTTCGTCCTCTGGCCCGCCCCCGGGTGAACTGCGAGCACCATCAGGTCGGTGGGTGTATCCACGTCGAAATTGATTCCGAGCGTGCGCGGCAGTTGAACGAGACGCAATCCCGCCTGCCGGTGAAGCAGCATGGGCAGGGGGTTGTCCACCTCCGGGGGATCGATCGCCGCTATCGCCTCCGCGGGCGAGAAAGCCACCACATCCGCCGAGAAAGGATTGTTGGTGAAGACGACGTTCTTTTCTTCTTTAAGGCGACGGCTGATCTCACCGAGCTCAGCTTCGGTGATGAGGGGGCACGCACCCCCGCCGAAGTAGATGACGTTACGGCAGCGCTCTGCCAGGATCACCCGGCTCAAGGCGCGTCCAAGATGGTATTCCCACGGGTCGCGAGGCCGGGCCTCCCCGGGCGCCCGGCCTGCGTCGGGGTCTTCCCATATGACCTGTGCCAGTCCCAGGCGGCTAACCTCGCCGGCCAGACCGCGGCGGTTGGTAACGACGATCCGCCGTTCAATACCCGTGACCCGGGCCGCCCGCTCCAGCTCGTCGAGGACCATCGCTTCCCGGGCCCGGGCCATCCACTCTTCCACGGGCGAGGTAGGGCGGTCTCCCTCGAAGATGAGGAGGGCTACTTCCTCCGTGCTACGCCCCCGTACGTCGAACGTCGTGTTTCGCCACCCCTGGTCTCATTTCTCCGGCTCGATCAGGCCCAAGTTTCCGTCCCGCCGGCGGTAGAGAATGTTGACCTCGTCGGTGGAGGCGTTGGTGAAAACGAAGAAGTCGTGGCCGAGGAGTTCCATCTGGGTGACCGCCTCTTCCAGAGACATTGGCTTCCAGGCATGCCGTTTTACTCTCACCACCCGGGGCAGCTCCTCCGTAACCACCCCTCCGGCACGTTCGCCGCCACCGGTTTCGGCCTGTTCCTCACCCGCCGCGGCCACCCGCACCCCCTGGCCACGCTCGGCCTCTACCCCCAGTTCGGCCGCGAGCAGCGCTTCCGCGATCTTGGGGCGATCCTGCTTGCGCTGGAGCCACCGGGTGCGTGCTTTGTCCACTTGCCTCTCTATGTTGTCGACTGCCTCGTCAACGGAAGCGTACATATCGTTGGTACGGGCCTCACCCCGCACCAGGAGCCCCTGGGAGCTGACCGTGATCTCCACTATGTGCCTGCCTCGCTCGGT
>DUMU01000034.1 GCA_012839805.1 Bacillota bacterium | reverse complement strand
CGGGTTGACATGGGAGGGAGTCCTACGCATGACTGGATAGGTGAGTGCGTGATCCAAGGCTAATCATCGCCAGTGCTTACCAAATGGCTCCGTCGGCCGTCCACTGGGCTGTTAGTTCAGCGCTCTCTTAGGAGGGTGACCCGTAGGGACATCCCTTCGCCCATGAGAGAACCGTACCGCTACCCGGTTGGGGGCAGGCCGGTTGTCAATCGCCAGATCTAACTCTCCTTGGGACCGCGCGAGCGCCAGATCTGCACGAGTGAAGCCCACCCGGGGATGAAAGCGGGGGTACTGTCCGCGTATCGATCGTATACGGCGCCAAACTGTTCCTTCAGGGACTGTTCCTCTCGCCGCGCCAGCCTAACGTACATAAGTACTAGTACTGGGAACATCAAGAGTGTGGCGAAGGTCGGCCACTGCACCAGAAAGCCGACCATGACCACCATAAACCCTGCATATTGAGGGTGCCGTATCCAGCGGTACGGCCCGGACGTGGCAAGGTGCCCTTCCCGGACGGCCCGGTGTAGCACCTTCCAACTGGCTGCAAGGAGGGCAAAGCCGCCAATGATCAGTAAGTCACTCGTGAAGTGAAAAACGTTCAGGTGTGGGTCGCCCTTCCAGCCCAACAGAACCTGCCACAAATGACCGGCATTGTGAGATAACGGATCGAGGCCAGGCAAGCGATTTCCGAACCACGACCATAACAGGTATAACGTCAGCGGGAAGCCGTACATTTCGGTAAACAAGGCGAGCAAAAATGCGGCAAACGCTCCCAGCGTCCGCCAGTCCGTGCGGGTACGGGGCCGGAAGAAACCGATAGCAAACCCCACGAACAACGCCAGGTTGAGCCCGACCAGCGGCCAGAGCCCGTACTGTGGATGAATCGACTCCCCCAAGGCGAAACCCTCCGTCAGCAGTCGCTATTCATCGGCAGCCGTGACGCCGGGAGGCCGCAGTGGCCTCCCGGGTCACTCGGAGTGAGCAGTCGCCTATCGGTGGCTGTGCTGATGGCCTTCGTGGCCTTGGTGTTGCTTGACATACTTGCCGGGGTTCTTTTCGAACTCAGCCTTGCAGGCCGTTGAACAAAAGTAGTAGGTCTGGCCCATGTGCTGGGTTCTGGCAGCGGCCCGATCTTCCTTGACTTGCATACCGCAAACGGGGTCCTGCGCCAATTAACCCACCTCCTGCGAGTTTCTTTCTGAGGCCAGGGTATCGCGCGTTCCTGAGAAGAGCCTGAGGAAGAGCTGAGAGATTGCTGATAATAAACTGTCTGGCTATGTCATAGGCGGTCTGGCACCGGCCCACACGTTTTAAGCTTGCTCTCAGGTTCGTCTCAGTTTCTCTTCAGGCAGATGGTGCACACTCCAAATGATAAGAATGATATCCAGTGAACGGGGGAGAGGCCTGTGCGGAAGGAAAGGCGCCTGGCGAGCCAGCTGGCCCGGGTCATTCTGGTAGGAGCAGTTCTAGTGGCAGGCGGACTTGCTGTTTGGAAGAATTGGCCAAGTAGCGAGGTAGGTGCCATCGCAGGCAGCGCGGATACAACGCAGTCCGGGAAGGCCAATACTACCGCTTTGCAGGCAGGCAAGGTAGCAGGCGTTGGTGGAACCCAGATTTCCGAAGCCGGGCAGGTTGCCGTGGAGGTCCGCTGGGACGGTCGTACTGTCGAACAAAATGATACGGAGATTCTCACTCTCCAGGTAGCGATGAATACCCATACCGTCGAGTTGAACTACGACCTGACGCGTCTTGCGGCCCTACGCAACGACCGGGGGGAAGAGCTCCATCCCAAGTCATGGAAGGCCCCTACGGGCGGTCACCACGTAAGTGGCCAGCTGGCGTTTGAGATTCCGGAAGGGTTTCTTGCTAACAGCGATAGGCTGGAATTGGTGATCCAGGATGTGGGTGGGGTGCCGGAGCGGCTTTTCCGGTGGAAGCTGCTAGCCGCCGGTTCGGAGCGAGCGGCGAAGGCGGAAGAGACCAAGACGAAGTAGCCGCAAGCGAGTCGGGGGCTCAGCAGCGGGGCGGCGAAAGGAGCCGAGTACTATCATGGTAACAGCTGGCCCGGCAAGGGCTGGAGTCCTGGGAAGCGTAGCGTTGCTCGCCTTCTACCTGGGAGTCATCGCTCTAGCCCAAGATGCCGGACACGCTTTCCAGCAATTCAAGGACGACTCCTGGTTCGTTCTACCGGTAACGGTAGGGTTCGGTGTTCAGGTAGGACTCTTCAGTCATCTGCGGCGGCTGCATCAATCGCGGCGGCTGCATTCGGCGGTGACCGCCGGCAGCACGGGGGTTAGCGCGACGGCCATGTTAGCCTGTTGCGCCCACCACCTGGCGGATGTGCTCCCTATCCTGGGGCTCTCAGCCGGGGCCGTCTTCCTGAACGAGATCAAAACGCCATTGGCCCTTGTGGGATTGGCGATGAACCTTGGCGGGATCGTTTTTATGCTCTACCAAATCCGCAGTATGAGGGGTCGTCTCTTCGTTGTCACCGGGGGCGGCGACCTGCAGCGGTATGGCGCGCCAGGGGCGGGGAAGAGGACCAGGAGTGCCTGCCACTGAGATGGCCGCTTGGAGTGCCGTCGCTAGAGGGAAAACTGGAGCGAGACGGGGAATCGCATATGTCTGTCGGACCTTTTCACCTAACGTTTTATGGACTGGCCTTCGTGGCGGGGCTCCTCGCTGCTTTTCTCTGGGTTGCGAAGGCTGCTGCTCGAAGGGGAATCTCCTCTGACTTCGTATATGACCTGGCGCTCTGGGCGACTGGTGGCGGTGTTATTGGAGCTCGGGCAGTTCACGTGGTGCTCGAATGGCCGACCTATGCAGCCAATCCCGAACGGATCCTCCAGCTTCAACAGGGCGGTCTCGCCTGGCATGGAGGGTTGATAGGCGGGGCGATCGGCGTGTGGGTGGCAACGCGCCGGCACGGAGTATCTTTTCTGCACGCGGCGGATCTGGTGGCTCCCGCCCTTGCCCTGGGCCAGGCCATCGGGCGTGTTGGTTGCGATATCTTCGGTAAATCTTCGACTCTGCCCTGGGCCGTTTTGGTGAACGGCCAGCGGGTTCATCCCCAGCAGGTCTACGAGTTGTTGGTCGACTGGGTTATCTTTGTTTTCTTAAGCCGTCGTTCCGCAGGCCGCCCCGCACCCGCAGGTACTCTCCTTTTCCTTTACCTGTTACTGGCCTCTTTTGGACGGTTCTGGGTCGAGTTCTTCCGTAACAGCACTATGGTCGGTTTCTTCTCAGACGGCCAATGGGCCAGCCTAGTGGGAATGCTGCTTGGAGCGGTCGGGCTGGCAGGGCTGGCGATTGTGGAGAGACGGCGCAAGCCCGCCTTGGGAGCGGGGGTGGCAGGCAGAGAGAGTAACGCCCAGAAAACGCCATCCCGAGGGATGGCCTGGTATCTGCGTGCAGCGGTAGACGTGGGCACACCCTTGTTGCTCACCGCTATCTATTACTGGCGGGTCGGTGCGGGCCTCCACTGACGGAAAGCGAAAATGCGGCAGGGCAAACCCTCCCAGCCAGGAAAGGGGCGACCGGCGAACTACCGGCCAGGGCCGGCCTGATGCGGGGAGCCGGCGTGCACCAGAACCCGGACAGTATGGTAAAATGCAACCGCAGCACGAAAGAGGGTTGAGAGACGCACGTGATAGATTCGCATTGGAAGAAACCGTCGGAGGGTGTCTGGCGTGCCCTCGGCCGCCTCAGGATCGGTCTCGGCGTGGGCATGGTTCTTATTGTCCTGGTATCCGTACCGCAGCACAAGCCGTTGCTTCTTGTGCTGCTCGGTTTATTCGCGGCGGGCTTCATTGTAGCGAATACTGCTGGGCTGGCGTGCCGCCCGCAGCGCAAGAGGCTGGTGGAACTCGCCTCGATGCTGTTCGGCCTCGGAGCGATAAGCGGCCTTGTGGTGGCCACGGGTGGCGCCGATGGTCCGCTGGTTTTCCTATTCCTGGTTCCGGTGTTTACTTACGGTTTCAGGTCGGGACCGCGGGCTGCCTACCTGTCGGCGGCGGTCAATTCTCTGGCGTTGGCTGTTATCTGTGTGGCTTCGCTGAGGGAGGGTTTTTCCGCCTCGCACCTGCTGGGACCTGCTGTGGTTGCCGGGCTCATGTGGTTTGAGGCGTGCGCTGTATCCCTGGTGGTGGGGCATGTAGCGGCGCAGCAGGACGAGCTTATGCAGCTGGCCCAGCGCGACCCGCTGACGGGGTTGCTCAACCGGCGGTCGTTGTACAAGCTGGTGGGGGATCTGGCCGCGGAAGGACGAGAGTTTGCGGTGGTACTGGTCGATCTGGACGGGTTCAAGGCAGTGAACGACAAACATGGCCACCTGTTCGGGGACGAGGTGCTCAAGCGGGTGGCGGAGACGATGCGCTGTGCCGTCCGGCGGGGAGATGCGGTGGCCAGATACGGTGGGGATGAATTCGCCGTCGTGGTACCGGGTGGCCGGGAGGAGGGTGAGCATGTCATGCGGCGGCTTGAGGAGGCTGTGGCAGGAGTGAGCCGGGATATGGGAGTCGCCACCGGCCTGTCGGGTGGAGTTGCCGGGTGGCCTGCGGACGGTGCCACGTGCGAGGAGCTTCTGCAGGCGGCCGACCGGCGGCTTTACCGTGCAAAGGAGTTGAAGGGCCGGACGCGGCCGAACCCGGATGCCCCGTCGGGGGTGGATTCAGACCAGGAAATTCCTTGTGCGCAGCGTTTCGCCCAGGCGGGATCCTCCAAGCCGTGTCTTTCGGAGACTGACACGGAGCGGCGGGTGGCAGAGCAACCCCTGGGGCTGGGTCACAGTGACGGCAGGTCCCAAGGAGCGGCGGCCGGCGAGAAGGAGTGCTCGAGCGCTCAGAGCCGGGCATGCTGAAGGATAAGTCCGTTTTTTATGAAGAGCTCAAGCAGGTAGGTTTACACGACCTTCAAGAGAGCATGAGCCGCGCCCTGGGGTTGGCGGCAATGGTTGCCTACCCGGACGGGCGCCCGCTGACTCAGCCGTCCAACCTCTGCTCTTTCTGCGCCCTGCTCGACAGCAGCCCGGAAGCGCGGGCGAGGTGCGCAGCTTCGCGTGTGGCCTCGGTAAGGGCTGCTGCGGTGTCGGGGGAGGAGGTTCTTCACACCTGCCATGCCGGGTTGGTACATGTGGCGGTTCCCCTGCAGGTAGCCGGAGAAACGGTAGCGGTGGTGATTGGCGGCAACGTGGCTCTACGGCCGCTCGCGCGGGAAGCGGTGACGCGGTTGGCCCGGGAGACGGGCATTGATCTGAAAAGGCTTCTTGAGGCGGCCGGGGCGGTGCCGCTCTGGACGGAAGAGCGACTCCGGACGGTGACGGCGGTAGTGCGAAAGGTAACGGAGACGGTGGCTCAGTTGCTCCATGCCAAAGAAGAACTGGGCAGGAAGGCGGACCAGCTTGCCGCTTTGTTCGAGTTCAGCCGGACCGTTTCCGGCAGCCTTGACGTGACCGAGGTCGCACAGAGGGCACTCGGAGTGGTGCTGGAATTAACTGGTGCCACCAGCGGGTCGGTGGTGATGCTTTCCGATACTCCTGGGGTTGCGGCCTCGGAGGTGGCGGCTACCGCGGAATCCAGTGAGGAGTTTCGCGTCGTGCCGTCGGGCGAAGTGGTCGCGGCTGTTGAGCGAGAGACGCGTGCTGTTCACTTTAATAGCCGGCCCGGAGGTAGGACGCTGGAAGAAAGGCGGCCGGCCGTAGCGA
The DNA here is from genome assembly GCA_012839805.1 of Bacillota bacterium. Taxonomy (GTDB): domain Bacteria; phylum Bacillota; class Limnochordia; order Limnochordales; family DUMU01; genus DUMU01. The sequence continues at coordinate 44,317 of DUMU01000034.1, read as the reverse complement.
TACCCCTAACGTTTGGGGGCAGAGTGAGGGGCGTGCTGACCGCAGCCGGCAGGCCGGAGGGAGCGGAATTTGCCGAAGACGAGACCGCGTTTCTGACCACGCTGGGCACGAGCCTGGTGCTGGCGCTTGAGAATGCCCGCCTTTTCCGTGAGCTCAAGTTAAGGGCGGCCATGCTGGAGCGGTTGATCGAAGTGGGGCGGGTGGTCTCGAGCAGCCTGGACGTGGATGTGGTGGTGGAGTCGGCTCTGGCTAGCGTCAGGGATGTCTTGGGAGCGGAGCGGTGTATCCTGCGGCTGCTTGATGAGGAAACCGGCGAGCTGGTGCTGACGGGCAGTCTTGGCATGGGTGCGGAACTGCAGGCCAGGGCCGGCCGCGTGCGGCCCGAGGGTACCGTGCTGGGGAAGGTGCTGGAGACGGGGGAGCCCGTGGTAGTGGAAGACCTGGCCGGCAGCGAGTCGGGCCTGCATCTGCCATACTACTCAGCCGAAATACGTGCATTGGCCGTGGTGCCAGTGCGGGCAGGCGGAAAGGTTCTGGGGACACTGAAGATTTACTCGTCGGTTCCGCGGCGGTGGACTGAGGAAGAAGTCGGGTATCTGGGGATTGTTGCGAGCCAGACGGGATTGGCACTGCAGAATGCCCGTCTGTATTCGTCGCTGCGGGAGTACTATTTGAGTGCCGTGCAGGCGCTGGCAGCGGCGCTGGAAGCCAAGGATGTTTACACGCGAGGGCATTCCGTGCGGGTGGCGCGATGGGCACAGGCCTGCGCCCGCGTGCTGGGGCTTGGTGCCGAAGAGCAGGAGCAGGTATACCTGGCGGGGCTGTTGCACGATCTGGGTAAGATCGGTGTGCGGGAAGACATTTTGCTGAAGCCGGGACGGCTTGATGAAGAAGAGAGGAAGGAGATGCAGTTGCACCCGGTGGTCGGGGCCAGGATTTTGGAACCGGCGAGGTTCCCGACGGCGGTAATTGAGGCAGTGCGGCACCACCACGAAGACTACGGCGGCGGTGGTTATCCTGCGGGCCTGATAGGGGAGGAGATCCCCCTTCTGGCGCGGATCATCCGGGTGGCGGATGCTTACGATGCGATGACGTCGGCTAGGCCGTACCGCGAGGCTCTCCGGGTTGAGCAGGCCCGGGAGGAACTGCGACGGTGCGCCGGTCGGCAGTTTGACCCGCGTGTAGTGGAGGCGTTTCTGGGGATTCCGCTGGAAGAGATGGAAAATATTAGTGCACCGGGGGGGGGGGAGTACCCTCATAGCTTTGCTGGGCGAGATACTGTTCTCACTGAGGCAGAGGCATGGAGCCGTAGGTAACTGAGATGCCGGGAGGCAGCTGCAAAGAGTGCGAGGAGGCCGCCCGAGGGCTCTATTGCGCAACGGGGTGCTCCACACAAGGCCGGCTAGGCACGCAAGGCAGGGGGAATGGGTGCCGGATCGCATGGCTACGGCGGGGGATCATTCATAGGCTGGGGGTGACTCGGCTTTTCAAGGAGTGATCCCGCATGGTAAATCCGGCTGTTCCGGGTACCGTTCCCAAGTTTGTCGATCCGTTGCCGATTCCGGAAGTCCTGCAGCCCGCGGGCTGGGAGCGCGGCAGGCCGTTATTCCGGGTTCGCATGCTACAGGTGCAGCAGCAACTGCACCGGGATTTTCCCCCGACCACGGTATGGGGTTACGAAGGGCGTTACCCCGGCCCCACCTTCGAGGTGAGACGCGGGCGCCCAATAAGGGTTCAATACCTGAACGAGCTTCCCTCCGCGCACCTGCTCCCCGTGGATACCTCCGTACATGGTGCTGAAGCCTTCCGCCCGCAGGTGCGGACAGTGGTTCACTTGCACGGAGGCAACGTTCCCCCGGAGTTCGACGGGCATCCCGAAGCCTGGTTCGCGCCGGGCCTGGCGGAAGCCGGACCAAGTTTTACCACCAACGTATTTGAGTACCCGAATCGCCAGCCGTCCACCACCCTTTGGTATCACGACCACGCCGTGGGGATAACGCGGCTCAACGTTTATGCGGGCCTTGCCGGATTCTACCTCATCCGCTCCGAAGCAGAACGCCAGTTGGGCCTACCCTCCGGTTCCTTCGAGATACCCCTGGTCATCCAAGACCGTACGTTTAACAGCGACGGCTCGCTCTTCTACCCGCAAGAGATCGTACCCGAGTTCTTCGGCAACACGATCCTGGTCAACGGAAAGGTCTGGCCCTTCCTCAACGTTGAACCCCGCCGCTATCGCTTGCGCTTCCTGAACGGTTCCAACGCCCGATTCTACGATCTGCAGTTCGAACCGGTTCTGCCGGTGGTTCAGATCGGGGTGGATGGCGGCTTCCTGCGGCGACCGGTGAGCACCACCAGCCTCCTGCTCGCTCCGGCTGAACGAGCCGATGTCATCGTTGATTTCACCGGAATGGAGGGTGCGACCTTCACTCTCCGAAACACTGCCCCGGCCCCGTACCCGGGAGGAGAACCGCCGGATGAGCACACGTCCGAGGTAATTCAGTTCCGGGTAGTGCTACCCCTGTCCGGACCGGACCGGAGTCATATACCCAGCAAGCTTCCGCGCAGCCTCGTTCTCGATCCCTGCCAGGCGGTACGCACTCGAGATGTGACGTTGAATGAACGGGTAGACCACCAGGGAAGGGTGCTCCCGCTGCTCGGTTCCAGGGGCCTCTCCGGCCGTCCATCCCCGCTCCGGTGGGGAGATTCGGTCACGGAAGCACCCCGGCTGAACACCGTTGAGATCTGGCGGGTCATAAACACCACAGAAGACAGCCACCCGATCCACCTGCACCTCGTACGCTTCCTGATTCTCGACCGCCAGCCTTTCGACGTATCGAGATTCGTAGATACCGGTGAACTGGTATTCACCGGCCCGGCCAGCCCACCCGAAGCCACGGAAGCAGGGCCAAAAGATACCATGCGCGCCAACCCGGGCCAGGTGACGCGGCTGATCGCCCGGTTCGGTGATTATCCCGGAGATTTCGTCTGGCATTGCCACATCCTTGAACACGAGGACCACGAGATGATGCGGCGCTACCAGGTGGTCGGCTCGCGGCGGCCCACGGAGGCCCGGGATGACGACGAGGCAGAAGATGTCGAAGAAGATAACGACGACGATGACGACGACCAGGAAGACTAGGAGATGAGACATGAGGCCACGCGGAACGGTGACAGAGCACTGACAGGGCAAACCCGGGACAACGTCACGGCCCTGCATCGACCGTACACCTGCGAAACGCTCCGGGAGTCAGTCCGGTATGGCCCTTAAAGACACGATAGAAATGAGACAAGTTTTCATAGCCGACTTCGAAACAGATCGACGTAATGGACATGTCTGTCGTCAAAAGGAGTTCTTTAGCTCGCTCGATGCGTATCCGGTTTAGGTATTCGGCCATGGTCAGGCCAGTGGCTTCCTTGAAAAGGGTGCGAAGGCGGCGGGCGCTAACATTGGTTATCTGCGCCACCTGCGAAAGGGTCACGGGCTCGAAGTAGTGCTCGTCCAGGAACTGTTTTACTTTGGCCACCCGAGCCGTATTGCTGTCCTTCGCAGTTGTGGTCGCCTCTCGTCTCGCCTTCCAACGAACGAGGTGGACGAGCAGTTCGTTGAGGAGGAGCCGAAGGACAACGTCGGCTCCGTACAGGGAGTGACTTTGCTCATAAAGCATGCGGCGAGGGAGCGACCGGATGACCTGCAAAAGAGACTGGTCTGGGAGCAGAACCAAAGGCTCCTCCCAAATCGCGCGCACCATGTCGGTCGGCAGAAGACAAACTTCGGGCCGGAATGCCAGGACGAAAACGGTCATCCACTTATCAGGTTGATCGACCAGTTGGTGGTGCATACCGGGGGGGATGAGGATCACCGTGTTAGTGGTAATCGCCTCCTGCCGCCGCCCGCCCCCCTGGGTTTCTCGTACGGCCAGCCCAGTTCCTTCCAGAATGTACAATATTTCCGGAACGTCGTGGGTGTGCAGCGTAGAGCTGGCAACGCCGACGTCGTGCCGGTTTTCGTAACAGAGTATGCCTGACGAAGGTAAGTCGGGACGCCGCTTGGGAATAGCGATAGCTTCCGCTCGCAGCTGAGAAGCGGCCATCTGGTTCGCTCCTCTCCTTGCGGCTAGTTGTTGATAGAGATCGGAATACATTCTGGTATTCTGGAACGAAGGCGCCGTTCCTTCCCGGAAAGAAGCGTTGGGTTTAGGCGTTGATCTACGCTGTTCCCGGAACGAAACTGCAGTTTCCGAAATTGACAAGGCGGTTGCCGCTTCGTACAAGACCCGCCGAAATCGACCATGTAATGTCTATTTGGCGCAGAGACCGCGCCGGTCCTCTGCCTCGCAACCAATCACAACCTGGCAGAAGGGGTAGACGTCGTGACGCCCTTGACGGGTACCTCGTCGCTTACTGTAGCCGTATTGGGCACGGGCCGGATGGCCCAAATCCATCTCAAAGCCCTCACCGCCTTGAAGGCGAAGGGCTTGCCCGGTACACCCCCGGGGCGAGATACCGGTTTGCAAATCGTGCTTTATGGCCGCGACCCGGCCAAGGTGGAGCAGCTGGCTCGAGCGTTTCCGGTTCAACGAACGTATACGAATCTGGAGTCGCTGTGGCGGGACCCCGAGGTCCAGGTGGTCGACTGTTGTCTGGTTAACTCCTTACACTTTCCGGTATTGGCTCAGGCGATCGACCGGGGATGGCATGTATTTACAGAGAAGCCGCTTACCAACCGGTTGGAGGAGGCGGAGACGCTCCTACAGCTGGCCTGCTCCCGCGGAGTCCATCATGGGATCGTGCAGAACATGCGCTTTGAGCCAGGGCTGGTCAGAGCACGGGAGATTATCCGGGCCGGCGAGTTGGGGCGGATCTTTCACGTACGCGGCGTATTCGGGTACTTCGTTCCCAAGCGGCTGGAGAATCGACCTGCCTGGTTCTATGACAGGGAGCAGGCCGGCGGTGGGATTGTTCATGACATGATGGCTCACTTTTTTGACCTGCTGAGCGACCTCATCGGGCCGATTGCGGATGTTCACTGCGTAACCGGCACGTATTTTCCCGAGCGTGAGGACGAGAATGGGCGGCCATTCCGGTCTGAGGTCGAGGACGCCGCGGCAGTCCTGGTAGAGTTTGAAAGTGGTGCGATTGGCGACCTGTTTGCCAGCTGGGTGCGACGTAAACATGAAGAAGTTCCGTTTTTTGAGATCGATGGCGAGCAAGGGAGCCTCCTGGTCAGCTTTCACCAGCTCAAGATCCAACGTGCAGAGCAAACCCCGCTGTTTCGATACGACCCTACTGCCGTCCAGCCGGACGCGATGGCGGGTTGGATGGACATCCCCCTCGTGCCGGTCGATCCGTTCGAAGTGCAGCTCGGGCAGTTCCTGGCAGGCGTGTTGACAGGGCAGCCGGTTCGCCCGGACTGGAGTGATGCGGTGCGTACCCAGCAGCTGATCGAGCGGGCTTATGCCTCCGCTCAGTGTCGCGGGAAGTCTCTCCGTTCGGTCGCTAATGGCGGAAGGTATAGCCTTCAGGTGGGGGGGAGTCGACCGGGGGGTACAACCAGAGGCATAACGTAGCGGCAAAGGGAAGGGACGAGAGATGGAGCAAATCCGGTTGGTGGATATCCCCGGCCAGGAATTTCCGGCCGGCCGCCGGACCCGGGTACTGGTCGGACCGGGAAGCCCGGTGTCTGCAGAACGGTTTGTTCTCGGGTACGTCACCGTACACCCCGGTGGGGCCGTCCCCCTACATGCTCATGAGCAGGAGGAAGTCTATCTCGTGCTCTCTGGCCGTGGAATGATGCGGGTTGGGGGAGAGGTAGAACCTGTCGAGCCGGTGACCGCGGTTCACATTCCCTCGGGGGCGCCCCACGAGCTTCGCAATACAGGGGACACAGAGATGGTGATGGTGTTCGTCTATGCTCCGGCCGGTGTCGTAGCCCATTGGGCCGAGGAGCAGGCGGGGCGATTGCGGTCTTCCGGCCAGGCAGTCCCAGCCGGGGAGCCGGCCGCGCTTGCCCGCCAGAACAAGGACGAGCAGACATGAGAGGTTCTACCGATTTCACCACTGAGACCTTGCATACTCGCGTCGTTCTCCGACGCCGAATCCACGGGATCTCGGCTGTCCTTCTTCCTTTCCGATCGGAGGGAAGGCCGGACTGGGAGGGCTTCGCCGCCCACGTGGAACGAACCCTGCAGGCCGGTCTCACCCCGGCAGTCAACATGGACACCGGTTACGTCAATCTCCTGACAGCTGGCGAACGCCGGCAGGTTCTGTCGATCGCCCAACAGGTAACTCGCGGGCAGGTGTTCATTGCCGGGGCGTTTGTGGAGGGTGATACGGGTGACCTGGCCGGCGCCTATGGCCGGCAAGTTGAAGAGGTCCGCAAGTATGGCGGCAGACCCATCCTTTTTCCGTGTTCCCGGCTGAAAGCCCTGGATGACAGAGAAAAGCTTTCGGTATACCGGGCGGTTGCCCGGTCCTGTGGAGGGCCGCTCCTGGCGTTCGAACTGGGAGCTGCCTTCGCTTCGTTCGGCTTTATCTTCGGTGACGATCTGGTCCGGGGGATCGTCGAGACCCCAGAGTTCGTGGGCCTCAAGCATTCGTCGCTGCGCCGGGAGACCGAGTGGAGGCGGCTGGCCTTGCGGGACGAAGTGCGGCCCGACTTCCGGATCTACACCGGTAACGACCTCGCCATCGACATGGTCGTATACGGCAGTGATTACCTCCTGGGATTGTCCACTTTTGCTCCCGATGCCTTTGCTTTGCGGGACGCGCTTTGGGAGCAAGGGGACGCTTCGTTCTACGAGCTGAACGACCTGCTGCAATACCTGGGTCAGTTCGCGTTCCGCCGCCCGACCCCTGCCTACAAGCATAGCGCTGCGCAATTCCTGTACTTGCGGGGGCAGATCAGAACTGAGGAGACTCACCCGGCCAGCCCCCGCCGACCTACCTCGGATCGAGTAGTACTCGATGAGATCCTACGACGGCTGGAGGAGACCATGGCGTCGATCACCACTCAAAGCGGGTTAGCCCCCTCACCGAGACCAAACGGGTGCTAACCGACCAAGGGACACCGGTATCGGAGGGCAGGTTACCAGCAGACGCCAGCGAACGGAAGAGTTCATTCAGGCCGGGTAGCACCACCAGGCGCTCTGCCTGCGGCTGGTCTGGAGGGGGCTCAACGACCTGGGTGAACCGGGCATCGATCGGATGGATGAGTTCGGTCGAAAGATAGGCGCCATTAGTGGCCCGGACCAACTTCCGGGACTCGGCCACCGGGACGAGCGGGCTTGGGATCAGGCCCGCTGCCACGTCCACCATATTGCGTATCAAAATGGAGGTAGCGCCGGGTTGACCGACTCGGGTTTCCCGGCGGCCCCCGACCTCCTCGATTTCCAGCTGCTTTTCGGACCAGGTCAGCCTTCCCCGTTCTCCCTGGACCACGATCCAAACCGGTTCAGACCGGGGACTGCAATAGCTGGCCAGGAAATATACAGCGGTACCTTCCTCGGTTCGCAGGAAAAGCGTGGCGGTGTCCTCCATTTCAGTCCAAGGGGAGGCCCGATACAGCTCTGCCCGCACTTCTGCGGGCGAAGCAATAGTGACAGGCTGGCCTAAAACGGGTGAGCATCCCGAGTCAATGGCACCGGCCAGGTAGAGAGCGTTGTTGAGCTGGTGAATGAGGGCATTATTCATAGGACCGTCCAGTACCCATCGCCCGTCGACCCGCCGCTTCCCCGCCCAGGAGTTGCGAGAGAAGTAACGGGCTCCTCGCTGCCAAAGGCCCACGGCCACGATCCGCTTGACCTTTCCCAGGCGTCCGCCGGCCAGCAACTGAGCAGCAACGGGCAGCAGTTCACCAGTGAGATACTGGAAGCCAACCCCGACCTTCTTTCCGCTTTCTCGTTCGGCCTGGCAGATGGCCTCGACGTCCTGGATAGTCACGGCGGCGGGTTTTTCGCAGAAGACGTGAATTCCGCGGCGAAGCGCAGCCACGGCCATCTCGGCGTGGAGATGAATCGGGGCGGCGATCAGCAGCAGGTCGATCTCTTCTTCCAAGAGAGCCTGCCAGTCATCCGTAACGCGGACGCCCGCCTGCCGCAGGCGGGAGACCATCTCTCGATTGGCGTCGAGGCGGGGGTCGGCCGCGGCCACGAACCGGACTTTCCCTTCCTGCTCCAGCGTTTCCAACGCGCGTGCGTGGGTGACTCCGTACCCACCAATTCCTGCCAAGCCTGCTCGTATCGGGTAACCCATGGTTCGCCAGTTCGTCCTTTCGGTTGGATCTTCCGACCTTCTTTGGCTTGTTCCGCCCCGGTTCGGGGGCTGGGTTGGCAGCGAGGCAACACGAGTGAGGCAACCTCGCCCCGTCTCCACGATATCACTCGCGGGAGTATTCTGCTTTGCTTTGGCGGCAATCAAGTCAGAAAGGTCGACCGCGGAGGTTCCTAATAAGAGAAGACTCGGGGTTCGCCAAAGACTAGAAAAGGAGACATGGAAAAGGCGAGTGCAGAAGCGGCGCAGGTTGACTCTGGGACGGAGCAACCCCAGGTCACAGACGCCGTTCATAGGAGCTGATGATGGATGACCAAGACAGCGATGCGCCTATTAATCCTTGCTCTGCTACTGTTCACGGTTTACCGGCCGCGGTTGGTAATGGCCGGAGCTGATGCGCCTTTGGTTGGCATCGTCAACAGCGGCCGGGCTGCCGAGTGGTACGGGCCGACTCGCTGGGCGACCTGGATCCGCGTGCTGACCGAGACGCTACAACAGGAGGGTGTTGCCTATGGGTATGTTGATGATGAAGAGCTTGCGGCTGGACATCTGGGAGACTGCGTGCTCCTTATCTTTCCGACGAACCCGGTGATAACCGGAAAGGAGGCTGAGGCAGTTCAACGTTTTACTGAACGCGGAGGCCGGGTTCTAGCATTTTGGGAAACCGGAGCGTATGACGAATCCGGCCAGTTGCGAGAACACAACGCTTTGGAACAGGTTCTATGTGTCCGTACCTTCGGGTTAGCTCCCGCTCCCCGTGCTCAGGATCCCGTGGATGACGGTGGAGCGGCCTCCTTTGCATATCTGGAGGCCACGCTGGAGGGCGCGGCTCTTTTCGCTGGCCTCCCGTCTCTTGTGCCTGTAGTAACCACCGATCCTGTCATGTTGGCAGGGCCCACAAGTAAAGGCGTAGCCATGGCTAGTTGGCTCGCATCTGACCGGATAAGCCGTCCCGCCCCCCAGGATCGCAACGCAGCAGTCGTCGCCGCACCGCAAGCGCTTTACATAGGCTATAACCTCTTGGCTGCCGCCTCTGCGGGTCACGGAGAGGAAGGAGGGATCGGCCCCGAAACGGCCGGCACCGTCACCGCGGGTACCGTGTTCGCCGTCGACACTGCTCAACTGGCTTTTGAACAGGCTTGGCAGGAAGCTGCCCGAACCCGGGCCCGGATGTTGCTGGCCAACACCGTCCGTAACGCTTTGGGCATGGAGGCCCGCCAGGAGATCAACTCTGCCCGAGCGGCTGTGGCCGAAGCAGAACAAGCACTTCAGGCCGCCCGTGAGAACCTTGCATTCGTGCCGTACGAGCAGATCGATCAAGGTCTTGCCGAGGCCCGGGAACTTCTGGCTCAGGCCCAAGCCAAGCTGGACGCCGGGCGACCGGCAGAGGCCCGCTCCCTGGCTACAGAGGCGAGATGCCGGTCCGCCTTGGTAGTTAGTCTGACACATGAAGTCCGGCCGGTAGGGGTATGTGCGGTCTGGATACCTGCAGGCCATTTGGCGAGCCTGGGGGGGCGCAATGGTGTCTGCTACCTACTTGACCAGCTGGAGTCCATGGGAATAAACACGCTCTTCCCCAGAGTGGTGCTGGAGGGGCTCTGCCTATTCTGGACCGAAGTCGGCTACCGCGATCCGGCCATAGCCTGCTGGAGCGAGGATCCACTCCGGGTACTGGTAGAAGAGGCTCATGCCCGCGGGATGCAAGTACACCCGTGCGTGTCCGTCTTCCAGGTCGGTACACAGGAAAAAACACCGGCGATTCTCAACGACCACCCGGACTGGCGCGAGGTTTCGCAACGCGGCGAGCTTTTTGCCCCGCCTTCCGGGTCGTCATGGCTCAGCCCCGCGCATCCGGAGGTGCGGGCCTACTTAAAGCGCCTATTCTTGGAGATCATCACCCGTTACGCTGTCGACGGCCTTCATCTAGATTATATTCGTTATCCAGAGAGCACCAGTAGCATCTTCGGTTACTCTGCGGCCTCGCTGGCCGCCTTCCGGGAGAAGTACGGTATCGACTTGCAAGCGCTTCCGCCGGGCAGCACCCAGGCTGCTCTTCTGGATGAGTGGCGGCGCGACAACGTGACCAGCTTCGTTCGGGAACTGGCCGACAGCTTGCAGGCGGTTCGCCCGGAGGTCCTGCTCTCCGCCGCAGTGATCCCCGAAACGGCCCGCGCGCGCCATACGGCCATGCAGGATTGGGAGCGTTGGCTAGATGAAGGGTATGTGGATTTCGTGGTAACCATGGCCTATTCCAGTAACGAGCGGCTTTTTGAACGATACCTCAATGAGGTTGATGCCGCCGCTGGAACCGATCTCCTGGTCTTCCCGGGTCTTGCCGTTTGGGCCAACAGCCCTGAGTCATTGGTCCGACAAGTAGCCATGGTTCATGCACGTAAGATCCCCGGCGAGGCCTTCTACGCCACAATTCATTTCGACGAAAGCCGTCGGGACGCATTGAGACGGAGCTTTTACCGCGAGGCATCTCTCTCGCCGTTGGCCGACCCGGAGGGCGCGGCTGCAATCCTCCTTGCTAACCTGGAGGCCAAGATCGATTTCTACCAAGAGGTCGGAGCGCTAGATGAGGCGGCGGCGGCCAATTGGCGAGAGCGCCGCAGCGACCTGATCCGTGGGTGGTTGGCCATGGCCGGTTCTCCAACGCAAGAGGAAGCAGCACGACGGTTTGCTACGACCAAGCCGACGGTTACTGTCGGCAGCATCGATGTCCGGCAGTTCCCCACTGACCGGCACCGGGCAGAAGTATCGCTAGAGCGTGACCTGAGTCTGGCCGCCCGCTTGCTGAGCTGGGCTAAAACCCTCGCGGCGCGGCTGAGTCGCCCGGGAACCGAGTAGCAGGGGCATCTGTCGCCCGCGTCTTCTCTTCTTGCGGTGGGTCGGCTTGCCTTGGGGGTTGCAGCAGCCCCAGCACTGCCTTGTCGGCCGGAGAGTCGGCTGGCCCGTTCCCTGCGAACTCGATCCTTTCTCCGGCCTGGGCCAGCGCAGCATGCTGGCGGTCACCGTGATCGTGACCACTTGAAGCTCTGCCGGCTCCTAGTGTTTCCTCCGAGCCGGCCGGCTGATAGGCGGTGGGTGTCTTTCGCTAGGGGCAGGTCATTTCTTTTCCGGCGATCCCGCGTCGGTCCGCAACCGGTGGTGACATACCGGCCTGGCCCGAATGCCCGAACGAAGTGGCCTGCCCCGGAGCCCGGGTCTTCTCTTATTGGGAAACACCGCGGTCACTCCGTTTGGTGACTACCGCTGAAGTGAAGAAGGATGCTCCCACGAGTGCTAGCCTAAAAAAGAACGAGTCTGCCTGCTGTGCCTGTTGCCTTGCTGCGAGCTCGGCACCCGAACCGGACAGCACAAGCCGGCGAAAGTCGGAAGGTCTGAACGGAAGGATGAACGGGCGAGCTACGGGTTATTTGGCACGACCAGCTTGGGCAGGCATTGGGCGGAGTACAAGGAGAGGAGGGTTAGGCGCATGTATGCGATATCCTCGCTCGACCGTGGTAAGGCGGTCGGGCCGCGCGGTTGACCTTTTTCCCTGTTTCAGCATACGTCCGCAAACATCCAGCTAAAGGGAAGGCGAGCTGTGATGCTTCTAAAAGCGTCTATTACTGGAGAGGTGAAGGAACATGGTCAACAACCTCTTCTTGAAGAACGTGCCCAAGGCCTCCCCGCGCATTGAACTACTTCTCGTCGCTACGGTAACAACTACGGTATTACTCTCCCCGCTTCCTCAGATTAGGATCTACGCCGCAACAACCTCGCAGCAGCCGGTCACGATAAGCTTCTGGCACTGCTGGGGCGGTGAACGAGAGCCATGGATGAAAGAAGTGATTCAAGACTTCCAGAAGCAGTATCCTTGGATCACAGTGGAGCAAACCCTTCTAGATACCACCGGACACCTGGAAAAGTTGCTTGCTCAGTTTGCTGCCGGAATCATGCCTGACGTGGCCATGATTACGCAGTCAGAAACAGTGGAGCTTGCAGATAAAGGGGCACTCCTCCCGTTGGATCATTTTATCCAAAAACATGGCATTGACCTAAATATCTTCTACAAATCCGATGTCACCGCGTTCAACTGGAAGGGTCAGCAATATGCGTTACCCATGCCATCGTCTGGTGGCAATAGCGGCATAGTATTCTACAATAAAGATCTCTTTGAAGAGGCCGGTCTTAATGCTCAGACCGGTCCGCGTACGTGGCAAGACATCGAAACTGCAGGGAGAAAACTTACTACCTTTTACCCGGATGGGCGCATTAAGACCATTGCATGCCACCTGGCTCCCTCGGCTGTCAGATTTGTCACATTGCTCTACAACAACGCGGGCATGATGATTAGTGACGATGCCAGAAGGATACTATATCATTCACCCGAGGGCATCGAGACGTTGGACTGGATGGTTGAGTACACGGAGAAGGTCAACAGAGGGCTTGATCGGGCACAGGCTTTCTATAGGCCATATCCGGGCAACGACGCGTTCTATAAAGGAGTGGAGGCCATTCGATTCTCAGGTGTCTCGTTTTTTGCGGCTTTATCGAAGCAAGAACCGCGTCTTGATTATGGCGTCGCGCTATACCCGTACAATTCGCGCAACCCAAACGCGAAACCAGCGGGGGTTACAGGCCTCGTGTTTGGCTGGGGGTATGGCATCCCACAAAAGAAGAGGCCGTCTGCCCAGGAGGAGGCGGCGTTTTTGCTGATCCGGTGGTTGACTACAAGCGTTAAAGGAGCAGGATGGTTCCCAATGATGCAGGGTCGACCGTCGGCCATTCGGGGATTGAACAAGCACGAGGGGTACTTTGCGGTCAACCCACATTGGAATGTCGTGTTAGCAGAACTCGAAGCTGAGATAGCGATTCCGGTCACGCCGGTGCACAGTCAAATCATGAAAGCGCTTGAAAAGGCGCTGGTGCCGGCGTTCTCACGGGAAAGGAGTGCTAAAGCGGTACTTGCGGACGCGGCCGCCGAGGCGCAGCGCATGTTGGATGCATACTGGGCTAAGCAGTGATGGAGTGATGCTGTCGCATTGCAGAGGCATCTGGAAGGAGGGGGCGTCTCACCCCCCTCCTCTCACACCACCGGACGTGCGGGTTTGCATTGGCGTCACCTTGCTGGAGGTCGATTAGCGATTGGTTCGGTGCTGAGCCCGTTTTGCCCAGTACTCATCCGGTTGGTTCTGAACCGTCGTCGCCACGTTCTTCGCAGCTTCACGTGGTGCCAGCGATCCAGAGCATGAACCTGACAACCCCTTCAGGATAGGATCAGTGAGTTGACGGGTGATAGCAGCTTCTTGCTTCTCGTTGGGAAGACCCTTGGGAATCAAGTAACCCCAGCCAAACCCGCGTACCGCCACACCTGTGGACCTGGCCTTAAGGTTCCTGTCGTTGTAAGGGATCAGGCCGACGCCCCACCGGAACATCGTCCCGATCTTTGCATGTTCGATAATGGGGTTCGGCTGACTAACTGCGTTGCGTACTCGTACGTAAACTGCCAGCGCTCTTCGCCGTGGAGGCAGCGAGAAGGCCTCGACCTCCGCTCCGTTTCCGAAATGGGCAAGTCTCACGGCTGTCTCAGATGTACCTTATACCCGGGATGCCCGAAAGCAGGTCCAAGCCGGACCATCTTGACAGCACGTAACGAGAACCGGAGAGAAGCAGGGGAAAGCAGGAGTAGCGGCCTGATTTAGCCAATCCTGAATATTGCCCTGTTACCGCGGCCCTGCACCCGGTACTCAGAGGAGGGCGTTGCGTGTTCAAGGCGGGCTTCTGCTACGTGTTTGGCCCCGACGATCTGGAGACCGCACTTCCCCGACTCGCCGCTCTGGGTTACGACGGGGTCGAGTTTTGGGATGACCTCCTGACTGAGGTAGACCGTCGCAGGGGTATTAACTACCTGGCCGACCTGCTGAGGCACAGCGGGCTGTCTTGTGCTCAGATATGTCCCTACTTTGACTTTGTCGACGGCCCGGAGTCGTGGGAGAAGAGCATACAGGTGGGTGAACGGTATCTACGTTGGGCGATTACTCTCGGACGCCCGCTGATCCGGGTCTTCACAGGGAAACTCTGGGGCGAGAGCATCGTTGGATCTGCCAATGCTACCGAAGAGCAATGGGATGCCGCCATCCGGGGAATCCAGCACCTGTGCGATCTTGCTGCTCCCCACGGAGTACGGCTGGCTTTGGAATGCCACAGGGGCTCGCTCATGGATCAAAGCGACTCTACGTTGCGGCTACTCCAGGGAGTCAACCGGCTGAACTTGGGGGTCAACCTGCAAGTTCCTCTGGAGGGCGAAGCCTCCTGGTATAGCTTGGAGCGGCTGGGGAGGTACACGGTTCACGTGCACGCTCACAACTGGGTGGTTCGGTCGGGCCGAATAGAGCTCACGTTCCTCGCCGACGGTGAATTGAACTATCCGCGGTTCCTTAGGCGGCTGATGGGATTTGGCTTCGACGGGTACGTCTCTATTGAGCATCCTGACCATGGTGGCCGGCATGACCCTTGGGAGACCGCTGAGGTAGAAGGCCGCTACCTCACCGCTCTCAAACGGGAATTGGCCTGCCAAGTTTCGACGCCTTGTTGCGGATGAGGCGGGATCGATAGCGATGGCGGTTTCAGTCGTTGAACGGGCGACCTGGGGGGTCAAATATATTCCTGCAGTAAAAAAATCTCCGCTGGTGGGCAGGATAGCCATCGCCAGCTGCGAATATGAAAACCAGGCTGGACAGGGGAGGGGCGCAGGACGACCCGTAGCACCGGTCGTTTTGTCTGCCCTGTCCTTCTCGTTTCCCCAGCTGTGCTGGGGGCTTGCAAAGAGAAACCCGGGTGAGAGTTGAAGAGCACCTGGCCATCGATAGACGGGCGAGAACGCGTGGCACTTGCGGCGGACGGCATCCTCAACAAGACAGGGGACAGGCGACGGAGGACGGGGAGGAGTGACCGTTGTCGGAAATCAAGCTTTTCATGGTGGGTCACGCACATATAGATCCAGTCTGGTTGTGGGTATGGACCGAAGGATTTGACGAGGTAAGATCTACGTTTCGTTCTCTTTTGCAGCTACTCTCCGAATCAGAAGATCTTGTGTTTGTTGCCTCGTCTGCAGCTTTCTACCGGTGGTTCGAGGAGTCGGACCCGATCGGCTTCCAGCTACTCAAAGAGTTTGTCCAGCGCGGCCGCTGGCAGCTGGTAGGCGGGATGTGGGTGGAGCCGGACTGCAACGCCCCCTCGGGCGAATCATTTGCCCGGCACATCTTGTACGCTCAGCGGTATTTCCAGTCACGATTCGGCCAAACGGCGACGGTTGGGTTCAATCCAGACTCGTTCGGACACAATGGAATGCTACCGCAGCTCCTACAATTGGGCGGAATGGATGCTTACGTTTTCATGCGGCCTGGCCAGCACGAAAAAAACCTGCCAGGCCGTCTCTTTTGGTGGCAGAGCGACGATGGCAGCCGGGTTCTCGCCTACCAGATTCCTTTTTCCTACAGCAGTGACGCCGGTGAACTCGACCCCGTGATCCAAAGGCTGCTCGTCGATGTCACCGAGGCAGGCGACGAGCCGCGCCTCGGCTTCTTCGGAGTGGGCAATCACGGAGGGGGGCCGAGCCGGACCAACTTACAAAGCCTGGCACGCTGGCGGCGAGAGCGGCCCACCGAAATCCTGGCTGGCGGGCCTCGCCAGTTCTTTGATTTGGTGCTCCAAAAAGAGAGACGGGGGCAAACGCGGCTGCCTACCGTTCAGGATGACCTGCAACACCATGCTCCGGGCACTTATTCGTTGATGGCTTCGATAAAGGCGGCGAACCGCCGAACGGAAGCCGCACTACTGGCTGCAGAAGCCTGGTCGGTAGTGGCCGACTGGGTAACCAAGAGAGGGGTGCCAACCTCCAGGTTCGCCGAGGCCTGGCAAAAACTGCTTTTTTGCCAGTTTCATGACATCCTGGCTGGTACTTCGATCGCGGAGGCCTACGAGGACGTCCGAGCAATGCAAGGATACTCGTATGCAGTCGCGAGGGAAGAGCTTGCCCAAGCCGTAGCAGCCATAGCTGCCCGGGTGGATACCCGTCCGCAATGGCTGGTAGATGTTCATAGTACCGGGCCGGTCTCAACCGGCTCCGGCGTGGTTTGGCTGAAGCCGGAGGGGGAGGCGGCGTTCAGCCAGAAGGAATACCTGCGTCAGTACGGAGCATCGCTGCTTCTTTTCAGCCATTTGAACTGGCAACGATTTGATCCCCAGGAAGTTGAGTTGCAATGGGGAGGGGATAGGTTCACGGTAGAGGACGACGCAGGCAGGTCGCTACCTTGCCAGGTCTTAGCACCGTCATCGGTTGCCTCCGGACGGCTCAGGTTACTTGTTTCCGGCACTACACCAGCGCTTGGATACCGGCTGGTGCGAGTACGGGCGGTAGACATGTCGCGTGCGGGCGGGAAGGATGCTTCACCCGCTGCGGCGCACGGATTGCAGCCGGTGCCTTTCAAGCCCGAGGCCAGAGATATCGTCGAAATAGACGGAGCGGCCGGGCAAGTGCGGGTCGTCGCCGGTCAGGGTTGGGTGAGCTGGAAATGGAACCCGAGACCGCCGGGCCGGCAGGCGGGTGGTGTTGAACATGACCCGGGGCCTGTCCAAGAACTTGAGCTCCTGGAGTGCGCGCCTTTTCTGCAGGTGTTGAAAGACGAAGGCGACACCTGGGGGCACGGAGTGGTCGGCTACTCCGACGAAGTGGGCCGGGTAGAATTCGGCCCGTTGTGGTTAGTGGAGAACGGCCCGTTGCGTTGGTCCGTCTTGACGGTCGGCCGGTGGCACGGAAGCACCGTCAACCTTATGCTGCGTAGCTTCGGCCGACCGGCTCTACCGCCTGAAGCAGCCTACCTGGAGCTCGTATTGGATTTGGTGTGGACAGAGCCCGGAGTTGCCTTGAAGTTGGTCTTGCCGTTCGCGTTCAAACATGATCCCGCCCCACCGATTTGGATCGTGGAAGAAGCATTTGGGCAGCGACGCCGGCCAGCACGCAGTAGCTTCCAAGGAGAAAAGCCGGTAGAAGAGCCCCTCTTGCGCTGGGTGGACGTGACCGATTCAAGAGGGGTCGGAGTGACGGTGGTTAATGACTACCTGGGGGCGGCCGACCTAGTAGATGGTACGTTGCGGCTCACTCTCCTTCGTACTCCGGTTTTTGCCCACCATACTCCGGCTCAGCTCACGGAAGGGCGTCATTACGAGCACGTCGACTTGGGCAAGCACCGGTTCATTATTAGACTCTACCCGCATTTGGCCTCACATCGTGTCACCCCCTTCCATTGGGCTGCGGAGATGGCTTCCCCCTGCGAAGTCGTACACGAGAATCTGCATGCGGGAGATCTCCCACCCCGTTACTCGTTTCTTCTTTGTGAACACAGCGAGCAAGAAGGGCGGGCTCGTGGGGAAGGAGGTCAGTGGATTCTCCACGCGCTCAAGGGGAGCGAAGACGGCGAAGGATACGTACTGCGCTGGCAGCGAGTGACTCCGGCCGGGCAAGCGGGAGACGATGGCGGTACGGCTGAACAGGGCCGCGATACGTTCGAAAGTAGGTGGTTCATTCCCGCACTGAAACGACAGGTGCACGTTTCTGCTCGTCCCTGGCAGATCCGGACACTTCTCGTTCCAAAGGACCCGGATAAGCCTATCATACCAGTTGATCTCCGTGAGTTTCCGCTTTCGGAACAGCCGTCGGGGGTAGGACCGTGAGTGTGAACGAGCAGCTTGTTGTGCTAGGTGTGGATATAGGTGGGACTAAACTAGCCGTAGGTAGCGTGGATGCGTCGGGCCGAATTTTGGCGACCGCGAGGGCGTCTACGCCCGTTCGAGAAGGCCCGCAGAGGGTTCTCAGCCTGCTTATAGACCTGTGCAAGGACGTACTTGCTGCCACGTTGCGTCAGGCTGGGAACTACCGGGTCGTAGCTGTGGGAGTAGGCTGCGGTGGTCCGCTTGATCCCGAGCGCGGCATTATCTACGCGCCGCCCAACCTGCCTGGGTGGGAAGAGGTACATCTTGCGGAGGATCTTACTGATAGGCTAGGCTACCCCGTCTACGTAGAAAACGACGCCAACGCTGCCGCTTTGGGTGAACTTCGATTTGGAGGAGGCCGGGGAATCAAGAATTTCGTTTACCTCACCATTTCGACGGGAATTGGCAGTGGGATAGTCATAGGCGGCAAACTGTACCGAGGAGAGAATGGTAATGCTGGCGAGATCGGGCACATGTGCGTTGCTTATGACGGGCGGCCATGCCACTGCGGTAGCCGGGGCTGTCTGGAAGCATACGCGTCGGGTCCCTCTGTTGCTATGCGCGCCCGAGAGGCAGCGGCTAAGGACGGCAATACGTTGCTGCTTAAACTTGCGGGTAGCGTCGAGGCAATCAGGCCGGAAACGGTGGTAGCGGCGGTTAAGCAAGGAGATCCTCTGGCCACAAGAGTGTGGGAAGAGACCACCTTCGTTCTCGGGGTCGGAATAGCCAACGTAATCAACATCTTCAATCCGCGGCTTGTGCTTCTCGGGGGCGGCCTAACCCAGGCGGGAGATCTACTCTTTGCGCCTGTCCGCCGGGTTGCGTTGTCCAGGGCTTTCGCCCGTCTGACCCGAGTGGTCGATATCGTCCCGGCATCCCTGGGTGAGATGGTAGGCGTCTTGGGAGCGGCGGCGGTAGCTTTTGACAGGCTTGAACAGCGAGTGATGAATGTGGGCAACGTGATCTGACCTGATCCGATCTCGGGAAAGCGAGTGAACTTCGTGGAAGAAGGCAAGAACACCAATCCGGAACTGTCCGTCGGCGAGCTGCTCCGCTTGCGCTCAAATGAGCTGGCCGAGGCCGCGTTACGCGTGTCGGTCATTGCCCCGTCCCTCGAGCGAGTGGCGCGGCAGTTCGCTCAGATCATCGAGCAGCGCCGTACAATCTTTGCCTGCGGCAACGGCGGGTCGGCCGCCGATGCGCAGCATTTCGCCGGGGAATTGGTGGGGAGGTTCAAAGTGGATAGGCGCGGGCTGCCTGCGCTTGCCCTCACCACGGACGGGGTCGTCATGACGGCAATCAGCAACGACTATTCGTTCCGCGACGTATTCTCCCGCCAGCTTGAGGCAATCGCCCGACCAGGCGATGGGTTACTTGCAATCAGTACCTCGGGCCGTTCGGCAAACATCCTGGCTGCGCTGGCAAGAGGCAGGGAGCTGGGAATGTACACCGTGCTGCTGACCGGTGAGCATACAGGTAGTACCCAAGATGTAGATGCCGATGAGATCTTGCGAGTGCCGGCGACCGATACCAGCCTCATCCAGGAGCTCCATATATTGGTGATACATACGCTTTGCGAGTGGATAGAGAGGCTGGCAATGCGGCAACCCAGGCCTGACTAGGCTCAGGGATCGGGGAGACCTTCGCAAGGGGGAGGCGAGCGGCTCGGAAAAACCTTGCGAAAAAGTGCGGGAGGAGGAAGGGAACTGCTGGGCCACGGTGAATTATTTCTTTGCATAAATCCACGGCACAGGAGGGGCGGCAGTCGGTGCGTCTGCTGAGAGAACGCGGCGAGAACCAGAGTGATGTGCGAGCCACAAACCTCGCGGTGGTACTGGATGCGATCCGTCGCCACGGAGCAATCTCCCGGACAGAACTAACGAAGCTTACGCGTCTTACTCCCAGCGCGGTGACCAATATCATCAGGGAGTTGGCCGAACATCATCTGGTGCGAGAGTCGGGCGTCAAGCCTGCCGCAGGTAGCGGGCGGAAGCAAGTGAAGCTTACAATCGACGATCGGCACTTCGCGGTGATCGGAGTCGACATTGCTCGTACCCACGTTCAATCTCTGCTGGTGCAGCTTACGGGCAGAATCCTGGAGCGTGCCAGTGCTCCCTGTCGCGCAAGCGAAGGGCCGGAGCGTCTGCTGGCGTTGGCCGGTTCGCAGATTGAAAGCCTTCGACAAAGGGCGGACACGCTCGGGTTGACGGTGTTGGGGATCGGTATTGGAATCCCGGGGCCTGTTGACACTGCCCGGGGCGTGGTGACTTCTCCCCCTAATTTCCCCGGTTGGCGTGACTTTCCGCTGCGCAGGTGGGTAGAAGAGCGGTTTCAGCTGCCGGTTTTCGTTGACGACGACGCCAAAGCGGCAGCACTCGGCGAAAGCTGGTTTGGAGCGGGGCAGGGTCTCGAGTCCATTGTGTATGTATCCGTTGGCATGGGGATTGGCGCGGGAGTGATCTTGGGTGGAGAGCTCTACAGAGGCGTTCACGATTTGGCAGGGGAGATCGGACACGTCACCGTGGACGCGAACGGCCCCCGGTGCGAGTGCGGCAACGTAGGATGCTTAGAGATCATGGCGGCTATCCCCGGGCTATACCGGCAGGCAGCAGTTCTCTGGGGCAATGACCAAGTCTACGAACGGGAGCTAGAAGAGCTCTTCGACGTGACTCGTTATCCCGATTTAGCCAGGGTTCTTCGGGATTATGCGGTGCGGTATCTGAGCGCCGGGGTGATCAATGCCATCAACGCATACGACCCGGAGCGGATCATCCTCGGCGGCCGGGTGTTGGATGCAGGAGCGATATCTTCGGACAACGCTCCTACCCTGCTCGAAGAGATCCGGGCAGAAGTGCAACAACGTGCATTTGCGGTGGCGGCCGGAAGAGTGGATCTGGTTGGCCGGCGCTTGGGTACCGACGCAACCGCGTTGGGTGCTGCTACCCTCCTGATGGCCGAGGTTTTCGCCTGTCCGGCCCGCTACTGGCAGCATTGGGCGGCCACGTCTCCGGAGGCATCAGGCGAGGCAACGTAACAGGGCCCATGCAAGAGCGATTGGCATTCTCTGCAGAAGGTGGTAAGGCGACCGCACCACGTGTTTGAAAGGGGGGACGGGTCAGCACACGTCGGCACATATCCTCGTCCTCAGGCGAAAAAGAACTGCGCTGCTTCTTAGAGTGACTATTGCTGAAGGGGGATAGGACAAAGACTCGAGCTATAGCCAGAAGCTCCGTTAAGGGCCGGTGATGCTGTACTGAAACGCTTCGGTGAATGGCATACAATCCGGGTATCGAACGCGGTGGAGGCTATTGCGCCTACTGTCAAGCAAGCCAATCCCGACGTTGGGTCGCATGCAGTAGCATTTGCTTATTCAGCGATCTGAGGCTAGCGTTATGCGGAAAGTGCTGCGATGTTGCTTCCTTGGTAAGGATCCCAAGTGGAGCCCGGAAGAGTGGCATGCATGCCAATGCCAGCCACGACCACTGGCGCGAAGGAGGTGGGGGCATTCTCCTACGAAGGGTTAGGTGACGAGTGGAACGACAAATGGTAAACAGTAAGGCGCGTGTAGGAGCAGGATGTAACCGCGGAAGATGTACAGGGTGACAGCTACGAACAGAGGAGGTTTGGAACATGGGAAGCCGTCATCTCAGGATCAGCATTGGACCTGTGCTCCGGATTATGTGGGTGGTTGGTTTACTGACAGCGACACACATACTGAGCGTAGGCGTTCTGCCCGCGACGGCCGCCAAGCAGGTACTCACCTGGGGTGTGATACCGGGTGCACAGTATGAAGACAGATACAGAGGAATCGAACAGCTCTTTGAGGCAGCTTATCCTGATGTTGATCTCAAGTGGATTCCTATTAGTAACTACCTCCAGACGGTTGTGACGATGTTTGCCGGCGGTTCGGCACCGGACGTAGTCAACGCTTATGTAGAGGATCTCGCCGATTGGGCTACAGTGGGCATGCTAGAGCCGCTCAATAGCTATATCGCCAAAACGAAGTTCGATCTCAGTCCGCTTTTCCCTGCAGCGGTATCAGCATTTACCTATGAGGGTAACCTTTACGGCATCCCCATCATCCTCAACATTTCCGGGCTTTTCTATAACGTCGACATGTTTGAGTCAGCTGGCTTGAAGGCTCCCGATGAAACGTGGTCCTGGCAGGACCTAGCCGTGCGCGGCAGCAAGCTCACGCAAGACAGCAATGGTGATGGCATCTTTGAGCGGTTTGGTTTCCAACGTAACTCTGACCTGGCTCAGTGGGTTCCCCTGATCTATTCATACGGGGGAGGGATTATCAATACTGCGAAGAAGGAAGTAGTCTTCGGCAGCCGGCCCACACAAGAGGCGCTGCAGCTGTATGTAGACCTTTCGCAGAAGTACCACGCGTCGCCTAAGCCGGGGGAAGGTCAAGGCTTTGAATTCCAGAGAGGGAACTACGGAATGATCATCATGGGCGACTGGGTGCGGCAAAACTACCGCACTATCACAGGGTTTCGGTGGGATGTAGGACCGATGCCGTCGGGCCCGAAAGGTCGCGTAGCTTTCCTGGGGGGAAGCGCGCTGGCAATCAACCGTGCGTCGCCGCAGAAGGACCTCGCTTGGAAGTTCGTGAGCTTTATCACGAACGAAGAGGTGCAAAAGGTAATCGTCAATACCAGAGCAGGGGTACCTGTCGTGCAGAAGGTGGCCGTGGAGGAGTATGTCGGGAAGAACCCCGTGCCGCCGAGCGCTATAAACCTGGTTAAAATGATGACGTGCGCGGGCTGGGTGCCCGGGGTTCCACGGTGGCGCGACATGCTCAACATTATCCGCGGGCAGTTCTCGGACCTAATAGCGGGTAAGATGTCGGTTGCTCAAATGACAGAGACAACGGCGGAGAAACTCAAGCAGTTGCTACAGGAAGACAGTCGGAGCAAATAGAGCAGGCAGAAGACCGTGATATGTTGCGTGTCAGGAGCCCTCAAGCTGGGAAGAAAGCACCCGGGAGGGCCGGGTTGCTGGACGGCGGGCCCTCCCACTCATCACGTAGTGGCACCGGGTAAAAGAAGTGTTGCGAGATCAGAACAGCCGCAACTAGAAGTTGGAAGGAGTGAGCCGTAATGAAGTGGCTCGGCAGAAAGGTGCCCATTCCAGCGTTGGCTTTGTACTTACTCTTATTCGGAATACTGGCTCAGATGACGGAAGCCGCCGACAAAGTGACGGTCACGTTCTGGCATGTAATGAGCGCTGTCGGTGACCGTCAGGCTTTTGAAGAGATGGCGAAGGAGTTCAACGCCAGTCAGAATCGAATCCAGGTCAAGGTGGAACTCGTTCCTGGCGGGGCGACGGAGAAAACCAAGCTCCTGGTCGCCATGGCCGGCGGCTCGGGGCCGGACGTCTACCTGCTCGATCGGTTCACCGTGGCTGAAACCGCATTGGCCGGCATCCTCCAGCCGCTCGACCAATTCGTAGACCGAGACCGCCTGAATCTCGACGAATATCTACCCTTTGCCTTGCGGGAGGCGACCTGGGAGGGGAAGCTCTACGGCCTGCCCCTGGATACTGACACCCGGGTGCTGTACTACCGGACAGACCTCTTTGATGAAGCAGGGCTCGACTCTCGCCACCCGCCCGCTACCGTAGAGGATCTGGAAGTGGCGGTGCGCCGCTTGACGACGGTCAAGGACGAGCGTTACCAACGATTGGGTCTAATCCCGTGGCAAGCCGAGGGTAACCTGTTCACCTGGGGCCTTTCCTTCGGGGGCAGCTTCTATGACCCGGCCCGCCGCAAGATCACGGCTGACCATCCGCAGGTAGTGGCCGCTCTTGCCTGGATGCAGGATTTCGCCAAGCGGTATGGCTGGAACAAGATCCAGCACCTGATCGGGCAGTTCGGCAGCGGTGCCCGTTGGCCTTTCCTCGTGGGCCAAGTGGCCATGGTGGTTGACGGAAACTGGCGTCTCGATACCATCCGCCGCTTTGCTCCCGAGCTTGACTTCAGTCTTGCTCCCATTCCCTATCCCAAGGAAGGCGGCAGGATGACCACCTGGTCAGGTGGATGGGCGTTTGTCATCCCCGACGGTGCGAAACATCCTGAGGAAGCCTGGGAGTTCATGAAGTTCGCGGCCGGGCGACGCGGCCAAGAGCTTTTCATGACCCTGGGCGACCACTTACCAACTCTTGCGTCGCTGCTCAAATCGGACTACCTCCTTCGTGACCCCTACCGGAAGGTGTTTGCCGGGTTGTTGCCTTACGCACAAAGCCGTCCTGTGTTGCCCGTCTGCGGCCTGTACTGGGATGAATTGCGGAGGGCGGTAAACGAAGTGCTACCTGGCACGAAGACTGCCACGGCCGCGTTGGCGGAGGTGACCGCGAGGGTGCAAGGAGAGCTCGATAAGGCGCTCAAACTCAAACGGTAGTCGGACGCAAAAACTCTCTGCTGCCGAGGCTGGGCCGGCTTTCCAGGGGAATGGTGCTCACCCGCACGGAATGAGAGTGGCGGGACGAGGGTTGCGAAGTCGCGATGCGGAAAGAGCAACGTGTGTCGCCGGTGGAAGGAGAAACGGGTACGCGGGGTGAGCAGACGTTGCGTATGCAACTGCCTGTAACTTAAGGAGGGAGTTCTCGGTGCGTAGAGCTGAGTCCAACGCCATGTCCCTCGTCCTGGCAGCCGGCCTGCTGTCTGGCGTGCTGCTGGGAGCGCTACCTGGGTCTGGCAGGACTACTCGGGCTCAGGATAGCCTGGAGCTCGTCAGGCCGCTGGTTACCGTGAGCGAACCGGGTGAGACTAATCCTGCTTTCGTCGAGACTCTGTCGATTGCCTGGGTTAATCGTATGTCACGGCTCAGCCAGCCCGGACTGGTGCTGTTCCTGCCAGATCCCGTCCTGCCGGCGACAACCCTGGCGCCTCCCGGCAATCTGGAGGTCATCGTACGCCAGGGTGTGGTGGAGAGAATCAACACCCATGGCAATAGCCCTATCCCCGCCGACGGTTTCGTCATTGGCGTCCCCCCCAGCATGATGATGTCGGTGCTGAGGGCAGGCGTGAAGGTAGGGAAAGCGGTGAAACTCGACCTGTACAACTTGGAAAGGATGGCAGCAAGTGTCAGCCGCCGGATCGACGGTTTCAACCGGAACCGTGGCACTGATGAACTGATTATTTATCGTCCCGCCCCCGGTCGCACGCGCACGCTTACTAACGAGTGGGGGATTGAGGCGGTGGTGGTGAATGGCCGGGTAGTCTCGGTGGGGGGAAATAACCAGCTTATTCCACCCGACGGATTTGTGGTTTCCGGCTACGGGGCGCCGGAAAGCTGGATCAGTGAAAACGTGCAGGTTGGGCAGCGGGCAGAGATTCTCGGTAGTGACGGACAAAGCCACGGGTACGACTTGGTTCTGACAGTTGATGCCGAAACGTATGTGATCCGGGCCGAGCGCAGGCTTGCCGAACTTGAGCAGGCTCTGGCCGCCGCCGAGGCATCCTGGGCCGACATCGCCTACACGCCTGCCCGGCAAGCGCTGGAAAAAGGCCGGGAGTTGGTAGGTCGGGCCCGAGCGCAATTGGCGGAGATGGGTGCCGGGGTTGCCAGTGTAAGTCGGGCTCGGAGCGAAGATCAAGCTTCGGCCGTGAAAGCTGTGGTCAGCACTGCTCTGCAGGCTCAGGCTGAGGCCGACCGGGGACGGCTCCTTGCTTACCCCTCCGCTAGCGTCTCATTGCGGGGCGCATGGTATTGCTTAGTTACTCCCACCTCGCCGGAGGAGATCGCGGCCATTCTCGATTGCTTCCAGGCCGCCGGTTTCAACGCCGTTTTCCTGGACACCTTCTGGCACGGCCAGACCCTGTGGCCCTCGGAAATCGGCAAGCAGCGTGCTGAGTATGATGGCTGGGACCCCATGGCCGTCTGGATTGAGGAAGCTCACAAGCGCGGGATCGAGTTGCATGCTCGTGTGTCCGTGTTCAAGGTAGGCTCGGGGGGAGCAAGCACGCTGCTGGATGCGCATCCCGAATGGGCATTGCGGCGCCCAGACGGCATGATTACGACCGCCCTCGAGCCGGGCTATGTTTTCGTCGACCCGGGCAACCCCGAGGTGCAGAGGTTCCTGAGCGATCTCTTTGCCGAGCTCGTCACCAAGTATGAGCTAGACGGTTTCCAGTACGACTACATTCGCTATCCGACGGGCACCGGAGATAACCCCGTAGCTATAGCCATGGGAGAGGCGGAGCGGCAGATCTTCCAGGCGGAAACAGGAATCGACCCTGCTTCGTTGAGCCCGGCACGGAACCCGGCTGAGTGGCGGCGGTGGGCAGAATGGCGCATGGGTCAGGTCACGCGGTTTGTCGCAGAAACTAGTTCACGTCTGAAAAAGATCCGCCCGAATCTTCAGCTGAGCGCGGCCGTAATCAGTAACCCTGCCCTGGCCCGTTCCAGCCGGTTACAGGACTGGCCTACCTGGTTGAAAGCAGGTTACCTCGATTTCATTTGTCCAATGGCTTATAACGAGTTTGACCCCGGGTATGTCGAGCATCAGGCCAGGAGCGCGGCCGCCCTTGCCAGCCCCAAAGCCTTTGCGGCTACCGGTATCACGATTATGAAAGAAGCGCTGCCTTACGCCCTACCTCATACTATGGCCGTGCTATCCGCCAATAACCCCGGTGTCGTGCAGTTCGCTTTCAACTACGCGGACGGAGGTCTACTACGGGAACTGAAAGCTGGCCCCTTCCGGCTGCCGGCAGCGCCGCCCTATGACGTTGCCGGGGCGGCCTTGACCCTGGCCAAGCGCCTGGACCTGCGGCTTGGGCCCGAGCGGCCGCAGGTAGAGGGGGTAGCGGGGATAGGGACAGATCAGCCGAAGCCCGAGCCTGGCAATTGCCCGGAGCAGGTACCACCCGGAGTAGATCAGCTCGATCCGCTATACCGGGCCGCCCAGGCCCATCCGGAAGCGGCTGCGCGGGTCAGACAGGCCCTGGCGAACCTGGTCGAGGCGGCAGGGCAGGCTAAACAGGCAGGGACGTCGTCGTGCCGCGCCCCGCAGGAGACGCTCAAGGAGGCGGTAGAAGCGCTGCAGGCAGCTCTGGCCACCCTTGCCCGGGAGCAAGGGGCAGCAGCTGACTGGCTGCTGCAGCAGGTTGCCTACATCGCCGATGCTGCTAGACGGAACATCAGCATGCGCTAATCACGCACGACCGTAATCAGAATTGTATACGCTCCTACGCCCACGACCAGGGTCAGGGCCAGGTTGCGTTTCTTGAGGGCTACGACGGCAGCCGGGAGGGCGGCCAGCAGCGCCGGGTTTTGCCAGGGGGGAAGCAGTTGGCCGCCGGGGGCGAACAGCGCCGGCCCGAGCAGAGCGCCGAGGACGGCCGGGGCGACCGAGTCGAGCCAGCGGACGAGACCTGGCGGCAAGGCCTTGCGGCTGGTGAACGCCATGGGCAGGCTCCGGGCGAGGTAGGTCCCAAGCGACATGACCAGCAGGGCCGTGAGGTACGCCGTGATCATGCCATCGGTCCATGGGGAGGTATTGGTCCAAGTGGTTCCGTTCACCTGGTCGATCCGCCCCCTGAGCTACCCGAGCTGGTCGATTTGCCCTCGCAGCCGGACGACGCGCCCGCCCATTTGGCCGCGCACGCTTCCAATTCCTGTTTGCGCCGGGTCAAGGCCCACCCGGCCGTTGTTCCGGCCACTGCTCCGGCCAGGAGCCCCGCGCTCTCCCAGCCGCGGAGGCGGGCGGCCAGGGCGATGCTACCGGCCACGGCCGCAGCCACGAGCCTGCTCGCTAGCGTGCCGGGCCGGCCCGTGCCCAGGAGCAGGGCGAGGAAGAGTGCGGTCAGGCTATAGGTCAGGACCTCGGTCACGGCCGCCGGGAGCAGGCCGCCGAGCCACGCCCCGCCGAGTCCCCCGCCGATCCAGGCCAGGTGGCTCGCGACCGCCAGGGTAAAGAAATAGGCGGGGGTCACCGGCTCGGGGGCGGTGCTGGAGACTGCGTACACCTCGTCGGTCAGGCCAAAAACGGCTGCCCAGCGGGCTATCCCGCTTCGCCAGCCGCGCAGCTTGACACCGATAGAGGCGGAGTAGAGGAGGTGCCGCAAGTTCACCAGGATTACCGACGCAGTGATGACCGGCAGGCTGACCCCCGAGGCCAGCATGCTGGCCACCATGTACTGGCCCGCTCCGGCGAAGAGCAGGAGCGAAGTGACTCCTACCAGCCATAACGGCATGCCGATGACCCGGGCGAGCAGCCCGAACCCGGCGCCCAGCGGCACATAGGCGAGAACGATGGGCAAGGCATCCCTAAGCCCGCGGGTGCACCCGGCAGAACACCCGGGGGGAAGCAGCCGGTTCACACGGCGTAGCTGCTCTTCGTGCGGCCGTGCCGGACACCGGCCGCCAACCACCTTCATTACCTGAACATCCAGCTCCCAGCGCTTGAAGTACAAGATAGCCTTATCCTACCACGGCTGGCGAGAGGCCGGGTAGAGCGTCGCCCCGGTAATACCGGGCGCGGTCGCAGGCTTGGCGACGCGGCCCTGATCTCGTCTCACCTAGTCTAAACGGCGGGTGGGGCCGGACGCTCCGGCTGCCACTGCTGATCGAAAACGTCCGCTAGATCCACACTAAAGCCTGCGAGGAGTTGAGATTGCACCTTGCCTTGGCCGATAGCCTCTTGGTAGAGCTTCAGTTTGCGATCCTGCAGGACGTAAATCTGGATGGAGTTGTCTTCGGGATCAACAACCCAGTACTCTCGAACCCCGTGTTTTTCATAGACGCGGAATTTCTTCTTGAGATCGTAGTAAGCAGTGGCAGGCGATAGAATCTCCACTACCAAATCCGGCGCGCCGTTTATCTTGTCAGACTCAATGATGTTCAACCGATCCCGGCTGATGAACACTACGTCCGGCTGAAATGTCTCCGTTGGCTCAAAATAGACGTCCAAAGGAGCGTAGGCAACCACACCCAGTCCTTTTGCCTCGACGTACGCCATGATGCGAAACCCCAGTCGAGCCGAGACAAACTGGTGGCGGGGCGTGGGTGAGGGTGTCATCACCAAACGGCCTCCTATAAGCTGGTAGGGAGCTCCTTCGGGAAGCTGGCGGTAGTCCTCGTACGTATATACTCTTTGGCCGGAGCAGGCGATCTCCTTTGAGGCCAGAGCCATGCCTGAAGCCTCCTCTCCCCTTCGTTTCCCCGCTGGCGGTGCCGGGCACCCTGCTAGTTGACGATCGAATCACCGGCCCTCCCTGTGTATTCTTAGTCTAGCATGGATTTGACGCCCAGGCCGCCCCGGCAACCGGCCGCTACCAACTCTCAGAAGAGCGCTCGACATCTTCGAACCGCCCCCCTCCGCCCGGTTCAGGCCCAGCCGGGCGTCCGTCATCCCCGTGAAAGGCGGGGTCGCCCGGCAGCAACCTGCGTTATCTGAACATCCCGGCTCCCAACGCTTGCAGTAACAGATACCCTACCACGGCGAGCGAGAGGCTAAGGAGAGTGCCGACCAGATAATACTCGGCGAAGTCACGGTTCTCGAGTTCCCGATAACGAGCAATGGACTTGGCGGCGAAGATGAAACCGACGGCCGAGTACTGCCCGCCCAACAAGAAGACCAGGGTGAGGAAGCGTTCGAGGAGCCCGATGTAGACGCCTGCCTGAGCAATATCCGGGCCCGGCAGGTCAGGCTGTAGTCGTGGAGGAACTCCCTGGACGGTCACCCGCCGTCACCTCTGCTCAGGTTAAATAGTATAATCACCCCCATAATGGTGACGAAAGCCGGACCGGGGCAGGTCGGGTAATGATATTGTGAATCTCCAGCTGAACTAGCAGTTCAGCTGGTTTGAGTGCCCACCAACCGGCCGCCTGCACCCGCTTGTGAATGTTCTGCGGTGCCACCCCCAGCTTGCGGGCGGCCTCCCGGTACGTCCCGAACTCTTCGACCGTTTGTACTGCTTCCCACTGCCCCGGCGTCCAGCGCCGCATGAGCTCGTCTACCAGGGCGAGGACCGTGTTGATCCGTTGGTCGGGGTCGAGGTGTGGACTGGCCGGGCCGCAGCCCGTGCTGCCCGTGCCGCCGTTGCCCGATCCACGGCCGGCAGCGGGACCATCGTGGCTGCGAAAGACGGTTCGTGGCAGTATCGTATGCCCGAGACTTTCCAGCGCGGCCCGGGAGCGGTGGAACGCCGGCCCGTCCATACGCCACGAGTTTTCTACTTCCACGGGCGTAGAGAGCCTCCCGAGCCCGACGCCGATCCGGAGGGTAACCGGTTGAAGCAGCCCCCGCAAGTAGCGTAACAGGGGGAGCAGTGGCGCGTCCCCCCGGAGCACACCCTGGAGCTCGTCTCCGCGCCCCAGTGTGAACTGGCTACCAAGGAAGCTCACCCGGGCCCTTGCAGCCGCTCCGGGACCCGGGGTGAGATAGGGCTGCCACCCACCGGGCGCTTCGTCCTCTCCGGCCACCAGCCGTTTGAAGCGCTCCAGCGCCGCCTCGATCCGCCGTTGTATATCGCCTCGCGGCGCCAGCCTGCGGGACCGGATGACGTCGGCCGTCACCACGAGCCACAGCCCGGGCGGCGCTCCGGCCGGGCTCGGCCCACTGTCCACCAAGGTGTCCAACGAATGAGCCCCCCGTCCACCGGGACCTTAGTCCCCCGACCGCGTTCGTCCTTCAACAACCCTGGTTCGCCAGCCACCGCCCCTTTCCTCCGTTTGCAGTGGCAGGAATCACGTATGTAGTGTTTAATACACTACACAGCTCGATACCGGCCGGGGTGCCGGGAGGGCACCGGAGGGAGAACGCTAGGAGGGAAGCAGCATGAGTATCGTTACGCGGGTGGTTGCGAGCGCCCCGGGCATGCGGGCCATCCTCGCCGGCACGGCCGTCCGGGGCAGGCGGGTCAGGGCGGCTAGCCGGGCTATCCTGATGAGCCTGGTCGTCCTGGCCGCATGGCCGGTGGGTGTGGGATCGGGCAGGGTATCAGCCGGTGACCCGCAGGAGGTGCGCCGGCTTTCCATCACCGAATACCGGGACAAGGTCAAAGGCGGGTTCGCCGGGCAGATCATCGGGAACCTTTTCGGAATCCCCTGGGAGGGGCAGTTCACTACTTTCTCCGGTCCGAAGACGATCACCTTTTATAAAGAAGTGCCCTCCGGCGCATTCTCGGATGACGACACCTTCGTTGAGTTGGTGGCCTTACACGCCCTGGAAGAGCATGGTATAGACGCTACGCCCCGGCAGCTTGCGGCCGAGTGGGTCGATCATATACCCCGAGGGGCAGTGGCCTGCGCCAACTTCGCGGCCCTGGAGAACTTCCACCGGCAGATCTGGCCGCCGGACTCGGGCCGGCCGGAAAATAACATTTATTACCTTTACATAGACGCTCAGATCGAGTCCGACCTCTACGGGCTAATCGCGCCGGGGCTCCCGGCCGCCGCCCAGGAGTATGCCCGGCGGTTCGGGTCGCTGACCAACTCATCGGATGGGCTCCTCGGCGCGGTCTACGTTGCCACCCTCTACAGCCTGGCTTTCTTTGAACGGGATCCGGAAAAGCTGGTGACTCAGGCGCTCGCCGCCCTGCCGCCGGAGAGCCGGTATACCCAGGCGATTCAGGCGGCGGTGACGGCCTGGAAAGAAAGCCCGGGCGACTGGAGGCCGGCCCGCCAGGCGATAGCCCGGCGTTTCTACCAGCCCGGGTGGGGTCCGAACAGCGGGTGGGTGCTGGCGGACATCAACGGGGCGATGGTGACGCTGGCGCTGCTCTACGGGGGAGGCGATTTTGAGCGGACGGTACAGATCGCAGTTCAAGCGGGGTTTGACAATGACTGTAATGCCGCCACCGCCGGCGGGATCGTGGGAACGATGGTCGGTTTCTCGGCTCTTCCCCGCCGTTGGGTCGAGCCGCTGGGCGAGGCTTATTACAACCGTACGTTGCGCGGGTTTCCCCAATTCCTTTCGATTGATGACGTTAGTGAACGGATGGCGAAGATAGGTTTGAAGGTGGTAGCGAGGTACGGCGGAGCAGAGGAAGCGGGTGCGGGTGAACTGGTAATACCCGTCGAGCCCCTCCCGGTCGCGCCCTACGAGCCGCCGGTACCGGAGGAAGACGTGGTGCGGCACATGGCTCGCCCATGGAATCCCTTGTGGGAAGTGTACGGCCTCGGTTTCGACATGGGGCCCGGGCTGCGGACGGAATATGCGGGCCGTCCCAACGTCTTCGTGACCCATCCCAAGAGCACCAGAATTCCGGCCGAACTGCGCGCCCGCGTGAGCATCCCCTCCCAGGGCCATACGGTTCTGGAGATAGGCGTTACTAACTACGACCAGATCGCCGACTGTGATTGGGTACTGAAGGTCTTCGTCGATGACCAACTGTTAGACGAACGAGTTATCCGGCGGGAGCAAGGGCGCATGAAGTGGTACGACCTGAGTTACGACCTCACCCCCTGGGCGGGGCGGGAGGTTACCATTCGCCTGCTCAACGAGGCGAACGGCTGGTACTACGAGGCGGGCTACTGGTCCCACGCCGAGGTCCGTACGACCCCGGAGGGCTCCGGCGGGTGAGCAGGCAGGGACGTGCCGAGGGCAAAAGCAAGGCGCGACGCCTGCCGGCAGGCTGGTGCCAAGGCCTCGGCGACGGCAGGCAGGACGCTTGCAGAACCTTAGCGATTTTTATCGTATGCTGTCGAGTGATCGCGGCTGAAGCAGGAAACAGGGTTACCATGTCGAAGTTCTCCCCGAGGCAAACCGTATGGGTGTCGTACGGGTGTCTCAGATGCACGGGCTGCTACCGGCCCGGCAAGTGAAAGAGAGGAGTGTCACCAAATGTTAGGCATGGCTCGTTCCAGGTCGTCGTTCTCGCCTCGCCGTTTGCCGATGGGAGTCTGGCTCGTCGTTCTCCTCGCGGCTTGGCCGCTGGTCGTACTCGCCGCCGGCGGCAACCTAGGGGTGCAGGCGGCGGCCGCAGGCAAAGCCCCCTCACAACCCACCAAACAACTGATCCTGGCTACCTACGGTGACTCGAGCGACATCGATAAGTGGGACGACGTCCTCAAAGGTTTCACGGCAAGGTATCCGGAGTACACGGTCAAAGTCGAAGAGACCGTGTTTGACCAGTACCCGTCGAAGATCGTCACCCAGATCGCGACCGGGAACGCCCCCGATGTCTTCTTGACCTGGGCTCAATACAAGCCCAAGTGGGTAACGGAAGGCCTGCTCCTTGACGTGACCGACCGGTGGGAAAAAAGCGAAATCCTGACCGGTACCAAGTTTTACCCGGCTGCGGTCGACTCCGTGCGTTATCGCGGGAGGCTATACGGAGTTCCCTACGACTTCAACTCGATGGTATGGTTCGTGAACCGCACCCTTCTGGAGGAAGCAGGCGTTCCCGTGCCCCCGGACAACTGGACGGTAGAAGAGATGCGGACGGTATCCCGCAAGACGCTAGACCCGGTCAAAGGGATAAACGGTCCCGGCATTCCCATCGACTGGGGCTGGGGACCAAACATCCAGTGGTACCACAACTGGACCGGCCACGAGTGGCTGGATGAAACCCGCACCAAGGTTCTGGTGAACGACCCGAAAGCAATCGATATGTTCAACTGGTTTTTGAAGGCCAGGCAGGATTTGACGTTGCCTCCGGGCAAGGCCAAGGGGGACTTCTTCGCCGGCTTCCAGTCGATGTGGGAAGGCTGGTTCAGCTACATGAACCTGATCTGGGACGCGTTCAAGAAAGCCAGGGGCTCCAACCCGCTCGACTTTACCCTCAAGCCTTATCCGGCCGGTCCCTCCGGGCAGCATAACTTTGCCCAGGGTCACATGTGGGCCATTGCCGCGACCTGCAAGCGGCCGGACGATGCCTGGAAACTGGCCGAATGGCTGGCGGGGCCGGAAGGCCAGGCGGCCCTGAACCGTCACAAGATCGCTCCTCCCGTCATCCTCGACGAGCAGCTGTGGCGGTCGTATCTTGATTTCTTGCCTGAGAGCAAGCAACGGGAAGTGGTGGCTTTCGTTCATCTGAAACTCTACGGTGGCACGGGCTACGCTCGCAACTTCCAGTACTGGCCCACCTTCGCCGAGATGAACGACATCATGATCAAACACATCCAGGCCATCTTCCAGATGGGTAAGTCACCCGCCAACGAGCTAACCATGGCGCAGGAGGAACTCGAGGCCATACTCAGAAAGAAGTAATGAGACTCCGGGCGTCGCGAGCACGCGTCAACGACCGAACCGCAGGTGAGTATTGGACAGGCCGCGAGGCGGTTGCCGTCGCGGCAGGTTGCCGGCGGGCCGATGACCCCGAGGGGAGTTCATCGGCCCGCCACTCTCAGCCGGCGGCTCGCCCGGTAACCATCCGCGCGGGGCTCGGAGCATAGAAAGGAGATCCATGATTTGACCCCCAGGGAAAGAGTCGTAGCCGCGCTCGAGCGGAAGCAGCCGGACATGGTGCCCACCTTCGAACTGGAGTTCCAGCTGGTCGAGGAACTCACCGGTAAGAAGCCTCACGATCGGGAAGAGTACCTCCGGGCGACTGCAGCTGAAAAGGAAGCCATGATGAAGTCGGATGTCGAGTTATGGATCGAGGTATACGAGCGACTGGAATACTCGATAGCTTATGCTCATGCTCTCGGTTCACCAGAAGCAGTGCGTTACTTTCGAAAGTTGACCGGAGACCGCTTCATGGTATGGGCGCATGCCGACGGTACTTTTGCCATTCCCGATGGTGAACATATGACGGAGTTTGTCTTCTGGCTTGCCGACAAGCCTGAAGAAGCCAAGGAGACGGCGAGGCGCCGGGTACGGGAGGCGATAGAGAGGGCCAAAGTCTGGTTCGATGCCGGAGTCGATCTTTTCGGGTTGTGTTCGGACTACTGCTTCAATTCAGGGCCCTTCTTGTCCCCGCGCATGTTTGCCGAGTTCATTACTCCATATCTTGAGGAAAACATCCGCCGGCTCAAAGAGATGGGTGCCTACGTCTTCAAGCATACCGACGGCAACATCATGCCCATCCTCGACCAGCTGGTCGCTTGTGAACCGCATGCCCTCCATTCCCTCGATCCCATGGCCGGCGTAGACATCGCCGAGGTCAAGCGGCTGGTCGGCGACAGGGTGGCGCTGATGGGGAATGTGAACTGCGCTCTGCTGCAGACGGGTACTCGCGATGAGATCATCCAGAGTGCAGAGTATGCCATCACGCGCGGGAAACCGGGCGGGGGTTACGTGTTCTGCACGAGCAACGTGGCGTTCAAGGGCATGCCGCTGGAAAACTATCTCCTCATCCTCGAGGTCTGGAAACGCCACCGGGAGTATTAAGAGGTGGTCCGGCGCCCGGGAGCCGGCCCGGCGTGAGCGTCAGACTGCGCCCATCTGGGCCGGCGGCGAGACCGCCGGCAGGACCGCCCCGGACGGCGGCAGGACCGGCTGCAAAGGGTCCGCACGGGTAGTAGGACTGCCTGCAGGAGGCAGCAGGACCGGCAGCAGGCGGGGCGAAGTTACGGGCGGGAGGCCTGAGGGGAGTGAACGGAGCCAATCAACGCCGCCGAGCAGGCGAGGGGGCTTATGTCCTCGCTCTGGACCAGGGAACGACCAGTAGCCGGGCGATGCTTTTTGATCTCGAGCGAGCCGACCGCGGGCCGATCGGGGTGGCGCAGCGGCCCATTCAACAGTGTTTTCCCGAGCCGGGTTGGGTGGAACACGATCCGGAGGAGATCTGGGCCACCCAGCTCCAGGTGGCCCGGGAGGCATTGCAGCGGGCGGGCGTCACGGCTCGCCAGCTGATCGCGCTGGGGATCACCAACCAGCGGGAGACCACGATAGTGTGGGAGCGGGCGACGGGGAAACCGGTGCACCGGGCGATCGTCTGGCAGGACCGGCGAACGGCGGCTTTCTGCGAGGAGCTGGCCCGGAAAGAGCCGGCCACGGCCGAGCTGGTGCGGGCCCGTACCGGGCTTTTACTTGACCCGTACTTCTCCGGTACCAAACTTCGCTGGCTGTTTGATCATGTTGCCGATCTGCGCCGGCGGGCGGCCCGGGGGGAACTCTGCTTCGGTACGGTCGACTCCTGGCTCATCTACAAGCTAACCGGAGGCAGAGTGCACGCCACCGATGTAAGTAACGCTTCCCGGACTCTTCTTCTTAACATCCACACGCTGGAGTGGGATACAGAACTGCTGGAGTTGCTGGGGATACCGGAGGCAGCCAACATGCTGCCGGCAGTTCAACCGTCGGCGTCCGCGTCGGCCTATGGCGCAACGGAAGACGAGCTTTTTGGTTATCCCGTCCCTATCACCGGCGTCGCCGGAGATCAGCAGGCCGCCCTCTTCGGGCAGGATTGCCTCGAACCGGGAATGGCGAAGAACACCTACGGAACCGGCTGCTTTCTCCTGATGAACGCCGGTCGTCAGCCCCCCGCCGGCCTGCTATCGGGCCCTGCTGCTTCTTCGGGTAAAAGCCCGGCCGGCGGTTTGCTCGCTACCGTCGGCTGGCAGCTTCCCGGCGAAGGGCCGGTGTATGCGCTAGAAGGGTCGGTTTTCATCGGAGGGGCGGTGGTTCAGTGGCTACGGGACGGGCTGGGCATCATCGAGAGATCGGACCAGGTGGAGGCACTGGCCCGCTCGGTGCCGGACAACGGCGGGGTCTACTTCGTGCCCGCGCTGACCGGGCTCGGGGCGCCGCACTGGGATCCGTACGCCAGGGGAATGATCATAGGGATCACGCGGGGAACGAGCCGGGGACATATCGCCCGGGCGGCGCTGGAAGCCATAGCCTACCAGGTGCGTGACGTCTTGCGGGCCATGGAGAACGCTTCCGGCATACCCGTTCGTGAACTGCGAGCCGACGGCGGGGCGGCGGTCAATGACCTGCTCATGCAATTCCAGGCCGACATCCTGGGACGCCCGGTACTCCGGCCTCGCATGACCGAGCTCACGGCGCTGGGGGCGGCCCGGCTCGCCGGCATCGGGGCGGGGCTTGCTCCGGGCGCCCGGGCGGGGGCGATGGCCAACGCCGCGCCCGCGGCAGGTGGTACGGGCCCGGCCGAGGCCGCGCCTGCAGCCGGTGGCGTGGGCCCGACCGACGCCGCGCCCGCAGCCGGTGGCGTGGGCCCGGCGGAGGCCGTTGCCCGGGATTCTGTCGGGCAATTGCCATACCGGCGCTTTGAACCGCTTATGGACGAAGAGGAACGGGTCCGGCTGTGTTCGGAGTGGGATCGGGCCGTGCGCCGGGCTCTCCATTGGGCCGGCCCATAGCCCCGGCCAGCGCCACTCCGGCTGTCTCACTCGGCGGGATGTTCGCAGAGGGAAGGCGCGCGATCTCCCTCCAGTTGAATAGCTTGCTGGACGCGAGTAGGCGAGCGGGTGGACGGACGTAGGCCCAAGCGGTAGAGAGCTGGCGGAAGAACCTCTGCCACCAGGTGGCGTCCATGGGTTCGGGGACGCTGTGAACGTTCCGAGCCGGGGCCTTTGCGCCGATGCCAAGAGCAGCTCGGAGTTGGGCTGCGTCAGGGAGCGTTTGCCGTTCAGCCCTGGCCCAACCCGCGAGCAGCTGGTCCAGGCTGCGAGGGCCGCTTGTAGCGGTGCTCCCGGCGCGCTGGGTAGCCCGTCTCTTGGGGCTTCGCTTGGCGTTGGCCATTTCATTCATCGGTCCCATCGTCGATACCACCTCCCCGACCTGATCCGCCTGACCCTTTCTGATTATACCCGGCAGCACTCGTTAGTCCTATCGCTCCTCGGTTCAGTTGCCTGGCAAGCTCCCGGCGGGCTCGGGAGAGGTGATAGCGCACGGTACCGGCCGGCTGGCCCAGGATTTGACCGATCTCGCTGCTCGTCATATTACCGAGGTAACGCATGAACAGCACGGTGCGCAGCTCGACCGGTAGCCGCTTCAGGGCCTGGACCAGTTCGGCGAGTTCCTCCTGCAACTCAGCCCGGGCGGCCGGGTTACCTTCTTGGGTTTCCAGGAGGTGGACGGCGGCGGGCTCGCGGAGATTCGCCCGCCGCCAGGCGGTAGCCGATCGTTCCCGCCGGAAGTGATCGGCTACCAGATTCCGAGCTACCGCGAAGATCCAGTAGCGTTGTTGATCCGCGGCCTGGCGACCCAGCAGTGCGAGATGCTGCCAGACTCGTAGAAACAGCTCCTGTAGCAGGTCCAGGGCGACTTCCCGCTGGCCGGTTCGGCTGTAGAAGTAAGCATAGACGGCATCCCGGTGACGGTGGTAGAGCTCGTCAAACTTACTTTCGGCACAGGTTCGAGCTTCGTCCGTGATAGCTCTGGGCGGGATAGCTCCGGCCAGGGTGGCTTTGGCGGTATCTACCTCGGGCAAGGACTGAGCGTGAACGGGTGGACGTCCGCGCCCGGTCGCCGGGTGGGACCGGGTGAGGCGCCGGTTCTCTTCCCTTCCGCCTATCCCGTGCATTTCATCCATTGCAGCCGTGCTTCCGCTCTAATCCATCGTTTGGATCATGCCCATGTTGAACACTGTTTTGGCCTGGGCAATGGCGAGTAGCTGGTTGGGCACCTTCAGTTCGCCCAGGTTATGGATGCCGGTCACCTTCTCCCGGAAAAGATCAACGGAGACATCCTTATTGACCGTGCACTCGCCCATTACGATGAGGTCGATGGAATGGTCGAGCAGCTCAAAGAACTCTTTACCCAGGCTTTCTGAGCCAAAGACGATGTACGGATGGTCATGGTAGTATACGGCTTGGCCCACCAGCGTGACCAACTTCGAGGATATCTCGGCTTCTACCTCCTTGGGAGCAATCAGTTGTCCGATGACGACCAGCTTATAGCCGATCGTACTAACCGGCGGATCAAGCACCAGCTGGCCGACGACCACCAGTATGTCCGAAGGGCTTCCGGTGGGGTTTTGGAGAGCCCAGCCCGAGATGCGCATCTGTCCGGTCTGCATCTTGACGGTTATCCCTTCATCGTCAGGAATCGGTACGATCATCGCGACGTTATGCATGGGAATTTGAGCCAAAACTCCTTCCAGGGATGCGCGGACCAATACGACGGCAACGTTGGAGATCCCCGAGATGCGTCTGAGTTCGTCGGCCGATTTGATCCCTGTCAGGTTGAGTACCGCCATGTTCTGAACCACGCCCGAAGGCTGTGACCCACTGGACTCCTGCGGTTCCCGAGCGTCTGCGTCGGTCATTCGTTCGTTCCTCCTACCGGTTCCGGTTGGGCTCGACTTGCGCCCGGACGGTCTGCCGGCCGGCGAGGCTCCTGCCCTGGCGGCAGGTCTCCCCGCCGTCGCTGGCGGGTAGGGCAAGACCGGTCCCGGAAACAAGCGAGTTCACTCAGGAAAACGATCCAGCACGCCAGGTGTTGGGCACTCACCGGATACGTGCAGCTGGTTGGCGTAGAAGGTCAGAAAGGGGAAACTGGTACGGGGAGAGAATCTATGTGCTCCGTCGGGCGGGGCGGCAGAGGGGATACGGTGCTGGCGCAGGCGGCGCCGCACGTCCGAAGCCGCAAGCCCGCAAGAAAGGGGAGAAGGAGAATGGCCGGTAGACTGGAGGGTCGGGTAGCGGTCGTTACCGGAGCCGGCTCGGGAATCGGCCGGGCGACCGCGTTGCTCTTCGCCCGCGAGGGGGCTAAGGTGGTGGCCATGGATTATGTGGCCCCGAGCGCCGAGGAGTCGGCGGAGTTGATCCGCCGGGAAGGCGGAGAAGCGGTAGCCGTCCCCGGCGACGTTTCAAAATGGGAGGATGTGGACCGGGCGGTAAGCGAGGCGGTCAGCCGCTGGGGCCGGCTTGACGTCATGGTCAACAACGCGGGCGTGTTCGATGGCTTCACGTCTTGCCTGGATACCGACGAGACCCTTTGGGATCGGGTCATCGGTATCAACGTCAAAGGCGTCTTTTTTGGCTGCAAGCGGGCTATTGAACAGTTCCTCGCGCAAGGAGGCGGCGGGGCCATCGTCAACGTCGCCTCGGTGGCGGGCCTCGGAGCAATGGCCGGGGGAACGGCTTACACTACGTCCAAACATGCCGTGATCGGCCTCACCCAGCAGGTCGCGTGTGAGTATGCCTCTCGAGGCATAAGGGTCAACGCTGTCTGTCCCGGGGGTGTGGTCACGGGTATGACAAGGGACCTGATGCAGGATCCCCGGGTCGATGAGATGGTGAAACAAACCACTCCTCTGGGGCGATGGGCGCAGCCGGAAGAGATCGCCCGGGCGATACTCTTCCTGGTGAGCGAGGAGGCAAGCTACATTACCGGAGAGGCCTTGCGGGTGGACGGCGGCTGGCGGGCCAAGTAGCTCTAGGCGGCAACTGGGGGCGGCGCCCACCGCCAGCCAAGAACCAGGCCGGGCCTTGAGGCCAAACCTGCGGGCCAAGCTGGCTGCCAGAGCCTGCGGGCAGAGCCGGTGGCCCGGCCCCGCCCACCCCTAGCCCGGTGTGGGGCTGCTGAGCGCGGAGGCAATCCCCGGGCCGGCTGGCCGGGCAGGGTCACCCGGCCGACAGCGTGGCGGGTGGCCCTGATTGCCCCGAAGTCTTGGGCGAGACGTGCCGGTCTCGGCGCAGGAGAGCCTCACGGCGCGGGTCAGAGTTCATAGCCGTGTCGCCAAACTGCCAGCGCCGTCAGGTTCAGCAGCA
This sequence comes from Bacillota bacterium, assembly GCA_012839805.1. GTDB lineage: Bacteria > Bacillota > Limnochordia > Limnochordales > DUMU01 > DUMU01. The sequence continues at coordinate 3,716 of DUMU01000034.1, read as the reverse complement.
TGACCCCGGAGGCATTGGTCAGGCTTTCGACCCGCTCCTGCCGGGGCGGGCCGGCCCAGTTGGAGGCGAAGAGCCCCTGGGCGTTGCGGGCCTTCTCCCAGGCCATCGACGCGTTCTTTACGAGGAAGGCCAGGTAGCGCTCCCGATCGGACCGGTAGGGGTCGGTGGTAGGCAAGGCGTCGACGAGCGATACGAGGTAGCGGACGAAGATGCCCTTGAACCCGCCTCCGTCACCGGTCCCCTCGTTGCGCAGGAGGCCGTTCTCATCGACCAGGTATCTCAGCGTGGCGTCGGCCACCCGCCGGGCGTCGGCCAGGTACTCGGCCTTGCCCGTCGCTTTGTACAAAGCGACCGCGGCGCCTATGAACGTGCCCTGGTTATAAGTAAATGTCCTCTTGTCGATGCTCCCATCTACCACTGCTACGTTATCCCAGACCAAGCCCCACGGGGAGACCAGCGTGGCCTTGAGCCAGGCAAAAATGCGTTCGGCCATCTGGAGATCCTCGGGGCGGCCCTCGATGGCATAGAGACGGGCCGCCAGCAGGGCTGCCGGACCGTTGATACAGGCATTCTTGGTCCGGCGCTCATCCTTGCGCCAGTAGATGCCACCGCCGAGCTCATCCGACCACCCGGTCCGGATGTCGGCCCAGAGCGCTTCGGCCCGGTGGAGGTAGATCCGGTTACCGGTTATCTCGTAGGCCCGTAGCGATGCCAGCGCCCACCAGGCCTCGTCGTCGTAAAACTGGTTCGTAAACGTGGGGGTCCTCGCAGCTTGCCCGGAATACACGTAGTCCAAAAGCCTGAGCCATTCGGTATTCACCTGCCCCCGCTCGCGGCTTCGTACCACTCCGTCCATTACTGCGTCCCAAACCTGGGCCAGCCACCAGAAGTCCGTCCAGCCGGACCGGTCGCTGAACTTGTGGAAATGAAGTTCAACCGGGTCCCAGTAGACGGCGATCATCCGCTCCAGGGCCTCGTCCGCCCGGCGGTTCAGCGTTTCGGCCAGCGATTCCATTGGGGTTGCCGTGCTTGCCCGCACCGGGGCTACCGCCAGTGCGGCTACGGTCAAAAAAAGCAGCCCGGCCAAAGCCGCGCCTCCGGCAGCGGAATAAAGACCGTCGGCAGCAGAAAACATATCGACCACCAGCACCCTTCTTTCTAGTGAACTCCTTGCTTCCCCGGCTTCTCTCTCTCTCGGCAGTGAGACGAAGCCGCTTTTCGCTTTACCCTCCGACATTCGCTACCCAACGGTGATCTCCCTGCTCCGCCTTGGTTTTGCGCAGCCATGCGGGAGAGCCGGACTCGGCGGAGGAGTCATGTAGCGCGCTGCGGCAACTCCTTCTTTTTCAAGCACTCTCCTGCTTGACAGGAAGCCGTGCCGTACAGTACACTGTAGCCGGGCTACGGTGTATAGTAGCCATTGCCGGTATGGCGGTCCGAACTCAACCACCCACCAAAGGAGGGATGGGCATGGAAAGTAGGGATTCTCAACTGGCAGAGTTGTCCCGGAGGCTCTCCGAGCTACAGGCAGAGGTAGAAAGGTTAAAACAGAGTCGGAACTTGCAAGCTGGGGAGACCGGCGCGGGAGCAGTGGTTCAGCAAGAAGTGACCTCGGTTGACGGTAACCCGGCCCGGACTCGGAATGGAGCCCCTGATACTGCCCTGCCTCAGCAGACGTCCGGATTCTATAAAGGAGCGGTACATGAGGCGTTTAATGCGATCGACGCCGAGTTCCTTTCCCGCCTAAACGATTCACCGATCCAGGCTATCGCCATCGGGCGCTTCATGCTGCCGAACGGCAAGTCCCTTCCTTGGCAGACCAGCTTCAGCGTTAGAGACCATACCGGAAACCCGGGAGCCGGAGTCGAAGCGATTTCCGAAGAACAGGTCGCCAGTACTCTGGAACCTTTCGTTAACCCCAGGCGCATCAAAATTCTAAAGGAACTGTTCAAGGGACCTCTGTCTAGCAGCGAGCTTACTCTCCACACCGGCCTCGTCGGTGGCCAGCTATACCATCACCTGACCGTGCTAGAAGAGGCCAGGATGATCGCCAGGGACCGTGAGCGCTACGTTCTCACTTACTCAGGCGCCAAACTCCTCTTTCTATCAGCGATGGCTGCCTACGACACTTGGAATTCGATCCGGGTCGTGCCCGACGAAAGGCTGCCCTATGACTGAAGCCTCACCGTTGCGGGCAGCGTCGCCCACGACTACATGAGGCCCTTCCGTAGGCTCTTTCGCCTGGTTACGCTGCGTCGTTGATTTGGTCCCTGAAGGCCATCGGGATGGGCGCCTCCCGGGATACGGCCTTGTGCCGGGCTTGAGCGGCGCTCGCCCTCTCCTCGCTTACGGCGGTAGAACCAGCCTCCCGGGTGGTCACAATACACGTCATACCACGCGAAGAAATGCCGTCTCCCGTAGGGTCCATGGGAAGTGGCCGGCAAGCGGTCGGGTTCAGCACCGTGGGAGGCGTACGTACGGGTCGGCCAAGGCCTTTGCCTGATCTTCAGACACCGCCCGACGCTACCCCCGCCGTGCTTAGGAGGAAGGGCCCGGCAGTTCAGGACTCCTTCCTCCTGCGATGAACCTTGCAATTGCGGGGTGGCAATAGCGTAGCTCAGCATGCTACTGCGCCCTGTGGTCTCCAAAAGTCTATTTTTCTAATCGCATTTCGCATTGATATAGGAGGAAGTCGCGGGTCTTCGTGAATACAAACGCCAGGTGGTGGCGAGGTTTGAGTATGAGCCGTTCGGGGGCCTTTGGCGGGTAGCGAGGTCCACAAGTTCACCGGAAAGCCCGAGGATGCCGCCATCGAGTTCTATTACTTAACGCCCGCTATTACGACCCTGTGACGGCTCGCTTCCTCCAGCTTGACCCGGCCCGACAGGGGCTGAATTGGTGGGCATACGGGCCAGACAACCCTCTGCGTTTTGTGGATCCTGACGGCGAGGCGTTTTGGGTGTCTTGGACTTCGTTTTCGCCGCCGGAGCTGGGAGCCTTTTATCGCAGCACCTTCCCTTTAAGCCCAGCGTGGGCCCTCTTGGACACAGCAGGACTGCTACCCGTCGTACCGTCATCCAGCGTGCTGCGCCGCGGATTCGAGGTGCTCGATGACGTAGCTCTGCGGGCGCTGCAGAGCATGGGAAAGGCTGACGTAGCACGCGTCATTAGGAACGCAGGGCCTAGGCCCCTGACGGCAGAAAACTTCCGTCACAACCTCTTGAAAGTAACAGACAAGGCATCAAAGGAGATGGCTGAGTTCCAAGCGCACCATGTTCTGCCACAGGCATTCGAGAAGCACTTTGCGGAAGTGGGTCTTGACATCAACAACCCCATCTTTGGAGCCTGGATAAAGACGAGGGAGCATCAGAAATGCAGCAAACCTACAATAGAGATAGGGAGTTGTTCTTCAGTAAGTGGAGGAAGCCGAAACGCGGAGATGTTCTTGACTATGCGAAGAAGCTGGCGCAGAAGTACGGATTTGAAGTCCTGTTTTAGGAGGTCGAGACAAGGAGCAGTTTTGGTGGATTAGTACCTTTCCTCGGTCTCACCGTTTTGCACGGGGCAAGATAGTGGAAAACCCCGATGACGGGGGTGGACCCCTTCGTTTGGGCACCGCGTAGGGGCATTTTAAGTTATGCCCTCCTCCCCTGCATGATGGGTTCCCGCGCGTCCGCGCGCGGGGACTCCGCGGTTCCCATTGCCTCGTTCTTCCT
>DUMU01000007.1 GCA_012839805.1 Bacillota bacterium | reverse complement strand
CGGCCGGCCCGCCGGCGGGCCGGCCGGGCGTGGTAGTAGTCTTTCATGACATTACGGAGCTCCGGCGCTTGGAACGGGTACGGAAGGACTTCGTCACCAACGTCTCCCACGAACTCCGCACCCCCCTCACTTCCGTGAAGGGGTTCGTCGAAACGCTCCTGGACGGGGCAATGAACGATCCTGTCACCTGCCGGCGCTTTCTGGAGATCATAAACCAGCAGGCTGAACGGCTGGTGGCGCTGGTCAACGATCTCCTGGACCTGTCACGGGTCGAGTCTCCCGATATCCCCCTGCGCCGGCAGGCGATCAATCTCAATTCCCTGGCCCAGGAGGTGGGGCTCACCCTCACGCCGCGGGCCGAAAGCCAAGGGCTGCGGCTAGAACTCGACCTAGAACCCAACTTGCCCCCCGTGTGGGGGGATGAGGAACTCCTGCGGCGTCTCTTACTCAACCTCGTGGACAACGCCATCAAGTACACCCCTGCTGGTGGCCGGGTGACCATTCGCACCCGCGCAGAGCGTTCCGGTGGCCTTACCCTGGCCGTGGCCGACACCGGGGTAGGTATCCCCAAACGGGACCTACCCCGGATCTTCGAACGGTTCTACCGGGTGGACAAGGCTCGTTCCCGTCAACTGGGAGGTACGGGTCTGGGGCTTGCCATCGTCCGGCACATCGTGGAACGGCACGGAGCCACCATCGATGTCCAAAGCGAGGTAGGGGCGGGATCGACCTTCACCGTTCACTTCCCGGCCGGCCTCCTGGATCCGGCGGCTGCCGCCATGGCCACGCCGGCCGTGCCTGCCACCCTGCCGGCATCCCCGTCTACCGAGGCTGCCACCGGACCTGTGCCCGGCGCGGCCCGTGCCGGCACGCCGCCGGCGGTCGCCCAGGATTAGACCTTGACGATGCGGCGCGGGATGTAAATCTTGCGACCTACCGGCAACTCGCCCTCCGGCAGGCCAGGGGTGGCTTCCAGCAAGAGTTCCGGGGTCGTCGAGTAGCGGGTAGCCAGGCGCCAGAGGGTGTCACCGGGTTGGACGAAAACGTACCGCATCGTCGGCGGTTCACCTACTACAGGTATAACTTCCACCGCATCGGTCACCACGCTGGCTTCCAGCGGGCGGGTAACCTTGGTCCGCAGTCTCAACGGGACTCGAGCCAGTGCATAACGGGAGCCGCGGGGGCTGACCTCGATTGCTCCCAGTTCCACCTGCACTTGGGCTACGTCCTCCGGACGGGCTCCCGCTACCACTACCTGCTCCAGGAAGGTAAGCGCCCTGGGGAAGGAAGCTGTTTCCACGCTTTGTTCCCGGTTGCCGGCCTGGTAGAGAAGGACGAGGTCCACCGCCCCCTCTACTTCCACCCGATCCTGGGCACAGGTTATCCGGTCGACATGGACCCGCCCCGAACCGGTCAGTACCCGGCTTATGCCCTCAAGTTCGTCCACGAGCTCCAATTCACCTACCGCTGCCCCCGTATCCTCGCTTTCCCCGACGAAGCTTTCGGCGTGGAAAGGTTGGTTTTGCGTGGCGACCTCTATCGTTTCGCCGGTAGCCGCCACGAGGAGAGTCGTGGGTATCCGGTGGACGGCGCGGGCCTCCAGCGTCAGCACTACGCTGGCCTGTACCGCCCGGCCGTCCTCGGCGAGGTTCACCCGCAGTCCTGCCACCTGCGCCGTCACCCGGGTCGCCAGGCCTTCCCTGGCCTCCGGGAGCGGGATATTCGCCCGCCAGGACAGCTCTATCGCCTCGTGAACCGGCATTTCATCGCCGTTCTCCGGTCCCGAGTAGGACACGGTCAGATCGGTTCCGGTCTCCGTTGTTCCGGCCGGGCCGGCCATATAGAGCAGATCCAACCGCACCTGGCCTTCAGCTTCCACCGCCCCCCGGGCCGCCCGGGCCGAACGGACTACCGGCTGGACCTCCACGTCCACCACCCGGCGGGCCGGCCCCTGAACCGCCGCCAGGGCCGCCTCGCCCCGTACGGTTGTCTCCGCCCGGCTTCGCCCCACCAAGTCCTCCAGCACCACCCGTTCACCCTCGAGCCGGACCCGTCCCCGGGCCCCGGCGTTCATACCGGTGATCAGCCGCACCGGCTCAATCCGGAGGGAACGAACTGCTACGGCCAGCGATACCTCGGCCTCCAACCCCAGACCATCCTCGTCCACCCGGAAGGCCACCTGCTCGATTTCGCAACTTCCCTCCAGCTCGGCGGGAGGCTCAAGGTCGGCTCCGGGCAGATCCGCCCAGGTTTCGAAAGCCAGGGCTTCCCGCCACACCGACGATTCGATGCGGGGCCGGGTCGCCGCAGGCACCTCAGTCTCATCTTCTGTGCCCGGGTATTCGCCCATGTCCTCGTCACTGTACCCGAAATGGTGGCGCTCCGCCTCCTGCTCCCCGCGGGCTCCGGCTTCCTCCCAGCCGCCGGCTTTGCCTTCGCCTCCGGCCATTCCCGTACCGGGGGAAGGCGAACGAGGAGCCGCCCCTTCGTAGAGGAGGATCAGGTCGATTACACCCCGGGCCCGGGCCTGCCCTTCCGCCCACTCGAGGTGGGTGAGGTGAGGGATGGCGCGCAGGTTGAGTACGCGGCCTATGGCCGGCTCACCGCTGCCCAGGCGGATGGGGCCGCTCCCGATGGCCTCCGCCAGCTGTTCACCCAACGTGCGTTCCAGTTGAAGATGGGTTTCCTCCAGTCTCAGCATGGTTTCCCCCTCTTTCGCCGGCAGAGCCTCTCATCGTCCGCCTTCCTTGCCCACCCAAGCCCTGCGCCGGCTTGGATCCCCCGCTCTCCTCTCCCTGGGCGGGCCTGCCGGCCGGCAGTAGTCCGTCCGTCCGTAGAACGTATATGCCGCTTCCCGCCGGACTTGCCTCCCGGCGGGACGGCATCCGCCCGGAGAAAACCGCTAAAAGCTCTGCCAGCCCTCGTTCCGCCTGCTCCCACGGGTGAACTGCCAGCCCCCCCAGGTGTCGCCGGGTGGCGAGAGAGAGCAGTTCACGAAAGAAAGCATCATCGGTCAGATAGGTGGCAGAAGGCCCATCTCCGGTCATGAGTAGCCCCGAGGCGCCGTCCCTGACGAAAAGGACCGGTGATGACCGGCGACGGGTGGACTGTGGTGCCCGGGTGGGGATGAGGGACCAGACTTCCCGGCGGGTGAGCGGGCGCCCGTTGGAGGCAAAACCCGGAAAAGCCGGCAGAACCAGGCCCACTCGCCACGAAGCCCAGCTCTCCAGCGCGGCCTCGACCACGCGGTCCAGCTCCTCAAGCCCCAGCGGCCCGCCCCCCAGGGCAAAGTCTTCCGGCCGTCGCCAGCTACAGATCCAGAGCCGGGAACTATGCCCCCAAAGCGCGGCGGCGACGCGGCGAAAGGCCCGGGCAAAAGCCCGGCCCGGTACGGGCGGAACCGGCAACGCTACCGCGACCTCTATCCCTGGTTCGCAGCGCGCCAGGAGGTCGAGCCGGGTGATAAGCTCCCGCAAACGGTCCGGCAGGCGGATACCCCTGGCATCGACCAGGATGCCCTCCGCGTCCTCCCCGGCCCGTCCCGCCCTGGCGGGCTTTTCGCCCTCTTCACCCTTTTCGGCCTCTGCGGGCTCCCACAGCCACCAGCCGTCTACCCCGGCTTGCCTCGCCGTTCTCGCCAGGACCTCGAGCGTATTCCCCTCGGGCCGGCCCACGGAGGTGCGAGTAACGCGCCCGATCACGAGTCCGGAAAGGTAAGGAAGGAGCGCCGATAGGCCCCTCGATGGGTAAGGAAGAGCGAATCGGGGGGACGGAAACCGGGTGGGCGGAAACGAAGGCCAGCCCAGCCGGTAGGCGAGCGGGACCCGTACGGGGCGTTGCATCGGGCCGGCGGCGTGAGGGTCGAGATCGTTGGCTTCGGCCAGGGTTCGAAGGCTGATGCTGAAAGTTGCGGCCAGGCTCGCGAGGGTTGGCATGGCAAGGTCATCCGGCCGGGCGGTAAGGAGGGTGGCCCGAGCCAGTGGGTCAGACAGGACCTGCCAGACTTGCGGCCCCGCCCGCCCGTCCTCCCGCAGGCCGAACGCACGCTGCAGCTCTCGTACCGCCGCGCCGGTCAGGAGCCCGTAGACCCCGTCGATCGGCCCGGGGTCGAACCCAAAAGCGAGCAGCCGCTCTTGGAGTTGTTTCACCAGCTCGCCACGACTGCCGGGCAAAAGGAGCTGGCCATGCCAGGAGTACGCTTCCCGCCGCAAGATCCTCACGTCTTTAAGCCTATGCCGTCGTTCAGGCAACAAGACCCGGCCGGGGCCTGGCGGAACGGGGCTCGCGGCGCAGTGCCTGCGCTACTATGGCTTCCCGCCTTATCCGCTGCACATAAGCCTCCGCCCGCAAGCGGGCGCTCTCGATCTCGGCACGGCTCGGGGGATGGCCGGTCCGTTTGCGGAACTCACTGATAAAGAGCTTCACAAAGCGCTCCATCTTCTGGGGTCCACGGATGCCCCATTCGCGATAATGCTCTTCGATGAAATCCACGAGATCGATGGTAAGGTCAGCCAGCACCTGCACGCGTCGGCTGCGGTGGTACTCCCGCCCGGCCAGGACGGCCGCGAGCAGGATCAAAGGTTCGATCACTTGGTCATCGGTGAGGAAGCTGATGACTTGACGAACCCAGGTAGGCAAGTCCCTCGCCCCTCTTTGGAGTCTTCCCTCAGGATATGAGGACGGGGCGAAAGGGTGCTGGGAAAGGAGGGCGATCAAGCACCCGTTCGTATGCCAAAAACCCCGGTCTGACGACCGGGGTGATTATTCCGTGGCCGGTGCTTCCCTGCGGGTCGCGGTACCGATACGGTTTTCGCCGATCGTGACTTCCACCGCGGCCGTCAGAACGTCCACGTAAGTGTAGGAAATCCTCTTGACGGCACTATTGCGGTCCAGGCGGACGACGAAGAGCTTGGGGTAGGTCTGCTCGAGAACCCCTTCTGCCTCCAGGACCTTCTTGCGCCCCCGATTGGCCCGGAGCCGGATCCGCTCACCCAGATGGCGCTGCAGGTCGTAGCGGATCTGCTCCAGAGCGACATTTGGCAGGGACAACCGGCTCTCACCTGCCTTTGCTAAAGATCACTCTCAGTTTACCATCCAGCCAGGCAGGTGTCAAGAACGTGTATTTTACTGCAGCCCCACCCACCCGTCAAGCACCAAACAGGTGAACAGGACTGAGGCAGCCCGTCGGCCTTTGCCAGCTCACTTCGTGTACTTGTCAGCCACCTTGGTGGCGCCGTAGGAGTCGGGTTTGATCTTAGCATCGAAACCGCTTCCTACCACCATTCCCACCACTTCGCGAATGAGCTCGCGGGTGCTTCCGCCCTCCCCCACGTCCAGGTGGATCTGGACGTCGAGATCGGCATGCCCGTTCTCCGCAAGCTTCTCGGCCAGGCGCCCTGCCACCGCGAGGCTTCGCGCCGTCTCGTAGTAGATACGCTGCCGCAGGTTCCGGGGGAAGAACTCATGCTCTCTTTGGTAGTAATAGCGCGCGCCCTTGCCCACCCGATAGATAATCACCGCGGTGACGAAGCAGGTTTCCTCCCCCAATTGCGAGTCGGTGCCAATGATCAACCGGTATTTGGCGTCGGGGACCTCTTCGACGAACGCGATGATGTCGGCGAACATCTCGTCGAAGGTAAGCCGGCCGCGCGTTGGACTAATGAATTCCACGTTACATCCCTTCACAAATCCTTCCGTAGGTCTTTATCAACTTCCACTCCTGAGCCTCCCAGCCGGTCCCGCAATTCCCGGGCCAGGGCCACGAACTCTTCTACCGTCAGGGTCTCACCCCTGCGGCGGCCGTCGATACCGGCCGCCTCTAGCGCCTTTTTTACGCCCTCCGCCCGCTCATCCCACCCGGCCGCAGCCTTCAGAGCATTGGCCAAAGTCTTGCGTCGCTGGCCAAAAGCAGCCCGCACTACCCGGGTAAAGACGGGGGTTAGGGCCTCGGGTACCAGCGGTTCCGGAAGCGGCACCAGCCGGATGATAGCCGACTCTACCGCGGGCACCGGCCAGAAGGCAGTGGCGGGAACATATCCCACGATCTGCACCGCGAACCGGCTGCGCACCGCCACCGTGATCGCCCCGTACTCCCGGCTCCCGGCGCCGGCTCTCAGTCGCTCGGCCACTTCCCGCTGCACCAGCAGCACCACCCGCTCGAGCAGCCGGTCGAGCTCGAGAAAGGTCAGGAGGAGCGGGGTCGTGATGGAGTACGGAATGTTCGCCACCACTTTGAGCCAGCGCTCCCGGGCGCTCTTGCCCAGCTCAACCCGGATTGCCTCCGCCAGAGCCATCCAATCGATCTTACGTGCATCAGCACAAAGCAGGTGCAGGTTTTGTGCCTGCGGCCATTCTCGTCGCCGCTCCTCCAAGAGCTGGCAAAGGCGCCGGTCCACTTCGACGGCCCAGACCCGCGCGCCGCACTGCAACAGGCGCTCGGTCAATATCCCTGCACCCGCGCCGACTTCGACCACCGGGTCGCCGGGAGCAATGGCCGCGGCGGCCAGGATTCGCGCCAGAATCCCAACATCGACCAGAAAGTTCTGGCCCCGGGATCGGCGGGGTGACACCCCAAACTCCCGTAAAACCCGGCGCAAACCGGGAGGGGTATGCACGTTGGCCTGCCGCTCCGGCATTTTCTCGCGTGGCACGAATTTCAGTTTAACACACTTTAGATACCCGCGAAAGGGCGGTCAAACCGGCTCAACCGGTCCGAATAGCCACTCGCTGCCCCCGGCATCAATGATCAGCCGAAACGCCCGGTAACGTAGGCCTCCGTACGTGAATCGGACGGGTTGGTAAACAGAGTTGCCGTAGGAGAAAACTCGATCAGCTCACCCATCAGCATGAAAGCCGTGTAATCCGAGATACGGGCCGCCTGTTGCATGTTGTGGGTGACAATCAAAACCGTGTACCGGCTGCGCAGTTGAACTATGAGCTCCTCGATATGCCCGGTCGAAATCGGATCCAGCGCGGAGGCGGGTTCATCCATCAGGAGTATCTCCGGCTCAATGGCGAGAGCCCGCGCAATGCAGAGGCGCTGCTGTTGACCGCCGGAAAGGCCAAGGGCGTTTTCGTGAAGGCGATCTTTCACTTCGTCCCAGAGCGCGGCCATGCGCAGGGCCTGTTCCACCCGGTCCGCCAGCTCGTGCCGGCGCACGACGCGGTGCCAGCGCAAAGCCGCCGCCACATTGTCGAAGATGCTCATGGTCGGGAAGGGGTTGGGGCGCTGGAACACCATGCCGATCTTCCGTCGAAGTGCCACGGGATCCACGTCGGGGGCATAGATGTCCTGGTTTCCCAGGAGTACCCGCCCCTTCACGCTGGCGCCAGGAGTCAGTTCGTGCATGCGATTGAGGCAACGCAGCAAGGTGGACTTACCGCAACCAGAAGGACCGATGATGGCGGTGACCTGCCGGTAGGGGAAAGCCAGGTTGACGCCATGCAGGATTTCGGTGGATCCGTAATAAGCCCGCAGGTCGTAAGTGGTGAGGGCCGGTACTACGGCGGTCCTCGCCCGGGCTACCGCCAGCTCGACCGCGATCTCGTCCCTGGTGGGCACTACCCCCCGGGTATTGGAGGCAGCCGTCTCCCTGAAAGAAGGCACGGACCTCCCCCGCCACAGGGCCGATTCGCTACCCGAAACACTCATGATGCCAGCCTCCATCTCCCACCTAGCGCTTCATTTCGTAACCCGAACGAACCGCCAGCCGGGTCAGCAGGTTAGTGATTAACACCATCATCACCAGTACGAACACCGCTCCCCAGGCAATCCGGTGCAGTTCCTCATAGGGCGAGGTCGCGTAGGTGTAGATCTGTACGGGTAATGAAGCAATGGGCCGCAAAAGTGAGGTCGAGAAGAAAGCGTTATTCAACGCGGTAAAGAGCAAAGGGGCGGTCTCCCCCGCTATCCGGGCCACGGCCAGCATCGCCCCGGTCACGATCCCGCTGGCCGCCGATGGTAGCACGATACTCACGGTTACCCGCCAGCGCGGCAGCCCTAAGGCTAGGCCGGCCTCTCGCAAGGATTGTGGCACCATGCGAATCATCTCTTCGGCAGTCCGGGTTACCACGGGTATCATGAGGATTCCCAGCGCCACCCCCCCTGCCAGAGCCGAGAAGTGGTGGAGCGGCCGCACGACGATGGCATAGGCGAAGATTCCTACGACAATGGAAGGCACGCCGCTCATGACCTCGGTGAAGAGGCGAATGGTGTCTGCCAGCCGTCCCCGGCCGTATTCCGCCAGGTAGATCGCGGACAGAAGACCAATCGGTAGTCCGATCAGGGTACCCAGGCCGACGAGAATGCCGCTACCCACGATGGCATTCAGTACTCCGCCCCCGGTCTCACCGATCGGGACCGGCATTTTGGTGAAAAAGTCCAGGTTAAGGGCGGAAAGGCCCCGGATGGCCACCGATATCAGGATGCTGAAAAGGGGTACGACCGCTACCAGCACCGCCAAACCGGCAAGCCCCGTCATCAAGAGGTCCATGAGGCGGCGCCGGCGATAGACGGCGCTCACAAGACCGCTCGAGAGCAACCTTCCGGCCGGTGTGAAAACCGACACATCTTTCACCCCTTCACGTGGCTCCCCGCGCCAGTTATTGCCACCCGGCGCACCAGGAGCCGGGAGAACAGGTTGAGCACCAGCGTAACCATGAGGAGCAGGAGCCCGACCTCGATCAAAGCCGCGACGTGCAGGTTAGTGGTGGCTTCGCTGAACTCGTTGGCGATCAGAGCGGCCATGGAGTAGGCCGGCTGGAAGAGGGAGATAGATATCGAGCCGATGTTACCGATCACCATGGTGACCGCCATGGTCTCACCCAGCGCCCGCCCGAGCCCCAGGAGGGTGGCACCGATGATGCCGGGCACAGCGTTGCTCAAAGCTACCTTAATTGCTTCCCAGCGGGTTGCTCCTAGCGCCAGGGCTGCCTCCCGCTGGGAGGCCGGAACCGCCAGCAAGACATCTCGGGAAACCGAGGCAATGGTGGGAATGATCATGATGGCCAGGACTGTCGCGGCCGACAGCATACCAAACCCAATGGGCGGGCCGGAAAAAAGCGGGATGAAGTGTGCATGCAAAAAGAGCCAGAGCTCCAGCTGGCGAACCAGCGGCACCAGGACGAACATGCCCCACAGCCCGTAGACCACGCTGGGAATGGCGGCAAGGAGCTCAACTAGGAAAGAAAGGACGGTTCGCACGGGGAGCGGTGCCATCTCCGCCAGAAAGATCGCCACCCCCAGGCTGATGGGCAACGCCATCGCGAGGGCGAGGAAGGAGGAGTAGACCGTACCCCATACGTAAGGCAGGGCGCCGAACTGATCAACGTAGTTCCACTCCCGCCCGGTCAGGAACCCCAGTCCGAAGCGGCGAATGGCCGGCCAGGCCTCCCAACCCAGGGCTACTACCATGGCCACCACGATGAGCAAAATGATCATTCCGAAACCAGTGGTTACGCCTTCGAAGATACGGTCTCCCAGGGAACGCGAACGCCGGCGGGAGCGGACGTATGGTCCGGGGAGGCTCTGAACTACCGCAGGTTGTTCGCTTCTCACTGGATCCGGATCCGCCCTTTCTATTGCCATTTACCGGCCTCCCAGAAACAGGGCGACAGAGACGGTCGGGGGGGAACCGTCTCTGTTCGCCTTGGCCCATGATGGGTGGTTACTGCGCGGTGTGCGCGGTGGTTGTTTCTCTAGTACTGGATACTCCGCAGGGTCGCCAGGACCTTCTCCTGGACGTTGTCCGGGAGCGGAACGTAGTCGAGTTCCTCCGCCATCTTGTCACCGTTCTTCAGCGCCCATTCGATCATCTGTACAAGAGCTTTGCCTTTGACTGGATCAGACTGCTTCTGGTAGACCAGGAGCCAGGTGAAACCGGCAATTGGATAAGCGTCCTCGCCGGGGGCGTTGACAATCATCACCCGGAAGTCATCGGGCATCTCGGCGGCCGCTCCGGCCATGGCTGCCTTGGTCGTCTCCAGAGTCGCGTCGACGAACTTGCCGGCCCGGTTTCGCAGCAGGGCGAAGGGCAGCTTGTTCTGATGGGCATAGGCGAGTTCAACATAGCCGATGGCCCCCGGGATCTGCTTTACCTGTCCGGCCACCCCCGGATTGCCCTTGCCGGCCGCGGCCTCCACCGGCCACTTCACCGAAGTCCCGGCGCCCACCCTGGCTGCCCATTCGGGGCTCACTGTCTTCAGGTAGCTCGTAAAGATATTGGTTGTACCGCTGCCGTCGGAACGGTGTACCACCGAAATAGGCAGGGCGGGCAGTTTGATGCCGGGGTTGAGGGCCGCGATACGGGGGTGGTTCCACATGTTGATCTTACCCAAGAAGATATCGGCGAGCACGTCCGGCGCCAGGCGAAGCCGGGCGTTCTCCAGGCCGGGGAGGTTGTAGATCACCACGACCGCGCCGGCCACGGTGGGAATGTGCAATAGCTTGCCGGGAGCAGCCGCCAGTTGTTCATCGGTGAGCGGGGCATCGCTCGCGCCGAAGTCGACGATCTTTTCGGTGATGGATCGGATGCCACCGCCACTACCAATGCCTTGATAATTGATCTTCACATTCGGGTACAGCCGGTGGTACTCGGCAAACCATTTCTCGTAAAGGGGTTGGGGAAAGGTGGCACCGGCGCCCGTCAGGGAGATTTGCTCGGCCGCCCTGGTCACTACCGCCCGGTTGGCCACCACGGTGACAGTAGCCAAGGAAGCGATGGCGATCCCCAGGGCGAGCCAGCGTTGGAAGCGGCTTTGTTTAGAAGAATGAGTCATACCAATACCTCCTGATTGTGTTTTCCGGGGGGCAGAACCACCCCGAACTAGCGAAACCTACCCGATTCGTTCTCAGTCTCACCCCGGCCGGTTAAAGCCAAGTAGCAGAAAAGTAACGACTGAGTAAAAGCTGGATAGGGTTTCGCTTTCTCTCCAAAGGCCCGTCATCAGCCGAATCTCCCCGTCACATATGCCTCGGTGCGCTCATCACCAGGGTTTTCGAATATGCGGGCCGTCGGACCGACCTCGATGAGCCGCCCCAGTAAGAAGAAAGCCGTCCGGTCGGCGATCCGTCCTGCCTGCTGCAGATTGTGGGTGACGATCACGATGGTGAGCTCCTCTTTCAGCTGAAGGAGGAGTTCTTCGATGCGGCCGGTAGCGATGGGGTCGAGGGCCGCGGCCGGTTCATCCAGCAGGAGAACTCGGGGGTTCACGGCCAGGGCCCGGGCGATGCAGAGGCGCTGCTGCTGCCCGCCGGACAGGCCCAGGGCGGACTCGTGGAGACGGTCTTTCACCTCATCCCAGAGAGCGGCCTTCCGGAGGCTTTCCTCGACGATCCGGTCGAGTTCGGAACGCTTGCGGATGCCCGCGAGCCTCGGACCGTAGGCGATGTTTTCCCAGATGGAACGGGGAAAGGGGTTGGGGCGCTGGAACACCATGCCCACCAGGCGGCGCAGGAGAACGACATCGACACGTTTGTCATAGATCTGGATGTCGTCAAGGTATACGCGGCCTGTGGTGACCGTACCGGGTATTACTTCGTTCATCCGGTTGAGAGCCCGGATGAAGGTGGATTTCCCGCAACCCGAAGGGCCAATCAGAGCCGTGATGGACCGGGCCGGCATCTCCAGGGTGACGTCGAAGAGAGCCTGGCGGGTCTTGTCGTAGAAGACCGACAGGTTTTCGGTGCGCATTTGACCGGTCATCGACTCGACTACCGGCGGATGGATCACTTCGCGATATTCAACATGCTCAACGACCAAAAGCTACCCTCCCCGAATAGGCCGTCCCCCGAATCACCCGGTAGCCACCACCGTCGCCTGCCCCACCGGTGTCCCGTTTTTTGGCCTACTCTTTGATATCCCGGAAACGGTACCCAACCCCGCGTACGGTTTCGATCAGGCGGGGTTGGGAAGGATCCTCTTCTATCTTCTGGCGCAGCCGCACCACGTGGACGTCGATGGTACGCGTGTCGCCGGCAAAATCGTAACCCCACACCTTTTGGAGTAATACGTCTCGGGAGAGGACGACCCCTTTGTTCGCCATCAACATGCGCAAGAGGTCGAATTCCTTCGGCGCGAGTTCGATCTTGCGACCGTTCACGGTCACCTCGTATCGCTGGGGATCCAAGGTGACCGGACCGATGCGCAAAACCCCGGATTCCTCCCCCACCGGCACGGTACGCCGGAGAACGGCCCGGACACGCGCTACGAGCTCCCGCGGGCTGAAGGGCTTGGTGACATAATCGTCGGCGCCGAGTTCGAGCCCCAGGACTTTATCGGTCTCCTCGCCGCGAGCGGTCAGGATGATGATGGGAAGAGCGGGGTAACGTTGACGGAGGATCCGGCAAACGTCAAGGCCACTCATGCGCGGTAACATCAGGTCGAGGAGTACGAGGTCGGGATGGTCGGCCTCCACTTTGCGCAGGGCCTCTTCACCATCGGCCGCCGCGCCGGTGGTAAATCCTTCTCGCTCCAGGGTGAAGCGTACCAGCTCCACGATACTTGGCTCGTCGTCAACGACCAGGACTTTCATCTGGCTCATCTGGTTTTTCACATCCCGGTGAGGACACCGAGGAAACGGAGGAAGTACATGATCACTCCCAGCACGGCAAGGGCAAGCACTCGACCCAACCACGCGCGAACGTCTCCACTAGCGTCCATCCCGCCGAATCCCCCTCCTCGTTCATTGAATCACAAATAGCCCTAACGGGACGTTAAGGGAGTGTAAACGATCCCTACTCCCCCCGCCGGCCCGCCTCAAGACCCAGGATGAGGAGGCCGCTTGCCGGCACGAGCAGGGTGGTGGCTGCGGCCACCACGCCCGAATCGTTGGCGGCAAAGGCTACCAGGCTCGCCACCGTGCTGGCCATCATGCCGCGAGCAAGGCAAGGCCGGTCGGCGAGGAGCCGCCGGAAGCCGGGCGTCGGACGCAGAAAGAGCAAGGTCAAGACCACGAGGCCAATGGCAAACCCCCAGGTCCAAATGCTGTAGCGCATGATTTTCAGGTTGGTCGCGAGCTTGCGGTCGACGGTTTGCAGAAGTACCCCAATTCCTCCCGTTTTCACGGCCTCCGCCAGGAGCCCCAGGTGGGACCGGACCGCCGCCGGGCGTGAAGCGTCGAGCACCACCAACGCCGCCACCAGTACCAGCAGGGCCAGGAGCACCCACACCCAGTTCCTTCCCGTGAGACCAAAGCCCCGGCGATGCCGCTCACGCGCCCCGCGCTCTTCCCGGACCCCGAGCATGGCCACCGCCCAGGCTGCTGCCGCCGTGAGGGCTCCCCCGAAGTTCGCCCCCCAAAACGGCAGGCCGACGGCAAGAACGGTAAGCCCCCCCACGAGTCCCACCCCGCGGGCCAGAACCCAGCGCCCCACGGAGGGAAGGGCCCTTTCGCGGCCTGCTGAAACCATCAACCGGTCAAGCAGCCCGGTCCAGAACAGGGTGGTCGCGCCGACCAGGATGCCCATGTATTCGTTTCCGATGCCGTAGTAGCGGGCGCCGACCGCCGGATCATAGCCCAGTACGGAGCGGCGCATCCAGTTAGAGCCGGTGAGGGTATCGGTGATGAGCCCGGCCACCAGGAGACCTGCCACCCAAAGCAGTGCCGGATAGGGACGGCGCCAGAGCGCTAGAAGACCGGCGGAGACCAGGGCCGAACCGGCCAGGATCGCGGTCAGGGCCAAACCAGCCCCATGGCTATAAATAGGCGACGCAACCATCAGAGCTAGCGGGACAAGGGTAAGGGAGAGTATGGCCAGGGAAAGCGGTACCCTGGAGACCGCCAGCCAAGCGCGCCGCGCGCTGCCGGGAGGCGGGGCCGTCGTCGCCCCGTGGAGCAAGACGGCCAGGGAGACCAGGGAGACGATGATCCAGGCCAGAACGTAACCCCGCAAGATGCCGGGCCGGGTTGCACTTACGGCGGTGGTTCGGGCAGCCAGTTCACCTAACTCCCGGAGGACCGCGGCAGCCGAAGATGCGGGTTCAACCACCCAGGCGCGTCCGGTGGCCCGCCGCATGAGCTCATCTGCGGGCGCGTCGATGGGAATCGCACGAGCTGAACGAGACGCCGTATCGGCCGGGCTTGCTTTTGACTCTCCCCAAGGGCTGTACCCGGAGAGAAGCAAGGCGATGGTGGGAGCCACGTCGAGGTTGGCTACGATGCCCGACCAGCGGGTGGTGGCGGAAGTGAGCAGCCCGGGAGGCCGGCCCGAGTCATAGAGAAGGGCCGGCATCAGCAGTTCGCCCCGGCGCAGGGCCTCGCGACCGGGATACGGCGATACAACCAGTAACACCACCGGGCCACCGGCTGCCGCCCGCCACCTTCCCTCCCATCGGGCCAGCCACCGTCCCGCCGCGGCCAGCTCCCGGCGTCTCAGTTCTTCATAACGCCCGGGGCGAAAAAGATTTTCGGTTTCCTCCAGCCGGACGAGGTCGCTCCACTCCACCATGACCAGAGCCGTACCGGACCGTAACTCCGCCTCCACCAGTCTGCCGATCTTCTCTTCGTCTAGTCCTTTCCCCCCGGGCACGTCCGGGTCGGGGAGGAGAAGGTCCGGACTGATTTGACCCCGGGGTACGATTCCTGCCTCGTCCATCAGCACCAAAATCGCGGCACGGTTCTTGGTATCGAAGGCATCCGCATTACCGAAGGCGGCGGCCAAGTACCCGTGCTCTCGGAGCCACTCACCCAAGAGCCCCGGTGATACCAAATGGTCCGCCCGGGCATGCGCGTGTCGTACTGCCTCGATCCCCGGGAAAAGGAGGGCGCCCGGCTGCGCCCGCCGGCCCGTCCACAGCCAGTACCATTCCTCTGCGGGGATCCCGTACAGGTGTTCTCCCCTTTGATAGGCTGTTCCCGCATCCGCGGGCAACCGGAGTGCGCGCGCCCCTGCCCCCAAAGTCAGCAGGGCGCCGGTGGGATCGAAACCGCTACCGGAGCGGGAGTTCATCAGGCCGGCCGCGGCATGCTCAAACACCCAATCCCAGGCGGGAGCGACCTCGGGCGCGCTCAGGTCCGACCAGGTCGCACCGGGCAAAAGCAGGAGAACGAGGCTCACCGGCGAAGGGTGTAAGCACACGGGCTCGCTGCGACCGGAAAAGGCAAGACCGGGGACGGTGGCCGTGCCGATAGCCACGGCCATGGCCGCAACGGTGGTCACTAACCTCGGGCATTTGGACCCACGGCTGGTAGCAAGCTGTAGCCAGTTCACGGGAGGGCTGACTCTCCTTTCGGTAGCCGGCCGGCTTCCACCCCCCGAAACCGCCGGCAGCCGGTTATAGTGTGGCCGTTCATCCACACTTGCCACCCCGAAATCAGATGAGGAGGCAGGCCAATGCCCCGGCAAGCATTCGATGAAGAGCTGAGGGCCTTGCAGGAGCAGATCCTGAAAATGGGAGGGTTGGTGGAAGAGGCGGTCCGGCGTGCCGTCCGCTCCCTGGTGGATCAGGATCTCGATGAAGCCGAACGGGTGATCGAGGGAGACGATCTGGTAGACAAAGTCCAGCAGGAGATCGAAGAACAGTCACTGCGGCTGATCGCCCTCCAGCAGCCGCTGGCGCGCGACCTGCGCACGGTGGCCACCATCTTACGGGTGATCATCGATCTTGAAAGGATCGGCGACCATGCGGTCAACATCGCCCTGATCACCCGCCGGATCGGCCACGAACCGCTGATCAAGCCGCTCATAGACATCCCGCGGATGGCCGAGCTCACCGATCGCATGGTGAAGGGAAGCCTCGACTCTCTGGTCAAGCGGGACACCGCGCTGGCGGAGCGAATCTGCCATGCCGACGACGAGGTGGACGAATTATACGCTTCGCTCTTCGACGAACTGATAGGCTTCGTTCTGGCGGGGGGCGACGTACGGCGGGCCACCCAGGCCATCAACCTGCTCTTTGTCGCCCGCTACCTCGAGCGTATCGCCGACCATGCCACCAACATCGCCGAGGGTGTAATCTTCCTGGTCACCGGAAACCGCGTGCACTTCAATCGCGAGCCGCAGCGGGACCGGCAGCTGCAGCATAAAGTTCACCTGGATGAAGGCTGATCATCAGGGCCGTTCGCAGTACCCGGCGGTCCCGAAGTAGCGCGCGGCGTCGAAGGGTCCGGCGATGAGGCTCGCCCCTCTTTCCCACCAGGCGGGGTGTTGACAGGTGGGGTGTTGGGGAAAATCGCCGCCAGCCGTTCCTGCAGCTCGGCCGGGGAAAGGGTATCCAGATGGTCGAGCAGCTCCAATACCCGGTTGAACTGCTCCTCCGTGATCTCACCGGCCTCGAGGAGGAGGCGGTAGGCGCGTATCAAGCGCAGCCTCAGACGGTCACGGTGGTGAGCCAGGGTGTCTTCGAGTTCACGCGCCACCGAGGCCAGGAAGGGTGAAAGCTTCGTCATGCCCCCGCACCCGCCGGTCCGGTTCGGGGCACGGGGAAGTCCGGAGGAACCTCGTCGATGAAGCGGGTAAACTCCGGTATCCAGCGCAAAATGGCCTTGCCGGTCCGGCCCCGCCGCTGTTTGGCAAAAATCACTTCGACCTGGCCTTCCGTGCCCTCTTCCCGGGCTCGCTCCGGGTGGTAGTAATCGTCCCGGTACAGCATGATGACCACGTCGGCAAATTCCTCGATATTACCGCTATCTCGCAGATCGGAAAGGAGAGGGCGCTTGTCTTCCCGGCTCTCCACCCCCCGGTTGAGCTGGGAGAGGAGGATCAGGGGAACGTCCAGTTCGCCGGCAAGCTCTCGTAGCTCTCGCACGATGTCACCCACCTGCATCGCCCAGGTCCGGCCCGGAACCTGGGGCGCTCGGATGAGCTGCAGATAGTCGACGATTATCAGCCCCAGGTCCGGGTGCTGGGCTTTGACTTTCCTGGCTTTGGCACGAATTTCCGCGACCGTAAGGCCCCGGCGGTCGACGATGTAGATGGGAAGCGGGTAGAGCTCGTTGAACGCCTGCCGAACCACGTCCAGCTGCTCGGCGCTGAGCTTGCCGTTATAGTCGGCCGCGGTCACCAGATGGTCGCCGGCCTCGCCCCGAAAGCGAAAGAGTTCGCTCACGACCAAGCGGTCACCGATCTGCTCCGCGTCCATCTCCAAACTGAATAAGAGCACGGGAATCCGGCGACGGGCCACGTTGAGAGCGAAGTTGAGGGCGAGGCTCGTCTTGCCCATGCTGGGACGGGCCGCCAGCACGATCAGGTCCTTCTTTTTAAACCCCGTCGTCATCAGGTCCACCGACGGGTAACGAACCGAAAGCCCGTAAGCTCCTTCCTTCCCCTCGAAGCGTTCCATCAGCCGGGCATAGCACCGGTTCAGCACGGTAAGGAGATCGTAGACGTCTTCCTGGGTGCTTCCCCGAACCGAGGTCGCCTCCATTACCAGGGCCTGGGCGCGGGCTTGGAGCAAAGCGATGGAGGTGCCCGGCATGACCCCCGGTTGATCGGCCGAGACGCCCGTACCCTCGAGAGCCAATCGCTGGAGGGCGTGGGCAGCCTCCAGGAGCCGGCGGCGAGCGTGGCATTCCAGCAGGATCTCGAGGCTGGGAAGCAGTTCACCCAAACTGGTGAAAGAATCCGTGAGGCCGGAAAGCAGCGTTTCCGGTTCGCTCACGCGCCCGGCTTGGCGAAGCTTCGCGTATACCTGGGTGAACGATATGCGCTGGCCGCTCAGGTAAAGCTGCGTGATAATGGAAAAGATCTCCCGGAGTACGGGGTCGACGAAGTGCTCGGCGGTGATGGATTCGAGCACGGTGTCGACTTGCTCGGGATGCTTGAGCAGTATACCGAGGACCCGGCGCTCGGCTTCCACCTCGCCCGGTAAGGAGGACAAGCCCACCGGAGATACTCCTGCCCCCGGGTTCGAGCCCTGGCTCAGGCTCGCGGACATGTCTCCTCCCCCCAACTCCGTTTCGGGTGAACCGCCCCCGGTAAGAACGGTCACGCCCCCGTCGTTCGAACGAGTTAGGTATTCCGCCGGCCGGTACCGGATTCCTGCCGGCGCCGGGGGGACGGTCAGGCCGGCCGCCCGACCGGGTTGCCGGCCGCGGCTCTGGCCAGGGTCTCTGCCTCGGCCCGGGGATCGTACCGGTAGAGGGTTCGCTCGCGTTCCCGCTGGATTTCGAAGGCGAGTTCTACCAGGCGGTCGACCAGGGCCGGGAAGGGAAGCCCGCTTGCCTCCCACAGTTTGGGATACATGCTGATACGGGTGAAACCGGGAATGGTGTTGATCTCATTGAGGTAGACCGTGTCGGAATCCCGGGAGACGAAGAAATCGACCCTGGCCATCCCCGACGCGTCTATGGCCCGGAATGCCGCCACGGCCAGCTCCCGCACCCGCTCGGTGACCGGCGCCGGCAAGGGGGCAGGGATGATCAGTTCCGAGCGGTCGTCGACATACTTGGCTTCGTAGTCGTAGAACTCGCGGGAAGGCTTGATTTCCCCGGGCAGGGAAGCCCGCGGCTCGTCGTTGCCCAGCACACTGCACTCGATCTCCCGGCATCCTACCGCGGCCCGTTCCACGATGGCCTTGCGAGAATACAGGAAAGCACGGGTAAGGGCCGCGGGCAGCTCCGCTTCGCAGTTCACCTTGCTGATCCCCACACTGGATCCCAGGTTGGAGGGCTTCACGAAACAGGGAAAACCAATCTCGCGTGCCAGCGCCGCCAGTACCGGTTGCGGCCGGCGTTCCCAATCGGTCCGGCCGACCACGCTGTAGCCCAAAACGGGCAGCCCGGCACTGCGAAAAGCCGCTTTCATCAGAACTTTGTCCATCCCCACCGCCGAGCCGGTCACCCCGGCGCCCACGTAAGGCAGGCCCATCATTTCCAGCAAACCCTGTAAAGTACCGTCCTCTCCGTAGGTGCCATGAACGGCCGGAAAGACCACGTCGAGCTCCAACCGGCGTGCCCCCTCCCCCTCGCCGACCCAGAAGCCCGGCCGGGTGGGATCGAGCCGGGCATGAACTGCCTCCGCCCCGCCGGCCTCGGAGGGCGGAAGCCGGTCTTCCCCGGCCGCCAGTGCCGCCCGGTAGCTCTCACCCGTCCAGAAACGGCCCGCATGATCGACCGCTATCGGTACGACCTCGTAGCGTTCGGGATCAAAGGCTCGGTAGAGGGCTGCCGCCGACTGCAAGGAGACCTCATGTTCCCCGGAGCGCCCACCATAGATGAGACCGACCCGAATCTTACCTGGCATGCTGACCCTCTCATCCTTCCCAGGGGCGAAAAGTTCGACTGCTGCTCCTTATTCTATGACTCCTTCAGCGCCGCTCGTAGCGCCCGGCGCATCACGTTCAGCGGAGGCTCCATCCCCGTCCATATACGGAAACTCTCCGCTCCCTGGTGAAGGAGTAGGCTCGTCCCTCCTATCACCCGTGCCCCCCTCTCCCTGGCCGCCGCCAGGAGGGCCGTCTTCTCAGGCCGGTAGACGATATCGTAGACGATGAGACCCGGCCGGAGGGCAGCCGCGGGAACCGGTGGTTCGGACTCTTCACGCGGATGCATACCGTACGAGCTTGCCTGAACCAGCAGGTCAGCCGCCTCGACGGCCCCGGCAACCCGGGGTACGTCATCCAGGGACAAGGCCGCGAGGTGAGGTGAGTTCGTTCCCTGGACCGGCTGATCCATGCCTGCTCCCACCGGAGCTACCGGGAGGAGCGGCGCCCGCGGGCCCCGGGCCAGCCACTCGACCAGGGCCTCAGCCCGTGACAGCGTCCGGTTTACCACCGTAATCGCCGACGCCCCCGAGAGGAGAAGCTGGCCCGCGATGGCTCGAGCCGCCCCTCCGGCTCCCAGGATTACCACCCGCCAGCCGCGAGGTACCTGTCCGATCTCCTCTCGCAGGGAAGAAAGAAAGCCCGGGCCGTCGGTATTCCAGCCCCGCAGGCGTTCTCCCGCCCAGCCTACCGTATTGACCGCGCCCAGCCAGCCGGCCAGAGGGTCGAGTTCGTCCAGGAACTCCGCCACCCGTTCTTTGTGCGGGATAGTAACGTTGATCCCCACCAGCCCAAGGGCTCGCAAGCCGGCCATGGCCGCCCCGAGGGCGGCCGGTTCTACCCGGAAGGGCAGGTAGACCCAGTCAAGCCCGCAGGATTGCAGCGCGGCATTCTGCATGACCGGGGAGAGTGTGTGTTCGATAGGATCACCGATGACTCCGAGTACCCTCGTCTTCCCGGTAATGAAACTCATGCAGGTACTACCTCCGTGCTTGCTCCGGGCTTGCCGCTAGGCCGGCCATCTGCCGGACCATCTCGGGGGGCTCCTGGTCGAAAGCCTCTCTCCACAGGCCGGCGAGGTGGGACACGAAACGGACGTCGATTCCTCCCGGGGGTTCGGCCGGGACGTCGGGCCGGTTTTCTTCGGGCAGTAGCACGATCCGCACCCCGGCCCGGGCCGCCCCGTACAACTTAGCGGGGATGCCCCCGACCGCGCGAATCCCGCCATGCAGCGATACTTCGCCGGTAACTGCCAGGTCCTGGCGCACCGGCAGCCCGAGCAACGCGCTGAGCAGGGCCAGCAGAATGGCCGCTCCCGCCGAGGGTCCCTCCACCCGACCGCCCCCCAGGACGTTGACGTATACGTGCCACTCCCGCAGCTCCTTGCCGGTGACCTGCTCGGCCAGGGCGACGGCGTTGAAGAGGGAATCCCGGGTCATCTGGCCGGCCGCCTCGTTGAAGCGAAGTTTCCCCCGGCTACCCCGGGCGGGGTAGGCTACCGCTTCCACCTCCAGTATTGATCCCACGAAGCCGGATACGGCCAAGGCCAGCGCCCGGCCCACCCGGGGAGGTAGCTGCCTTTGACCGGCCGCGGGCCGCCAGGGTGGCGGCACCAAGCGTGCCAGGCGCAGGATCTCCTGCACCATCGATATCTCGATCCGTACCGGCGGCGCGGATGTCCCCCGGCCTTCGCCGGGTGTCCCCGAATCGCTCGTGGTCCGGTAAAGGGTAAGTCCATAGGCATCGGCCAGGATTTGGGTGGCCTTGCGGGCATCTCCCGTCGAACGTCCGATCAGGGTGGCCACTCCCGGCTCAAGCTCTACCCCCAGCCGGAAGGCGGCAGCCTCTACGATCTTTTCGATGTGCGAAGGGGTGAGAGGGTCAAAGAAGACTTCCCCGCAACGAGAACGGAGGGCCGGGTTGATCTCACTGGGGTCTCGGGTAGTTGCCCCCACCAGGATGAAATCAGCCGGGGCCCCTTCCTCGAAAAGCTTCTTGATGTACTTGGGGACATGAGGATCATCCGGATCGTAATACGGTGATTCGTAAGTAACGCGCTTATCTTCCAATACCTTCAGCAGCTTGGCCTGCAGCAAGGGATCCATTTCCCCGATCTCGTCGATAAAGAGAATACCGCCGTGCGCCTGGGTCACCAATCCGGGACGGGGTTCAGGAATGGCAGCTTCCGCCAAGTCCCGGCGGGCACCTTGATATATCGGATCGTGAACCGTACCCAGCAGCGGGTTGGCAACCTCCCGCGGGTCCCACCGCAACGTAGCTCCGTTTACTTCCACGAAAGGTGCATCGGGAGCAAAGGGGGTGAACGCCAGTCGCTTCGCCTCCTCCAGCACCAACCGCACCGCCGTGGTCTTACCTACCCCGGGAGGTCCATAGAGCAGTACGTGTTGCGGGAAGGGACTCGCGAGCTTGCTGAGCAGGGCCTGGATGCCGGCCTCCTGGCCTACGATCTCGCTGAGACGGCGGGGCCGCAACACCTCGACTGCCTGCCGGGAAAGCCGCGGGCGCCGGTTCTGTTTCTCCAGCTCGACATATTTGCGCAGCGTCCGGGCATTATCCGGCCCCGCTTCTTCGGACAGGATTTGGAGTTTCAGATCCTGCAGATAGCGATACTGCCTTTCCTCGATCTCCCGGGCCGCCTTTTCGGCGATCCGGCGTTCCAACGTTCGCCGTGCTACCTGTTCAGCCAACCTATCCTCCAGGTCATCCAGTACCGCGGCCAGTTCACTTCGCCGCGGAACCTCATTACAGGAAGAATCCTCTCGGATGAGGCGGACTAGCCCCAGCACCCGCTCCTCGACCCGGGCCGAGCGGAGCAGCGACGATGCTTTCAGGCGGGTGGCCCGCCGGCTCAGCTCCTCCTCACCGAGAAAGTCGAGGAGGAGGCCGGTCAACGCTTTCACCCGGAGAGCCGGCTCATCCCGCACGGTCCGCCCATCCGGCCCGGCGCCGGGCCTCCTTTCACGGCGATCCGGCCGTGAGGGACGGGGCGAACGCCAAGGTCGAACTCCCGGCCCGGGTATGCTCATTCCTCTGCCGCCTCCACCATTACCTGGATCACGACCGGGCGGCCCCCGGCGAGGCGGACCGTGACCGTATGGGTCCCGAGTTGTTTGATCGGTCCTGACAACTCCACCTGGCGCTTTTCCACCTTGATTCCTTGCTGGGCCAGGGCGCCGGCCACGTCGCCCGCAGTGATGGAGCCGAAGAGCCTGCCGCCCTCACCTGCCTTCGCCCGGAGCCGCAAGACCGTTCCTTCGAGCCTGGCCGCCATCTCCTCGGTTTCTTTCTGCCGCCGGGCGGCCTGGCGTTCCTGCTCGGCCCGCACGGCCCGGAGCTGGCGCAAGTTCCCTTCGCTGGCCTCGACGGCAAGCCCGCGGGGAATAAGATAGTTGCGGGCGTAACCGTCGGCCACTTTGACCGTCTCACCGCGCGCTCCCAGTCCCTTGACGTCCTGAGTCAGGATGACTTGCATCTCCGTTCCCTCCCGCCTGTTTCTCCAATTTCCGCCAATCGAACCAGGTGTCGAACAAGCCGAGCAAGGTCAAGGCCGGTGGCAACCAAACGGTCAGCAGCCCCAAGACCATGAGCCCCCACCGTAATCCCCGGGCCACTCTGGCCTGCTCCAGCCAGAACCAGGCCACGGCCATCCCCTGGATCAAAAAGACCACCGAAAAGACCAGGGTAAGATTGAGCCCCGTCGTGACCAGAGTCCGGTGAAAGACGTCACCGGCGATGTCCGACAGGAGCAAAGCCCCGAGGCCTCCAATCATCCCCCAGCTATAACCCCAGGAAAGCCGCCAGCGGGAGAAAGGACGCCAGTTCGCCAGGACGACGCCCCAGCGCCGCAGGACCCAGTAGCTGATGCCGTAGTTGATACCGGTGCCCAGAACGGAGTAAATCATCAACGAAGCCGGCCAAACCATGCGAATGAACGTTTCGACCCAGTTCAGGAACGCTTCCCGGTCATCCAGACCATTGGGCAGAGAAGACAACTCGCTACTCAGTTGCTGGCGGATCTGGTGGAGCCAATAGTCGAGCCCGGAGGCGAGGGGCTGGCCGGAGATCACGAGCCCGAGAAGGAGCCAGGCCACCAGCCCCACCGTCAGGATGATCCCTCCGACCAGGATCACCTCGATGGGATCGCGTTGCTGCCGCAGCCCGAAGGCCAGGAGAAAACCGGTGACCGAGAGGAAAAGCAGGATGGTACCGGCCACCCCGGCCAGGAATACCGCCGCCACCAGGCAGATCCCCGTCAGTATGATCCCGGTGAACCACCCGCGTCGAGTAATCGCCACCGCCAGGTAGGCAGGAAAGAGAAAGACCAGCTGCGGCCCCAGGAGGAAACCGGCCACGGTAAGGCCTATGCCGAGCAAGGCCCAGATCGAAAGCTCCGCCCAACGGCCCAAGGGCACTCTCACCTCTTCGCGTCCGTGCGGTAGCGGAGGATGGCACTCAGATCGCCGAACCAGAGTTCGAGTTCGTGCCGTTGCTCAAGGTTCGCCCGCAGGCGCATGTCCACCTTTCTGTCCAGTTGAGAAAGATCGATGCCTAGCCGCCGGGCCAAGATCAGGAGCAGCATGAGGATATTGGCCAGGGCGTCGGCCGTCGCACCGTTCCCGGGTAGGAGGCTCCGGAAGAATTCGCCGACGCCCGCCACCAGCTCGGCCTTGAGCCATTCGAGCGCCTTGGTCTGCCTGGCGATATCCATTTCCGGGACGACTGGATCCATGGTTTCCCTCTCCCCCTCCCAGGCCTTTTGCCTGCTTGGGTTCGGCACTCGCCGCCACTTCCCTGCCCCGCACCGGCCGACAATTCCTGCCGTTCTTTCGTGGCAGTAAAACGGAGCGGCAACCGGGGACTGACCCGTAGTTGCCGCTCCCACCGTCGCCTTATGTCGATGCTGATGATCCGGCGGTTTTGAGCCCTACTCTACCGTGTACGGCAGCAGGGCCATCTCCCGGGCCCGCTTGATGGCCACGGTCAGGCTCCGCTGATGCCGGGCGCAGTTTCCGGTGATGCGCCGCGGCAATATCTTGCCTCGCTCGCTCATGAACCGCCGCAGCCGGCTGGCGTCCTTGTAGTCCACGATGTCGATCCAGTCCTGGCAGAAAGCGCATACCTTGCGGCGCTTGCGCCCCTTACGATCCCTTGGCATGTCCTTCTCACCTCGACCCTCAGAAGGGAGCTCCCGATGAATCGTAATCCTCCGTGTCGTCACCGCCGCCCAGACCATCGCCCAGGTCGCCCCCCGCGCCGCCGCCCGCGGCGCCGAATGCCGTCCCGGCCGGCCCGCCGGCAGGTCCCGGTGCTCCGTACTCCAAGGAGCCCCGGTCCTCCGGGGTTCCGTAGGGCTGGCCGCCCCGGCCGGAATCCAGGAAACGAACCTCGTTCGCGACGATCTCCACGGCTCGACGACGTTGTCCGTCCGGTCCTTCGTAATCCCTCACCTGGAGTCGCCCGTCAACCGCGACCAAACGCCCTTTGTTGAGATAGTTGGCGCAGGTCTCGGCCAACTTGTTCCAGGTGACGATGTCGAAAAAGTCGGCCTGCCGCTCGCGCTCCTGGCCCGGCTGCCCGGAGGCCCCGGCAAAACCGCGATCCACCGCGATCCTGAAGTTGGCAACCGCTTTCCCCGTTTGTGTGTAACGCAGCTGTGGGTCGGCGACCAGCCGGCCAATCAGGATCACTTTGTTGAACAAACGGCAGGCCCCCTTCCCCTTATGCCTGCTCCTCGGTAGCCGGTTCCGGTACTACTTCTCCGTTTTCCGCCCCCGGCGCTTCCCCGCCTTCCGGCTCGGCGAAGGCTACCTCGTGATCGTCTTGATCAGATGCCGTCTCACCACCACGGACGTCTTTCGCAGCCGGTGCCGGCGCCGAAGCGGCCCGCGTCGCTCCCGCCCGCCGGCGGGCGGCTTGAGCGATCCGGGCCCGGCGGGTCACCGGATACGGCCTGACGATCAGGTGGCGCAAAACGCCCTCGGTGATCCGTAGTACCCGCGCGAGCTCGGCTGCCGTTTTCGGCTCCGCCTCGAACTGGAGAACCACGTAGTACCCTTCGGCCGTTCCCCCGATCTCGTAAGCCAGACGGCGCCTGCCCCAACGGTCGAGGTTCACTACCCGACCCCCGTCGCCGGTGATGATACCCTGGATCTTGTCCAGCATCTGCCCGACCGCTTCGTCACCGTCAACCTTGCGGGGGTCAAGAATAACCATCAGCTCATATTGGCGCACCTGGCTTCACCTCCTCCCCTTGGACTGGCGGCCCCAACTCTGCGGTTGGAGCGGGGTTTAAGACTTGCTGATTATACCACCGGGCCGCGGGTCCGGCAATCCCGGTTTGGCACTTTTCGCCAACCCGCTTGCCATGAACCCCCAGCCGGCGGGCCTGCTGCCAGAGCATCACGTACTTGCGCTCGGCCTCTTTGATCCAATAGACGGCATGTTCGACTTCGACCGGATCAGTCACCCACTGAAAGTGTTGCTGGGCGTCCTGCCACTCCCGGCGGGCCCGTTCGGCCCGGCTTACCAGATCCCGCTGAACCGGATCGGAGCCGGCTTTTGCCGGTGGCGCTACCCGCCACCGGGACAAACGGGTGAGCAGAGTCTTGATCGTCTGGACCGTACCGGGCGGAGCTTTGGGCAGACCGTTCATCCTGGTGGTTCCACCCTTCCCTGGGACTCGCTAACCCCAGTATGAACGGGTTTCCGATGACCTATCCCGGCAATGCCGGGCCCGGGCCTAGAGGGGCCGGCGCCCTTCCAGCGCTCGGCTCAGCGTGACCTCGTCCACGTACTCGAGGTCCCCCCCCACCGGCAGGCCATACGCGATCCGGCTCACTTTGATCCCGGCCGGCTTGAGCAGGCGGACGAGGTACATCGCGGTGGCTTCACCTTCCACGGTGGAGTTGGTGGCCAGGATAACTTCCTCGACCGGTTGCTCCGATAAACGGCGCAGCAGTTCCTTTATGCGCAGGTCGTCCGGGCCGATCCCCTCGATTGGGGAAATGGCTCCGTGTAGCACGTGGTAGCGCCCGTGGAATTCCCGCGTCCGCTCGAGGGCAAATACGTCGCGGGGCTGCTCGACTACACATAGCAGCCGGTCGTTGCGCCGCGGGTCGGTACAAAGGGCACAAGGGTCGACGTCGGTGAGATTGAAGCAGCGAGAACAGAGTATGGTCTTTTCGCTCGCCTCGATCAGCGCTCTGGCCAGGGCTTGAACTTCGCCGGCGGGCCGGCCCACCAGGTACAAGGCCAAACGCTGTGCGGTCTTCGGCCCGATACCCGGCAGCTTCCCCAACTCCTCCATGAGTTGCTGGAGGGGACGAGGGTAGTGCATGGGTCAGAACCCTCCCGGTCCACTCACAGGCCCCGGCAAGCCCATCATCTGCGTAACCTTGGCCATCTCATCGCTGGCCAACTCCCGCGCCTTGCGCAAAGCTTCGTTGACCGCGGCGACAATCAAGTCCTGGAGCATCTCTACGTCATCTTCGTTCACCACCGCGGGATCGATGCTGACCGAAAGGATCTGCTGCTGGCCACTGGCTACTACCTTGACCACTCCACCCCCGGCCGTACCCTCCACGGTCTTCTGGCTCAGTTCCTCCTGGACACGGGCGATCTCCGCCTGCACTTTCTGCGCCTGTTTGAAGAACTTCTGCATGTTCATTCTGCTGGCTCGCCCCTTTCGACCCTTGCCGCCGGCTCCACCTGCCCGGCTCGGTCGTCTCGCTCGGCCCGCTCGACTTTTTCGGTTCGCCCGGCCCGGGCCGGCATGACCTGGACCACCCGTCCTTCGAAAAGCTCCAGCGCTTTCTGAACCAGCGGATGGCGGAGGAGGGCGTCCGCCTCCGGCCAGGCAGATGGTGGTAGTACCCCGGCGGCCGACGATTCCGATTCAGTGCGGGCGCTCATTACTTCGGTCTTGCCTGCTCCCCCCTCCGGCTGGCGGGATCCGCTAGCCGGAGCCCCCTCTCCCTTCTGCAGGCCGGGCGGGTTCTTCTGAACATCCCCATCCCCCAGGTCACGATCCCCCAGGTGGAACTGCAAACGCACCGGCATGCGTAGCTGGCGAGAGATTACCCTCTCCAGCATGGCCATGACCCTTGGCTGCTCGAGACTGTTTTTATGGAAGCTCAGACCATCAGGCAGGATGAGGTGCAAAGTCCCCTCTCGCAGGACGTGCGGACGGGCCTCCCGCAGCAAAGCATGCACTTGGATATTCCGCCGGCGAACTTCGTTCAAAATGTCCGGCCAGGGAACGGCCGCCCGTTCACCGCCAGCTACCGGTTGATCGAGAGCCGCCATTTCACCTCCCGCCGGCGGCTCCACATGCGGCAGTCGCTCACCGTCGCTATCTGCCTGCTCCTGACGCCCAGCCGCCACCGCCTCGCTCCGCCGCCGCGGCTCGGGCAGCACCTCCCCCAGCCCGCCTGCCGCCACCTCTTCCGGCCCGGTCGCCACCCCTTCTGGCCCCGCCTTCAGTCGTTCCTCCAGGCGGGCGACTTTCGCTTCCAGCGCGGCCAGGCGTTCTGCGTACCGATCCCCTGCCCCTTCTCCCCCCTCGCCCAGGACCAACCGCAAAACCGTGAGATCCAGGATGAACCGGGGTGATGCCCCGGCCCGGAGCTCCACTTCCGCCCCGGCCAGGTAATCTCCCCAGCGGAGCAGGTCGTCGACGGAGAGTGTGTCACGGAGCGCCTCTCCTTGCCCTTGCGGCCCGGAAACCCGCTCCATCACCCGCTCCCGCAACTTTTGGGCCAGAGAGTGTACGAACTGCCGGGCATCCGCGCCGGAGGCGAAAACCTCGTCGACCACCCCGAGCGCGCCGGGCAGGTCCCGCCTGGCTGCGGCCTCGATGAACCGGCCTATGAGTTCTTCGGGAACCAGCCCGAGAACCGTACTCACTGCGGCCTCGTCAACCTGAGCCCCGGACTCCGTCCCTTGTGCGTAAGCCAGGCACTGCTCCAGCAGGCCCAGCGCGTCCCGCATCCCGCCTTCGGCGTGCCGGGCAATGAGACGCAGTGCCTCCGGACTGATCTGAATCCCTTCGGCCGCGGCGACCTGCCGCAAGTGTTCCGTGATCCGGTCCTCCCCGAAACGCCGGAAATCGAAGCGCTGGCAGCGAGAGAGGATCGTCGGGGGAACTTTGTGTGCCTCCGTGGTGGCCAGTACGAAAACAACGTGGGGCGGAGGCTCCTCCAACGTCTTGAGCAGAGCGTTGAAGGCCTCGGTGGTCAGCATGTGGACTTCGTCAATGATGTAGATCTTGTAGGGCCCTTCCTGGGGGGCGAATTTGCTTCGTTCTCGCAGCTCACGGATCTCATCGATCCCCCGGTTGGAGGCGCCGTCGATCTCGAGGCAGTCCAGGGACGTCCCGGCGGCGATCCGCCGGCACGATTCGCACTCCAGGCATGGTTCGGGGGTGACACCGCGCGCGCAATTCAGCCCTTTGGCGAGGAGCCTCGCCACCGTGGTCTTACCCGTCCCCCGCGGCCCGGCAAAGAGATAGGCGTGGGCTACGTGCCCCGTTCGCAACGCGTTTTGCAGCGTCCGGACCACGTGCTCCTGGCCGACGACCTCCGCGAAGGTGCGGGGCCGCCATTTGCGGTAAAGCGACCAGTATGCCACGGAGACCCGGCTCCTTCCCCTCGCCAGGAAAAACGCCCGCCGCGGCCACAATGGCCAGGCGCCGGGCGCTCATCAAACTGTCGTGCACCCGCCGTCGAAGCGGGCCTTCCAGGCGTAACCCCGGCCGGTGGCTCGAGCCAGGCTGGCCCGCGGCACACAGGCCCTCTTGCTTACCGCTGCTTCCTTCCGGACCTGACGGGGTTCACAAGCTCCTGTTGCGCGGGTCCCGACCCTCATCGCTCCGTACCGGGGGCAGACCCCACAAAGCCCCCCCTCGGGCGGGAATTCAGCCCCGCTATAGCGGATTGCGGGTACAGGGCACCGCTACCTCCCCGCCTAGCACGACAAGCATCACATTCTTTACCATGCTACCCGTGCCATCGCCTCGCGTCAAGACCGCCCACCCCCGGCGTTCCGGTGAACGCTATTTGTCGAGCCGCGCCCCGAGCGACCGCAATGCCTCCTGTACTTTCCGTATCTCCTCCTCGGTTGGCCGGCTCACGACCCACCCCTCCCGCAGCGCCAGCCCCGCGGCCACGCCTGCCGCATCGCCCACCACCGTGAGGTTGGGGATCACCCGCAGCATCGACCAGGCCCACCGGCCCGCATTGGCCGAGCCATTGGGCACCAGGAGATTTTCTATGTACGGGGTCACCATCACCTCGTAAGGCACGTAAACAGGGTTCACCGGACCCTGGCCGTGGGGCAGCGGTTCACCTACTACCTCCCAGTGGTCACCCCGCAGCAGCTTCTCATACCCGTTGGAATCCATCCAATAGAAGGCAAGGCCGATCCGATGCTCGTAGTTGGCGGCATCGGCGCCGTCGTCGGGACCGCGACCGGCCAGGGCCACCTCACCTTGGGTGAGAGCGTAGTTGTAAGGGCTGAGCCAGTCCGCCCGCAGCGAGCTGTGTAGAGCTTCGCGGATGTACATCATGTCGCCTACCGCCGGCCCCCCGTCGGCCGCCCGGACCAGCTCCACCCTTTCGAAGGCCGGGAAGCTGCGTAAGGCAGCCAGGAACTCCGGGGTGTCGAGGATTCGCCGGGCCTCCACCCAGGCCTGGTCCAGCGACCACGGCGGTACGATCGGGTCGCGGTTGGCAGGCTCCGGAAAGCGGTCCGTACCCCGGTCTTTCTCTTCCAGGCGGGGGTCGACGTTGAAGACGAGCAGCATGTTCACCCAATATTCTTCTGAACCGGTTCCGTTTTGCGCCACGTTCGCCGGTTTTATGTGAAAGCGGGGCGTCGCCCGGTTGAACGCCTGGATGGCGGGCGCAGCTCCCGGACCATTTACCGTCTTCCAGCCACCATAAAAGAGGAGCGTCCCGTCACGATCCCGCAGGCCCCGCCAGTCCCCGTCCGGCGAGTTGAGGATACGGATCAGCTCGGCTACATCGACCCCCCGGATCTTGAACATCAATGTGTTCACCATGAAACGCCGCTCGTAACTGGTGTCCTCCCGCCCCAGCGTTCCTACGAAATGCCCGGATAGGCGATGGAGTCTCCCGTTGTCGGAAGCGTCGATAAAGATGCGTGCCGTTACCGTTCGCGGCCGGTCGGAGTCGTCAAAGAGCACGTAGCCAGTGGCCGGGTCCCGGCGGACTTTCTGGAAAGTAGCGCCGGTTATCCGGACGGAGTCGCCCGCGCCCGGGCTCGTCGTTACCGCCAGCACATCGGTTTCGAGCCAGACCGTGACGTTGGGGTGTTCGGCCACCATCTGCCCGAGCAGCCGAGCCGCTTCGTCCGTGTTGTAAGCCCGGTCGGTACGGGCGAAGATCCGATCGTAGGTACCCATCGTGACATAGGGGCGGACCCACCCCTTGTTCCACTGGTAGGCGTGGGGATCGGCCGGCCAGCCCCGGACGTCCATGTAGTTCTGGCCGCCTACGGTACCGATCGTACCCAGAGCCCGCTGGGGATCGACCAGGAGGATGCGGGCCTCGGGGTTGACCGTCGCCGCGCTGATCGCCGCCGCCACCCCGGCAAACGAACCACCGTAGATGACAAGGTCGTAGCTTTCACTCCCTGCCCCGGCCGCCACTTCCTTCCCGGCCGACCAAGCCGGGGTGACCGGGCAACTCCACGCGAGGATGATGGCGATGCCCATCGTCAAGGATAAGGTCCAGGCAAACGTTTTTGCTTTCAACACAGCATCTTCTCCTCCTTGCCCGTGTCTACTGAACGCCTCAGCGGTCCTTTCTCCTTTCACAGTTCGACGGGCCGGGCGACCCGGCCGGGCTCACTTCTGGCCGCCGATGTATCGATCGTAGGCAGCATACAGTTCCGCTGCTTTACCGCCCCGGACCGGACTCATGTAGTGATTGAACTCGAAGATCACGAACCCCTCGACGTAGGGGGCTTCCGCCTGTAGCTGGGCCTCGATCCGCTCCCAGGGCGCCGGCTGCCAGGTTGCCTGCACGAAGATCTCCAGATCGCTCCAGAGTTTCACTCCTGCTGCCGCCGTGGCCCGCTCGAAGGCAGCGAAGTAGCGGCCGGCAATCTCGGGCGAGATGCCCCGGTCCGTACCCACCCCGTCCTGCAAGAAGACCGTATCCACGCCCGATCCCGTCAGAACCTCTTTCCACCACGATTCACAGAAACCCACGGGCAGAATGCGGTCGAAGAAAGGGGCGATCGTCACCGGACGATCGGGCGTAAGCCGGTGAAATACTCCCGTGGCCCGCCGCAAGAGCTCTCCCGCCCTTCTCCTGCCCGCCGTGGTGAAAAGGGGCGTCGCATTGATCTCATACGGGAGGTACCAGCCGGCAAATGCCGGTGAACTACCATAACGGGCATAAAGTTCGGCGGCCACGCGGGCGGTGATGGCAAGCTGTTCGGCCACGAACTCCTCCCGCATGTATTGCGACCACCAGCGTTCGTCCAGGTACGGGCCAAGGAGAACCGAAAACCCGTACTTCTCGGCCGCGGCCATGATGAGATCGAGCGGTGCGGGCGAGGGCTGGTGGCCCGGTAAGCTATCGCTCGGGTAGTAGACATAAGCGGGGGTAGCCGCCCACTGCACGATGACCAAGCTCATGCCGGCCTGCTGCATGGCCCGGAACTCCTCGTCCCACTCTTCGGCCGACCAGGCCGCATTCCCCCCGTCGAGTTGCAGAAAAGTGCCAGAAAATCGCGCTTGACCGGCGGGCGGTTCACCCGCGGCTTTGGCCACGCCGGCCCATCCGGCGACGGCCAGGCCGCCCACCAAAAGAGAAATGATCTCGGCCAGCGCAACCACCCGCCTTACCGCTACCAGTTCATCGCCACTACCATACCGTAACCCTCTCATTGCCACCACCCCATCGCCAGCACTTCGTCGCACCACCCCAAGGCTTTCGCTTCTCGGGTGATGATTCCTCCCGCCATGGTGGTTTTGGAGGCCGGCTCCGAAGATGGCAAGGGCTGCCGAGTGTCATTGGCGACGCCGCCGGCGTAGAATGGGGTTGCTGCGCGTAGTACCCGGCGACTATTTGAGGACGACTCGCAGGGGCACGCCGGCCAAGGGTAAGAGCTGAAGGAGCCTCGGGATGGAGCAGATCAAAATCGGAATGTTCGACTCGGGAGTGGGGGGGCTTTCCGTAGCCCGGGAGTTCTTCCGGCAGCTACCGGATCTCCCCCTTGTTTACCTCGCGGACTCTGCCCACGTACCGTATGGAGATCGTTCACCGGAAGAGCTGGTGGAGCTGGGGGACGCCATCGTTCGTCGTTTGCGCCACGAAGGCGCCGGCTGGATCGTGGCCGCCTGCAACACGAGTTCCGCCGTCTCCTTGCCTATACTTCGCAAGCGTTATCCTGAAGTGCCCATAATCGGCATGATCGAACCGGGGGCCAGGGCCGCGGTGGCGGCCACCCGTAACGGCCGCATCGGGCTGCTCGCCACCCAGGTCACGGTACGAAGCGGAGCTTATGTGGAAGCCATCCGGCGGATAGCGCCCGAGGCGGTGGTGGTGAGCCAGGCCGCTCCTTTGCTCGTACCGCTCGTAGAAGCGGGACGACTCCACGATCGGGAGACCCAGGTGGTCCTGGAGTCGTACCTCGAACCCCTGCTGAACGCGCAGGTCGATACCGTTCTCCTGGGATGTACTCACTATCCGTTCCTGTTACCCACATTCCGGCGGATAGTGGGCGGAGACATCAGCCTGGTCGATCCTGCGGCGTCGGTCATCGCCGAGCTCCGGTCACGCCTCGGCCGGGAGTCGGCAGGGAGCTCGAGCAACGGCGTGTCGGAGGGTTGGGCGCCCCCGTCAACCAACAGCGGGGCAGCTAAACTTACCTCCCTTTCGCCTGACCGTCTTCGCCTGCTCACTACCGGCGACGCGCGCCGGTTGGCCGCCGCGGTCCACCTGCTCCTCGGCCGACCGGCCCCCGCCGTGGAGCAGGTGGAGCTCCCGGTATCTTCGCCCTCCGCTTCCCGGGTCTAACTCGACTTCGTCGTGGACGCGCTTCCCCCGGCGATCCAGCCGGCCCGGGCGATTCCGGAGATCCGCGGGCGCGTTGACACCTTCTCCGGTGAGGGAATAGAATGGGGTAAGGTTTTTTGGTCTTTTGGTATACTATAACTATAACCCGGTCCGGAGATCATTTCCATCGACGGTGGAGGGAGAAATATGGCCACAGTGAGTGACCGTGCTATCGAGGCAGTGTTGGACGCGGCGACCCGGGACCTGACCCGCACGGTTCCGGCGGTGCTCGCGTTGCTGGACAAAGTGACTCCAACGCCTTCGCACCGTACCACTATAGCCGCCGTTCGAGGCCGGTGGGAAACTGACCCGGGCTGGCGGGAGCGCGCCGCCCGTTTCCGACCCAATCCCAGGATGCTGAGACATATCGTTGTCAACTGGGCCTACCACGGATACCTGCAAGGAATCAAGAAACGGGAGAAGGTGGCAGAGCGGCTCGGGTTCACGCCGCCTTCGTTCATCCTGCTCGACCCTACGGAAGCTTGTAACCTGAGGTGTAAGGGTTGCTGGGCGGGGAAGTATGAAGTTCACACTCTGCCGTGGGAGACCGTAGACAGGATCATCTCCGAAGCCAAGGAACTGGGCATCCGCTGGATCGTCCTTTCGGGAGGGGAACCTTTAGCCTATAAGCACCTATTCGACATGCTGGAGAAGCACCAGGACGTCATGTTCATGGCGTACACCAACGGTACCCTCATCGACGACAAGGTGGCCGATCGCCTGGCTGAGCTGGGCAACTTTTCTCCCTCCATCAGCCTGGAAGGGTTCGAAGAGGAAACGGACTGGCGCCGCGGCCCGGGCGTGTATCAGAAAGTCATGGCGGCCATGGACCGGTTGCGGGAACGGGGTTTGATCTTCGGGGCTTCCGTCACCGTGACCAGCCGTAACGTGAAAGATCTTTTCAGCGATGCCTTCATCGATCATCTGATCGAGAAAGGGGTCATTTACGTCTGGAGCTTCCACTACATCCCCATCGGCCGTGACCCCGATCTCTCGCTCATGGTGACGCCGGAGCAACGGGCCTGGCTCTACCGCCGGGTGAGGGAGTTGCGCAAGACGAAGCCCATCCTGATCGCGGATTTCTGGAACGACGGCGAGGTCGTGGGCGGCTGCATTGCCGGCGGAAGGCACTACGTCCACATCAACGCCAACGGGGACGTGGAGCCATGCGCCTTTGCTCACTTCGCCACCGCCAACATCAAAGAGATGTCCCTGGCGGACGCTTTGCGTTCACCCCTGTTCGCGGCCTACCGCGCCCGGCAACCTTTCCATTCCAACCTCATCGCTCCCTGCCCCATCATCGACCACCCGCAAGCCCTGCGGGCCATGGTGGCCGAATCCGGCGCCCGTCCCACCCACGAGGGGGCCGACAACGTCCTGCAGCCGGAGGTGGCCGCCAAGCTCGATGAACGGGCCGAGGCCTGGCTGGCGCAGGCGGAAGAACTCTGGGCTGAATATCATGGCGGACAGGGCGCGACCAACGGGAAGGCGCGCGGAGGGGAGAGGATCGCGGCAGAGACGGCGGCCGAGGCCGAGCATGCTCTGGCCGGAAGGTAAGCCCGCCGGCTTTCGTCCTCGCCGACCGCGGCGGCCGGGGAGGCCCGCGCTCGGTCAGTCGCCGGCGATCCGGATCTCGGGCTCGAGCTCGACCCCGAAGCGGTCCTTCACTCGTTGTTGAATAAGAGTGATGAGATCGAGGACGTCGCGAGCGGTGGCGTGGCCCCGGTTGACGATGAATCCGGCATGCCGGCGGGAGATTTCGGCCCCGCCCACGCGCGTACCGGGAAGGCCCAGTTCCTGGATCATCGGCCCCACGAAACGCCCGGGCGGGCGTTTAAAGATGCTCCCCGCGCTGGGTAGCTCCAGGGGCTGTTTTTCGGCGCGGCGGCGCCACAGCTCGCTCATCCTCGCGTAGATGGAACCCGGTTCACCCGGCGTGAGGCGGAAACGGGCCGAGAGGACTACCATGGGTCGCCGCTGCAAGAGACTGGAACGATAAGTGAACTGGAGGTCATCCCGGGTAAGCCGGCGTCGCTCCACCCGGCCGGCAGAAAGATCGAGGACCTCGGCTTCGACCAAGACGTCTTTGATCTCGCCTCCGTAGGCGCCAGCGTTCATCACGATCGCGCCGCCCAGAGTACCCGGGATGCCGCCGGCAAACTCGAGGCCGCTCAAGGCGGCAGAAGCAGCCAGATCGGCCAGGCGGCGAAGGGTGATCCCGACCTGGGCCCAGAGGGAGCTTCGCTCGACCCGGTAGTGCGCAAACCGGTCGCCCAGTTGGATTACCACGGCGCGCAGCCCGCCATCCTTGACAAGGAGGTTGGAGCCGCGGCCGAGGATGAAGTACGGTATCCCTTCACGCAGACAAAAGGATAACACCGCTTCGACCTGGGCTTCACTGCGAGGGGTGACGAAGCAGTCGGCCGGACCGCCGATGCGAAAGGATGTATGCCTGCTCAAGGGTTCGGCGATCCGGACGTTCTCCGGCCCCACCAGCCCGGCTAGGGCGCGCGCGACGCCTTCAACCATTCGGCATCTGGCTATTCCGCCTTTCCCGTCTTTTCTTTATAGTCATTCCTCAGCACTCACCGGCTAGCCCCTGGGCTAACCCCTGGCACCCGCCCACGACAATATTACCGCCGGGGCTATAACCTAGCTCCCTCTCTCACTGCCTCCAGCGGGCTGGTACGGGCGGCCACCCAGGCAGGATAGGATGATAGCAGCCCCGCGGTTACCAGGGGTATGATGACGCCGATCAGCACCCCGCGTAGAGTCCAGACAGGCAAACCCGCGGTCTCCATAGATAGGAAGACCTGCACCACCAGGAGCGGACGGGTCAGCCGAGGCGCCCATACGGCCGCGGCCAGGAGGCCGGCGACGCTGGCAAGCAGCAGTACCAATCCGGAGTCGGCCCAGACGTCGAGAAGCAGGGGGAGACGCCCCGATCCCAGAGTTCGGCGCATGCCAAGGTAACGCGTATGTGAAGAAACGTCCAGCCAGCGGAAGGCGAACATGCCCGTGCCGGCGGTTAACAGTACGAAGAGGAGTTCCCACGAAAGGATGCGCCCTTCCCGGTCGAGGCCAAGCAGCAGGTCTTCCCGAGGTGTCTGTTCCCGGTAGTCGACCAAACCATAAGTGGGGCGCAAATAGGCGGCGGCAAGCCGTGCCAAGACGGAGCCCGGATCGGTTTTGGACTCGCCAGCCGGTCGAGCCACGACGAACCTTCCCAAAGGGGTGCCGCCCGGGAGCCTGGGACCCGGCAAGACGCCCAGGGGAACGAAGAAAGCCGGCAGATCACCCACCGGGCCGCCCAGACCCTCCACCGGAGCGGACATCACTCCGATCACTCTCACCGGCTGCCAGGACGTTCCCGCGGCGTAAGCCGGACGGAAGTAAAACTGCTTTCCAAGGTAAGTTGTCGGATCCGCTTTGCCCCACAGGACTTCGCCCAAGTCTCGCGCGATTACTGCGACCGGTGCCTCCTGGCGGACGTCCACGGCAGACAGCATGCTTCCCGCCTGCAGACGCCATCCGTAGATCGCGGGCAGTTCCTCCGTGCCGGATCGAGCAAGGGCTGAGTAGGTTCTGTCACCGGGGGAACTCCGAACGTAGGCTTCTCCGCCGTCAGACAGGGCCAACAGATGAATGGCTCCGGATAGGGACGAACGAAGGGAATCAAGGTCGTCACGGCCCCATCCCAAAGGCGTTCCTCCGGAGGAAGCAGGGTATACCAGGAGGTAGCGGGATAAACCCGCGGACGCAAGCTCGCGCCGCAGCGCGTCATCAGTGCTTACCACGGAGATAAGAAGACCTATGCTCAGCGCCATCTGCATCACTGACAACCCTGCCCCCGGAGTGAGCAAGCGGCGAACCCGGGGAGGGAACCGGGTTGGGGCCAGCTCACCGCCTCCCCCGGCCACTTCGATTAACCGCAGCACCTGCGCGATGTTGGCGTTGGCAGCGTGCCAGACCGGCCAAAGAGAGCCG
Organism: Bacillota bacterium; assembly: GCA_012839805.1. GTDB lineage: Bacteria > Bacillota > Limnochordia > Limnochordales > DUMU01 > DUMU01. The sequence goes on along the minus strand of DUMU01000007.1, from coordinate 170,682 downwards.
GCGAAGGTCGCCGCGCCCACCGCTACCGTTGCCCAAAGCAGCGCTTCGGGACCGGGACGCTCACTAATGGGGCTGGAAAAGGGAGATGGACCGAGGGAAAACCACGGGAACAGCAGCTGACCTGCAAGCGCTCCGAAGAACCCGCCGGACATCCCTAGTAACGTATAACGGGCAACCCTCCCGACCAGCAGCGGCCCGCGCCCTTGTCCCAGTGCCCTGGCCAGGGCATGGCGGGCCATCGACTTTCGTTCGCCGGTAAAGGCCAGGCCGAAAACCGTGGTACCCGCAAGCAGCAAGGACATCAAGCCAATCCATCGGTTGGCCCACCGCACTCGGTCTCTGGCTGCCAGCCATTGCTGGTTCTGGGCTCGCCTGCTTTCCGCTCGCCACGCGTCGGGGCCGTAGAGCGAGTCCAAAGCACTTTGCAGGGCGGCCGCCACCGCCGCCGGGTTTTTGTCACCCTTCACCACACCTACGGCGGACGTCCAGCGAGTACCCGGCGCGGCCCGGAGGTAGACGGTTGGGTCACGGGCAGGTTGCAGGTCCCTAACGATACCAACCACCGTCAAATGGCGCACGAACCCTGCTACTTGCACGGAGATCTGTTTTCCCAGCCAGCTCGCTTCTTCATGGATGCTCTCGGCCGACGCGAGCATCGCAGTGTTGATCAACCCTTCGTCGCCGTGTTGGGGAAGGTCGCCGGCGACGAGATCCCGGTTTCGAGTCGGGAAATAGCCGGCGGTCGCCTCGACCACCCGTATGGTTTTGTCTCCCCAGCGAGCCAGGACAGACTGGGACGCGTACAGCTGCTCAAGGTCCGGAACGAGTGATTTGAGGTCCTCGAGTTCCGAATCAGTAAGCCATGATGGGGTTTCTTTTTCTGGCGCCGCCGCGGGAATCGCGACGGGGAGATTCCATCGATGCCTGGCCTGCACCGACCAGTAAGTGGGTCGATAGATCTCAATTTCCCGGTCAGCGGTGGTCAGGGCAGAATCGGCCAGCCATGGCGCGGGAGAGAAAACCATGCGATGATTGACCAGAAGTATCAATCCGGACAGGAAAGCCACCAACAGCAACATGACCATGTGAAGGTGTTGTTCCACCCGGGTCGCGATCAATCTGCCGATCGTACCCAGTCGGTCCCAAAGCATAACCGCTCCTGCCGCCAGGGCAAAAAGCAGCGTGAATGCCCCCAACACGCGAACGGACAGAAAGTAAGCTCCGCGGCCGGGCAAGCTCCGCTCCAGCTGTTCCAGGAAACTAATAGAGATTCCCAAAGGCCCGGACCCTTGGGCAATAGACCCAGATGTAGATCCAGGTGGGGGCGAGGCTGCGAGCAACACCACACCCGCTACCGCCAACCCGATCACCCAGAGCCCGTGCAGGATGTGTAATACCGTCTCGACGACGTCGTGGGGGAAAGTCGGACCGTATCTTGCGAGCAGCCACCGGTTGATCCGGCTTGCAGCCAGCCTTCCCAAAACCGGGAGCATAACCAGCACCAGTACTGCCACGACCCAGTACCGCACCCGCATCGACGCTCCTCTCCGATTACGGGCTCGCCGGCCTGCCGGATATTACCTAGCCGATAGAAAACTAACCCACGGTTGTCGAGACGTCAACCGGTCGTACCGAGAGTGGATGGAGCTCGGCCGCGCCGGGCGCGGCATGACCGGACAGAGGAGGGTGCGGATGGGGACAGTCAGTGCTGCACACGGGCATGCCTTTACGCATGAGGATGAGCAGTCTATGATGGTTTGAGAAAATGGGACGCAATACCGACATCAGGGCCGGCTGCGGCACCGGGCCGGGGCCGGTCGTCAAGGGGGCTCATCGACGGTGGAGATCGGTTTGGCCGGCCTGGGGCGCATGGGCTATAACCTCGCCCTCAACCTGCGCGACAAAGGCCACCGGGTGGTGGCTTGGAACCGTACCGCCAGTAAAGTGGAGCAAATAGAGAAAGAAGGCGTCACGGGGGCCTATAGCCTTCCTGAACTGGTAGCCAAACTCACGCCGCCCCGCATAATCTGGCTGATGTTACCTGCCGGCCCGGTCGTGGACGAAATCATGGACCAGCTGGTACCGCTGTTGTCGCCCGGTGACATTCTGATTGACGGGGGTAACTCGTTCTACCGCGACACCCTCCGCCGGGCCGAGAAGCTCGCCCCTACCGGCATCCGCTTCGTCGACGTGGGAACAAGCGGCGGCATCGAAGGAGCACGGCACGGCGCCTGCACTATGTGCGGGGCGGACGACGACGTTTTCCCCACGATCGAACCGCTGCTGCGAGACATCAGCGTACCGGGCGGCTACCTCCATTGCGGACCGGTAGGCAGCGGGCACTTCGTGAAGATGGTTCACAATGGAATTGAGTACGGGATGCTGCAGGCCATGGGTGAGGGGTTCGAGATCCTCGCCCACGGGCCATTTCAGCTCAATCTAAGGGAAGTAGCCCGGGTTTGGAACCACGGCTCGGTCATCCGCGGCTGGCTCATGGAGCTCATGGAGAGGGCGTTCGCCAAAGACCCCCGCCTGGACAAGATCCGCGGTGTCATGCACTCCTCCGGTGAAGGACTCTGGACGGTTCAGACGGCGCTTGACCTTGGCATCCCGGTGCCGGTGATCGGGCTCTCCCTGTTCATGCGTTACCGCTCGGAGCAGGAGGATACCTTCGCCGGCAAGGTGGTCGCAGCCTTGCGCAACGAGTTCGGCGGGCACAAGGTCGAAGAGGCGGGAGCACCGGGTACAGGCACGGGAACGGCGGGGGCACAGTGAGGTGGTGAGGTGGCCAGCTCGGCGCAACCACTGGCCGAGTAGGGCGGGGTGAGGCGCAGTTGGCACATTTCTGCTCCAGTGCGAGTTATGGCTATGGTGCAGAAGTGCTCCACCTGAGGCGGCTTAATGGGACCGGGTCAGGGCAAACCGTAATCCTAGCGATTATCACGAACCAAATACCTGCTAGATGTGGTGGGACAACCTCGGTCCCGGTGAACCGAGAGCCTTACGGAGGCAGGTTCAGCTAATGCGGGTTCGAGTTGGAGCAGTAGCGCTCCATCTTCGGTTGCGGAGTTGGCACAAGGATGCTCCAACTCCCTATCCGCCGGGGGAGGCCTGTGAATGCAGGAGTTGCCACGGCGTTTCGCCATCGTGGGCCCGGGGCGGGTCGGCCACGCGCTGGGCCTGGCCTTGGCTGCCCGGGGCTTGGTCCCCGTCGGAGTCTGGGGCAGGGCAGTGCCGGTAGCTGCCCCGGACCTGGTGCCGTCCGGAAGGGAAGGCCGGCCCGGCGGTGAGGGCCGGCCCGCGGGCGAGAGGGCGGCATCGGCAACGCCCGCGCCAGGCGAAAGGCTCGCGAGGTTGGCGTCGGAGCTGAACACCCGGGCCCGTACCACCCCCACGCCCGAGCTTCGCGAGGCCGATTGGCTCTTCTTGACCGTCCCCGACCGGGAACTCGCCGCGGTAGCTCAGCTTTTCCACCAAAGCGGGTTGGTCCGGCCTGACGCCGTCTGGATTCATACGGCGGGGGTGTACGGAGTGGAGGTGTTGCCGGCCGGCCGCCCCCGCCTGGCGCTCCATCCGGCGGCCTCCATCAGCGGCAAGCCCGAAGAGGTCGAGGGCCTGACCTGGGCGGTAGAGGTTGCCGAGGCCGGCCGGGAGACCCCGGACTTTGCCCGGCTCACCGAGAACACTAACGCCGCCGGGCCAGCCGGGCCAGCCCGGCCGGCCGGGGAAGCCGGCAAGGCGGCGGCAGAGATCGTGGCCCTGCTAGGCGGCCGGATGGTCCTCGTCCCCGGCGAGCGCCGGGCCTTCTACCATGCGGCGACGGCACTGGCGGCCAACCTGAGCGCGGCCGTCTGGCTGCTGGCCGAGGATATGCTCAAGGCCGCCGGCTTCAGCCCGGACGACGCCCACCAAACTGTGATGCGCTTGGCCAGAAGCAGTCTCGCCAACGTAGAGCAGGCGGGGGCGGCCGGCGTCACCGGCCCGGTGCGGCGGGGCGACCTGGAGACGGTTCAGCGGCATTTGCAGGCGCTCGCGGCCTTTGCCGCTCCGAGCGCCTCCGGCCGCCCAACCGGCTGCACCTCCGGCGGCACGGCCAGCGGCACGGCCAGCCGCCCGTCCGGCCGCTCCTTCGCCGTCAACGCCGCCGGCCTCTACCGCCGGCTTTCGTTTTTGCTTGCCTGCGAGTTGGCCAACCACGGCCTCCTTACCCCAGCGGATGTGCTAGAGTGGGAACGGGTATTGTCGACGGGGGATACCCCGTCAACGGGGGATCAAGCTAATGGAACTCGTCAAAACCGTTCGTGAAATACGTACTTCCCTTGCTCCCCTGCGCCGCCGCGGGGCACGGATCGGCTTCGTCCCCACCATGGGTTACCTGCATGAGGGACATGCCAGCCTCATCCGGGCGGCCCGCCGGGAGAACGACGTGGTGGTGGTGTCAGACTTTGTCAACCCCACCCAGTTCGGACCGAACGAAGATTTCGCCCGCTACCCGCGCGACCTCGACCGCGACCGGACCGTCGCGGCCGCGGCCGGTGCCGACTTTCTCTTCGCCCCCTCGGTGGAGGAGATGTACCCGGACGGCGCCGGCCAATTCTTCGTGGACGTAGGGCCGCTCGCCGGGCACCTTTGCGGGCGCAGCCGCCCGGGACATTTTCGCGGCGTCGCCACCGTGGTGACCAAGCTCTTCAACATCGTCCAGCCCCACGTCGCTTACTTCGGCCAAAAGGACTACCAGCAGGCGCTTATCCTGCGCCGCATGGTCCGCGATCTCTTCTTTCCCCTGCGGATCACCGTCTATCCCACCGTCCGTGAACCCGACGGGCTCGCCCTTTCTTCCCGTAACACTTACCTATCTCCGACAGAACGCCAGGAGGCGGTAGTGCTCTACCAGTCCCTTCAGGAAGCCGGCCGGTCGCTTGCCGCCGGTGAACGGGATGCTACCCGCCTGCGCCACCGGATGGAAGAGGTGGTGGGAAGGGCAGACAGTTCACGAGTGGACTATATAGAAATCGTGGATCCCCTCACCCTGCTTCCCCTGGAACGGGTAGAAAAGCCCGCCCTTTTCGCCCTGGCAGTCTTCATCGGTAAGACCCGCCTGATCGACAATGCCCTCTTCGATCCGAGTGGAAAGGAGCTTTCCGCCGACGAACTCTTCAATCGAACCTGGAGCGAATGGGAGTGAATACCCATGCCGGTTGTCGCACCTAGCCCTTCGATCGCCGTCCCGCCGTCGCGCCCCGCAGGGCTCCCGCCCTGGCGGCTGTGGCTGATGGCAGTGCGTCCCTTTTCGCTCACCGCCTCCGCGATCCCGGTTCTCCTCGGAACCGTTTTGGCATTGCCCTCCCACTCGTTTTTGCCCCTGCCTTTCCTGGTCGCTTTGGTGGGCGGAGTTCTGCTTCAGATAGGCACGAATCTGGTCAACTCGTACTATGATTACCGGAACGGGCTCGACACGCCCCAAAACAAGGGCCATATCCAGCCTTTCCTCGTGTTGGGGTGGCTCCCGGCCCGCAGCGCACTGATGGGTGGTTATGTCGCCTTCGCCTTGGCTGCTTTAGGTGGCTTCTACCTGATCGCCATCCGGGGCTGGATCATAGCTCTGCTCGGTGTGATCGGGATCTTGGGAGGATACTGGTACACGGCCGGGCCGGTCAATTACAAGTACCGCGGGCTGGGCGTTCCGCTCGTTTTCGTCCTGATGGGAGTACTCATGACCCTGGGAGGGTATGTGGTTCAGACGGGGAGGCTGAGCGGCTCGGTCCTGCTGGCCTCCTTGCCGGTCGCCTGCCTGGTAGCAGCCATCCTGCACGGCAACGACCTGCGGGATGCCAACGACGATCGGGCGAGCGGCGTGGTCAGCCTGACCACGTGGCTTGGCCACCGGGGCGCGGTGGCGCTCTACGACTTCCTCGTTGCCGGAGCCTACGCCACTACGCTCTTGAACATCGTCCTGGGCACCCTGCCCGCCTGGACCGTGGTGGTGGCGGTCACCCTGCCGGGTGCCTTCCACCTTATCCGCCGAGTGCACGCCGGTGGTGAACTGGTGATTCCGGTTGAACCCCTCACGGCCCGCCTCCACCTGCAGTTCGGTCTCCTGCTGACCGCAGGGACCCTCGTCGGGGTATTGCTGGGATGAGAGGCACCGGCGGCAGCACCGCGGCCGGTGGCACTCCCCGCCGTACTGGCGGTAGCCCCGGGAGCGGCGCGGGCAGCGGCACCCGCGACGGCGGCGAGCGCGGGCAGCGGTCGCAGGCACTTAGCGCCCGGGCGATACGGGTGGTGGCCGGCCTGGCTCTTGCCGCCTTCTTTTGGGTCGTTATCTTTGGTTGGCGGATCGTGAGTTTCTGGGCCGGCATGGTGGCGGCGGCAGTGCTGCTCACCGCTTACGCGGTCCTGGCCGGCGGCGCCCCGTGGAAGCGGGATGAGTGGACTTATGAAAACGCGGTAGTCGGAGCGGCCAGTGCTCTCGCGCTCTATGCCATTTTCGCCGTGGGCAACTGGGCGGCGCGGGTGATTTTCCCGTTCGCTCCGGGGCAGATTGGCGATGTCTACGCTATCCGAGATCAGGCCGATCGCTTACTTATCGGCGCGATCCTCCTCTTGGTCACCAGCCCCGCCGAAGAGATCTTCTGGCGAGGTTTCCTGCAACGCCAACTCTCCACCTGGGTGGGCCCGGGTCTCGCCTGGGTCTTGGGCGCGCTCGTGTACGCACTGGTACACGTCGCGTCCGGCAATCTGATGCTGGTACTGGCCGCCTTCGTAGCCGGGCTGGGCTGGGGGCTGCTTCTACTTTGGCGCCGGAGCGTCGTGCCCGGGATCATTTCCCACTCCCTCTGGACGGTGATGATCTTCCTGCTCTTCCCACTCGCCGGTGGATGAGGTAAAGTGAGAGGGGGAAACGCCCGGAGGCCGTAGCCAGTTTGGGCTCCCCGCCTTCCAATTTGGCACGGAGGGACCGAGGTTGAGCCGGGTTAGAGTTCAGAAAGTTCAGGAAATGAAAACCGCGGGAGTTCCGATCGCCATGGTGACCGCCTACGACGCGCCCTTCGCCCGGGCCGCGGACGAGGCCGGCATCCCGTTGATACTAGTGGGGGACTCGGTGGGAATGGTGGTTCTCGGCTACGAAACCACCTTGCCCGTAACGATGGAGGATATGATCCACCATACGCGGGCGGTGGCGGCGGCCACGTCGCATGCCATGGTGATCGCGGATATGCCGTTTCTTTCCTACCAGGTTTCCGTTGAACAGGCTGTCGAAAACGCCGGTCGCCTGGTCAAGGAGGGCGGAGCTCATGCCGTCAAACTCGAGGGGGGGCAGGAGATGGCCTCCCGGGTGGAGGCCATCGTTAATACCGGGATACCGGTAATGGGACACGTGGGATTGACGCCGCAGGCGGTTCACCGGCTGGGAGGTTACCGTATCCAGGGGCGAGACGAGGCGGCCGCGCGCAAGCTCGTAGAGGATGCCAAAGCTTTAGAGGCAGCCGGAGCCTTCTCCATCGTGATCGAGTCGGTTCCTGAAGAAGTTGGCAAGATGGTGACCGAAGCGGTTGACGTACCGACCATAGGGATTGGAGCCGGGCGTTATACCTCGGGCCAGGTCCTGGTCATCTACGACCTGCTGGGCTTCAACCCCAAACCGCCCCGGTTCGTGCGCGTCTTCGACGACCTGCGCGCCCGGTTGTTCGATGCCCTGGTGGCGTATCGGAAGGCAGTGGAAAACAAGGAGTTCCCCGGGGAGGCCGAGGTGACCCACGCGGAATGGGCCAGGCCGGCCCCGGATGGAGGAGATCGAGAAGTACGACCGTGACCGGTTTGCCGATGGAGGTCAGCAGCCAGCACTCGGAAATCGAGCGCGGGTAGCCGGAACGGTCGTGAGCGGGTTGGAGGTGGTTCATCGTGTTGCGCACTATGATGCACGCCAAGCTCCACCGCGGACGGGTTACCGAAACCCGGTTGGATTACGTCGGCAGCATCACCATCGATCGGCAACTGCTGGAGGAAGCAGGGATTTTGGAGAACGAACGTGTCCAGGTGCTCAACCTGATGACCGGTGAAAGGATGGAGACCTACACCATCGCCGGTGAACCGGGCTCCGGTGTCATCGGCATCAACGGCGCCGCCGCCCGCCGCTTCCAGGTGGGGGATCAGGTCATTATCATCGCCTACGGGCTCTTCGATGAGGAGGAAGCTCGCCGGCTTCGTCCCCGGGTACTTATTCTGGACGATGAAAACCGGGTCGTGCGGCGGGTGGAGACGGGCGCCCCGGCCGTCGCCCCGATGGGGACCGACGAAACGGGCCGGCCCGCGCCCGCCAGGCCGGTGGACCGCGCCGGAAGCATCGCTGAAACTTAGTCAGCCCCGGAGCCCGGCTGAACCGCTGGCCCGTCGCTGGAAGCCGGGACAGAGCCAGGCATCGTGAACACGGCACCTTGCGACCAGGTGCCGGGCCGGTATCATCAAGCCATCGGGAGTAGAGGGGCAGTGCGCCATGGGTTTTCGCATGCCGGACACCGAGGCACGCCGCCGCCGGCTTCAGGAAGCGTTGGACCGAATCGTCGAGCGTCTCGCGCAGACCGACGTCATTCGAGCCATCTTGTTAGGCAGCTTCGGTCGCGGCTCAATCCACTCGGCCGGCGACATCGACCTCATCCTGATACGCGACGACCCGGCTCCCTTCCTGCAGCGGCTAGAACGGGCTCGTCATGAGCTCAACGTGCCGGTGGCCCTCGACCTGCTGGTTTATACACCGGCGGAGTTCGAGGAGCTGAGCCGGAGCAGTTCTTTCGTCCGGCGCGCCACCCGAGAAGGGAGGGTTGTTTACGAAGCCTCCCGCCCAAGCCGAGGCCGCCCTTGCACTGGGCCGGGCTCGAGCTGTGCTTGACGTCGTACAGCGTCACCTGGGCGGAGAGTGATGCAGGTGAGCCGCCGGGCGTAAAGCCGGCACTGTGGGAGAACATCTGCTCCTGCTCACTCGCCCGCGAACCGGTCGTCGATCGTGTTCTCCTCGGCCACCCGGCGATAGAAACTGGCGCTCTCCTTCGGGATACGGCGCTGCGTGGGATAGTCGACGTAGATCAGACCGAACCGCTTCGAGTAGCCGAAGGCCCATTCGAAGTTGTCGAGGAGGGACCAAACGAAGTACCCGGCCAGGGGCACCCCGTCCTGGATGGCTCGCCAGGCTTGATAGAAGTGGCGTCCCAGGTACTCTATGCGCTCAGGGTCCCGAACTACCGGCGAATCCGCCGAGAAACCGGAGGCCGAGCCGGCCCTTGAGCCCGACAGCGAGCCTGCCTGTCCCGTGTGCCGCGCGGCAGCCTCGCCGGACTCCTCCAACCGATCGGGAAACGCAGCTCCGTTCTCGGTGATATAGATCTGCCGCGGGCCGTACACCCGGTGGATGCCGGTCAGTACCTCGTAGAGCCCCTGCGGGTAGATCTCCCACCCCATGGCGGTCTTGGGCCCCGGGCCCGGCAGGATCCGTACGCCGAAGGTCTCCGTGGCCGCCGGGTCGTATTGCACCAGAGCCCGGGTGTAGTAGTTGACGCCCAGGAAGTCAACGGGCCGGCCGATCACGGCCAGGTCCCCGTCGGAAACCCGCGGGGCGACTCCGAGCTGCCGGAAAAGCCCCCATACGTCTTCCGGGTACGCTCCCTTGAAAACGGGCTCCAAGAACCAGCGATTGAACACCCCGTCCGCCAGGTGGGCTGCCCGGCGGTCCTCCTCCCGGTCGGTCGCCGGGTGAACCAGTTGTATGTTGAGGGTTATGCCGATCTTCCCTGGTATCCCCAGTTCCCGAAAGGCCTGCACGGCCAGCCCGTGGGAGAGCAACAAATGGTGGGTAACCTGCACTCCGGTGCGCAGATCCCGCAAGCCCGGGGCATGCTCCCCGGTGACATGTCCAAGATAAGCCACCACCCAGGGCTCGTTATGGGTGATCCAGGCCTCTACCCGTCCCCGGAGTCGCTCCATAACGTAGGCGGCGTAATCGGCAAACCAGCGGGCCGTATCCCGGTTGGCCCACCCTCCCCGATCCTGCAGCGCCTGGGGTAAATCCCAATGGTAAAGGGTGGCAAAGGGGCGGAGGCGAGCGGCTTCCAACCGGTCGAGGAGCCGCTGGTAGAAATCGAGCCCCTTCCGGTTGGGCTGCCCGCGACCGGCGGGGAAAATACGCGGCCAGGCGATGGAGAAACGGTAGGCCGAAATCCCCATCCGTTCCATGAGACCAACGTCTTCCGCATAACGGTGATAGTGGTCACAAGCCGTGTCGCCGGTATCCCCTTCCCAGGTCTTACCCGGCGTATGGCTGAAACGGTCCCAGATCGACTCGCCCCGGCCGTCCTCCGCCACGGCCCCCTCGATCTGGTAGGAGGCTGTGGCTACTCCCCACAGAAACCCACGCGGAAACTGTTTGCCGGCCACCTCCGCCCCTCCTCACTGCCGTCAATCGATGGGAATCCGCCGGCTTCCCGGCCGCGACCCGGTCCGGGGGATGGTCAACTTCAACACTCCGTTGTTGAACTCCGCCCGGATGCCATCGGGATCGATGTCCTCCGGAAGCGGGATCTGGCGCAGAAAGCGCCCTGACCGCCGCTCCTGCTTCAGGTATCCTGCCCGTTCTTCCTTCATCATCTCGTCACGCTTGCCGCGGATCTCAAGGACGTTGTCGTGGAAATGGATCTCGATCTGGTCCTTAGTGTAGCCGGGCAGGTCCGCGGTGACCACGTAAGCAGTGTCAGTCTCCTCCACGTCGATGGGCGGAAAGCTCGCCAGGGTGGGTACGAACTCGCTCATCCAGGCGGACATCCAACCAAATGGATCCGCCCAGGCTTCTTCGATCCAGTTTCCAAACGGGATAAGCTCGCGGCCTGTCCGGCGCCCGCGACTGCGGGGTGAAAGCCAATATCCGCCAAAGAACGGCATACGACTCCCCTCCCTTATTTCCCTTTACTTCCCCTACTTCCCTTTGGCCGGCGAGGTCTGACCAATATTGACCTTGCCACAGAAAGAGTACCACTCATGGCAGAGGACGTCAACTGGCTGCGCAGCCCCGCCGGGGAAAGGGCCGGCCGCCGGCATCTTGCTCAGGTCCGGCCACCAGCGTCTTCCGGCCAGGACCCAGCCCGCCCCACCCCGCCGCATCGCCTCGCCGGCCTCGCTTCACCGGCCTCGCTCCGCCGGAATCTCCTCTCACTTTCGCACCGGCCGGCTCAAGATCTGCTTGATCCTGCTCGCCATCTGGGTCGTAGCCTGGGCCGCCCCGGCCTGCCCCCGCAAGACCGGCAACATCCCCTGGCCGATCACCCCCGAGACCTCGTTCCACTCCGGGATTAGCGGAACCGTACGCCCGTACTGCATGGCTTCGACGAAAACCAGATCATGACGGGGCGGGACGTCGGGATTGACGAAGGCTTCGGAACGGACCACCGAAAGCAGCGCCGGAACCAGGAGGTTGCGGGTGCTCATCAACCGGGCCGCCTCCGGCCCTACCAGCCATTTGAAGAACCGCCAGGCTGCCTCCGGTTGCCGGGTCCCCGCCACGATGGCGATCGCGGCCGGGTCGACCAGCATCGCCCGGGAGACCGGACCTTTCGGTAGCAGAGCCACATCATAGTCCAGGTCCTTGAACTGGTTGTAGAACCCCACCGCGATACGCGAGTTATAAGACATGGCCAGGCGGTCGCTGGCGAACCACTCTTCGATGTTCACCCGGCCTCGTAGCAACTCGTCGTAGGTTGGGTTGATCCGCTCTTTTAGCATCAGGTCAGCATAGAACTGGAGTCCCCGGACGCTGGCAGGGCTGTCGATCAGCACCTGCCGCGTCTTTGCCTCCACCACCTCTCCCCCGGCCTGCCACACGAAAGGAAGGTAGTGGTTGATCCAGCCCACGCCCCCCAGCGCGTAGCGATCCATTTGGCCGTCACCGTCCCGGTCTTCGGTCAGCTTGTGACCGGCCGCCACCATAGTCTCCCAGGTCCAGCTGGCATCCGGCTCCGTCAACCCTTTTTGCGTGAACATCGTCCGGTTGTAAAAGAGAACGTAGGGCCCAAACTCCCGCGGCAGCGCATAGAGCCGGCCGTCGACCCGGAAGATCGACCGGGCCGGCACCACGAAATCGTCAAGCCGGAAAGAGGTGTCCCGGGCTATGAATTCATCGAGGGGAGCCAGCGCCCCCGCTGCCGCCAAAGAAGGCAAGAGGTAGGGCGGCAGCATGATCACGTCCGGCCCGGCGCCGGAAGCCAGCAGGATCGGAATCTTGTCTCCGTACTCCGGATAGGGAGTATTCTCCGGCTTCACCTGGATGCCGGGATTGGCGGCTTCAAACCGGCGGATCAGCTCATTGACTGCGCTCTGCTCGTTCTCCCCGCCCCAGTACATGTACCGAATGGTAACCGGTGAACCGGCAGCTGCCCCTGCGCCGGCCGTTAGGGAGCAGCTTGCCCCCGCCAGCACGAGTCCCATCCAAAGCCAGCCCAACCGGACGACTCCCCCGCGCGCTCCGAGGACATGCATGGACATTGCCCCCCTATCGATGTGGTGTCTTCCACCCCTACGTTCGGGATGAAGGGGTGAATCCCTCCAAATGCCCAACCCCTGCCCGCGCGCAGTATGCCGGGCTCGGGCGGCGCTGCTCGACCCTCACCGGTCGATGCCTCCCCGGCTTCGCACCAGCAGCACGATGCCGCCCGCGATGAGTACGAGGGGCCAGAAGTACGCCCAGCTGAACCAGGGCCAGATCCGTCCGAGCAACGCCCAGCCTCCGACCAGAACCAGGAGCCATCCCAGCAGTTCGCGCCGCCGCTCGGGCTCGCGGGTCTCCGTCCGATTACTAGCCCCCTCGTCCACCACTTCGCCGGTAAGCGGTCCCGGCCCGGCGGGTGGGGCAGCCGGTTCTACCGCTGGTGGTGCAGGCACACTCGCGGGCTCTTCCGGTATCACGACCCAGGCAATGATGTATCCGATCACCCCGGCCGGCCCCGTCATAACGCCGATGGCTATGAGAATCAGGCGTACCAGCGATACGTCCAGCTGAAAATACTCCGCGAGCCCCGCTCCTACTCCCCCCAGCATCGCTCCGTTCCGTTTGCGGTAAAGCCGCCGTGAGACTCCCTGGCTCGTCATGTCCATCGCTGCCTGCCTCCCCCAGCGTTTCTCATTTAAATGTCGAAGCGCATCGGGGCTCACACGTCCTCCAGCGGCTACCCCGGAATCCCCGCCGACCAGGCCACGGCCCGGCCGACCAGCTGCCGGAAAACCGGATGCCGGTGAGCTTCCGGCCCATGTCCGAGGGATAGAACGGCAACCCGTCCTCGGCCGAAACTCCGCACCCACGCAACCGGCACTGCCTGCCCCTCCCAGCTCGATTGCAGCAAAACGTGCAGAGACTGAGGTTCATAAGTGAGCAGGTAAAGCTCGTCCCGGATCGTGAAGTCACTCAGGCCACGAGTTATGGGGTGATCGGCATCTGCGACCGTCACCTCGAAATCCTGAATAGGCGGATGGGATAGGAATCGTGCACCTAGCAGTGCCATATATTCGTGATTCTCCTGGAAAGAAACGAGAGCACCGTGCAGGGCCACGATCCCCTTTCCCCTCGCCACGAAGGCGAGCAGGCCGCCGACCTGTTCCGGAGTGAGCCGGCCGTGAGTGGTATAGAGGACGAGGGCGTCGTACTCCCTGAGGTTCTCTTCCTGCAGGGCGTCCCGGTTCTCGGTCAGTTCTACGGCATAACCCTGGTCCGACAGAAATGCCCGCATTATCGGGCCCATTTGGCTAAAGTCGTGGTAGGCGGTGATCTCGCCGCCCAGCACCAGCACCCTTGGCCGCCCGGCCGTTACCACCGGCGCATCCGACCCGGGCTCGTGAGTAATGATGAACAGGGACTCCACCGGCATCTCCCATAACCGTTGGGCCAGGGACTCCAAGCCTTGCCGATCCGCTTTGGCCGATACCTCCGCGATAGCCTCAACCACTGCCGGCTTTACACCAAGACGGATTCGCTTCGCCCGGCATGCGAAAGAAGCCTCCGGCCGGCCCTGGCCCGCACCGTCTCCTGCGATTACCGTGAGCTGCCCGTTGCCGACCGTACAGCCCGTAGACAGCTGCAAGCCATCGGCCAAACAGGAGATGGGAGGGCGATGGCCGCTGTACGCGGTGACTTTGAGCCCCTTTGCCGAGGGTAGAGCACCCGGGGGAGGGCATCCTGCATCCAGCAGCGAAAGCGCGTGCTCACCCATGCGATAGCCCAGCACCAGATACGGACCCAGATGCCCGTGAAAAGCAGCCAGTTCCTGGAGCTTCTTTTTGTGCTTCACTTGACCTTAGCTCCCGCTCCCACCGGCCGCTCCGGCGTGATCAGGGCAAGGCTCTTCCCGTCGGGGGAGGTTGCTGCGAGCAGCATGCCCTGGGATAATAATCCCCGGAGCTTGGCCGGCTTCAGGTTGGCCACCACCACGATCTCTTTGTCGACCAGCTCCTCCGGAGTGTAATACTTCGCGATCCCGGCGACGATCTGCCTTTTTTCCCCGCCCACATCGATGTCAAGGCGAAGGAGTTTGTCCGCCCCCGCCACTTTCTCTGCTGCCAGTACCCGGGCTACCCGGATCTCGACCTGGGCGAACTGCTCGATGGTGATGAGCCCGGCTTCCCCCGCCTCGCCCGCGGTGCCTGCTTCGCCCGCCTCGACCGCCGTGCCCGCCTGGCCCGCCTCACCGTCGGTGCCCCCGGCGCGGCCGGTCTCCTTCTCTTCTTCAAGCCGCGGGAAGAGCGGCGCTCCCCGACGAACCCGGATTCCGCCGGGGAATCCGCCCCACTCCTCGCAGCTCCTGAGGCCCGCCTCCGCCGGCGCCCCGGCCAGCCCCAGTTGCTGCCAGATCCCCACCGCCGCCTTGGGGATGAAGGGGCTGACCAGGATCGCCACCACGCGCAAGGTCTCGGCCAACTGGTACATTACAAGCTCCAGTTCGCCCCGGCGCTCACGGCTTTTGGCGAGATCCCAGGGTGCCTTTTCGTCGATGTATTTGTTGGCGTCGTCAATGACGGCCCACACCGCCTCCAAAGCTTCGGAAAGCTCCAGGGCTTCCATCCGCTGCCGGTAGTTGGCCACCGCCTCGCGAACCGTCCGGCGTAGAGCTCGATCGCGTTCATCACCGGCACCGTCCGGCTGCGGGAGCATACCTGCCGCGGCTACCGTTCCTGGCGGTCCCGGTGCCTCTGCCACCCCCGCTGCCCCGCCTACCGGCGCGGACTCGATCGGCCTGGACACGACCCCGCCCAGGAAGCGGTCGATCATCGCCAGGGTACGGTTGAGGAGGTTACCGAGGTCGTTGGCCAGGTCCGCGTTGTATCTATCCCGGAGCCCGGCGATACTGAAGTCGCCGTCCTTGCCAAAAGAAAACTCCCTCATCAAGTAGTAGCGGACCGCGTCCGAGCCATACTCCTCGGCCAAACGTATGGGATCGACCACCACCCCCGCCGATTTGCTCAGGCGCATTCCCTGTACATTGATGAACCCATGCCCGAATACCGTCCGCGGCAAAGGAAGCCCGGCCGCCATCAGAATCGCCGGCCAAATCACACAGTGGAACCATGTGATGTCCTTGCCCACAATGTGGAGGTCGGCCGGCCACCAGTAGTTGAACTTCCCGCTTTTCTCCCCTTGGCCGCCCCCGAACCCCGCCCCGGAAACGTAATTGATCAGGGCATCGAACCAGACGTAGACCACCTGGTTGGGATCGATGGGAAGCGGTATGCCCCAGTCCACCGTAGAGCGGCTGATACTGATGTCCTGCAGCCCCTCCCGGATCCGGTTCAACACTTCATTCCGCCGCGACTCTGGCCGTACGAACTCCGGATGTTTTTCTATGTGCTCCAGCAATCGCTCTTGAAACTTGGAGAGAGCGAAGTAATAGTTGGGCTCCTCGACCCATTCCACCTTGCGGGTCGGGTGTAACGGGCAGCGGCCTTCCACCAGGTCGCTTTCGTTTAAGAACTTCTCGCACGAGACGCAATACCATCCTGCATACGTGCCCTGGTAAATGTACCCATGCTCGTTGATGCGCCGGACGATCTCCTGCACCGTGGCCACGTGATCTTCATCGGTCGTACGAATGAACCGGTCGTACCGGATGTCCAGTACCTCCCACGCCCGCTGGAATGCGGCTACCATCCGGTCACAGAACTCCTTCGGCGTCAGGCCTTCCTCTTGGGCCCGCCGAGCCACGTTGAGGCTGTGCTCGTCCGTCCCGGTGAGAAAGAAGGTATCGTCACCCGCCAGCCGGTGAAACCGTGCGATCACGTCGGCCGCGATCTTCTCGTAGGCATGGCCGAGGTGTGGTTCGGCGTTGACGTAGTCGATCGCGGTAGTCAGGAAAAACTTGGCCAAACTCCCCATCTCCCTGCTGCATGTGGCTCTAATTCTATGTGCTCTACCAGTCTTTGTCAACGAGCCCCGCTCTAATCCCGTGCCTATCAGCCGGAGGAAGCCATCAAAACCAGTCCCCGGGTGGAGGAACGAAAACCGGCCGCCCGGAGATCCTGCTCCACGGGAGTCCCCCAAATGGGCCGGGCCGGCGAGGCGGGAGAGAACTGGCAGGAGTTCACTTCGAGGCGGTGGGTGCGCCGGGCGAGCGGTTCACAAGTAAGTAACCAGGTGAACTGCCGGCAGCCCTCTACCCGATCGGCGGCAGAAAGCCGTTCAAAGGCGGGTTCGACCTGAAGAAGGCCGCTCGATGCCGAATAGAGTAGCAGGAGTTCGGCCTGGCCGACCGCAGCTCTACGGCTGCCGGCTTCACCGCCGCCCGCCGCCGGTTGACCGGCAAGGCGCCACAAAAGCCAGCTCTCCGCGGAAAGGGGTTGGTGGTGCGGCCAGTTCGCCAGGCGGCCATAGGGGTTTAAGGGGTCGCGGGCGGAAAGCCAGAAGAAGCGGGCCGGCCCGATGCTTGCCGTCGTCCCCTCGAACGGGTTGATTGCCTCAGCGGCCCCGGTGAATTGCGGATCATCGAGCTCCTCTACGAAGCGTCCCCGCCACAGTCTCCCCTGCCACTCCCAGCGTCGCAGGTACGAGTAAAGTTCAGACCAGGAGGGTAAAGACGGGTCGGGCTGGTCGCCACCGGAGGCCAGCCGACGCCAGGTGTTCCAAATGCTTGGGCTCAAGACATGGTAAAGGTCAAGGACAGTTTCCGTCCATCGCCAGAAGACCATCTCGAGGGGGTCGGCAGCCGTTCCGCCTGGCATGATCATGACGGCCGCTTCGCCCGGCGTGACCGTGGCGGCCGCCGTCGACGAATCCAAAGCCCACCAGCGCCCGTCGGCAACCGCCTCGGAAAGAGCCGCGCCAGGAGAACCCCGCCGGGCTGCGCCCGGATGCATCCGCCGCCAAACCGTCTCCCGGGCCCGCCGCCGGGCCTCCCGGTACAGCCGCCGGGTCCGGGGCGTGCGGCCCGGGCCGCCGAGGCGGACTACGGGCACTGCCGGCGACTCCGGCCGCGCGCCGGCCTTCTCAATCGCGTCCGGGGCAAGCCGAGATCGCCCGGCGTGCTCGGCCTCGCGGGCCAAGAGCGGCAAGAGCGGCAGGAGACGAGGGCTGTCGGAGGTGACTCGCCCCTGGCATGCCAGCTGCACCAGCGCCGCCACTACTTCCTCCCGGGAGAGCGAATACCCGCGCCGGGCCACTTCCGCGTCGATTTGGTGCAGGAAAAGCGCTCCCCGTTCCCGCAGCACTCCCTCGACCAGTTCACCCGACGGGCCGGGCTCGTCAGGCAGGCCAGGCGGAACCGGCCGGTCAGGCTCGCCGGCCGGCGGCGCCGTGCCGACCGCCCCGCGGCGGATCGCCGGGAAACCGGGGGTGAAGAAGCGAATGGAGGGCGGGTCGCCTTCATTCCCCGCTGCCTGCCAGAAAAGCCTCCCGGAACGGGTCAGTTCGGCCAGGGCCTCCAGGATGACTTCTGCTCCGGGCCCGGCGCCCAGCCGGGGTGGCAAGAGCTTTTCCACCCAGGTCTCCCAGCTGAACGGCAGGCCCGCGAGAGCCCGGATGGCTTCCCCAAGACGGCGGGAGAGGGCGGCAGAGTAGGGGGGTGCCGGCTCCGAGTGGTGACCTGCCACCGGCAGGTGACGCCGGAAGAGAAACGCCAGGTAAACCCCGAAGGGGACCGTGGATACCCGCCGGCGCCGGGCGATGAGAGTCCGGCGCAGCCACTGGCGCAGGAAGTCCACCTGGCAGTACTCCTCTTCCGAGGAGGTAGTGCGGAAACGCCCGGCTACCAGTTCCCCCGTGGCCAGCAGGGAGTCGATGGCCCGGCGTAGCCGGGCAAGGGCTGTTTCTCGCTCTCCTCCACCGGTGGAGCCGGCGCCGGGTACGACGTCCGGCGATCCGGCGAGGTCGACAGCGGCTTCCATCAAAGTAAAGGGACCGCGGGTCAGGGCATACGCAGCTAAGCGCCGGTGGTCGACCCCGGTCGTTTCGTCGTCGGAAACGGCAGCAGGTGGGGCGGGCGGCTCAAGTTCCGCTACCAGTTGCGCCAGGATCTCCTGGTCCAGGCGGTGGCGCAGGTCGCCCCCGGCCAGGGCCACCGTAGCCAGTAGCCAGCCGGCCTCGTCCGGCCCGGCCGGGCCGGCGTAAGTCCCGGCGGTCCGGCTCGTCGTGCCCTCGCCGCCGGACCGCCGGGGCTCATCGCCTTCATAAACGAAAGCGCCGGCATAGTCGAAGAGGAGACCGGCAGCAAACGGGCTGGGAAGCCGGGAGACGTGCGGGACCACCGCGACCCTACCCCGGGAGATCCCGTAGAGCACGGCCCGCAGCAGGGGAAGGTCGAGGACCTCCTCGGTCACCTCCCGTATCGCCTCCACCAGCACCGGGAAGTCCGGGAAATGACGGGTGGCTTCGAGGAGGTCTTGCGCCTGCAAGCGTTGCAGCCACAGGGGGAGGCGACGGCCCCTACCTCCCCGGCTGATGAGCAATGCCCGCCCGGCAGCGGCCCGGAAGGCGGCCCCCAGCAGCGCACTCCCCTTGAGCGCCCGGAGCACCCTGCCTACCACCTGTTCGGGCCCGACCGCTCGTACCAGTGAAATCAGAAACGCCGGCAGGTCGTCGCTACGGCCACCAAAGCCCGGGCCTATCCCGGCCGGAAGCCGGAGAAGCAGGCCGTCGTCGGAGGCCAGAATCTGGGGCTCGACCCCCCAGCGCTCGGCGAGGGCGTCCCCTAACGCCAGCTTCCAGGCCCGGTTGAACGAACGTCCGAAGGGGGCATGGATGAGGATGAGGGGGTCGCCGTTCACGTCGGGAAAGTGCTCCACCACCACACACCGGTCGGACGGGAGGCAACCCAGCTGGTGATACTCTTCTACCAGGTACCCGGCCAGAGCTGAGGCAGCCTCATCATCCAGCGGAAACTGCTCCTTCAGGCCGGCGGCCAGGGCCTGGACGGCCGCTGCCCTTGCTTCTGCCCCCCCTCCGGCCGTCCGGCCTTTCCGCGCCCGGTTGAACTGCCCGTCGAGCTGCCGGTTCACCTGGCGAAGAAACCGGGCGATCAGGAGCCCCAGGTGGCTCGTGCGCCCCACTCCCTCCCCCCGCCAGAAGGGCAAGCGCACCAGGGGAACTCCCCGCACCGGGAGCCGTTCACCGGTACCTTCGTAAGCCCCGCCGGCGCGGGATACTCCCTCCGAAAGCGGTTCCACCAGCACCCGATCTTTCTCGAGGCGTTCCACCCGGCAGGCGGTGGTGCCGAGCAGGATCACGTCGCCCCGGCGCGTCTCGTAGACGAATTCTTCGTCCAGTTCCCCCAGGTGTCGCCGGTCCTTGACCGTATATACGCCGTAAGTGCCCCGGTCCGGGATGGTCCCGCCCTGCCGGGCGACGAGAAGGCGTGTGCCCGGCAACCCGTGCAGCATATCAGATGCATGGTCCCACAACAGGCGAGGGCGAAGGCGACCCGTTCCAGGACTTGTTCCCGGACCGGCCAGCAGCGGGTGACGGTACTCGCCGGCCAGAAGTCGCAAGACCGTGTGGAAGGCTTGTTGAGTAAGCTCACGGTAAGGACCGGCCCTCCGGACCAGGCGGTAGAGCTCCTCGCTTCGCCAGTCGTCCAGCGCAACCATGGCCGCTACGGTCTGCGCCAGTACGTCCAGGGGAGCGTGGGGCAGGCGTACGGGTTCGATGTCGCCACTTAGTACGGCCCGGGCGGTGACCGCAGCCTCCAGCAGGTCGGCTCGGGTCTTGGGGAGGATCACGCCCCGGCTCTCCGCTCCGTAGAGGTGCCCCGCCCGGCCTATCCGTTGCAGACCCCGGGTGACCGAGTGCGGAGATTCCACCTGAACGGCCAGGTCCACCGTACCTACATCGATTCCGAGCTCCAGCGAACCGGTAGCTACCACGACCGGTATCCGCCCGCGCTTGAACTCCTTTTCTACTTGCTCCCGTACGGCCCGGGAGAGGCTTCCATGGTGGCTGGCCGCCGGAAACGCCACCCCCGCGGCTTTCTCGCTCTTGCTCGCGATCTCGTTAAGACGGGCGGTGACCTTTTCGGCTTGGGCCCTACTGTTGACGAAGACCAGGGTAGAAGCGGGCCGCCTCCGCCCGGGCTCTTCGCCCCGGCCGTCCGGGGCGGCGTCGCCGACGATCAGCCCGTAGAGTCGCCGGTAAAGGGAAGGCCACACACTCCCCTCGGGAAAGGAGCGGAGGTCAGGTGCGGGTAGCAGAACCCGCAGCCTCATCTCCTTGCGCAGCCCGGTGTCCACCACGGTGACCGGGCGGTCTCCCCCCAGGAACGCCGCCATGCGCGACAGGGGTCGTTGCGTTGCCGACAGGCCCACCCGCTGTAGCGGGCGGCCGGCCCACCATTCCAGCCATTCCAGGGCTAAAGCCAGCTGAGCCCCCCGTTTGTTGGGGGCGAGGGCATGGAGTTCATCCACGATCACCGCGGCCACCGTACGCAGGATAGACCGCGCCCGGGGCGAAGCGAGCAGCAAAAAGAGGGATTCGGGTGTAGTAATGAGGAAATCGGGCGGTTGCCGGGCCTGCCGGCGGCGCTCATGGGCCGGGGTATCGCCGGTCCGGACCGCGGCGCGGAGGGGCCGCCACCGGGCGATGGTCTTCTCCGCCCGGGCGTTGATCTCGCTCAGGGCGGGAGTGAGGTTGGCGTGGACGTCATTGTCCAGGGCCCGCAAAGGCGATACGTAGACCACCCTCACGCCAGGGCCGGAGGGCTTTCCGCCCGTTCGTTCCTTCACCAGGAAATCAACGAAAGCCAGAAAGCCGGCGAGCGTTTTCCCGGATCCGGTGGGCGCTACGATGAGCACGTTCTCGCCCCGCTGAACCGCCGGCCAGCCCTGCTCCTGCGGCGGCGTAGGCGCGGCGAAATGCTCTTTCCACCATTCCTCCACCAGCGGGTGAAACCGCCAGCCGCGCTTTTCACCGTTTACCATGCGTCTCCGGCAGCACGTCCTGCGCCGGCGGGATACACCTTGTGCGCTGCGAGCCCCATCCTACCTCCCTATGGCTTCAGGAGTCCCTCAATGGAAATATCCTCGTCCAGTTCTTCCCAGTGGATACCAATTCCCCCGCCGATCCAACGCCAGTGGCTTCGCTGCTCGCGAGTGGCCCGGGCCAGCTTAGGGAACCACGCGAGCGGTACGCTGATCCGGCGACCGTCAAGCAGCTCGACATGCATCATGGCGTCATCAAACTCGACGTGAGTGCCAATAGCCTCATGGACTCTAGTGGCCAAAATGCTCACCCCATCGTTTCAGGAACTCCGCCTGGTACTCGCCGACCATCTCGTGCAAACGAGTTAGCTCCTGAGCACGAAAACCCCGCGACCGGGCCAGGGAAACAGGCTCAAGCCAAAACTTGGCGTAAGCCCCCTGGTACTCAACATGAACGTGGGGCGGCTCATCCCCTTCGTTACTGAAGAAAAAGAACCGGTAACCATCCAGTCTCAGCACGGTCGGCATGAACACGTCTATCCTCTAAGCAGCGCGACACGTTGGTCTTAGATGCCCCTCTATCCACTATTATTTGGAACTTCAAGGGTGCTGTCAAGAGTTGCCAAGGGCGCCCCGATTTGAATAGCCCGCAAGATCCCGTCCTGCCCGCCAATAAAGAGGATAGCCCGCCGTACCTGCCCCGTGGGACTTACCGGGGTGGTAGGAGCTTCTACCTCCTCTATCACTTCTGCGATGACCGGCGAGGAATAGACGTAGCGGCCCGCGGTCAGGTGAAAGAGCTCTTTGATGATTCCGCTGTGAGCGTCCAGACAAAAGAGGGTTCCGAGCACACCTGCCACGTAGATCAGTCCTTGCTCGGAACCGGTTCCGTCTGGGTGAACGGAACGCGGCGACGAGTTGAAAATGCGTTCGCCCATGGGCGTACGCCAGTTGAGGCTGCCCCAATCGGGGTCGATGTCCACCGTCCAACCCCATTCGTCGGCCATGACCAGATGCGGCCGACCTTCGGCATCTTGCCATAGAAGCGGTGCCGAGAAGGCGAAACCTCCACCCACCTGCCAGAGCTCGCGGCCGGTGAAGGGGTCGAGTCCATAGACTCCACGGACCGTGGAAACAATCAGACGGCTCTCATCGGGCCTGCCCGCCCCTGCCGGGACCACCGCCAGCCAGCTGGCCCACGGGCCGTAAAGCAGGCCTTTCCCGACGGATTGACGCCACCGCAGAGCACCGTCTTCCGCCCGCAACGCATAGACGAAACCGTCTCCCGCGGCGACGTAAACCGTACCCGCCGCCCGATCCACCGCCGGCCGGCCTCCGATCAGCCCTCCGGTGACAAACTTCCACCGCTCTTCTCCGGTGGCCGGATCGAAACCATAAAGAACATTCCCTGCCGGAACCAGCAGTAAGACCGTTGCACCGCCCGCCTCAACGGCCGCTCTTTCACCGGTCTCCTCGGGGGCTGCTGCCGCCTCCACGAGAAGCGGCGTGCCGAGCACCGGCTTCCCACCGACCCGCCAGCGAGTCATGCCCGTAGCTTCATCCAGAGCGTAAAACCACCCGTCCGCCGTTCCCACATAGACCAGACCCCGGCCGGAATCGATCACCGGGGTACTGATGACCCCGTCGCGATCAAGGTCAATTTGCCAGACCGGCGCACCGTCGGCCATCCGCACCGCCCAGACCTCGCCCCCCGTGGTGGCCGCCACCACCAGGCCCCGGGCCTCATCCACCGCTATCCCGCCCTGGATGGCCTCCCCCAGCTGTCTCTCCCAAACCAGCCGGCCCACCGGGTGTTCCGGCAATCCCCCCGCTCCCTCCCCTGTCTCTCGCACCTCCTCCGTACTCAGTTGCTTGAAGGTTACCCCTTCCACGTAGACTGCGGCGGCCCTCGTCCACTGCGCCCCCTCGGTATCGGTGCTCCGCACCTGCACCAGATGCCGGCCGGGAGCAAGGGCCGGAAGTCTGGCCGCCCACACTCCTTCCGGCTTTCCCGGGCTGAACGGCTGCCATTCTCCCCGCCGGGTCGCACTATACTCGGGGAGGTCGATCAGGTACTCCACCCGGCTCGCCCGCCCGGCCACGGTAGCTAGAACCGTACCGTCCTCCGTAACTTGGATATCGGTTACGGGAACCCCCGGCCGCTTACCCTCCAAAGGTACGGTAATGATCTCCCGGCTGTTTCCCCCGTTGAACTGCTCGCTTACTCGCAAGGCAGGCGGTTCAGCCGTAACCTGAACGGACAGGTAATTCCCACCGTCACGGGCGGAAGGCACGGTAATGACGGCGATGCCGTTCTGGTAGAAGGACATCTGGCGGTGGACGTGCCCGGCGAAGATCGCCCGCACGTTGTAGGGGGCCAGCACCTCGAACAGCCGGTCCTGATCATCGACGTACCAGAAATCACCCCCAACCGGGTGGTGGAAGAAGAGGACCACCGGGGTCTCGGGGCCGACCCGTCGCAGATCGCCGGCCAACCACTCCAGCTGGCGGCGGCCGAAATGCCCGGGTTCCTGCAGCAACTGGGTGGAGTCGAGACCCACAAAGTGCACTCCGCCGGTATCGAAAGACCAGGGCACGTTACCAAAGTGTTGCCTCCAAAGGGACCGTCCCCACGCCGACCAGCGGAAATCGTGATTCCCGGGGACGTGGTAGAGTACGCTGACCCTCTGGCTCCCGGCCAGGCGGTAAGCCATGAACTCCGCCGGGTCTCCCGTGTTGGTCACATCTCCCGTATTGACCGCGAAGGCGAACGGAGGCGAGCCACCGGCCACCTCCTGCCAGAGCCAGGTCGCCGGAACGTTCGTTTCCTCCGCCTTCTGGTGGGTGTCCGACAGAACGGCGAACCTGAATAAACCCGGAGCAGGAAGGGTCGAATCCCGGGGAGCGGAAGGCGCAGGCTGGGGTACGGACTCCGCCCCAGTACTCTGACCCCCCGTGGTTGGATCGGCCTCGTGCCCGTTCCAGGCAATGAGGAGCCCCCAGCCGAGGCCGGCAGCTACCACCAGGGAGATCAGACTTAAGAGCAGGGCGGCGCGGGAGCGCGCCCGCAAGCGGCGCCAGTGGGGACGCCAGCGTAGGCCCAGGCGTGCACGCAGGCGCGGGCCAAGGCGCAGGCGCGGTGTCGCCGGTCTCATCGAAGCCTTCTCCCTCCCCCGGGGCCAGCCCCGGCCAATTCCGTCGTTTCCTGGTCTTTTTGACTACTTCGGTTCGATGGGGTCCGTTCCTCTGGACCGGGGGCAAACTGCCCCTCGAAAGAGGTGGGAAAAGATCCCCGGCTGCCCGGTGCCTCGAGGGGGGAGAATAGCCGGTGAGCAAGCTCACCAAACACCAAAAGAAAAAGGGTGAACCTCCGTGAAGCAGATCCGCCTGGGGATAGTGGGAACCGGCCTGGCTTTCGAGCGCCTGCACCTGCCGGCCTTGCAGGAGCTCGGGGATAAGTTCAAGATCGGCGCAGTTTGCGATGTGGACCGGGTCAAGGCCGAGGAGTGGGGCAAGCGCCTCGGGCTCGGGCCAGACCGCATCTTCACCGACCTGCGCCCGATGCTGGGGCTTGCCGATTTAGACGCCTTCGACATCATCGTCCCCATCGAAGCCAACTACAGTGTCACCCGCCAGGTGGCTCAGGCTAAAAAACCCATAATATGCGAAAAGCCCCTGGGCGGGAGTCTCGAAGAGGCGGCCGCCCATCGCGACCTGGCCAAGCAGGCGGGCGTGCCCATCCTGATCGCGGAAAACTGGCGTTACAACGAAGAGATCAACCTGTTGCGGGACCTCGTCCGCACCCGCCGGATGGGCGATCCGGTCTATTTCATTTGGAATGAGACGGTAGACTTCCCCCAGCTGATGGCCGGTCCGGATGGCTGGGCTCACCGGGAGTGGCGGCAACACCCGGAGTTCACCGGCGGCGTCTTTCTGGATACCGGCGTTCACCATATGGCTGCCATCCGGCACATCTTCGGAGCCGTTCGTACGGTCAGCGCCTTCGGCCGCCCCCAGCAGGAGGACTTCGCTCCCTTTGTCGTCCTCCAGGCCAACATCCGTTTCTTCTCCGGCGTGCTGGGCCAGTATTCCTTCTTTGTCCGGGGAGTCGAGGTCCAACGCCCCCTGATCGGGCTGCGAATCTTCTGTACCGGCGGCCAGATCTACTTGGAGGATCGCGACTGCGCAGTGATCAACCTCTTCTATAAGGACGGGCGGCATGAGATGATTCCTTACCGTCCCCGCCGCGGCTACTACAACGAATTCCTGAACTTCTGGAAGGCCGCGGTGGGCGAAGAGCCGATCAGTGTCACCCCGGAGATGGAGTACGGCGATGCCAAGATGGTCTTCGACCTCCTGCGCTCGGCCCGGGCCGAAGGCGTACCCGTCGAGGTAGATCGCACCCCGGCCTACGAGCCGGTCTACACGCCGGTCTGAGCGTCTGAGGGCTGTGCCGGCGACAGCCGGTCAAGTCTCCGGACCGGCCGCCCGTATCAACCAGTCGATCTGATCCAGCAACCACTCCCCGGCGGCCCCAGCGCCGTCCGGCGGGGCGGTAGCCGTAGTTTCTGCGAGGCGCGCCAGTGCCGCATGCAGGCGCTCTAGCCCTCTAGAGCTAACCGGATCCGACAGGGCCGCCTCCACCTCCCGGGCCAGGTCCGGATGGGCCCGGGCTGCCTGGTAAAGGGGATCACCGGGCTCTTTGCCGCTCAAGCGCTCGCGAATCCGTTCGCCGAGCCGGCGGGCGGCTTCCGCCGTCCGATATGGAGGCGAGGCCGGCAGCCGGAAGGGACCGGACCGCAGCTGCCACAGCTGCCCCCCATCCGCGTAGTTGAACGCAAAGAAGACCACTCCGGCGTTGGCTGCCTCCAAAACCGCCTCGGCCTGGGCTACCGCCAGCGGCCCCGAACTCGTGGTGATGCCCGTGGCCGCAAAAGCCTTTCCCCCGGCGGCCGCCTGCCGGGCCATCTCGCTGGCCCTTCCTCTGACCCATTCGACGTCGTCCTCGGCGTAAGCCATGGCACTGATGAAGTCGAGGTAGCCTTCCTTGAGCCAGGTAGGCCAATCCTGTAACTTGCTGCTCCTCGCGTCGGACGGATCCGCCATTACCGCCGCGCTGAGCAGCAAGTTCGGCCGGATCTGGCGGAGCTTGGCCCCCATCTCCGCCACAAAACGCGTCACCTGCTGCATGCGCCATTGGTTCCACTGTCGCCAGGCATCGGCCGGCCGGTTGGGGCGCAGTTCCAACGGGTCGACGCCGGTCTCGGCCCGGTAGGCGGCCCGGCCCGCCTCGCTGGTCATCAGCGCGGTTGCCGTCTGGCCGGCCCCCGCGGGGTAGCGGATATAATCGAACTCAAAGCCGTCCAGCGGGTATTTGGTCACGAGCTCCGTGAAAAGGGAGGCCAGATACTCGTGAACTGCCGGCGCGGCCGGGTCTACATAGACGAGGCCCGGCTCGAGCGGCGACTCGAGGCTTCCGTCAAAGGTACGCAGAGCCCAGTCGGGGTGAGCTTCGATGATCGGGCCGGGGGAGAAAGCGCCCCGTTCACCTACATTAAAGATGTGCACCCAGGCATGCAGCTCGATCCCGCGGCGATGAGCCTCCTCCACCCAAACCGCCGCGGGGTCCCAGCCCCGGAATTGGTCTAACTGTTTACCTATGTCCGAAGGCCAAAGCGTCCGCCCGTCCCAGAACATTTCGAGGAATAGGGCGTTGAACCCGGCGGCGGCGAACCGATCGAGGGTAGTTGCAATCTCCTCCGCGGACGTTTCTACCGGTCTGTACCAAGCTCCCCGGAGCGATACGGAAGCCGACGGGATGGCGAGAAGCAGAGCTCTTTCGGCGAGGAACCGGGCCTCCGCCGCCAGGCGAATCGCCTCCGCCACCGGGACTGCCTCCGGCCCCCGCCCGGCAGTCCCGGAATCGGCAGTCCCGGAGACGGAAACCAGCGCCAGGGCGCGGGCAAGCTTTTCTTCCGCCCTGGCAATCTCCTGCTTAACCGTTCCGTAGGGTACATCGGCCCAGCCGCGCTCGGCCCGGGCCAGAGCAGAACGCGCCCCCGCCAGCGCCTGCTCGGCGCCGAGGATGACCGTGGTGGCATCCGTGGTCAAAGTCAGCTGCGTGCCCCGGATCTCTACCTTTTGTCCTACCTCGGCGTGGGCCCGCAGCCAGTCGGCCGACGCACCGTGCCCCGACAGCACGAAACCGTCCGCAGGTATGGCCTGGTTATTGCCCCCGAGCGAGGTCACGCGGTCCTTTACTACCACCACTTCGAATCCCCATTGGTTCGTCAGGGTGCGAGTCCGGCCCCCGCCGGGCCGGTAGACGATGAGTTCATCGGTACCTCGGGAGCGATCGAAGCCGCTGATGGTGCGGGTCACACTCTCTGCCGGCGCCTCTACCGAAAAAAGGTCCACGTTCACTCTCGCTCCCAACTTCAACCCCGCCCTGATCGCGCTCCCGATCTCTTGCGGAGGAATGCTCAGTACCCAGCCATCCGCGGGCACGGGAGTGTTCCCCTCGAGGTTGATGGCCTCCACGACCCCGCCCCGGATCACGGCGTCGAAGGTTCCCGGTGGGCTGAAAGTGCTTGCCGGCGCACCCGGCCCGGGCACGAAAAGAACCGGACCGGGAGTCCCGGCCCCCGGCGAACCATTGATGGCCGCCACTTCGATCACGCCCAGCTCTTCGCCACCGGCGGACACCACCCGAACGGTGGGAACAACCAGGTCAAGGCCGCTTTGGGCGCGCACCGGAATCATCGTCCCGGTAGCCCCAAGGAAAAGCAAAATGAGCAAAATGAGCAAAATAGGCCCGGTTGACGAAATCCGCGCCGGGCTGCCGGGCTCAAACCATCGCCGAAGCCACATCGGAGATTACCTCCCGGGATCGTCTCGGCCGTGGAATCCACTAACCTACCGGATACTGGTTCTCCCTGCCGCCCGGACTTTCCTGCTCAAGCCCGATTCCGGATCGTTCCGGCTCCGGCCCGGCGACCGCCCTTGTCTAACCGGCGGCCGGCAGCATATCATCTTGGCGGACCATATCTGCCTGCCGGCAAAGCTAAGGAGGAACGGCTGTGACCTCTGCCTCGATAACCCCCAGAAAACACATACGGTTGCTCGCCTGGAGCATTCTGCGGGATGATCCCACGGATGTGAACTGCGATGAGTGCAACACCTCCTGCCAGTCGGCCTGCAAGACCTCTTGCACCGTGGCGAGCCAGATCTGCGTGAAAGCCAGTCCGGCAAGCTCGCTGGTGTCTGCCGCGGACCGCCGCCGTTCGGAGAGCTTCCGCCGTGGCCGCCGGGCTATTCCCCTCGCCTAGTCTCTGGCATCATTTCCAGTTTCGTCATCTCCACTATCTGGTGGACGGCGAAACAGGGGTAGTGTACTCCCTGGACGAGGCGGCGGCAGCAGCCTGGCAGATGGCGGAGGGGCCGGCGTCCCCTTCCCCGCCGCTGGCGTTAGTCGAGCGGTTCGGCCGGAAG
The DNA here is from genome assembly GCA_012839805.1 of Bacillota bacterium. Classification (GTDB taxonomy): domain Bacteria; phylum Bacillota; class Limnochordia; order Limnochordales; family DUMU01; genus DUMU01. The sequence goes on along the minus strand of DUMU01000007.1, from coordinate 141,768 downwards.
GAGGCCGCCACGGCTTGGCGGGAAGTGTTGGCGCTCCGCACCCGGTCTTGCTCGCGCCGCCACCCCTCCCCGGGCTCGGACTCCCCGCCCATCACTTTGGGACCTGCCGCCTCCGCCGGGTTTCGGATCGGCACACCACTCAAGGCCCTTTGCCTCCTGGTCGCCATGGAATGCAACCTGGCCTGCCGGTACTGCTTCGCCGCGCCCGACTGGCAGCGCCACGGGGAACGGCGCATGAGCCAAGAGGTGGCCCGGCGGGCGATCGATCTGCTCATGGAAGCGTCGGGCAGGTCATCCGCCCTGCAGATCGACTTTTTCGGCGGCGAACCCACCCTCAACTGGGAGGTTGTCACCGATGTTACCGGGTATGCCGCCAGCCGCGCGGCAGCAGCCGGCAAGCGGATCAACTTCACGCTGACCACCAACGGTCTGCTCTGGAACGAAGAGATCGCCTCCTTCCTCAACTTCTACCATTTCCAGGTGATCTTCAGCCTGGACGGCCGTCCCGAGATCCACGACCGCTTCCGGCGGCGGCTGGGTGGCCAGATGAGTCACGCGGCCGTATTGCGCAACGTCCGGCAAGCCGTTCAACAGCTGGTGGATGGAGATTACTGGATACGCGGCACTTTCACCCGGGAGAACCTCGACTTCACGGCGGACGTGGAGTACCTGCTCGATCAGGGGTTCCGGCGCATCTCGCTTGAGCCGGTGGTAGCCGTTCCCGGCCCGGATGCCCCCTGGGCACTGCGGGATGAGGATTTGCCCCGGCTGCTTTCGGAGTACGACCGGTTGGCCGAACTCTACCTGCGAAAGGCCAGGGAGGGTGACCCCTTCGAGTTCTTCCATTTCCGGCTCGCCCCACCCTCGGGTCCTTGTGTGGCCCGGCGGATTAGCGGGTGCGGCGCCGGATACCAGTACCTCGCGGTCACCCCGGAGGGGGACCTGTATCCGTGTCATCAATTCGTGGGACGAGAGGCCTACCGCATGGGCTCCATCTTCGACCCGGGCATCGAGCAATCGCTGAGCCCGACCCCGACCGGAGACGGATCCTGCGGGCATCTACTCAGTGAACGTTTCCGCCGGGCCCACGCCCTGGGCAAGCCGGAGTGCCGGAACTGCTGGGCCCGGCTCTATTGCGGAGGCGGCTGCCACGCCAACGCCGACCTGCTGGGCGGAGACATGCTGGGTACCGTTCCTCTCTTTTGTGAACTGCAGAAAAAGCGGGTCGAACTCTCCATCGCGCTGCGGGAGGCATGCGGGACGGGCTAAATCAGGGGGCGGTCGCTCACCAACAGGGGCCGAACCGGCGTCCCGTCGGACCACTTTCCCATGAACCGCTGTTTTTCCGTGTTCCCCAGAGCATACTCGCGATCCCGGCCGTAGTAGACCGCGCCGATCAAACCGTCGAGCAGCTTCCAGTACCCGTAGTAGTCGAGCGCATCCGTCTCCAGGCTGCCGAGGGCCGCGTCGAGGAGCGCGGGAAAACCCGGACCGGCCGCGCAAGGGGAAAAGTGGTCGGCCACCAGCGCCGGCCGGCCGTGATCGTCGCTTTGCACTACGATGAAGTCCCGGTTGTCGACCGGCAGGTGTTCCAGCGCCGGCCACATGCGCTCGATGGTCCCCGTTACGAGCCGGTCCGGACGGTCACCCACGACCATGAGGAGCAAGGTGTCAGAAGGGAGGGCCTGATACCGGGAGGTTTCCAGGATGCTGGGATAGTCCCGCCCTGCATATCGTCCTTGCGAATCCCCCGGCTCGATCAGCATGAGCGCCGGGATGGCCGGTAATGGCGCCTCGCCCATGGCCACCCGCCCGGCCAGGTTCGCACCGATGACCGCCCCGAGGGAGTGACCCACGATGATCATCCGCTCACCCCTCGGACGGACATGCCCGGGCGGAGCGCCCGCGCCCGTCGAGGGCGTGGACGGTGGCTCTCCTTGGAGCCTGCGCCACGCGTCGACCGCCGCCGCCAGAGCGGCTTCCGTCATGGTCTGCGGTTCAGTGTTGAGGCCTTCCTGATACTTCGGGTAGATGACCACGTTACCTCGCCGGGCCAGATGGTCTATCCACCGCCGGTAGGGCTCGGGGTCGAGTGCTCCCCAGCCGTGCAGGAAAAGAATGACCGGGGCGTCGGCAGGCATGGGATCAGCCGGCTCGAAGAGCCAATAGAGCTCGCTACCGTTCCCGAACGACGACTGCCTCACCCTCGCATGCGGGTAATCAGCACCACCGGGTCCACCCGGGGGCTGCGGCGGGGGCGCGGCTACCTGGCTGGCCAGCAGCGAACCGATCAGGACCAGCATCCCGAAGAAGAAAATCAGCGTTATCTCGCGGCCCATGATCGGCTTCCTCCCTGGGTCATCCTTTCTCGTAAGGCTGCCCGTCGGCCGCCGGCGGAGTGGCCCGGCCCACGATCCCGGAGACCACGATGATGGTTGCCACGTAAGGAGCCATCAAGAGGAACTCCGGCGGGATCGGCGTTCCCAGGATCTGGAGCTTGGTTTGGAGCGAGTCGGCAAACCCAAAGAGTAGCGATGCCCCGAAAGCACCCGCCGGCGTCCACTTCCCGAAGATCATGGCAGCCAGGCCGATGAAGCCGCGCCCGGCGGTCATCAGTTCATCGAACCGCCCCACCGATCCCAGGGTGAAATAGGCGCCGCCCAGGCCGGCGATCATTCCTCCCAGTATTACACTGACGTACCTGATCCGCCAAACGTTTACTCCCAAAGTATCGGCGGCCCGGGGATGCTCGCCCACCGCCCGCACCCGCAAACCGAACCGGGTCCGGAAGAGGAGTACATGCAGGCCGGCGACCAGCGCGATCGCCAGGTAGAAAAAGAAGTTCCCCCGGAAAAGTAGCGGTCCGATCAGCGGAAGCCGTGAGAGCCCGGGCACGACGACATCCGGGAAAGTGCCGGAGGCGTTGAGCCAGGCCATGTGCTGAAGGAAACGGGCGCTCAAGTAACTGGTGACCCCGGTGGCGAAGATGTTGATCACCGTACCGCTTACGATCTGGTCCACCCGGTAGCCGATGGAAAGCACGGCATGCACCAAAGCCAGGAGTGCCCCCGTTGCTACCGCCCCTACCAGGCCCACGAGAAGGTTGCCGGTGGCCGAAGCGGCTACCACCCCGGTGAAAGCCGCCCCCAGCATCATCCCCTCGATCGCGATGTTGACCACGCCCGAGCGCTCGCACATCACGCCGCTCAGCGCTGCGAGCAGGATGGGTACCGCCCGTACCAGCGTAGCCTGGAGCATACCCATTAGGTTGAGCGACTGGCCGGCGGTCGCCCAGACCAGAAACGCCCCGACCAGGGAAAGGAACGCCACCCCCAAAACGAGCCCGCCCGCCTCGAGACGCCCGCCCGCATAAGCCAGCCCCATCACCGCGGTCAGCAGGAAGAAGCCATACAAGGCCGGATTGACCGGCACGCTGAGAGGCCCGAGTACCACCAGCTCGGCCCCGCCGCTTCCTGCCAGTCCGAAGAGGGCCTCGCCGCCCGGAGAGGTCCGCAGGAAGCCCAGAACGATGACCAGGATGACGAGGAACGAGACGACGACCGGTGCCGGCGGCCGGCTCCCCCGGGTTGGCGCCCGCGCGAAGGGGCGTGGCTCCACCCGTTCCCCTTGATCCGCCCAAGCCGGTAAGCTCAACCGCCCCACCCCCTCGTAAACATCTCGGCCGGTACTTGCTCCTCGCGGCGCAGCCGGAAAAGACCGCGTATCAACGCGTCTGCCGCCACGAAAGCGATGACCAGAGCCTGGATGATGGTAATGATGTCGATGGGAATCCCGGCGGCCGACTGCATCCGGGTGGCGCCGCTGCGGAGCACGCCAAAGAGGAGCGCCGCCGCCACCACCCCGGCCGGGTGGCTTTTGCCCAGCAGGGCGAGGGCGATGCTGTCGAACCCGTACCCGGCCGAAAACCCCTGTCCCAGCCAGTGGTCCACCCCCAGCACCTGGCTGGTCCCGGCTAGGCCCGCCAAAGCACCGCTCATGGCCATCGCCACCACCATGGTCCGCCCCACGTTAATACCGGCTACCCGCGCGGCCCGGGGGTTGGCGCCCACCGAACGAAGCTCGAAGCCCAGCACGGATCGGAAAAGCAACCAATAGACCGCGACCGCCATCGCCAGCGCGAGGAGGAAGCCCGCGTGCAGCCTGAGGGGATCGCCGAAGAGACGGGGAAGGTAGGCCGTCGGCTGAACCTCCGGCGTGATGGGCACCCACCCCGGCCGCTTCATCGGCCCGTTGATCAGCCAGTCACTCAGGCGGAACGCGACGTAGTTGAGCATGATGGTGTTGACCACCTCATGCGCCCCGGTCCGCGCCTTAAGATACCCGGGAATGGCCGCCCACACGGCACCCGCCAGCGCCCCGGCCAGGACCGCGAGGGGCAGGTGAACGCAGACGGGCAGCCCGGTAATGGCATATCCAACCCAGACCGAAGCCAGGGCGCCGATGAAAAGTTGCCCTTCGGCCCCGATGTTGAAGAGCCCGGCCCGGAAGCCGAGGCCTACGGCCAGCCCCGCGAAGATGTAGGGAGTAGCCGTCACCAGGCTCTCCGACAGGGCGTACGGGCTTCCCAGCGCGCCCGCGAACAGGGCCCGGTAGGCATCCCGAACGCTTGCCCAGGCCGCGGCCGGCAGTGCGAGCGGCTGCGACCCGATCTTCCCCCAGGCTTCGATGACGTCCTGGTCGGTAACGATGATGATGACGGCACCCAGGACGAGCCCGGTTAGAACCGCGAGCACCGGTACCGCACCGCGCGTCGTTGCCGTCGCGAGCCACCCGACCCCAACCCTGCCCCCGTCCCCGGTCCCGCTTCCGCCAGCCCTCGCCCCCGGCTCTGGCTCCCCGGTCATGCGGCCACCCCCCCGGTTCCGGTCGCACCCGCCATCAGTAATCCCAGCTGCTCTCGATCGGCCGCGGCCGCCTCCAGCGTGCCCACTATCCGCCCGCGGTAGAAGACCACGATGCGGTCGGAGAGCGCCAGGATCTCGTCAAGTTCCGTGGAGACGAAGAGCACCCCTGCCCCCGCCTCCCGGGCTTCCACGATCCGCTGGTGGATATACTCGATGGAACCCACGTCCAGGCCCCGGGTCGGCTGCAGGGCCAGGATGAGCCGGATCGAACGGGAGAGTTCCCGGGCCACGATCACTTTTTGCTGGTTGCCCCCGGAGAGGGTGCGAACCGGTAGCCCGAGCGAAGCCGTCCGGATGTCAAACGCCTGCGCGAGTTTCTCCGCTCTTTGCCGGATCGCCCTCCGGTCGAGCCAGCCCCGGCGGGAGAGCGGGGGATGGTAATAGGTATCCAGCACCAGGTTATCCTCAATGGCGAAAGGCAGGATCAAGCCGTCCCGCTGCCGATCTTCGGGAATGTAGCCCACCCCCGCCTCGAGTACCTGCCGGGGGGAAAGACCCGTCACCGGGCGTCCGAGCAGCATCACCCGTCCCGCCCGGGAGGGTCGCAGCCCCACCAGCGCTTCCATGAACTCGGTCTGTCCATTTCCCTGCACTCCCGCGATGCCGACGATCTCCCCCGAGCGCACTTCGAGAGAGACGCCCCTCACCGCGGGCTCGCCGTGTTCGCCCTCTACCCACAGGTCCTCCACCGTAAGCACGGGCTCTCCGGGCCTGGCCACCGGCTTTTGAACCACCAGCTCCACGTCCCGTCCCACCATCATGCGGGCGAGGGTCGCCTCATCTGCCCGGGCGGCCTCGGTCTCGCCCACCACCTGCCCCCGGCGGAGCACCACGATACGGTCGGCGAGTTCCAGAGCTTCTTTGAGTTTGTGGGTGATGAAGATCAGGGAATGGCCGGCCGCGGCCAGCCCCTTCAAGATACCGAAAAGCTCGTGAACTTCCTGCGGGGTGAGCGCGGCCGTCGGTTCATCCAGAATCAGGATGTCTGCCTGCCGGTAGAGGAGCTTGATGATCTCGACGCGCTGCTGGATCCCCACGGGCAGGTCCTGAACGTATGCCTGGGGATCGACCGCCAGCCCGTAACGTTCGGAAATCTTCCGGATCGCCTCGCTCACTCCCGCCCGATCCAGAAAGAAACGATGATGGACTTTCTCCTCACCCAGCATCACGTTCTCGGCCACCGTCATCACCGGCACCAGCATGAAATGCTGGTGCACCATTCCGATCCCCTTTTCGATGGCGTCCGCCGGGCTGCTGAAGCGGACGGGCTCCCCCCGGACCATCACCGTCCCCTCGTCCGGCGGTAGCAACCCGTAGAGGATGTTCATCAAAGTGGTCTTGCCGGCTCCGTTCTCACCAAGGAGGGCCAGGATTTCGCCCGGGTACAGTTTCAGGCTGATATGGTCGTTCGCAAGGACTCCGGGGAACCGTTTGACGATTCCCCGGAGTTCGAGCACCGGCCGCGATCGATCCTGCCCTTCACCTGGAGCTTGGTTACGCCCTACACCGGCCTTCTCTACGTCGTCCATCGATCGCGCTCCCATCCGGCTACCGATCTCCAGTGCTCTGCTTCCTGGTTACCCGGCTCACTTACCCTCATTTGCCCAGGATGGCGTTGATGTTGATTTCGCCCCGGATCAGCTTCTGCTTGACCTCGTCCAGCTCCCGCTTGAGCCAAGCAGGGACTTTATTGTCGTACTCATGGAAGGGAGCGATGCCGACGCCGCCGTTGGCCAGCGTCCCCACATACACGCCGCCCTTGAACTTCCCCTCCTGGGCGAGCTTAATGGCGTCAAAGACGGCGTTATCCATGTTCTTCATCACGCTGGTGAGGTAGATCTCCTTGAACTCCGGAGCGCTCACGTACCAGTCGGTGTCGACGCCGATGAACATCTTGTTGCGAGCCTTGGCCGCTGCCGCCGCTCCCAGGCCCACCGGCCCGGCCACCGGCATGATGATGTCGGCCCCCTCGTCGAAGAGCGCTTCGGCGGTGCGCCGCCCGTCGTCGGTGCTCTCGAAGTTGCCTACGAAGCTGCCCTTGCCGGTCTTCGCGTTCCAGCCGAGCACCCGGACGTTCGTCTTGTGGACCTGGTTATAGTACTTCACTCCGGCCTCGAAGCCGTCCATGAAGATGGTGACCGGTGGGATGGGGATGCCGCCAAAGGTGGCAACGATCTTGGTCTTCGTCATTCCGGCCGCCAGGTACCCGGCGAGGAAAGCCGCCTCATCCGTGGCGAAAGTCAGCCCGAGAACGTTGGGTATGACCGGATCGTAGGCAAAGTCGACGATGGCAAACTTGGTGCCCGGGTTTTTCAGTGCGAACTCTTTCGTCGCGTCACCCAGCAGGAAGCCGACGGTGATGATCATATCGTATTTCTGGCTGATGAACTCCTGAATGTTCTTCGCGTAATCCGCCTGCTGCTGGGACTCGAGGTACCGCCCCTCGATCTTCAGCTCCCGGATGGCCCGTGCCACCCCTGCCCAGCTGGTAGCATTGAAGCTCTTGTCGTCAATCCCGCCCATGTCGGTGACCATACCGACCCGCAGCGCTTGGGCCGCCAGGGCCGGCGACGCCGGAGCCAGAGCGCCCAACACTACCGGAACGATCACTGCCAAGACAACTAGCCGATGGAGACTCAGTCTCATAATCGGACCTCCTTCCGGCTGTCCATTCTCCGCGGGAAGACAACCTCCTTCCCCCGAAGAGCGAGGTGAGGTCATAGGAAATGGATCACCAGGCCGGCTAGCGCCCCCCCTAGCAAAACCAGTACCGGGTCGATCTTGGTCCAGGTAAGAACCGCCAGGGCTCCCAAGGCGATGGCCAGAGTCGTCGCTCCCGTCACCGACTCGCGGAAGACCGAGATGGCAGATACAATGATCAACGCCACTAGAATGGGCCGGATGCCGGCCAGAAGGTCTTGCACCACCGCAAGGGACCGGTAGCGGAAAAAGAGCCAGGCAAGCAGGAGGATCACCAGGACGGAGGGCGTAACCACCCCCAGGGTCGCCACCACCCCGCCCGTCACCCCGGCCACCCGGTAGCCGACGAAGGTGGCCGAGTTGACCGCGACCGGGCCGGGTGTCGCCTGCGAAATGGCGATGATATCGATGAACTGCGCCATGGTCAGCCATCCATGGCGCTCGATGATTTCCCGCTCGATGAGGGGAATCATCGCGTAACCGCCACCGAAGCTGAAAGCCCCGATTTTGAAGAAGCTCCAGAACAGGCTGATGAGAGACGATAAGAACGACGCCACGGGTTGCTTTCACTCCTCGTGCGTGGTTCCGATGGGTCCGGCTGGAGATCGAGTTCGAGCCCTCAGCCCCCGCGCCGCGATCACCCTGCCCCGCACGATGCCCGCCGCCCCGGCCAGCAAGATCACCAGGATGGGGTGGAGTCGCACCAGGGTGAGGAGCAACACCCCGATGACGATCTCGGCGACGCCAAAGCGGCGATCGGCCCGGCTCGACTCCCGTGCCGCCGTACTCCGGTTCGCCTCCCCGGCGGCCGGCCCGTTCGCTTCCCCGGCCGGCGCGCGGCGGCCCAACACATCCCTACCAACAGTGAACACAGCCGAGACGATCAGGGCGAACACCGCCGGGCGCAAACCCGCGAATACGGCGTTTACGAACTCGTTCTGCTGGAACGTGAGGAAGACGGCCGCGACGATGAGGATCGTGAGCAGTGACGGCAGGGTGGCTCCCAGGACGGCCAGGACCAGCCCGGGAAATCCTCCCAGCCGCCATCCCACGAAGGCGGCGGTATTGACGGCAATCGCCCCGGGAGCACTTTGGACGATGGCGAGGACATCGGCGAAATCCCCGGGGGACAGCCACTCCCGCCGCTCCGAGATCTCGCGCCGGATCAGCGGGATCATGGCGTATCCCCCCCCAAACGTGAAAGCCCCGATCTTGAAGAAAATCAGGAAAAGCTCGAGTAACCTTTTGAACTGCAAGCGGCCGCCCCCCCGGCGTCTCCCTCAATAGGCCCACTCGAACTCGCGAACCTCGGGGTGGCGCAGCAGCGCCTCTTTCATGGTCTGAGTGATCCTCGCGAGCGCTTCCGGCGTTCTCCCCTCACAGCGGGCCACGATGACCGGCTGCGTATTGGAGGCCCTGACCAATCCCCATCCGTCCGGGAAGACTACTCGAGCTCCGTCCACCGTGATGACTTCGAGCACCCCGTCCCTCCTCCGGAACTCCTCCCGCAACGCAGCCACCACCCGGAATTTACCCTCCTCGGTACAAGGCACCCGCGTCTCGGCCGTACTGGGGTAATGAGGGATGGCGGAGCGAAGCTTCGAAAGCGGTTCATCAGCATGGGAGAGTATGCGCAGGAGCCGGCCGGCGGCGTAGAACGCGTCGTCGAAGCCGTAATACTCGTCGGCAAAGAACATATGGCCGGACATCTCACCGGTGAAGACCGCACCCAGTTCCTTCATCTTCGCTTTGATGAGCGAGTGGCCGGTCTTGTACCACAACGGTTTGCCTCCCAGTCGCTCGATCTCCTCGACCAGCGCTTGCGAGCACTTGACCTCGGTAATGGCCACCGCGCCCGGGTACCGGGGGAGGATCTCGCGCCAGTATAGGATCATCAGTTCATCGCCCCACACGATCTGGCCGTGATCGTCTACCACCCCGATCCGGTCTGCGTCGCCGTCGAACCCGATACCGACGTCCGCGCCGTTCTCCACCACCGCCTGCTGGAGGTCGCGAAGATTAGCACTGACGGTGGGGTCGGGTTCATGATGGGGAAAATGCCCGTCCGGCTCGCAATAAAGCGGAATCACCTGGCAGCCGAGACGCTCAAGGAACTCCACGGCAAAGAGGCTGGCCGTTCCGTTGCCGCAGTCAACGGCCACCTTCAGCCTTCTCGGCCCCAGGCGGATTTTCTCTACCAGCATGTTGATATAGGAGTTCCCCTCGTTCACCAGTTCGAGTTTGCCGGGCGCCGTCGCGGTCGCAGGTTTCCCCCGGGCGTGTTCTTCGCGGAGCAGCCGGTCGGCCAGGGCGCGCAGGCGCTGGATCTCCTCGCCGTAGATCGTCGCGAAGCCGAGAGCGACTTTGAGGCCATTGTATTGCGGGGGGTTATGGCTCGCAGTGATCATCAGACCGGCATTCAGTCCCAGATGAACGCGGGCGTAGTAGAAAAGCGGGGTAGTGACCACGCCGAGATCGACCACGTCCATGCCGTTCGCGAGCAGGTTTTCTACCAGTGCGTCGCGCAGGTCCGGAGAGCTCAGGCGGTTATCACGACCTACCAGCACCCGCTTCTCGCCCGCGTCCTGGTAGTAGCGGGCGAGCACTCTCCCCAAAAGCCCCATGACCTCGGGGGTAAGCTGGGACGCGGTCAAACCCCGCAGGTCATATTCACGGAAGATCTCTGCCGGCACCGAAGGCGGCAGCGACAACAGCCTTTTTTCTGGCCCCACTGGGACATCCACCTCCAATGTTTTTTACACCCGAACGCTACTTCCCCGCCACCCCTGACTCCTCGCGGGTAGGGGCCTTGACCCTCTCCTTCCCGAGTCGGGCCGCCCACCCCTCCCGTCCGAGACGTTTGTCTGAACATCTATAGGACATATGTCCCGTAAACGCCACCCGGCATCTACCTTTGATACTGTGAACACCGTAACATGTTCATTGGAGGGGAGGTAAGACACATGTCGACGTTCAAGCGGGCACTGCTCCTTCTCATCCGCTTGTATGTGGGTTCCCAGTGGCTCGAGGCCGGCTGGGAGAAGCTCCACAGTCCGGTATGGGTGGGAGAGAAGGCCGGAGTGGCCATTAACGGTTTCTTCCAGGGCGCTCTCGCCAAAGCGACGGGTGAACATCCTGCCGTACAGAGCTGGTACGCCTGGTTCCTGAAAGAGATCGCCATACCGTCCTCCGGTTTCTTCACCTATCTGATCCCCATCGGTGAGACGCTGGTGGGACTCGCTCTGATCCTGGGTGCGTTCACCACCTTTGCCGCCGTCATGGGCGCTTTCATGAACCTCAACTTCATGCTGGCGGGCACGACGAGCACCAACCCGATTCTCTATACGCTGGAGATTGTAATCATTGCGGCCGGAGCAACCGCCGGTGCCTATGGTCTCGACCATTTCCTGCTTCCATACGTCCGACCCTACTGGCAGAGATTCCTCCAGGCTCTGCGCCTGTCTGGAAGCGGGGGGCTGGCGGGAATCGCCAAAGCCCGGGAAACCGCCCGGCAGGCCGGCCGGTAGCAGATGACTCAATAAGCTGCCCAACACCGGGCCAACGAGGCAACGAGGGGGCGACGTTACCCGCGCCCCCTCGATTCGCGCCGACCGGTCAACTCACGCGGCCGGAAGCCGGCCGATCGTCATAACCCTTTACCCATCCTCATAGACTGGACTGTCGCCAACGTGAGGTTTCGTACCCGTGCGCTTTCGATCGCCAGGATCGCCCTCGCCTCAGGTCGCGACGGGCGTTCACTGCCGGCACAATCACGATTGGGTCAAGGGAAAGGACGGGAGGAACAGCCGGCCATGCCTGCCACCACCACGGTGCGTCTCGGCGATCTTCAGGGCCGCCCGGTGCTGGCCATCGACTCCGGTCGCCGGTTGGCCACGGTGGAACAAGGTCTCTTCCATCCCCGCTCGTTCAACCTGGAAGGGCTCCTTTGTGTTCTCGACCCAGGCTTGGCCGCCCGGGAAGCCGAAACCAACCCCTCTTCCGGCGTCTACCGGCTTCTCGCCCTAACCGAGGTGATCGCCATCGGACCTCACGCAGTAACCATACCCTCGGCTGCCGCCCTGGCCACACCGGGTAACCGGCCCGCCCTGGCGGCGCTGATCGACTGGGCGAGGGTGCAGCGGCAACCCCGGCCGTGGCACCGCGCTTTCTGGTCTCCGGGAACGAGGCCCGCGGCCGGACCTCCGCCGGAAGTGTGCGCCGCAGCTCACCCCGGTACCGGCCATTCGCACCCCCCGGGAACCAGCCCGCCCCCGCGCCTGGGGGGCCTGCCCGTCATCACAGAGGAAGGTGAAAGGATCGGGATCCTGCAGGACCTCGTCGTGGAAACCAGGTCGGGAAGGTTGGATGCCCTGGTCGTGCGGGAAAGCACCCTCTGGAGCTATCTGCGCCTGCAACCGGCCCTGATCGTTCCGGCGGCCCAGGTCCGCTCTCTGGGCACGGATGCTTGTGTGATCCGGTCCCGCGCCCTCACTTTTCCTCCCGCCGGAAGTTCAAACCCCGCGTAACAAGGCCGCCAAAATGGCTTTGTGAGCATGCAGCCGGTTCTCGGCCTGATCGAAGATAATCGAAGCAGGCCCATCGAGAACTTCTCCGGTCGCTTCTTCGCCCCGGTGCGCAGGCAGGCAATGCATCACCAGGGCGCCGGGAGCGGCCAGCTCGAGCAGCTCCCGGTTCACCTGATAGGGTAAAAGGCGCGCTATTTTGGCTTCTCTGGCTTCCCCGCTCGTCTGCTGCCCCATACTGACCCATGTATCGGTGTAAATGGCGTGCGCCCCGCGTACCGCGGCTCGCGGGTCATCGGTCCATTCGACCCGGCCCCCCTGCGCGCCCGCGAGTCGCCGGGCCTTGGCAAGGACCTCCTGATCGGGAGCATACTCCGGCGGGGTCGCCAGCACGATCTCCATCCCCATCAGCCCCCCGCCCAAAGCCAGGGAATGGCTCATGTTGTTCCCGTCGCCCACATAGGCAAGACGATGCCCGCTCAACTCACCCCATTTTTCCGACAGCGTGACGAGGTCGGCCAGCACCTGCGTCGGGTGGAGCAGGTCGGTCAGGCCGTTGATCACTGGAACCGAAGCATGACGGGCGAGCTCCTCTACTTCCTCCTGGGCAAAAGTCCGGATCATGATACCGTGAACCATGCGCGACAACACCCGGGCCGTATCTGCCAGGCTTTCGCCGCGGCTGAGCTGGATCTCACTGCCGGAAAGGTAGAGGGGATAACCGCCTAGTTCTACCATCCCTACCTCGAAGGCCACCCGGGTACGAGTGGAAGGTTTGCGGAAGATCATGGCCAGCGCGCGGCCCTCCAGCAGCCGATGGGGCTCTCCCTGCCGCCGGGCCGCTTTCAGCGCCCGAGCCAGCCGGATGAGGGCCCGGATCTCCCCGGGTTCGAAGTCCGCAAGGGAAAGGAAGTCGCGACCTGCCAGGCCGCGGATGGCTTCTTCCTCCATGATCTCGTGCCAGTGCCCTATTCGGTCCATATTGCCGCCCTCCGTCTCCCCGGCCGGAGTCATCCCGCCCTGGCCGCTTTCTCTCCGGCCCCCTTGCCCGAGGGCCGGGCCTCGGGATTCTGTGCCGCCGTCGATTCCTCTTTAGCTTCGCCCCTCGCCTCATCATCACCGGCCTTCTCGCTTTCCGGTGGTGGTAGCAGCGCTTGGGCCAGGACCTCGTCCATCTCCCGGACGAGCCGGATATCCAGCCGGCGCTTCACCTCGGCGGGCATCTCGGCCAGATCCTTTTCATTCTCTGCCGGAACGAGCACCGTACCAATCCCGGATCTGACCGCCGCGAGGAGCTTCTCCCGGAGCCCGCCCACGGGGAGTATCCTGCCCCGCAAGGTTATCTCGCCGGTCATGGCCACGTCGTGCCGGACCGGGCGACCGGTCAGAGCCGAAGCCAGGGCGGTGGCGATGGTTATCCCGGCCGACGGCCCGTCTTTGGGAATCGCTCCTTCCGGGATGTGCATGTGAATGTCCAACCGGTCGGGAAAGTCCTGGCCAATGCCCAGCGCTTGCCGGCGGGAACGGATGAAGCTCAGGGCCGCCTGGGCCGATTCCCGCATCACCTCGCCCAGTTTACCGGTGAGCACGAAACGCCCCATCCCCGGGGCCACCAGGACTTCGATCGCGAGGATGTCTCCCCCGGCCTCCGTGTACGCCAGGCCGGTCGCCACTCCTACCCGGTCCTGGAGTTCAGCCTCCCCGAACCGGTTAAGCGGCGCCCCCAAGTACTCTTTCAGCCCTCGCCGGGTGATGCGCAGGTGGAGTGCATCGCAGGGCTCGCTCTCGCGCTCTCCGGGAGCGAGGCTTTCGCGCCGTTCGACGATATGAAGGGCCACTCGCCGGCAAAGCTTCCCCAGCTGCCGTTCGAGCTGTCTCACCCCGGCCTCCCGCGTATAGCGCCGGATGATGTCCCGCAACGCTCCCTCACTCAGCTGAACTGCCTCCGGCGTCAGGCCGTTCTCCCGTAGCTGCTTCGGCCAGAGATACCGCTTGCCGATCTGGAATTTCTCCGCTTCGGTGTAGCCGGGGATCTCGATGGTCTCCATCCGGTCGAGGAGTGGCCTGGGGATAGCCCCGAGATAGTTGGCCGTGGTGATGAAAAGCACTTCGCTCAGGTCTACCGGGACTTCAAGGTAATGGTCGGAAAAGGCCTTGTTTTGTTCGGGATCGAGGACTTCGAGCAGAGCCGACGCAGGATCCCCCCGGAAGTCCATGCCCATCTTGTCGACCTCATCGAGCAGGATGACCGGATTCCTCGTGCCGGCCTGCTTCAACGCCTGGATGATCCGACCGGGAAGCGCGCCCACGTAGGTGCGCCGGTGACCGCGGATTTCCGCTTCGTCCCGGAGCCCCCCCAGGGAAAAACGGACGAAGCGACGGCCCAGGGCCCGGGCCACCGACCGGGCGAGGGAGGTCTTGCCCACGCCAGGAGGCCCGACCAGGCAGAGAATGGGCCCTTTGCTCACTCCCGTCCCGGCCAGGCGTCTTACGGCCAGGAACTCGAGGATGCGCCGTTTGGCCTCTTCCAGGCCGTAATGGTCGGCCTCCAGCACCTCCCTGGCGGAGGCCAGGTCGAGGCGGTCCTCGCTCGTCTTCTGCCAGGGAATCGCGAGCAACCAGTCAAGGTACGTCCGGATCACCGCGGCCTCCGGAGAGATGGAGGGCATCCGTCCCAGTCGCTCCAGTTCCTGCAAGGCCTTGTGCTTTGCTTCTTCGGGCATTCCCGCCTGCTCTATTCGCTGGCGATACCCGTCGCCTTCGGCGTCGGCGACCGAGAGCCCGTCTGCCTCACCAAGCTCCCGCTGGATGGCCCGCAACTGCTCCCGGAGGTAATACTCCTTCTGGGCCCGCTCCATCTGCTCCCGCACCCGCTCCTGGATGCGCTGGTCGAGCCGGGCCACCGCGATCTCCCGGTTCAGGCGCTCGTAAACCCGTTCGAGCCGCACCAACGGGTCGAGTTCCTCCAGGATCTCTTGCTTTTCGTTGACTCCCAGCGGTAGCCGGGCCGCGAGCAGGTCCGCCAACCAGCCGGGGTGAGCAAGCAGCTCTTCCGGGACTTCCGGGGTCTCGAAAAGCGGCGGCCGGCCCACCTCGGCATACTCCTTCAACCGGCGCTGCAAGGCCAAGAGCGCCGCCGCCATCTCGTCGCCGCCAGCCGTCCCTTGGCTGTCCGGTACCACCCGAACCGTGGCGCGGTAGAAGGGTGTCTTCCATACCCTGACCAACCTGACCCTATCCAGCCCCCGGACGCTCACCCGGAAAGCCTCAAACTCCGTAGCAATCCCGCCCGCCGTGGCGCCGCCCACCAGAGCGCCATCCGCCCGAGCACCACCCGCCGGAACGTCGCTCGCCGGCGAACGGCCGGAGCGGGACGGAACACTCACCATCGGTAGCAACCCGGCCGGTGGTAGCAGGCGGACCATCGTCCCGTAATCGTAAATCCCCTCCCGGTCGGGCTCCAACTGGTCGGCGTGGCGCTGGGCGGCCACCACCATCAGCCCGTCGTGACGGAGTGCTTCGCGGATGGCCGCGACCGACCGGGGCCTCCCCACGTCCAGGCTCACCACCTGGCCGGGAAAGATGACCATGCTGCGTAGCGGCAAGAGAGGCAGCGTGCGCTGCACTCCACCCCGCCGGCGCAGGGTGCGGCGGACACCATCGAGGGGCTCGGGCTCAGGCATGACCACTGCTCCTTCTGTTTCTCGCCACACGCGGATAAAAGGCCTATTCGCAGGAGCTGGGTTTTCTCCTCTCGGTAAGTGCAGGCAGGTTAAGATAGAACCGGGAAAAGGACTAAAGGTCGTTCGCGTGTGCCAAACTGAACTCAAGCTTAGGCCGGCCGGAGATGGAAGTCAAGCCGCCCTTGAGCAGAAGATGACTTGCCGGCGCTACCCGTGCCAAGACCGCCCGGCTACCACCGGTTCTAGCGCTAGCTCGAGTACTTCCCCCAGTCGTCGCACGGGTATCACCTGGGTTTCCTTCCGATCGCGCAGCCGCTCGTGCCAGTTCCCTTCGGGAACCACGATCCGGCGAGCACCGGCCCGTACTGCCGCTTCGATCTTGGGGATGATGCCTCCCACGGGGCGCACGTCCCCGAGCAGCGACACCTCGCCGGTCATAGCGATATCCCCCGCCACGGCCCGGCCCAGAATCGCGCTGGCCACCGCCGTGGCCAGGGTCACCCCGGCCGAGGGTCCATCCACGGCCGCCCCGCCCGGGAAGTTGATGTCGATGTCGTAGTCATAGACAGGAAGCCCGAGATGATGACGGAGCACGGCGAGCACGTTGTCCACCGATCCCCGTACCAGCGACTTGCGGCGTACCGTCTTGCCGAGGCCGTTAACCTCTTCTTCCTCGACGACGCCGGTCAGGCGCAGGCGCCCCGCCCCGGGCTTCTCGGAGCGGCTCGCCACCGCCTCGATTTCCATGACCAGCCCGATCCCGGGACCGGCCACCCCCAACCCGTAGGCGAGCCCGACTCTCGGTTCACCGGTAAGACGGGCGTCCACCCGGCGCGTGTACTGGCCGCTTTCCACCACCCATTCCACGTCGGCCCGGGTTATCTCGCTACGCTTTTCCACCGCCGCCAGCCCTCCGGCCAGCTGAACCATGTTCACCGCATCCCGGCCGTTTTGCGCGTGAGCACGTATTACCCCGGCCGCCTCCTCCTGCAGCTTTAGACCAACCCGGGTAGCGGCCTGCCGGGCGATGGTCTCCACCTCCTCCGGCGTGAGCGCCCGGAAGAACACCTCTACACATCGTGAACGAATAGCCGCCGGTATCTCCTCCGGCAGCCGGGTGGTTGCTCCCACCAGGCGGAAATCGGCCGGGAGGCCATTTTGGAAGATGTCATGGATGTGGGGGGGAATGTTAGGATCTTCCGAACTGTAATAAGCGCTTTCGAGCAGCACTTTCCGGTCTTCCAGGACTTTGAGGAGCTTATTCATCTGAATGGGATGTAACTCCCCAATCTCGTCGATGAAGAGAATACCCCCGTGGGCTTTGGTGACCGCGCCCGGCTTGGGTTGGGGAATCCCGGCCACCCCCAGTGCTCCCGCGCCCTGGTAGATGGGGTCGTGGACCGAGCCGATGAGAGGGTCGGCGATGCCGCGGTCGTCGAAACGGGCCGTCGCCCCGTCCATCTCCACGAAGACCGCGGACGGGCGGAAAGGCGAAAGGGGGTGCTTCTTGGCCTCCTCCAGGATGATCCGGGCCGCGGCCGTCTTCCCTACCCCGGGAGGACCGTAGATGATCACGTGCTGGGGGTTGGGCCCGCACAGGGCCGCCCGGAGGGCCTTGAGCCCTTCCTCCTGGCCGATCAGTTCGCCGAGATCCCGGGGACGGGCCCGTTCCGAAAGGGGTTCGGTCAGGGATATGGCCCGCATCCGCTTGAGCTTTTCCAGCTCTTTGCGGGACTCCCGCTCGATGACACTGCGGTTGGTTTGCTGGGTACGCATCATGCTCCAAAAGTAACTGCCCACCACCAGCATGAAGATGAGGTTGAGCAGCGTAAGGAGGCCCGCCGGGCTCACGACGGTTCACTCTCCCCCACGAACATGCTCCAGGCCGCCACCGGGATCCAGATGGCTCCCACCACGCTCGTTGCCGCCAGCGCCCATATACCCCAGCGTGCGGAAACCAGGGCTCCGACCGGCAAGCCCACCCAGCCCAGGATTCCGCCCACCACCGCCCAGATGGAGAAGGGGCGCGACAAGCTCCCCGTGATTCTCCCGGCCACGCCCCACGAGACGAGGGTACCCCACATGAGGAAGGCCGCCACGTACCCGAGCAGGAGCGAGAAATTCCGCAGGCCGCGAACCAGGGCCACCCACAGCGGGGAGACGTCGATGACCGTTCCGGGCGCGCTCGCCATGGCGGTGAGGATGGCGATCTCCCAGCTCGCGACCATCAACCAAAGGGGGAGCGAGGCTCGAAACAGCTGGGCACCGAGCCGGGACAAGGCGTGGGTGCGAGCAGGAGTACCCGGGTAAGCCAACCGGCTTTCGAAATGGCTGAACGCCGGGACGAGCAAGGTAAACCCCAGGGCGAGCAGAAGGTGGATGGGGATCCAGCGCGGGTTTCCTGTGATGTCGCGCAGTGCCTGCGTGCCGCTGCCAAAAGCGGCCTCCCGAGGATGAAGGGCCGTGGCTACGGCCACCAGGACCCAGCCCATGAGGGCCAAAAAGCCGCTGAACTTGAGCCCTGCCGGTCGAAGGTATCTGCCGATTTCGGCCTCCGAAGGGGCGGAGACCCCAACTTCCGTTTTCGCCGCCAAAGAAAAGCGCCTCCTCGACCGTAGCTTTTCCTGCGGCCGAGGAGGCGCATACCCGGAATCGAGGCTCAGGCGGTGGCCGGCTGTTCTCGGGACGGAGTGGGCTCCCGCTTGCGGTCCTCCACCTTGATCAGCCGCGGTGGCTCGAGGCCTTCGATACACTCGGGAGTGATGACGCACTTTTTTACATCCTTGCTCGAAGGGACCTCGAACATCACGTCGAGCATCACTTCTTCCAGGATGGCGCGCAGTCCCCGGGCCCCCGTCCGGCGCGCCAGCGCCTTGCGGGCAATGGCCCGGAGGGCATCCTCCGTCACCTCGAGCTCCACGTTGTCCAGCTGGAGGAGCTTCTGGTACTGGCGAACCAGGGCATTCTTGGGCTCGATCAGGATGCGAACCAGCGCGTCCTCGTCCAGGGCGTCGAGGGCCACCACGATCGGGACCCGCCCTACAAACTCGGGAATCATCCCGAACTTGAGGAGATCCTGCGGCATCACCTGGCGGAGCAATTCGCCCACCTGCCGTTCGGCCCGGGGACGGATGTCGGCTCCGAAACCGATGGCTTTCTGGCTCACCCGGTTTTCGATGATCTTGTCGAGCCCTTCGAAAGCGCCGCCACAGATGAAGAGGATGTTGGTGGTATCGATCTGGATGAACTCCTGGTGGGGGTGCTTGCGTCCGCCCTGGGGCGGGACGCTGGCTATCGTGCCCTCCAGGATCTTGAGCAGGGCTTGCTGCACGCCCTCCCCCGATACGTCCCGGGTAATCGACGGGTTCTCGCTTTTGCGGGCGATCTTGTCGATCTCGTCGATGTAGACGATGCCCCGTTCGGCCTTCTCCACGTCGTAATCCGCGTTTTGGATCAGACGCAAGAGGATATTCTCTACGTCTTCGCCGACGTACCCCGCTTCCGTCAAAGAAGTCGCATCCGCGATGGCGAACGGAACATTCAGGATCTTGGCCAGGGTTTGGGCAAGCAGGGTCTTCCCCGAACCGGTCGGCCCGAGCAGAAGGATGTTGCTCTTTTGGAGTTCCACGTCATCTATGCGATTCCCGGAGTTGATGCGCTTGTAGTGATTGTAGACGGCGACGGAGAGGACCTTCTTGGCCTGCTCCTGGCCAATGACATACTGATCCAGTATCGCCTTGATCTCCTGGGGCTTGGGCAGGCTCCCCAGGTCTACCTCGGTCTCGTCGCTCAGCTCCTCCTCGATGATTTCGTTGCAAAGCTCGATGCACTCGTCACAGATGAACACCCCTGGACCGGCGATGAGCTTCTTGACCTGCTCTTGGGGCTTGCCGCAGAAAGAGCACTTGAGCTGAGTGGACTTTTCGTCGCCGAATTTGAACACTACTTCCCCTCCTGTTTCCGGGAACCGGGTGTCAGTATGTCATCGATCAACCGGTACTCCAACGCCTCCTGCGCCGACATATAGAAATTGCGGTCGGTGTCCCGCTCCACCTTCTCCAGGGGCTGCCCGGTATGCTTGACCAGGATCTCGTTGAGAGTGTTCTTCACCCTTAGGATCTCCCGGGCCTCGATCTCGATCTCGGTCGCCTGTCCCCGCACACCTCCCAGTGGTTGGTGGATCATGATGCGGCTATAGGGAAGAGCATACCGTTTCCCCTTGGCCCCCGCGGCGAGGAGCAGGGCGCCCATGCTGGCCGCGAGACCCACACAGATGGTCGATACGTCCGGGCGGATGTACTGGATCGTGTCGTAGATCGCGAGTCCTGAATAGACTTCTCCGCCCGGGCTGTTGATATACAGGTTGATGTCCTTGTCCGGATCCTCCGACTCCAGGAAAAGCAGCTGGGCAATGACCAGATTGGCCACATGGTCGTCGATGGGACCGCCGATAAAAACGATACGGTCTTTGAGGAGACGAGAATAAATGTCGTACGCCCGCTCCCCCCGGGCCGACTGCTCCACTACCATTGGAACGTAGATGCTCACCCAAAATCCCGCCTTCCCTGCAGAATATGAGCGCTGCCAGCTGGCCTGCCACTGTTTCGTACCTTACTCGATCACCCGGAGGCGTCCTGCTCACCGGAGGCCTCCCTCGCAGGTGACCCGGCTTGGGGGGCGCGAGGAGCCTCTTCACCCTCCTTGCCCGGTTCGGCGGCCGGCTCCGGTTCGGCCACGATGACCGTATTGACCCGGGCCTGGTCTCGCAGAAACCTTATCGCCTTCCGCTCTTCTATCGTTTCCCGGATCAACTCCTTGCCCGCTTCTCCTTCCCAGAGCTCCCGCAACTCCTTCGCTTCTTTCTCATCCCGGGCCAGGCCGACCCGCCTTTCCACTTCTTCCCTGACCTCTTCCTCGGTAGCGGTCAACCCCTCCCGCCGGGCGATGGCAGCCAGGCAAAGCTCGCTTTTGACCATCTCGGTCGCGCTGGGGGCAAGCTCGGATCGCAGCTGTTCCAGAGTCTTGCCGGCCACGTCCAGATATCGTTCCAGGGTCATCCCGCGGTAGGCCAGGCTTTCCTCGAAGCGGCGCAACATACGGTCGATGCCCCGGTCGATCATGACCTGGGGAATCTCCACCCGGGCTTCAGAGGTAACGCGACGGACAAGAGCTTCCCTCACTTTCTCTTCCGCCTCTGCCTCCGCCTGCTGCTCCAACCTCTGACGGATATCCTGGCGAAGTTGTTCTAAAGTTTCGAACTCCCCCACCGTCCGGGCCAACTCATCATCCCGGGGAGGCACTCGCTTTTCCCGAACCGCCTTCACCGTCACGGTGAACTGCACTTCCTTCCCGGCCAGCTCGGGGTTGCTGTACTGGTCGGGGAAGCGAACCGGGACCGTCCTGGTCTCCCCCGCCTTCATCCCGATCAAGGCATTCTCGAAGTCCGCCGGAAAGGCCCCCCTGCCCACCTCCAGTACGTAATCGCTGGCCGCCCCTCCCCGGAAGGGCTTGCCCTCAAGGAGCCCGGCAAAGTCGATGGTGGCGAAATCGCCTGCTTGCACCGGCCGCTCCACCACCACCAGCTGGGCTGCCCGTTCCTGCAGGGAGTCCAGCACCCGCTCGACGTCGGCCTCGGTCACCGCCCTGACCGGCCGCTCCACCTCCAGACCGCGGTACTCCCCCAGTTCCACTTCGGGAGTAACGGTCACTTGAGCCTCGAAGATCAAGGGTTTTCCGGGCTCGGCCTGGGTCAGCTTGATCCGGGGCCGTTCCACGGGCTCGAGGGCGTATTCCCTGACCGCCGACTCGTACGCCCGGGGAACCATGTCTTCCACCGCTTCGTTCAGGAGGTACTCGCGACCGAGACGCGCCTCTACTACCGAGCGCGGTGCCTTGCCGGGACGGAAACCAGGGATCCTGAGCCTGGGAAGGAGCCGCCGGTAAGCTCGCTCTACGGCCTGCTCGACCTCTTCGGCCGGAACCTCCACCGTCAACGCTACTACGTTCTTATCCCGCTTCTCGACCGATGCCTTCATTCCCCGTATTTCTCCTCCCTGCTCGCCGTCCCGGCTCTCCGTGCCGCCCGCTCTCGTGCTTATCCGGCCGGCCGGCGTAGAGAAAGCCAGACCGGCATAGATAAAGCGCATAAGGGGCAGTCATCCGCCGGGGATGGCTGCCCTTCCCATTTCCTGGTGCGAGAGGGGGGACTCGAACCCCCACGCCGTAAGGCCGACGATCCTAAGTCGCCGATGTCTACCAGTTCCATCACTCTCGCGTCAAGCCGGTCGAAAAACCAGACACTACACTGAGGCAACAGAAGAAAATGGTGAGCCGAGAGGGACTCGAACCCTCGACCCGCGGATTAAAAGTCCGCTGCTCTACCTGCTGAGCTACCGGCTCTCAAGTCCTTTGTAAATATAGCACAGCACCCGCCGGACCGTCAAACCACCGCGACCAGCTCCCGCTGGCGCATCTTCTGCTCGGCAAGGTGGTAGAGCCCCATGTATTCTCCGGCCACCCGGTTCCACGAAAAATCACTCCGCATGGCCGCCTCCACCAGGAGCCGCCAGCGTTCGGCGTTGTGGTAGACCCCCAGCGCCCGCCGGACCGCCTGGAGCAGGGCCGCCGGTTCATAAGGAGAGAAAAGGAATCCCGTACCCGTGCCGGCCTGACCGTCGTAATCCATGATGGTGTCGGCGAAGCCTCCCGTGGCATGAGCGACGGGAATCGCTCCGTAGCGGAGCGCGATCAGCTGCCCCATCCCATCCGGCTCGAGCCGGCTGAGGAAGAGCATGATGTCCGCTCCCGCATAGATGCGCTGGGCGAGCACGGTGTTGAACCCGATCTGCAGCCCCACCCGTTCGGGGTACCGCCGGGCCAGGTCCCGGGCCCAAGCCTCGTAGCGCTGTTCGCCTAGCCCAAGCAGGACGAGCTGGATGTCCTCACGGAGAAGTTCCTCCGCCCCCTGGAGCAGCTCGATCCCCTTGTCACTCTCGAAACGGGTGACCATCCCCACCACGGGCAGCTCCACGATGGGCAACCCCAACTCCTTTTGCAGGGCCTGCTTGCCGGCCCGTTTCCCCTGGATGGCATTGGCTAAGGTGTAATTGTGGTGAAGACGCGGATCGGTAGCAGGGTTGAACTCGTGGTAGTTCAGACCGTGGGGAATACCGAAGAGCTCCTGTCCTCTTTGGGCCAGCACCCCCTCGAGGCCGAAGCCCTTGCCGGATTCCTGGATCTCCCGGGCGTAGCGCCGGCTCACGGTGCTGAGTAGATCGGCAAAGACGAGACCCGCCTTGAGGTAACTCACCTTGCCGTAGAATTCGACCCGTTCGGGGGTGAAGAACTCGTCTCCCAGGCCCAGGAAGCCCAGGGCTTCACGCCCGAAGTTACCCTGGTATTTCAGATTGTGAACCGTAAACACCGTGGCGATCGAGCTGTAGAACGGATCGTGAACGTAATGGGTTTTGAGTAGGAGCGGTACCGGCCCGGTTTGCCAGTCATGACCGTGAATGATGTCCGGCCGCCATTCGAGAAACCGGATCATCTCCAATACCGCCCGGCAGAAAAAAGCCCACCGTTCGGCATCGTCCGCATAGTTGTAGAAGCGATCGCGGTCGAAATAGTGATAGTTGTCAACGAAGTAAACCGGGACGAGACGCTCGACGTCGTCAAGCCGCGCTCGGAGGTGGGACTGGCGCAGCACCGCCGTTTCTCGCCGGCCGTTCACCCAGACGGGGAAGTCCCCCAACACCTTCCAATCATCGATGCCCCGGTAGCGGGGAATCACCAGCCGGACGTCGTTTCCCCAAGTGGAAAGCGCCTTCGGCAGCGACCCCGCCACATCGCCCAGTCCCCCGGTCTTGGCGAACGGTGTCGCCTCCGCGGCCACCACCAGTATTTTGTAGGTTTCGTCGAACTCCTGGCCGGTAGGCATGCTCGTTCCTCCCCACCGGGCGTCCCTGCATACCGCCGGCGGCCGGCCGGGCCGGTACCAGCGGATCGCCCTGCTCGTCATCGCCGCCGGTTTACCCTGACCGCCTGGCGCCGGCCGGTGGACCGGCCGGCGCCAGGGACGGCGACGGCGATCGACGCTTAGTCTGCGGCTAGGCGAGCAGCTTTATCCGGCCCTCTACCGGAGCTCGGGTCGGGTTAGCACACGGGGAGCGGCTGAAGCTCCCGGGCGTATGAGGACGAGGAGATGGTATCGCCCATGCCGACCGTGCTCACCGGATTGGGTACCACGTGGGCAGGAACGGCTACCAATATATGGTCTTCCTCTTCCAGGATGCCTTGGGCAAGGAAAGCCTCCTGGGCCTGCCCGGAGAGCCCGAGATCCCGGGCCAGCGTCTCCAGGTTGGTAAAGCCTATATCGGAGAGCGGGATCTCGGCCGCCTGGTAGACACAATCGCCCCGGACGTAACCCCCGTCCCGGGCCTTCAGCGCGTTGACGCAGGAACCGTATAGACAAGCATTCCGTACCTCTTCGGCCGGCACAGGATAGGGCTTGCGCAGGACCAGTACGTAGTAGCCCAGGTTGTGAACTTGGATTCTGTCGAGTCCCAATTCACCGGCGAGGGCGAGAGCTCCCCGGTACAGGGTGTAGGCCGACTCGGCCTCCTCGACCCGGCGCGCCTCCTCCTCGTACCCGAACTCCCGCAGCACCCGCCGGATCTCGTTTTCATTGATGCCAAAGCTCGAGATCTCCCGGCCCACCCCGAGTAGCATTTTGCGTTCGAGTTCCGGATCCTGCATGGGAACGTACTCCAGATGAATCCTGAGCTGGGGGTTGCCTGCTTTCAGGGCTCGCAGGTCGGCGACGCTATCGGCCAGGTATTCCGCGAAGGAACGTCCATCCGGCAACTCGTGGCTCGCATAGTGGTATCCCGCCATGAACGCCACGTCCATGCAGGCAGCAAGGTCGGTCAGGAAGGGGCGAAGCTGGGGCGGAAAGCCCATCACCGCCTCGCGCGGCCGGCTGGCGAGGATCACCCGGTTGGCTCGAGGCGTAGTCACCGTCTCCTCGCCGAAATGGAAAACCAGGCCCTTCCCGTACTCCAGGATCCAGTTGATTTTCGTGCCGATGCCGGCTCGAGCGGCTGCTGCAGCCGGTACCAGTTCTAGTTCTCCAGTATCAGAGATTACAGGAGTCCGGACGTCGGGGTGGAACAGCCGGGCTTGCTTGGGCGATAGTACCGGTGTGTAGACCAACGCCGGCGCCCCCAGTTCCGCCATTTGGTTGGCGATGATACCAGCCTGCCCACCCATCGTCTCCTTCTCGTTCTGGAAATGGTCGTCCAGCCAAGTAAAGAGATCGGAGCTGTCCACCGTGATATGAAACGATTTGCCGGCGATGAGCCGGTCCCTCAACACGGTAAAGAAGTCCTCCGGGTTGACGATACGCTCCAGCGCTTCGGCCGAACGGGCTCGGACCCTGGAAAGCGACACTCCGGAATCTCGTAGCAGCCGCTGGACTACGCCGTCGTCCAGGTGGACGATGACGTCCACGTTGGCATTGAAGGCCGCAAACGTGCGAGCCCGGATCCCCTGTTGGACTACTTTCTTCAGCCGCTCATGCCACGCCGTGCGAAAATCCGACATCCGCCGTCCCCCTACCCTGGATGGATGAATGGATGAACTTGTGCGCCCAATAGCTGCTAGCTTGTGAATTCCGTCTCTACGTCGATTTTCCCTGCCTGAGAAAGCGTCGTCAACTGTCTCTCCCGGGAAAACTCGCCCAAGACATAGAACAAGGCCGCCGGACCAACTGGGTTCCGGCGGCACAAAATGGGGTGAGCGACGGGACTCGAACCCACGACCTCCAGGGCCACAACCTGGCGCTCTAACCATCTGAGCTACGCTCACCACAAACTTTTGGCTGGTGCGCCTGGGAGGACTCGAACCCCCGCAAGACAGGGCTTAGAAGGCCCCCGCTCTCTCCACCTGAGCTACAGGCGCAATAACGCAATAAGCGCAAAAACTGGAGCGGGTGAGGGGAATCGAACCCCCGTACTCGGCTTGGAAGGCCGATGCTCTACCATTGAGCTACACCCGCAATAAAATCATGGTCGGGGTGCGCGGACTTGAACCGCGGGCCTTCTGCTCCCAAAGCAGACGCGCTACCAACCTGCGCCACACCCCGCATTCGTTTTCGTGCCCGCCTCGCCCGCGAATCGTAACACCAGATCCCATGCCCTGTCAAGGCAGCAGCGCCGCACCTGCACACCTGCACCTCTGCCGCGATCCCCGCCGTCCCGCGCGGGCCTCGGCAGCCTTCTTCGCGGCCCGGGGCGTGAACGGCCCCGCCCTCGTTCCGGTCACCGGGCCGGTCCCGTAACCAGTCGTTCGAGCAGGGGCACCGCCGCCCGCAAGGCCCGGCCCCGATGGCTCAAGCGGTTCTTCTCTTCGAGAGTCAGTTCAGCCAGGGTCTTTCCCAACTCCGGGATTTCGAAGATCGGATCATAGCCGAAGCCGGCTCGACCCCGTTCCTCCCGGGTGATTCTCCCCCGGAGCTCCCCTTCGGCCGTTTCGACGTGCTCGGGGTCATAAGCCACTGCCACCACGGTGCGAAATCTCGCCGCCCGCGCCTCGTCCGCCACGTTGGCCAGCTCCCCCAGCAGTTTGCGGCGGTTATCGGCGTAGGTAGCCCCGGGGCCCGCATAGCGCGCGCTGCATACCCCGGGACGTCCTCCCAGGGCGAACACTTCCAGCCCCGTATCATCGGCGAGCGCCGGCACCCCGCTCCAGGCTGCCACCGCCCGTGCCTTCTTGACAGCGTTCCCCTCCAGGGTGGGTTGATCCTCTACTATTTCAGGCGGATCGCCCAGGCCCTGCCGGAGGAGCTCTCCTACGCTCACGACCGGCCCGAGCGCGGGCACCAGCTCCTGTAACAGTTCCCGGAGCTCTCGCACCTTGTCGTCATTGTGTGTAGCCAGAACCAGCCGCGGCAATACCTGCCCCATCCCTCTCAGCCGACCTCGATCCTGCTCAATCTTCAGGCCCCGAAGGCACCGCCGGCCCGGTCGTAATTGGACGCGGCCGCGTCCCTACCCGTCCGGCGAGGTCCGGCGCCAATACTTCCTTTTGCAGCGCAATCAGCCGTGCTATACCTTCCCGCCCCAACCGCAGCAGGGCGTCGAGGTCACGGGCTCCGAACGGGGCACCCTCTGCGGTTCCTTGAATCTCCACGAACTCACCGGTGCCGGTCATGACCAGGTTCATGTCTACTCCGGCATGCGAATCCTCCTCGAAGCAAAGATCGAGAAGGGGTTCCGAATCCACCATACCCACACTCACGGCGGCTACGTAATCGTATACCGGCAGCGCGTCCCAGCCCTCCTGGGCCGCCATTCGCCCCAGTGCTTCCACCATAGCCACGAACCCGCCCGTGATGGACGCCGTGCGGGTACCCCCGTCCGCCTGCAACAC
Organism: Bacillota bacterium; assembly: GCA_012839805.1. Classification (GTDB taxonomy): domain Bacteria; phylum Bacillota; class Limnochordia; order Limnochordales; family DUMU01; genus DUMU01. Next base: position 114,510 of record DUMU01000007.1, on the reverse strand, counting down.
GTCGCAGTCGATCCACAACGTGCGCTCCCCCAACGCGTGCAGATCCACCACCGACCGCAGCGCCCGCCCGATCAAACGCTGGATCTCACTGGTCCGCCCGGCGACCTTTCCACGCGATACGTCCCGCTGGGTGCGGGTACTGGTCGAACGGGGAAGCATTCCGTACTCGGCCGTTATCCAGCCCTGTCCCGTACCGCGCAAGAACGGCGGCACCCGGTCCTCCACCGACGCGGTACATACCACCCAGGTATCCCCACTCTGTATGAGTACCGATCCTTCCGCCCACTTGGTGTAGTTGCGAACGATCTTCACCGGCCGCAGTTCATCTGGCCTCCGGCCGTCAATCCTTGGCAATCCGGTCACGCTCCCTCTCTCAGAAGCTCCTGCGCCAGTTGCTCGAAAACGTGCGCCCGCTCCTCGAAATTGCGGAACATATCGTAGCTCGCGCAGGCCGGTGACAGGAGCACCACCCCTCCGGGCGGCACCACCTCGGCCGCCATCTGCACCGCCTGCGCGAACGAAGCAGCCCTAAGCACCTGCAAAGGCCGCGCCCGCTCGAGTGCCCGCCCGCCGCGCTCCTTGGCCGCCGCCATCGCCGCCCCGATCTTCTCCGCCGTCGCCCCCAGCAGCACCACGGCCGTCACCGGCGACTCGGGCTGCATCAACTCCTCTGCCAGCTCGTCGAAGGGGAGGTGCTTGTCGTAGCCCCCCAGGAGCAGCACGGTGGGCCGGGTCATGGCCCGGATCGCGGCCACGGTGCGGGAGGGGGTGGTGGCGATGGAATCGTTGATGAAGGTCACATTCGCCTTCCCCCGTACCGTTCCTTCCCCCACCACCTGCAGGCGATGGGGCACCCCCCGAAAAGTCCTGGCCACCTGCGCCATCGCGCTCACCGGAGCCCCGAACGCCCCGGTAAGTGCACAGGCCGCCGCCACATTGGCCACATTGTGCATACCGGGCAAGAGTATCTCTTCCCGCTGAACTACTTTCTCTGCCCCCTGGTTTTCCCGGCCTCGCCAGTAAATCGCTTCCCCGGCCAGCCAGGCGCCGGCCCCCGGTTCCTCCTCCAGGCTGAACCACAGCCGGCGGGAGGGTGCCTCCTCCGCCATCTTCCGGGTGTACTCGTTATCCAGGTTGAAGACGGCCACATCCCGGGGTCCCTGGAAACGGAAAATCCTTTCCTTGGCTGCCACGTACTCCGCCATGTCGGCATGCATGTCGAGATGGTTGGGGGTTACGTTGGTCACCAGCGCCCCTTGCGGGCTCCGGTCCAGCATCTCCAGCTGGAAACTGGAAAGTTCCAGCACTACCATCGCCTCGGGCGGGATGGAGGCAGCCACCTCGATCAGGGGCTGGCCGATATTGCCCCCCACGAAAGTTTGGCGTCCCGCGGCCTCCATGATCTTGCCCACAAGGGTGGTCGTCGTGGTCTTACCGCTCGTCCCCGTGATCCCCAGCACCGTTGCCCGGCACTCTTCCAGGACCACCCCGATCTCGCTTAAGATGGGAACGCCGCTAGTTTTGAGCTCTACCAGCTCGGGTTTGTGACGGGAGATGCCCGGAGTCACGAAAACCGCGTCGTATTCCGTCAAACCTTCGAGATAACCGGGCCCGAGCCGGAGCTTGACCGGCAACCGGGCAAGTTCGGCTCCTACGTCGCCCAGCTCGGCCAGGTTTTTTTGATCCCGGCCTTCTACTTGTGCCCCTCGTTGCAGGAGATACCGGATCACCGCCAGATTACTCGTGCCCAGCCCCACTACCGCCACCCGGCGGCCCTGCCAATTCGTCAAGGCTCCTGATTCCCTCCGTCCCCGCTCCAAACCAGCGTGGCATCAAAAGTCAGCGGTTCACGCAAATCGACGTGTCCGGCCAGGGTTTCGACCGGCTCGCCTTCCACCTCGAACCGGACCCTCCGCACACCCGGCAAACGGGTCACCGTGTTCACCAGCGAGTACACGGTAGCCAGTTCACCAGAGGTGCCTCCCCAATGCCGGGTGACCAGCTCCCGGGAGAAATCGGCCACCAGCGTGCCGTCGGTGGCAAGTCTCCAGTCCAAAAGGCGCGTACCGGCAGGGAAGGGGCTAATCAATGTCTGGTTCAGGGTAGGTCCTCGCAGCAGTTCTTCAATGATTCGCCCTGGTGAACTCTCTGCTTGCGGAACCGACCGCACCTCCGGCACGAGGAAGCTGCCGTCGCGAGAAGGATAGTAAAAGGCTACCGTTACGGTAGCCCGGTTGACCGGCCCCCGCGGGAGGGACTCGCTGCTCGCCCCCGGTCCCGGGCGCGGGCGGGCCTCTCCGGCCGGCGTGGTCTTATCTGCGAGTAAAGAGCGGCCCTCGCCGACGGGCAGAGCTCGCAGGTGCAAGATGGCTCCCTTACTCTCTTCCCCCCAGCCCGCCCATCCCAGGAAGGCAAGGAGCCCTACCACTACTGCGTAGCGCAGGCATCGGCCCCACCAGTTCACTGCTCGATCACCCACTCGATAATCTACACTGCTCGATCCCCGCTCGCGAAGCCTCCGTCACCTGCCGGCGAAGTACTGATCCAGACCGACCGCGATCGCCCGGGCAATCTCCTCCTGGTACTGCCGTTCGACGAGCTTGGCTGCCTCTTCGGGGTGACTCAGGTATCCAAGTTCGAGCAAAACGGCAGGAACCAGACTCTCCCGCAAAACATAAAGGTCATCCCTGGCACGGGCCCAGCGCCCGGGCGTCCCTAGCCTCTGGGCCAAGGAACGCAGGAGCGTACGGGCGAGTTCCTCCGCCCCCGGCCGCGAGGCCGCGTAGTATACCTCGATTCCCCGTGCCTCCGGCCCGGGGAACGAGTTGAGGTGGATGCTGAGCAGCGCATCGGCCGATCCCAGGTTGGCCGGGGCTACCCGCTGGGGCCAGGCCGGAAGCGTGTCACTTTCCCGGGTGAGCTCCACCCGGGCTCCGGCCGCGCGTAGCCTGGCCGCCAGGTCCAGCGCTATGGCCAGGGTCAGGTCCTTTTCCCGAGCCCCGTTCACCCCGATGGCCCCCGGGTCGCTACCTCCGTGCCCCGGGTCCAGGACTATGAAGCGGCCTGCCAGATGGGTCAAAGTCTCCTCCACGGCCGCGCCGCCGCCCGCAATGACCGGCACGGCCGGCATCACCGGCATCACCGGCATAGCCGGCGCGAGCATCTTCGTCCCTTCCGGGCGTGGCGGCGCTTCGATCACCGCCTCGCCCGGCTTGACACCCGCGGGTCCTGAGGGCGGCTGCCAGCGCTGAACCCAGCTGACCGTGGTCCCGGTTCGGCTCGCTCCGCTTCCCTGGGCGGGCGGCGTATCCCGGGCTTCCCCGGCCTCCCGGCTCGCTCGCCCCCCGGGGAACGCTGCCCAAACGTCCGGCCCATCCCTGAACGCCAAGTCCAACCGGGAACCGTCTTCGCTCTGACTTACTTTTACCTCGAATGGCTTGACCAATTCCAGTACCACCCGGACCGTGCGGGGGTCGAATTGAGCGACCCGTACCCGCGAGACCGGGTTACCGGCGGCGCCAGGGTCATGGTTGATACGAGGCCCCGAGCCCACAATCGCCGCCCCCAGCAGGTCCACCACCAGGCGTTCGGGGTCGGGTAAGACGAAGACCCTGGCCTCAACCGGCCCGGAGCTCCGGATGGTAACCGTTCCTGTTGGTCCGTCCACCTCTACTGCCGGGACTACCCGTAGCACGTCGGCCAGAAGCTCACCCGTCTTGCCGTCCCTTCGAACCAGGGGCAATCCGGGATGAGCCGCCTCCAGAACGAGGCGGGCTTCACCGGAGGGGGTTCGCTCCACGGTCAGGCGGGCAAAATCGGGATCATTCAGCGTGATCGTTCTCTTCTCGCCCTCCCAGGTCACCCCGGGCAGGTCGATCACCAGGCGGAGGGGGTCCTGCCATACCGCGGAACGAAACGATGCCGGTTCTTCTGCACCTGTTCCGCCCGCCGCCGAAGAGGGTGCCAAAGAGGCAGGCACTGCCGCCGTCGACCGGAGGATTAGCCTGCCACTCGAACCCGCCTCCCGCTGCCACTCGACGCGGGTCAGGGTTCTCGGTGAGGATTGCCCGGCGGCGGCGAGAAGGCTTAGGGACGGCGGCAGGCCGGACGGTGGGAGCACCGAAGACGCGGAAAGCGCGGAGCTCACGGGGGACGCCACGGGTACAGCGAGCGACGCAGGCGCGACCCAAAGATCCGCCCGGTATCGCGGCCCGGCGGTGGTCGCGGCCTTTCCCGCCGGCGCCGGGGTGGCATCGGTCACCGGCTTCGCTTCGGAACGCACGGGCTCAAGGCGCGCCGCCGTGGTAAACCGTACTTGCAGCTTCACGGTTCCGGTGGCCCGGTCGCTCGCTCCCGGAGCGGGAACCGCCACCGGGATCAACGCCACCTCCATGAGCGGAGAGGGCCACGATCCTCGCAGTATGGCGGGTAGGGCCACCTTTACACCGGCAGGAAGCCCGTCCACGTCGATCTCGGCCTGCTTTTCCCCAGCCGCGTCCCGTACCTGCACCCGGAAGGGCACCCCGGCCTCCAGTCGTAGCCCGACCCGGTCGCCGTCCTGCTGCAGGCTGACCCAAAGCCGGGCCGGCAGCGAAGACGGTAAAGCCCCGGCCGTGCTGCCGGCCTCGCTCCCCGAACTCTTCCCGGCTTTCTCCCCCGGCTCCCCCGCCCCACCGGTCAAAACCAGCCGGCCGAGCTCTTTATCCCAGGTGAGCGAGAGCCGGAGGGCGATCGCCACCCGGCTGAGCGGCACCAACCATTCTTCCTTCTCCACCCAGGGTGCGACCCGCAGGTCGAACTCCTGCCCGTTGAGGCGCGCCGAGGCGCTCCCGGCGGTGAGGATCAGCTCCCGATCTTCTCGCACCAGGCGACACCGGGGGGCTTCTCCCCGGGAAGAAGGCGGAAGCGGCTCCACGGTGACCCCCAAGGTAGAGAAGGCGGGACGGGCCGCAACAAACAGGTAGCCGTCGACCAGCCGGGGCGCAGCCTCGGCGGGCGCCGGCCGGCCGGCTATCCAGAGGATGGCATCCGCCCCCGCCTGGACTTCGGGGCGACCTGGGGCCGGGCCGGCGGCGGTGACGCCCGGCCCCCCCGAAGCCGGCAGGAGCAGGACGGTGGCGAACAGGATGAGGGCGGAACGTGCTATCGGCTGTTCCCCTACCCCGCACCCTCGCAAAACCGTTCACCTCGACTTCACCAGACCCCGCCCCGGCCCCCGGCGACGGAGAAACTCGGGTTTTGAATCCCCGAGAAGGGGAATGGACAACCTCCTTTCCCACATTCTCGAAAAGGAGTCCGATTCCTGTTTCGGCCGAGGAAATCCGAGAAACAGTGAAATCAAGAATAAAGGGACGCCTCTTCGGCGCCCCCGTTCTCAAGTGTTTTGAGTTCAGGCGAAAAACGGTGCCGTCCGTCTGGGATCAAGAGCCGGCCGTCATACCGGCAGAGGCTTGCGCCGCGGGACTCGTGTCCGGCGCAAGCCATAGATCAGCCCGCCGACCACCAGCGGGAAGGCCGATACTGCGTACAACGCCCATGGTCCTTGCTGGGCTACGGAACGGATGTCCCTGACGCTTTCGGGCAGCACATTACCCTTGGCGTCCACTACCCGGATTTGATAGCCCTCGCCTTCGGGTACCACGACCCGGAATCCCCACAGGGTAGGCTTTTGACCCTGCATCTCCGGGTCTTTTTCATCAAAAGGCACGATCTGGTAGCCCAGGGCGTAACCGGGTGTCTGCTTGACGTAGAAGGGCTGCCGCACAATCTCCTGGATCACGTCGCCGTTTTTGACCAGCTGCAGGCGCACGTCGGTCCGTTCCTTCGTCTGCACCCATTGCCATTGCGTTTCCGTTCCCTTTCCTGCCAAAGGAACGTGGACCTGCGTCAAGCGAGTGTAGGCATACCGGTTGTACTCCAAAGAGTCGAACACACCGATGTACAGTGTGCGCGAACCCCAGGTGTACAGAAGTTGGCTTCGGTCATCGCTGGTGAACGGTCGGGTCCACTTGCTTTCGGGGACGACTACGTAACCGATCCCCTGCCGGCGGGGCGCGACTACTACCAGCTTCTTCTCGCTATCGGGAACGACCTTCCCATCCTTTACCGTCCGGATCTCGTACTCGCCGGCCGGCAAATTCACGAGGAAGGCTTCGGTTGGTTCAGTCACGTAGATCTTGGGTGGCTCCGGCTGCTTGGGCGCCTCCGGGATCTCTTCCGGTTTGGCGGGCTTGCCGGTCTGCTGTACTCGCTTAATGAGCTTCTCCATGTACTTGTTCCAGGCGTCGTAGTCCTCATAGTACTTGGTCATGGCTTTGTAGTATGCATCCATCGCGTCGTTGTACGCCTGGTATTCCTTGACCGCTTCTTCACCGACGATGAGCGTAGGCGCCTGCGACCAGTCCTCGCCACCGTACTTGTAGGTGTACTTCACTTTCTCCAGGGTCTTTATGACCTTGCCGTTCTGCAAGATCTCCAGCTTCCCCGGCACGTCCTCCCGGAAGCCGAACCAGTCCGCCATGTATTCCTTGGTGATCGGCCAGTAGTACACCTCGGTACGAACCGGGTTCACCAGACTGGGATGGTCCGCCAATAGGAAGAAGGTACTCTCGCTTTTCGGAACGAACGTGCCGCCGTACGGCTCCTTTTCCGTAGCGGTCCAGGGGCTGAGGGAGTAGACCAGCTGCTTTTCCTTCTCCGGCACACCCTCTCCTTTGAGTTCCTCCTCGGTGGGCTGGGGCATGTCCTTCTCCCAGGGGGCGAGAGTACTGCCGCTCGCACTCTTGTTGCTTTCGCTGCCGCTGCTGGCGTTACCATTGCCCGCGGGCTGGGTTCCGTTGCTTGAGGACTGGGTGCCCTCGGCGGGCGACTGGGTATCGCCGGCCACGGTGGCTTGATCGGCCGCCCCGGTCGCGGCCCCGCTCTGGCCCGGGGCTACCACCAGCTGCGCTCCTGCCACCGTGCCTGCGAGCAGCAATCCCAGGAGCAGCCGGCGAACCATCACCTTACCTTCCGTCCTCATCACCATCACTTCTTGACCCCCTTACGATTGAAGAAGAAGATCGAGGCGGCAAGCAGCACCACACCATAGGCCAGGGATTCGCCCACCGCGGCGAAGAAACCGCTCACGCTGCTGGAAGCGACCGCCAGCGCCCCACGGTTGAGATACTCGAGCGGTGAGACCCACTCGATCACCCGCCGCAGGTAGTCCAGGGCCTGCCGCAAGTAGATCATGCCGGCCGAAAGCTCCTTGTCGGGAATCCCCATCAGCGTCGAGTACCCCCAGAAGAAGCCGATGAAGAAAGCCATGAAAAGGATGAAGAGGAACACCGACGCCCGGCTGCTCTTGGTGATCGATGAGAGGAAAATCCCGAAAGCGACCACTGAGGCAGCCACGAAGAAGGAGATCAGGAGAAGCCAGATTATGTCCAAGCTGAAGCCGAAGTTAGTAATCAGCGCAACGAAGGCAAAGAAGACCAGGTTGAACAGGATGAAAACGCCGAAGACGAGCATCTGTTCGATGAACTTGCCCATCACATAGCTGAATGAGTCCACCGGCCCGTAGAAAAGTACTTCCAGCGTGCCTTGATCTCGTTCCCGGGAGATGGTCAACGACGAGAGCAGCCCGAGATAGAGCGAGCTCAGAAACACGGCCACAAATAGGGGCAGAAGCAACGGCGATGGCATGGCCAGAGCGCCGTTTTGAGAGATGTTGTACAAGAAGCTGTTGACGCCGTAGGACGCCAAAACGAACGCGATCGTCATGACTATGTAGATGCCGATGCCGAAGACGGTTGAACGCAGTTCACGCCCCGCGATCAAGCGGGTGGCGTGCAGCCGGTACGAGGTAGCACTCATGCCACGCCCTCCTCAGCCAGGAGTGAGATGTTGTTTTCCGTGATGGTGATGAAGACCTCTTCCAGGTTCATTTCGCTGGTGCGCATGCCGAGGATGATAGCTCCCGCGCTACTGAGCACCCGGGCGATTTCGGCCCGCCGTTCGGCCCCCGGCTTGGTCTTGATGACCAGGCTCATCCCGGCACCCGCACCGTCCCGGCTGACCGGGACCGTCTCCACCGACACCACGTTCGGCAGCTCCCGGAGCTTGTCCACTACGCCGTCGGGGATACTCTCCAGGTCCACGGTTATGGTTACCTCTTGGGTCAGCCGCCGGCGCAGCTCGTCCATGGTGTTCTCGGCCAGCAGCCGGCCTTTGTTCATGATCCCGACCCGCGTGGAGATCCGCTCGATCTCGGATAGCAGGTGCGAAGATATCAGGAGGGTCCGGCCTCGCTCGTGCTCCTCGAGCAAGATATCCCGCACCTCCCGCACCCCGTAAGGGTCGAGGGAGCTGGTCGGCTCGTCGAGGATCAGAATCTCCGGGTCGTGCAGGAGCACCCGGGCTAACCCGAGTTTCTGTTTCATTCCTTTAGAGTATCCGCCCACCAGCTCATCCTGGCGGTCCCGGAGCCGCACCCTTTCCAGGACCTCCTGGACCCGTTTCTCTCCTTGTTCTACCTGGTAAAGCCGGGCAAAGAACGTCAGGTATTCCCGTGCCGTCATCTCATCGTACATGTACTGGTATTCAGAAAGCACTCCCAGACGCTTCTTGATCCCGAAGTAATCTTCAGAGAGCTCTTTCCCGAAGATGCGAACCGATCCTGACGTTGGCCGGATCAAACCCAGGATCATCATGATAGTAGTGGTCTTTCCAGCACCGTTAGGCCCCAGGAAACCAAAGATCTCTCCTTTTTCCACCCGCAGGTTGAGGTTATCCACGGCGGTCAGCTGACCGAACCGCTTCGTCAACCCCCTGATTTCGATCATTCCTGCAACCCCCCATTTCCGACTCTTGACACATATCCGAGAAACTTCTTACCATATCCGCATGACGAGCCGCGACGCGATCCGCACCATCGCCGAAAACCGCAAGGCCCGGCACGACTTCTTCATCGAGGAAACCATCGAAGCCGGGATCGTACTCACCGGAACCGAGGTGAAGTCGATCCGCCTCGGCCGGATCAACCTGCGGGACGGCTACGCTACCATCGAGAAGGGCGAAGTTTTTCTCCGAAATGTTCACATCTCCCCCTACGAGCACGGCAACCGTTTCAACCCCGACCCCCTGCGGGTTCGCAAGCTCCTGCTCCATCGCCGCGAGATCCTGCGCCTGGCCAGCCGGATCAAGGAAAAGGGTTATACCCTCATCCCCTTGGCTGTCTACCTGCGTGGCGGCCACGTCAAGGTAGAGCTCGCTTTGGCCCGCGGCAAGAAGCTTTACGACAAGCGGGAGTCCATCTCCCGAGCCGAAACCGATCGCCAGATCCGGCGCATTGTCAAAGAACGCGAGCTCGGTAAGGCTTGAGGCCCGAGGCCCGAAGCCTGAGCGACGTCTCATTCGCCACCCGTCCCCAGATCCCCTTCAGTAGTTGCAGGAGTTTTCGGCAGTCCCTGGGCTCGTTGGTGATCGCTATTCGGCAAACCAGGCGCTATGCCTGACGTGGAATTCTGGTAGCAACGGACCGCCCGAGAGCTCGATTCCCCGGCTGGCAGGGGCTCCCGTAAAACGACGGCGGCATCCGGAACCAACGGCAGGGATATTATCCGGGCACAGGCCCGCCTGTGCTTGGCTGCCGCCGGACCGGTGTCACGAGCCCGGCGCCGCCGCGCCCGGAGTGGCGAAAAGGTGCGGCGGCTTGTCGTTCAGGAAGTATCGACAGCGCGGTGCGGCGACGGTATACTATAAAACGCACGGGGGTGAATCAGGTTCGACACGGGATGGGGTGGCATTCGCGGCGAGCCGAGCTTCCCTGACTCGTTAATCCGGGGAAACCCAATAAGTGCCAACAACAACACTGCTCTAGCAGTCGCTGCGTAAGCAGCTGCTACGCCTGCCCGGTGACGCCCGCTAACCGGAACCAGGTGTCATGAAGCGGGATGGCTCCGGCCGAGTGCCTGGTAGGTCGGAGGACTCATACAGGCTGGTGCCGGACGGACCTGGCTCTCGAGGGCCGGCCGGGACGAGAAGAAAGCGAGAGCTACGCTCGTAGATGCGGGTGTGGTCCCTCTCGTGGACAGCGGTGCAACTCCGCTCACCTCCACCAGTTTTTGGCCAGTTTTTCCAATAAAACGAGGGATGGCGATCAGCCATCCCTCGTTCTTTTTTGGCTCTTTCGCCAATCTTTCGCTAACCGGATCCAGATCCAGGCGACCCCGGGCATCCCCGGACCGCCAGGCAGGCAGTTCACCAGCGCGGCCGGGGCTGCCCGATCACCTGGCCAGCCACGCGAACAGCGGCGCGAACACGAGCGCCACGATGGCCATCAGTTTGATCAGGATGTTCATGGAGGGCCCGGCGGTATCTTTGAAGGGATCGCCCACGGTATCGCCCACCACCGCCGCGGCGTGAACCGGAGTTCCCTTGCCGCCGAGATTGCCGGCTTCTATGTACTTCTTGGCGTTGTCCCAGGCTCCGCCAGCGTTGGCCATCTTGACCGCGAGCAGCACCCCGCTGATGTTCGCACCGGCCAGGAGTCCCCCCAGAGCGGCACGGCCCAAGATAAGTCCGATGCCCAGCGGAGCAACCACCGCCAGCAGGCCGGGAACGATCATCTCCCGCAAAGCGGCGGAGGTACTGATGGAGACGCAGCGGGCATAGTCCGGCCGCGCCTTCCCCTCCATCAGCCCGGGAATCTCCCGGAACTGGCGGCGCACTTCTTCGATCATCTGGTGCGCGGCTCTTCCTACCGCTCGCATGGCCATCGAAGCAAACAGGTACGGCAGCATGCCTCCGAGGAAGAGCCCGACGATGACCTTGGAGTCGAGGAGGTCGATGGCCTTGATTCCCGCCACCTGCGAATAGGCAGAAAAGAGGGCGAGGGCCGTGAGGGCTGCCGACCCGATGGCAAAGCCCTTGCCCATGGCAGCGGTGGTGTTACCCACCGAGTCCAGTTTGTCAGTGATCTGGCGTACTCCCTCTTCGAGCCCCGACATCTCCGCGATACCGCCCGCATTGTCCGCCACCGGCCCGTAAGCATCGACCGATACCGTCATACCGGTAGTGGCAAGCATTCCCACGGCCGAGATGGCGATCCCGTAGAGCCCTGCCCAATAGTAAGAGAGCCAAATGGCAACCCCGATCAAGACGATGGGCAAGGCAGTACTTCCCATGCCCAGGGCAAGTCCTTCGATGATGTTGGTGGCCGTTCCGGTCTGGGAGGCTTCCGCGACCCGCCGCACCGGCTGGTAGTCAGCGGAGGTGTAGTATTCCGTGAGCAACCCGATGAGGACGCCCACTACGGTGCCGGCGGCTACCGCGCCGAAGACTCCCAGGCCGCCCTCGGGAAGGGTCCGGCGGCTCAGGAAGTAGGCCGCGATCAAGACCAGCACCGCCGAGCCGAACGTCCCGTTGCGCAGCGCGAGCCGCGGATTCGCTCCTTCCCCGGTCTTCACGAAGAACGAAGCAACAATGGACGCGACCGTGCCCACGGCGGCGACGAGGAGCGGCAGAGCAATGTGGCCGATGGTGCCGGTCCCGCTCAAGATCAGGTTGGACCCAATGGCCATAGTGGCAATTATTGAACCGACGTAAGACTCGAAGAGGTCGGCGCCCATGCCGGCGACGTCGCCTACATTGTCACCCACGTTGTCGGCGATGACGGCCGGGTTGCGGGGGTCGTCCTCCGGGATCCCCGCCTCCACCTTACCTACCAGGTCGGCGCCGACGTCGGCGGCTTTGGTGTATATCCCGCCGCCAACCCGGGCAAAGAGCGCGATGCTACTCGCCCCGAGGCCGAACCCGTTGATGATCTGGAAAGTTATGGGGTCGGCCGGGTGAGCGAAGAGGTAGTAGGTCACGCTGAGCCCGATGAGCCCGAGGCCCACTACCGCCATGCCCATGATCGACCCGCCCGAAAACGCAACGCCCAGCGCCTCGTTGAGGCCATGCCGGGCCGCGTTGGCCGTGCGCACGTTCGCTCGGGTAGCAGCCTGCATGCCGAAGAAACCGGCGAGCACCGAGCAAAGTGCCCCCATCACGAAAGGAACCGCCGTTACCGGCTGCATGGCTTCCTTCGGGGTGAGCTTGCCGGCAAAGAAGATCACGAGCCCGAGCCCGACCACGAACAGGATGAGCGTTCGGTACTCACGGCCGAGGAACGCCATCGCTCCTTCGTGGATAGCCTTTGAAATCTCCTGCATCTTTTCGGTTCCGGGATCGGCCCGGCTCACGCGGAGAAAGAGGTACCCGGCGTAGAGCAAAGCGAGAGCTCCCGCCACCAGTCCCCAGGCCGCCGCCGCGTTCCCCGCTCGTACGTCGCTCTCAGTGACGTTCACCGCTGCGGTCCCGGCTGCCTCGGCCGGCGTCACCATCTCACTCGTCGCACCCGTCCCGCCGGTGATCGCCGCCGAGCCGGTCGCGAGCTCAATACCCGACTCGGCCATCAGCGGCCCCGGCGGGCCCGCGCTGGTGTTACTTTCGGCATCTGGTGTTGGCAAAGTCAGAGAATAGTCCGTTGCACTTTCGCCCACCCCACCGGTCGGGGCTGTCCCGGAGGTCTCCGGAGCGGCGGCAAAGACTACCGCAGCTCCCGCCATGACCAGGACCGTCACCAGCAGGGCGGCAAGACCGATACGACGTCCGTATACAGGCATACTGGCTTGACACCTCGATTGACGCGTTTGCGGACTGGCGCGGGCGGCCGGTGTCCCGGGGTGTACAGCGGGCGGCCCGCGCTCGCTCTTCATTCTTCTTCCCGGCACCGGTCTCCTGCCGTCTTATCCGCTTCACGCTCCTATTCTGCTCCCCCACCCCCCGGAAGCGCCGCGAAACACCCCGGCCCCCGGCCTCCTGGCTACCGCTCCCCGCTCCATGTGCACTCACGTGTCGCATATGGATATGCGCGCGAAACGGGCCGGGAGCCCCGCGGGCGGGGCACCGGCCCGTTAGCGTGCGGGCGAGGATGACTCAGAACTGCACTCCTACCGCCAAACGGTGCTCAACCGGGAGATGGGAGGGAACCTGTAGAGCGTAGTCGATCGTAAGGTTCCCGACCTTTGTCCCCAGCCCTGCCGTCAGCGCTTGATTTCCCTGTTCACTCCAGAGACCGCCCCGCAGGGCAACCCCGGCCAACTGGTACTCCACGCCCGTCCGCACCACCTGACCCAAGCCGAGGTCGGCCAGCAAGAGCAGCGGTCCGGAGCGGTAGCCCACACCCAGCACATAGCTGGCGTCAAACGGATCCCGGCCCTGTGAACCCGAGAGTTCCCCGGCCAGGTTCCGCCCTACCAGCGCCAGGGTAAGCTTTCCCTTTTCCAGCAGCACCCCTGCATCCACCGTCCATCCAGAGCTTACCTCGTCGGCAATGACTTGACGGTAGTACTTGCCGGTAACGCCGAGCTTCAGTTCACCAACGGACCGGGCTCCTCCCAGCATCCATGCGGTTTCGCCCAGGTCGAAGTTGTCGCCGAGATCGTTACCGAATTCGTCCCGGTAGGGGTTGCCGGCCGAGCCCAGGTGGAGCAGCCCAATTCCCAGGCCCCGGGACGCTATTCCCAGAGCCATGTAACTGGCCGCTCCGTGTTGATCCAGATAGAGTGAGTTTGCCTGTATCCCCTGCACCCGCAGGAGTCCGGCCGGGTTGTAGTAGAGCGCCGTAGCGTCCTCGACCACTGCCGCGTACGCCCCACCCAGGGCCATTGCCCTCGCGCTCATGCCGATGTCCAGCATTGCCCCGGTACGGCTATAGTCCGGCGGACCGGCCGCGGCCAGCGCGCTCATGCTTGCCGACACGAGGAGCAGCAGACCGATGAGGAGGACGCCACCAACCACCCCGGACACAATGCGTGCCAACTGAACTCTCTTCATGCTCCACCGCTCCTCTCACCGCTTGATTACCAGGCGTTCGACCGGCGAGGCCTGGCCCGATTCGGTCACTACCGTGTAAAGGTACAGCCCGCTGGCCAGTGGTCGACCCGCTGCGTCCGTCAGGTCCCACCGATAGTGGTTGGCGGCAGGCGCGAGATCCTGAGCCAGCACCAGGTGACCGCTGATGTCATAGACGTAGAGCTTCGCCGGTTCGCTCAGGTTGTAGTAGAAGGTGACGTACTCCCTGGCCGGGTTCGGACCGTGGGTGACCATGTTCCGAACTACCGCCACGGTAAATACCCCGCTCGTGGCCGTCGCCGCGTGCCCCTCGGGGTCAGTCGCTGTCACCCGCACGACGAAGCGGTTGCCGCCTTTCTCCACCGAACGGGTATCCCAACTGTAACGCCCATCGTTGGCTTCATCGGTGGCGATACTCTTCCAGGTCGTGCCTCCATCGGGGCTGTACTCCAGCGTGATCTTGAGGGCTTCCGTCTCTTGCTGGCTTTCAGGGTCCTCCGCCTGCCAGCGGATCTCCTTCACTCCCGTCCAGACGTCGCCTGCTTGCGGGCTCAGTACCTGAAGGTTGATGGGTCGCACCTGCAGGGTGACCGGTATCTGGATTTCCGGCTTCTCCGGGTCGTTAGTTGCGATCACGATCTTCCCCTGGTAGTCACCGGCGACCAGCGCCGTGGTATCGACCGTAACGGTTAGTTCCGCCGTACCCTCCGGAGCGACTTCTCCCTGGGCCGGGCTGACACTGAGCCATCCCGTCTCGCCGTCTACGCTGGCGGTGAAGGCCAGAACGGCTCCCTCCCCCGACGCCTCGTTCGAGACCGTGATCGCCCGGGTCGCCTGCTCGTCCGGGTTTAGCATGAAGCTGAGCTCACCCGGGTTGACCGCAGCCGCCGGAGTGACGATGTGGAGCGTAACCAGCACGTCGAACCGCGGCCGGTCGGGATCGTCGGTCTGGACGACCACCGTTGCGGTATAGTCCTGACCGGCTTCCAGGCCGTCGGTATTGAACAGCAAGCGGAGGCTGGCCGAACTCGCCGGGGACACAGTTCCCGCGGCGGGCTCGACGGTGAGCCATGCGGGAGCTTCTGCTACTTCCGCAGTAAAGTGCAGCTCGGCTTGCTCGTCGGAGTTGTGGAGAGTAAGTGACCGTTCCGCCTGGATCGCGGGGGAGAGGCTCACCTCCACCGCCGCCGGTTCAAGGCTAGCCTGCGGCAGGTAGGCTACGGTCACCCGGCTGCTGCCGACCGCTTCGTTACCCGCGTCGTCCTTAAAGTAGTAAGTGACATCGTAGACGCCGGGCTCGCTATAGGTGTGCGTCACGTCCGCTATCACCCGTGAATCGCCCGCCAGTACATCGATCCGCGCTCCATCGCCGGTCTCCACCCAGGCCTCCACGATCGTTCCGTCTACGTCTTCGGCCAGCGCCTGCAAAGTCACGGCCACGCCCGGCTCGACCGGGCCCTGGTCCGCGCTCACAGCAAGCACCAGGGGGGCAAGCGGCGGCGCAATACCGGCGTCGGAGGCACTCAAGGCTCGGCCAAGGAGCAAGGGCAAGGTACCGGGTACGAAGGGGCCCACTTCGCCGGTTGGCCGCCAGGCAAGACTCTTCAGTTGCTCAAGCTGCATGCCTTTGGCAGCACCGGCTTTTCGCTGGCTCTTGAGCACCTGCGCTGTGCCCGTACTGGCGCTGCTTTCACCAGCCAGAGGCACGGCCACCGCCCCTCCCGGACCGGCAGCTGACGTGGGTGACGCCGACAACCGATACTGGTACGGTACTGCTTCAAGCGGGAAGGCAAGGAAGAGCAAGTGGTAACTACCATCGTAGCGTAAAGCATTCGGGAGGTAGTAGTCAGGGTAGCCGTAGTCCGCCATGTCCCGCCAGAAGAGCGGTGACGCTTCTTGAGCCGGTAAGATGATGTCGCTCCAGTCGGCGAAGGGGAACTGCGGGTAGATCTCCACGCCGTCGCTAATCGGGTCGCCCGGCTGCCCAAGGATGTGCGGAGCCCCTACGTCATGGGCCACGTCGGCAACCTTGAGATAGTCCGTAGCGAACTCCATCAGTTGCGGGTCGGCTTCCCAGATGTTGAAGAGCTCATCTTGTCCGGAGAGGATGAGATGCCCGCCCTGGTCCATGAACTCTTCGAGGGCCGCCACTTCCGAGTGGTCGGTATAGCCGATCTCGCCGGTGGTCCACAAGAGCGGGTACTGCCAGGCCCCGTCGAGAATGCCGGTCTCGTCCACCAGCAGGTCCGGGGTTACGGCTACATACCGGACCCCCAGCTGATCGAGAACCCCGGTGATCAGGCCGAACGTCCCGGGATTGTCGCCGTCGTCCACCGCGATCATCTTCGTGCCTGGCGGGAGTACGAGGAAGTTGCGATAGGCGATGGTGTCCTCACCCTGGTCATCAACTACCCGCAGCGTCGCCCGGTAAAAGCCGGGAGCCTGGTACGTATGGCTGGCCGCGAAGTTCTCTTGCGGTTTCGCCCCTACCACCGGTGAACCATCGCCGAAGTCCCAGTAGGCGTACGCCACCGCCAGTGGTTGGGGAACGGGGTCCTCTACCGTCGCGTTGACCTGAACAGTGAGAGGAGCGTCGCCGATCTGGAACGAGCCGCCGGTCTTGAGGACGACCGGTGGCAGATTGACATCCTGCCCGGTCAGGAAATGGTAGATGCTGAGCACGAACCCGCGGGCATTGGACGGATCCGGGTTAGTGAGCGGGATTGCTCCGAAATAAACGGTAGAGAGGACCAGGCGCGGTCCTTGCTGATCCGACGAGATATAGCGCAACGCCGGGCTGGTGTTGAGGGAGGTCGTAAAGATCGGGTCGGCATCCTCGGTGGGAGTAAGGTCATCGGCCCGGTCCGTGATCCCCTCCGGGAATTGGAGGCGAATGCGACCGATACCGCCCGTGACCGGATCGCCGGGGATACCTTCGATCACGTCTGCCCCCGTATCACTCCGGAAGGCCTGAACGTGGAGATACCGGGTCAGGAAGTCGCTTCCCGCCAGTCCCTCCAAGACATCCTGACCGCTCAGGAAGAGACGCCCACCCGCATCGAGGAACGCGGCGATGAAGCCCTGTTCCCATACGTTAAGTGCAGATAACTCCGTTCCCGTCTCCCAGAAGATCGGGTTCGGGTGGTCCTGGGGGTTGAGCCGCAGAATTGCCTGCGGGGCGGCTACCACATAGGGAAGCCCTGCTGCTTCTAGAGCGTTAATCAAAGGAATCTCGCTGGCAGCACTGCCGTCGTCGTCCACCAGGACAACCGTTCTGTTGTCCTCTACCACCTCGACCGTGGCCAAGGCGGTTGATGCATCGCCGTCGTCGTCCGTTACCGTTACCCGGACCTCATATACTCCGGGCCGACCATAGACGTGAGTAACGGTCGCCCCGGCTGCCTCCTGCCCGTCGCCGAAATCCCAGGTGATCGAAGCCACCGTGCTGAACGGGGTTTCGGCCGTTACAGTGAACGCCACCGCCTGGCCCGGAGTTGTGCGGTTGCCAAAAGGCCTGCCGTTAACGGTGAGATTCTGAATGATAGGAGCGATGACCTGGCCCAAAGCACGCTCCGCGTTCAACCGGACCGGGGCAACCATGAGCCCTTGATAGGCCGGTTTGTAATCCCCGGAGTACATGAGTACGTCCTTCAATGTCGGTGAGTCCGGCTGCGCTCCCGGCGCTCCCGGATAGAGCGGCAGGTCCGGGTACTTGTCGAGCAGGAGAGCAGCCACCCCGGCTACGTGCGGTGTAGCCATTGACGTGCCCGAAGCCCAGGCGAAGGCAGGCTGTGCCGTTCCGTTGACGTTCCGAACCCAGGTGCTGAAGATGAAGTCCCCGGGCGCGGCCAGGTCGACACTGGTCGCCCCGTAGTTGGAAAAGCCGGAGAGCTCGTCGTTCCAGTCGCTGGAGGCCACGGCCAGCACATTGGGCAGGTCGTAAGAGGACGGGTAGTGCGGAGCGACGTCGTTATCCAAACCATCGTTTCCCGCGGCGGCTACGAAAAGCATGCCGGAGCTAGCTATGGCATCGCGAAGTGCGTCGCTGTAGCCCCCACCGCCCCAGCTATTATTGGAGATTTTCACGCCAAAAGACGCAGCGTATTCGATGGCCCGGACTGCATCCTCAGTCGATCCGCCGTTCGGCCCGATGAACTTCAACGGCATGATCTGGATCTTGCCGTTGATACCGGCCGAACCGATGCCGTTATTCATCAGCGCGCCGATCGTCCCGGCAACATGTGTGCCATGTTCATCGCCATCGGCCAAATCGAAGACGGTGTTATCGTTATTGAAGAAGTCCCAGCCGTGGACGTCGTCGACGTATCCGTTCCCATCGTCGTCCACGCCGTTATCCGGGATTTCGCCCGGGTTCGTCCAAATCTGCCCCGCGAGCTCGGGATGGTCGATAAAGATGCCGGTGTCGATGACGGCCACGACGATGCTGCCGCTCGCCTGATGGATGCCCCAGGCCTCGGGCATGTCGATGTCCGCGTCCGGCGTTCCGCTCAAGCCGAGGGGCGGCACGAAAACCTGGCCGGTGTTGTGCAAGTCGTAGTTGAAGCTGAAACGTGGATCCGTCGGGAAGACGGCATCGTCCGGGTACCAAAGGTAGTTCGGCTCGGCGTACTCCACGTCAGGCCGGGCGCTCAGGGCCCTGGCCACTTCCTCCTCCGATCCCTCGGGGATGCTTACCACCAGCAGGGGACTTCCATCCGGCATCGAGATGGGCTTGACCTTGACCGCCTGTGGCTCGATCCCCACCAACTCGGCGACGGAAGTCTTCACTCCGACCTCGGCGCTGGCCACCGCCTGGGACATGGCCACCCCAGGATGGATCTTGATCTTCGGCTTGACCAGGACCTCACCTGGCAGGAACTCTTGCCGCGGCGATCCTGAGGGCGGAGGAACGATCGCCCCCCCGTCAAGCCCGGGCTGTGGCGATACTGATGGAGCCCGCGTCGCCGGTCCGGCAGCGGACAAGAGAGGCGCAGTGCACGAAAGAAGCAACCCAGCCGCCAGAATGCAGGCCAGCGGCAACTTGCGACGGAAAGCGGGCCGCATCTGCATATCTCCTTTCCCACCGGTCGGTAAATAGTGCTACCTAGTATTCTTCGATCCTCACCAGGAAACTCCTGCTAATGTAATTGAGCCGCAGGCGAAAACGAAGGGGGCGGTAGAGGCCGGTTGACAATCCCGCGCCGGAGGCGTAAAGTTCAGCCGGGGAGAACAAGGCAACCGAGGAATGAGGCTGGCCGGGTGGCCATTTTCGTTTGACCAACATTGTGAAGAAAGGCACAACCTTCGGCTCCGCCGGCTCCCGCGGCCGGCCCAGTTGAGCAAGGGGGGAGGATTCGGGACGGACAACACGTAGGTACTAATGTTGGGAAAGCCCGGTGATCCGGGCTACCGTGGTGAACCCGCAATCTCAACCAGTCAGGAGGGCTTGCGAAATGGATCGCGTTCTCAAAGGTTGGAGCCGCGTCGTCTTACTCGTCGGGATCCTCGCGGTAGCAACTGCAGTAGCACTGCCGCTCACGGGCCGGACGGCCGGGAAGATCTACAAGGATGGGGTTACCACCGGTATCTCAGACGCAGACGACCATGGCTATGGCATGGCCGTACTAGTCATCAAGGATGACAAGATCGTACGCGTCACCCTGAGCGAAATAACCCAGTTCGGGGAACCCAAGGACTACGATAAGTATCCTTGGCCGGCAGCCAAAGAGGCCAAGGAGAAGCTCGAAAAAGATTTCGTGGCCAACAACGGCCCCCAGGTCGATGTCTACGCCAAGGCGACCAGCAGCAGCCGCAAATGGATTCAGGCGGTAGAGCGGGCGCTGGCCAAGGCGCGCGTGACTCCTGAATCCAAAGCCAAGTACTTCGAAGGTACTTTCTTTGGCAAGAGCAAGGCGGACAGCCATGGCTACGCCGTGGCCTGGGTGACGGTGGAAAACGACAAGATCAAGGCGGTGCGGCTGGACGAGGTCACCGACGGTAAGTTCAAGGATTGGAAGAACTACTCGTACAAAGTCGCCGTCACCGCCCGGGACGAAATGCAAAAGCGTTTCGTCGGCAAGAGCTCGGTGGCTGAGATCGAGCAAGTGGACGTGGTTACCGGCGCGACCAACAGCGGCAACAAATACAAGGAAGCGGTAGCCAACGCCCTGAAGGCCGCCGAGCGCTGAACCGTTCGCTTGCTTGGGGGCAGGCGGGGCCGTCCGCACCTGCCCCCAAATCACCGCTGGGGCATGCATTGCATTGTCGACGGGAGGGATTGGATCATGCCGTGGCGCAGGCGGGGACGGGGCCGGCTCCTACGTGTACCGGGGCGGTCCCTGTTTACCCGAGGGGAGGGAGGCTGGCAACCCAGCCAGGTCCTGACCTCCCCTTCAATTCTGGTCTTTCGCGGGCAAGACCTTACCGGGCGGGCTCTCGTGCCGGTAGTGAAAAAGGGTGATCTCGTGAGGCCCGGTACAGTACTGGCCGGCCCGCAGGATGCACCTGAAGACGGTTGCCTTTTCAGCCCGGTGGCCGGCAAAGTGGTGGACGCCGGCTTCCGGCCGGCCCCGGACACGGGTGGGTCCGGGTTGGTTCCGTTCGTTGCCATCCAGCCGGTGGCGGAAGCCGGGGCAGAGAAGCAAGGCACCAACCGCCGGGCAGGCACAACCCCCGTCGGGGATCGCCTCCGCCACGCCTGCCGCCTTGCCGGCGTAGACCCTGAGCCCCTCACCACCGCGGGCATTATCGTTTTCAACGGGTGCGACCCCGACGAGGGAGTCTTCGGTCGCCGGGCCCTGCTTCACGAACGGAGGGCCGACGTCGCCGCCGGAGTAACCGCCATCCTATCCGGCCCGGGAGCGCCAGGCAACCGCCAGGGCTGGCTGGCGATAGCTGAAGGGACCCTTTCCGCCACTGAACTTGCCGCTTTACGGCGCGACCTCCTCCCCGCCGAAGTGCTGCTAGTTCCGGCCGGTTACCCGGCGGGGCGTCCGGAGATGCTGGCCGCCCGGTTCAGCAATGCGGCCATTGTCGGCGTCGAGATCGCGGCGGCCGTGGGCAGGAGCTTGCAGACGTTTCTGCCTCCCGTCGATGTCCTCGTCTCCATAGGGGGGGACGCGGTCGCCCGGCCCGGTACTTACCGGGTGCCCATCGGGGCTCCGGTTAGCGCCCTCCTCGAAGCCGCGGGGGTCGATTACGCACGTCTTCGTCTCCTGGTTCGGGGCGGCTACCTGGCGGGTGAAGCTCTCCCCCTGGAAGATGCTTACATCAGCCTGGGCGATCTGGGGTATCTCGCGCTGGGTGACGCCTTTCTGGAAGCCTCCCCAGGCGTGGGCGTCTGCCTCCATTGTGGCCGGTGCGTTGCCATATGTCCCGAGGGACTTGCTCCCGCGGTCCTCGGCCGCCTCGCCCGTCTCCATCGCTGGGAGGAGGCGGCCCGGCAGGGAGCGGAAAAGTGTTATGCCTGCGGCCTGTGCGCCTATGCATGCCCGGCGCGGCTCCCCCTGGTTCAGCTGATCAGGCTCGCCCAGCATGAGCTCTCCCGCCGTAAGCCGGAGAAAGCTTCCGAAGAGAACGGCCGTCAAACCGGCATCGCCTCATCCTCCAACGGGAAGGCGTCCCCGACCGGTAAACGGCCACGGGAGCAACAGGTAGCAGTAGCCAGCTGTCACGCAGAAGTGAGGTTAGGTAACCGATGAACACGGTTTCGCCAACGCTTGAGCCGCGACGGGAGACCGGAGGCGTTGGAACACGCCTTCTGCTTCTCTCTAGCTCTCCCCACCTCCATTCACCGCTTACCGCCCAGCGGGCCATGTACTTGGTGCTTGCCACGCTCTTGCCCGTAGTGGGAGTGGCGGCCTACATCTTCGGACTCCGGGTGCTCCGGGTGGTCGGGGCATCGGTCCTGACCGCACTGGCGGTCGAGGCCCTGGCGGTTTGGGCCCGGCGCCGTTCGCCCGGGCGGTATCTCCTCGATGGAAGTGCGGCCGTGACGGGACTTTTGCTCGCGCTCACCCTGCCGCCCTCCGTTCCCCTCTGGACGGTGGTGATCGGAGCGTCCATCGCCATCCTGCTGGGAAAGCACGCGTTCGGCGGCCTGGGTCATAACCTGTTCAACCCGGCGCTGGTCGGGAGGGTTTTCCTGCTGGTCACCTTTCCCCAGATCCTCACGGATTTCGGCGGCCCGATACGCGGGGTGGACGCGGTAACCGGCGCTACCCCCCTGGCCGCGATGGCCAAGGGGGCAGGCGTTCCCTCCTACCTTGAACTGCTCGCGGGCTATCATGGCGGTTCACTGGGTGAGACTGCTATAGCGGCTCTCTTGCTCGGTGGTCTCATACTCATAGCTTTTCAGGTCATCGACTGGCGAATCCCGGCGGGGGTGCTGGGCTCGGCGGCCCTTTTCGCCTGGGCCGGCGGGCAAGATCCGCTACTTCACGTTCTTTCCGGTGGATTGGTGCTGGGAGCGTTCTTCATGGCCACCGACTGGGTGACGAGCCCGCTTACCAAATGGGGCCGGTGGATATATGCCCTGGGCATCGGCGTGATGACCATGGTCATCCGGCTCTGGGGCAGTTATCCGGAGGGCGTCTCCTTTGCCATCCTTTTCTTCAACATGTGCACACCGCTGATCAACCGCCTCACGCTGCCGCGTCCAAAGGAGGTTTCTGTTCGTGCGTAGTTCCACCTGGCGCATGATCCTGGTATTGGCTCTGGTTTCCATCCTATCCGGCGGGACTCTGGCCGGCTTTTACACCTGGCTCAACCCCATCATCGAAGCCAACCGGCAGAAAGCCGACCTCGAGCTGGGCTTCAAGGGGCTGTTCCCGGAGGCGGCCAGCTTCGAAGAAGAGGTACCGCCCAGCTCGGCCGAGGCCGACGATGCCGTCTACAGAGTACTCGCCGCGGACGGAAGCGTGCTCGGGTACGCCTTCAAGGCGAGCGGCGACGGGTTCGGCGGGCCGATCAAGATGGCGATCGGGCTGAGTGCCGACCGCAAGTCGCTGGTGGGGATCCGCGTTCTCCAGCTTTCGGAGACGCCGGGGCTCGGCTCTCGCATTCAAGAGCCGTCCTTCACCGACCAGTTTGCCGGTAAGTCCCTCACCGATGCCTATCAGCTGAACCAGGACATCGACGGCATCACCGGCGCCACCATATCGTCACGGGCCGCGGTCGATATCGTCCGGACGGGTATCCAAGCCGCCATGCAACGGATGGGCCAGCCCGTGGTGATGGCAGCAGCGGTGCCGGCAGCCACCGGGGGCGGTAGCACCACGAGCGAGGGTTCTACTAACGCCCTGCCCGAGCTGGCCGGCGACCCGGCGGAAGCCCTGCTCGCCGTGGTACCGCCCGATGCGGGGGTGGACGTGGTCATGTTCGTCTCCATCGGCACTTTCCCCGCGGAAGGAGCCAAGACCGACCCCGAGATCTTCCAGGGCATTTCTTCCACCGGAGAGACCGGAGCGATCGGTTTCCGGGCCGCGGCCGCCGGGATGGAAGGGCCGGTGGAGGTGCTCGGGGTGATCGATCCGGCCGACAAGACGCTGATCAACGTCCGGGTCTACCACCAGAGCGAAACCCCGGACGTGGGAGACAAGATCGCCACTGATGCCGCTTTCCAGCGCCAGTTCGCCGGGAAGAGCATCGACGCCCGCCTGGAGGTTGGTGAGGACCTCGACACGATCAGCGGGGCTACCGTCTCCTCTCAGGCGGTGGCCGAAGCCGTTCGCTACGGGATCGCAGCGGCTCGCGCGTCCGGCTTGATAGAGTGACCGGGCGGGCACGCGAGCGTGCGCGCGGAGTCAACCGGTGAGTAAGCCCGGCCCGGCCGTCGGCGATGGCGGTCGTCGCCGGCCGGGCCGAGCGGGTGAGTTTGAGAGGAGTGTCGACTGACGCATGAGCGCTGTGAGCACCGGTCGTGAGCCGAGCAAGCTACGGACGCTGGGGACGGACTTCCTCCGAGGCGTGTGGACGGAGAGTTCGCCCTTCCGGCTGATGATCGCTTTCTGCCCTGCCCTGGCCGTCACCACCGCGGTAGTGAACGGCCTCGCCATGGGCGCGGCGGTCATCTTCGTGCTGGTCGGTACCAACGTGATGGTCTCCGCCATCCGCAAGATCGTCCCGCGAGAAGTCCGCATCCCGGTCTACACCATCATCATTGCCACCTTCGTCACCATCGCCGACCTGGTACTCGCCGCCACCGTGCCCCAGGTGCACAAGGTCCTCGGGCTTTTCGTTCCGCTCATCGTAGTCAACTGCATCATCCTGGGGCGGGCCGAGGCGTGGGCTTCCCACGTCCCCGTCGACCGGGCATTGGCCGATGGGTTCGGGTATGGCATCGGCTATACCATCTCACTGGTCATGATCGGGATCGTCCGTGAGCTGCTAGGCAGTGGTTCGCTCCTGGGGCATCCGGTAATGCCGCCCGGCTTCGTCACCTGGCGGGTGATGCTGCAGCCGCCGGGCGCCTTCCTGACCATGGGCGCGATCGTCGGGCTCTTCAACCTCGGGTCGCGCCTTGCGAAAGAACGGGCCGCCCGTCGCCTCGAACGCGCCCGTGGCTCCGGGGCCGGCGTAACCGCTGCGACGACGGGCACGGGAGCCGGGGCCTCAACGGCGGGGCTCAGTTTGAGTAACTAAGGGGGCAGGGGGCATCATGAGCTTCAGTTCACTGGTTCTGCTCTTCGTGGGTTCG
Source organism: Bacillota bacterium (assembly GCA_012839805.1). Classification (GTDB taxonomy): domain Bacteria; phylum Bacillota; class Limnochordia; order Limnochordales; family DUMU01; genus DUMU01. The sequence goes on along the minus strand of DUMU01000007.1, from coordinate 89,933 downwards.
GCCCTGATCAATAACTTCATCCTCAGCCGGTTCCTGGGCATCTGTGCCTTCCTCGGCGTGAGCAAGCGCCTCGAGACCGCCCTGGGAATGGGAGCGGCGGTAACCTTCGTCATGACCATATCCGGTGCGGTCAGTTGGGCGATCCAGCGGTACATCCTCGTACCCTTCCACCTGCCGTTCCTTCAGTACGTCGTCTTCATCCTGGTCATCGCCACGCTGGTGCAATTCCTCGAAATGGTGATCCGCCGTTACAGTCCCTCGCTCTACGAGGCTTTCGGAATCTACCTGCCGCTCATCACCACCAACTGCGCCATCCTCGGGGTGGCCTTGCTGGTGGCGGGGAGCGATTACGGGCTGCTCGAGACCCTGGTGTTCTCGGTCGGTAGCGCGGTGGGCTGGACTCTCGCCATTGTGCTGATGGCCGGCTTGCGCGAAGAGCTGGAGTTCGCCGACGTGCCCTTGAGCTTGCAAGGGCCGGCTCTTTCGCTTCTGATCGCCGCCATTATGAGCCTGACCTTCATGGGGTTCAGCGGGCTCGTGCCGGCATCTTGAGGTTCGTGCAGGGACGCAAAAGGGCTACCGACCCAAAGCTCGTCAGGTAAGGTGTCGTGATGAGATGAGGTGGAAAGCATGCTGAGCTCGATCCTGGCCGCCTCCCTCTCCATGGGATTGCTGGCCGTCGCTTTCGCAGTACTGCTCGTGTGGGCTTCCCGGCGGTTCACCGTTCAGGAAGATCCCCGGGTTGAACTGCTGGCGAACCTCCTTCCCGGCGCCAACTGTGGCGCTTGTGGTTTCAGCGGCTGCTCCGGCTTTGCCAAGGCGGCCGTGGAGGGCAAAGCCCCGGCCGATGGCTGCCGGGCCGGTGGCCCGGGCGTGGCTGCCCGGGTGGCCGAAGTCCTGGGCGTTGCCGCCCCGGCCGGCGTGACTCGCCAGGTGGCCCACGTTTTCTGCGCCGGCACGCAAGCCCTCGCCAAACGTACCGGCGAGTACCGGGGGCTCCCCGACTGCCGGGCGGCCGAACTCGTGAGCGGGGGAGGTAAGGCCTGTACCTACGGATGTCTCGGCTTTGGCACCTGCGTAGAAGCCTGCCCCTTCGATGCCCTTACCATGGGTCCCGAAGGATTGCCCGTGGTGGACGAAAGAAAGTGCACCGGCTGTGGCATCTGCACCCAGGTCTGCCCGCGGGGCGTCATCCAGCTGGTAGATGCCGGCCGCCGCACCTTCGTCAACTGCTTGTCACCCCTCCCCGGGAAGCTGGTGCGCCAGGTCTGCCAGGCGGGCTGCATCGCCTGCAACATCTGCGAACGCCTTTGTGAACACGATGCCATCCACGTCCTGGGCAACCTCGCCACGATCACGCCGGAGCTTTGCATCGCTTGCGGCCAGTGTTCGGCCAAGTGTCCCACTCATGTCATTGAGTGCCGGAGAGAGGAGGAGGCCGGGGAAGCGCTCCCGGCCGGGGCCGGTCAGGCGGCTTCTTAGATTCTTGGGTTGTCGTAGACGGTGGTGATAGCAACGGTTCGCCCGGGATTTGTGACCAGTTCCGCCGGGATCTCGTTCGGCCCTCGCCGGGGAGGGCCCGGCGCCGCCCTCACCGGCCTGTTGCTCCTCGCCGTTGCCCTGGGCGTGGCCGGCTGCCAGGGTCGCGAGGGCCAGCACGCCGCCGGCGCGGTGACCACGAATCAAGCCGGACCGTCGGCCGTCCCTGCCGACCAGACCCAGGCGGCAGAGGCCCAGGCAGTCTCCTTTACGATGGGAACGTACGCCCAGATCCGGGCGACGGCGGCAACCCGGACCCAGGCGGAAAAGGCCGTGCAGGCCGCCTTGGCCGAACTCGACCGGCTGGCCGCGCAAGTCGACCGGTTCCGGGACGACACCCAGGTGGCGGAGATCAACCGGCACGCGGGCGACGGGACGTGGATCCGGGTATCCCCCGATCTCGTCTCCATGCTGTTGACCGCCCGGCGCGTCCATGAGGCGAGCCACGGCGCGTTCGATCCCACCATCGCGCCCCTGGTCGATCTCTGGGGCTTCGTCGAGACCGAGGAGACTGCTCCCACGGAGGCGAGCACGCCGGAGTCGCCCCTCGAGGGCATGGGCCCGACCCACCTGCGGGGCCATCGCCCGCCCTCCCAAGATGCCATCGCCAAACTCCTGTCCCTGGTTTCGTTCTCGGACGTAGAGATCGACGAGGCCGGCCGGAAGGTGAGGCTCCGGCGGCCGGGCCAGGCCCTGGACCTGGGCGGTATTGCCAAAGGTTATGCCGTAGCCAAGGCCGCCGAAGTCTTACGCCGGCACGGGGTCACCAGCGCCCTGTTAGACCTCGGCGGAAACATCTATGCCCTCGGCAAGAAGAATAGTGGCGAGCCCTGGCGGGCCGGGGTACAGGATCCCCGTGACCCGAGCAGCGTGATCGCCATAGTCCCGGTGGCCGACGAGGCGCTCGCCACCTCCGGGGATTACGAGCGGTATTTCGAGTATGACGGCACCCGCTACAGTCACCTGCTCGATCCTCACACCGGGTGGCCGGCCGGGCAGGTCCTGAGCGTGACGGTTATCACCCCTGACGGGGGGCTTGGCGATGCGCTCTCTACCGCCGCCTTCGTGTTAGGGCCGGTCAAGGGTTTGGAGCTACTCGAGTCTTTGCCCGGTGTGGAAGGAATCTTCGTGCTCCCCGACTTTTCGGTCAAGGTCACGAGCGGCTTGAAGGGTAAGGTGGAGCTGGCCGGGCGGGGGCGGTGGGCCCCATGAACGAGGTTCGTGCCCTGCCCGTCACCGGAACCGCATCGCCGGTGGCCGTGGCCACGAAAGGCCTGGGGAATAGCACCCGCAAGGCAGCCTACCTGGGCGTTCTCCTCGCCATCGCCGTCACCCTCTACGTTTTCGAGAGCCTGCTCCCGGCACTGCCCGTGCCCGGCGCCAAGATCGGCCTGGCCAACCTGGCCTCCTTGCTCGCAGTGCTCATCTGGGGGTGGCGGGAGGCTTTGCTGCTCGTGGTTGCCCGCCAGGTCCTCGGGTCGCTGGCCACGGGTACTTTCCTCTCGGCCCCCTTCCTCTTCGGGCTTGGCGGCGGCATCGCCAGCGTCGGAGCTATGTCCGTCACCTCTCGCGTCGCCCGCGGCCGTCTTTCGCCCACGGGAGTGAGCATCGCGGGAGCGGCCACCCACAATGTGGCCCAACTCCTCGTCGCCCGCCTCCTCACCGGCGGCTGGGCCATCTTGGCCTACCTTCCGTACTTACTCTGGTTTTCCCTGCCTACCGGAGCCCTGATAGGCGTGATCGCCGCCTATCTCCTGCCGGTACTCGTGGCTGACCCCGGCGCTCTCCCGGCCGAGACCGCCCCCTCGCGGGGAAACGTCTCGCCCCCCAAGGTTTCCCGGCTGACCGTGCGACTGCTCGGGCTGGCGGAACGTTCACAAGCGCTCTTCTCCCGGCGTAACCGTCTTTCTCTACGGGTGGGAGATGGCGCTATAGCCAGTGTCCTGGCCTTCGCAGCACTCCTGATCCTGCTGTGGCATGGAAGTCTTGCCGCGCCTCCTGCCAACCCCGAGGCAGTGGTCCGGGTCGCCGGTGAGTTACGAATGATCGTGCCTTTGCGCACGAACCGGTTCCTAACCCTCAACACACCCCGCGGCCGCATGATCCTGGAGGTCGAGCCCGGGCGGATACGGGTGCGCGAGTCCGATTGCCCGGACAAGGTCTGCGTGCGCACGGGCTGGATCACCAATGCCTCCCAGTCCATCGTCTGTGTCCCCAACCGTACCGTCATAACCGTGCGCGGCAGCAACGCCGCCCCCTACGACGCGGTAGCACGCTGAAGCCCCGCAGCCGGCCGCCGGTATTTTTAGCTATAGGTCGCTAACGGGAGGCGGCTGCCGGTCCAGGGCCGGTGGCTGGAGCTGGTGAAACCAGTTCGTGAATTTCGCCACTAATCTCTTGCAGCTGAACCGCTTGCGTGGTAAGCTCAGGAGGCAAAGGAGTCAAGTGGTGCGCACGAGCGCGTGTTTATTTCCCCGCCTTAGTGATAGTGCGCACTATCTCGGTCTCCTCCGGAGGAGGGTGCGCCCGTGTTTGCAGCCGCTTTCGTGGAACGAATAACGAACCCCCACCATTCAGGGTTGAAGCTTCCCCAGCAGAAGGCAGCCACCGCCGGGAAAGCAGTGAAGAGATTGCCACCGCCCGAGCGCTTGATCGTCTCCCTGTGGCAACACGCCGGGGAGCCGTGCTCGCCGCTGGTACAAAAGGGTGACCGGGTCATCCGGGGTCAGAAGATCGGGGAAGCGCGCGGCCTTGGCGCCCCCGTCCACGCGCCCATCTGCGGCAGGGTGGTCGCCGTTGAGCCGCGTCTACATCCTTCCGGCCTGTGGATACCCGCCGTAGTGATAGAAAACGACGGTCGAGACTCCTTCCTTCCCCTTGACCGCTCCTTTCTCGGCGATGGCGGCTCGCCGGAAGAGATGAATCCCGAAGGAATCCGCCGGCTGGCTCGAGAAGCCGGGCTCGTGGGCATGGGCGGAGGCCTTTTTCCAAGCTACGTCAAGCTGACTCCCCGGGATGATCCCCGCCCCGACTTCCTGATCCTCAACGGTTGCGAGTGTGAACCCTATCTCACCTGCGATCACCGCTTGATGGTCGAAGAAACCCCCACCCTGCTCTGGGGAGCAAGGGCGATGAAGCGGGCTCTTGGCGTTTCCCGGGTTGTGATCGCGATCGAAGACAACAAGCCGGATGCCATCGCCCTGCTCCGGCAGATGGTACGAGGTTTGCCCGGGTTCGAGGTTCGGGTCCTTCCCAGCCTTTACCCCCAGGGCGCTGAACGCACCCTGGTCCGCACCATCACGGGCCGGGTCGTTCCCCGCCGGGGTCTACCTGCCGACGTAGGAGTCGTCGTCCATAACGTAGCCACAGCCTCGGCCCTGGGCCGGGCTCTCCTTACGGGCGAACCTCTCCTCCAGCGCATCGTAACCGTCGACGGCGACGCGGTCGCCGAGCCCGCCAACTACTGGGTGCCCATCGGGCTCCCGGTTCGGGAACTGCTCAAGGCAGCCGGGGTGGACGAGAGCGCTTTGCGACAGGTCATCCTGGGCGGCCCGATGATGGGCACCGCCGTGGCCGACCTCGACGTCCCCGTGCTCAAGGGTTGCGGCGGGGTACTGGCCTTCACAGCCCGGGCGTCGCCCGTGGACGAGGCCGGTCCCTGCTTGCGTTGCGGGCGCTGCCTCGACGCCTGCCCGCAAGGTCTCGCTCCGTTCCAGCTTGCCCGCCTGGTGGCCGCCGGCCGGCTGGACCAGGCCGTCACCTGGGGGCTGGCGGACTGCGTAGAATGCGGCTCTTGCGCCTACAGTTGCCCGAGCCGCCGGCCGCTGGTTCAGTATTTGCGTATGGGGAAGGCAGCGTGGCGCGAGCACCCGCGCCCCGCTGTGCGAACCACCCTACCCGGCACCCCGCCCACCGGCCAGTTAGGCGCCGTGTCCAATGGCATACCTGGCGCGCAACCACGCGCCCTGCCGGATCGCGGTACTTCGGAACCGGTGAACCAGGAGCAGGAGGTGATTCCCCAGGGCGCGGCGTAATACTGGGCGAAAGGAGGCGCCGGAGTCATGACCTCCCTGCCGCCCAAGCCGGTTTACCGGATCGCGCCGGTGGGCCACCCCAAGCTTGCCGGCCTGTTTGTGCTCTTCTTTGCTTCCGCCGTTGTCTGCGCCCTGGCCCCAGATGCCGCTCTGGCTGCCGGGGTCGACCCTGACGCGCTGGCGGCTTACGGTTCACCCCTATACCTGGTGGTGGCTAACGGGAGCTATCTTGAGCTCGACTTTGGTTTCTGGCTTGTCTACCTGCCGCCAACGACGAGTGCCGGCCGGATAAGCCTCACTTCACCGGCTGCGGATGCCGGCGTGCGCGGGTACATCCTCACCGAGACGGGTTCCGGTCCTTTGCCGGGCAACAACGTGATCCCCTGGCCGTCAGGCCAGGAGCTGCTCCAGTTTTCCACCTCCGACCCGCAGGTGGCCACCGTTTCGCCCGCGGGAGAAATCCTCTTCCTCAAGCCCGGCTGGGTGCAGGTGACGGTCAAAAGCAGCGTTTCGGAGGTGAATTACCTCTACCAGGTTATGCCGCTCGCCTTCGGCATCGGCGCCTCCAAGAGCGACGTCATAGCCTCTTTGGGCGAACCGGACGTCGTACAACCCGTGAAGCTGGTGGGTCCGGCAGAGACGAGGGTACATGGCCGCCTGTACCAGGCCGACAAGGACAAGACGATCACGGTCGAGCACTGGCAGTGGGAGGCCTACCCGGGCCTGGTCGTGGTGGTTAACCCGGCTACGGGCAAGGTCGACGCCATCATCAACTGGGGTCAAGAGTTCCTGGCCGAAGCTTTCCGGGAGGCCACCCGGCCCAAACTCAAGCTGTGACCTGCTACGGATATGTCGAAGCCCGGCTTTGATTTCACTTTCGCTCACGTCGTAGAACTCAGCCACCCGATCCATGAAGGGATTCCCTGTTGGCCCGGCGACCCCCGGGTGGAGTTCGCCGTGGTGGCGAGCTTCGCCCGGGAAGGCTACCGCCTTCGCCGCTTTTCCCTGGGTGAACACACTGCCACCCATCTGCATGCGCCGGCTGCCTTCCATCCCGAAGGTGCCACCATCGATACCTACCCGGCTTCTTCGCTCGTCGTTCCGGCCGTGGTGGTGGACGTCCGCCCCCGGGCCGCAGCTGAACCGGATTACGCGGTCACCCTCGGTGACCTGGAAGCCTGGGAGTCCTCCCACGGGCAGTTCCCGGCCGGGGTAGTCGTCCTCCTCCTCACCGGCTGGCAGGACCGATGGGACGATCCGCCGGCCTTCTTGAACCAGGACGCGGCGGGCCGGCTACATTTCCCGGGCTTTGGTCTCGAGGCCGCCCGGTGGCTATTGACCGAACGCCGGGTGGCGGGCCTCGGGACCGATGCCCCCGGCATCGACCCGGGTCTCGACACGGCCTTTTCCGTCAACCGCCTGGTACTGGAAAAGCCGCGGATCGTCCTCGAGAACCTGACCAATCTGGATCGGATCCCCGCGACCGGGGCCACCCTGATCATCGGGATCTTACGACTGGTTGGAGGCAGCGGTTCACCCGCGTGCGTTTTCGCGGTTTTCGACAAGGGGGGGTTTTTGAGGTGCCCGCTACGGTGGCGGAAATTCGCAAGCAAGCGTTCTCCTATCTCGAGCAAAAGGAACGCGACATCCTGTCGGGGCTGATGGAGTTTCTGCGCATCCCCAGCATCAGTACTTTGCCGGAACACCGGCGCGACGTGGAAGCTGCCGCCCGCTTCCTGGCCCGAAAGCTGGAAGAGCTGGGCTTTCCGTTGGTCGAAGTCATCACTACCGCCGGCCATCCCCTGGTCTACGCCGACTCGGGGCCGCGGTCGGCGGATGGTACTGCCGCCACCGCCGCCCCCACCGTCTTGATCTACGGCCACTATGACGTTCAGCCGGTCGACCCGCTCGACCGGTGGGACTCACCCCCTTTCGAGCCGGTCATCAGAGATGGCAAGGTTTTTGGCCGCGGGGCCAGCGATGACAAGGGCCAGGTCTGGATGCATCTCGCCGCTCTGGAAGCCCTGCGCGAAGCAGCAGGCAGCTGGCCGTTACGCGTGAAGTTCATCCTGGAAGGCGAAGAAGAGACTTCCAGCACCCACCTGCATGAATTCCTCCGCCGGCCGGAAGCACGCGAAATGCTCGCCGCCGACGTGGTGGTCATTTCCGATACGCCCATGTATGCACCCGGCTTCCCCTCCATCTGCACCGGCCTGCGGGGGATTGCTGCCTGCCAGATTGACGTATACGGACCCGATCACGATTTGCATTCCGGGGTGTACGGGGGAGCAGTGGCGAACCCTGCGACCGTGCTCGCCCGGCTGATCGCCTCCTTCCACGATGAAGCCGGGCGGATTGCCATACCCGGTTTCTATGACGCCGTCGAGCCGCTCACCCCGGCGGAACGGGAAGCTTGGGCTTCACTCCCCTTCGACGAAACGAGCCTGTGCCGGGAGATCGGCGTAAGCGCCCTGGCCGGGGAAGAAGGGTATACGCCCCTGGAACGGATGTGGGGCCGGCCTACTCTGGAGGTGAACGGCATCTGGGGCGGCTTCCAGGGAGAGGGGACCAAGACGATCATCCCGGCCTCGGCACACGCGAAGATAACCTGTCGCCTCGTCCCGCACCAGGACCCGGGTGCGGTCCTGGACTCGATCGAAGCGGCGGTACGCCAGAGGCTGCCCGCGGGGGTTAGCTATCGGTTCACCCGGATGGAAGGAGGGAGGGCGTGGGTGACCTCACCCGGCAACCCGTTCCTGCAAGCCGCGGCCGCGGCGATGGCGGAGGAGTTCGCTTTCGGCCGGCGGCCGGTCTTCGTCCGCATGGGCGGATCCATCCCGGTGGTGCCGGCTCTGGCCGAGCGGCTGGAGGCACCGGTGGTGCTGCTCGGGTTTGCTTTGCCCGGCGAGAAGTTCCACGCCCCCAACGAGCACTTCCACCTGGAAAACCTCCGGGCCGGCATGCGCACGCTGGTCGATTACTGGCTCCGGCTGGGAGCGTGGCCCGCCCCCTTAGCGGGCGGGTGATTTGCCTCCCCGCTGCAAAGCGTCTTCGAGCTTGTTCCAGAAGTACTCGGTCTCGTAGCCGACCCGCCAGACGCCCACCCCGAAGAGCCGGTACTTGCGGGCGAGGGCGGCTTTTTCCATGGCGCTGTCCCCACCCTCGAACCATACATTGCGGGGGGTATACTGCCCCGGGCTGTAACTAAAGAAGAGCGAGCGGGTGCTGGGGTCGAAACGGATATCGGCCCCAGTAAGCCTGGCCTTCTCGACCGCCGCTTTTAATCCTACGGTCTTCCCCTGCGGCGTCGCGTCGTGCCAATCATATCCATAAGTTGCCACGCCCAGTACCAGCTTGTGAGCGGGCACACCATGGTTCAGCGCCCAACGTACGTTTTCCTCTACCCATCCGTGGGGAGCGACCGCCCCCGGTGGTGATCCGGGCGCAGAGTGCCGGTCGTACGCCATCAAGACCAGGAAATCGCTGGTGCGGGCCAGGGCCGCGTAGTCGTACACTCCCGTAACGGTTTCGGGCACGCCTACCTGGGGCATGACCGAAACCGAGACCATCTTCCCCTGGGGATGGAGCAGGCGCGCAACTTGCCTCACCAGGTCGGTAAACTCATCCGACAAGCCGGGTGTAAGTGGCTGGAGGTCGATATTGACGCCTGCGTACCCCGCTTTCTCGACGATGTCGTTGATGCCCCTCGCTACCTTTGCCCGGATTGCCGGGTCGGCGACCATCGCCGTTCCCTCCCCTTTGTTGAAGAGAGGATGGAGGGGGATCTTCTTATCCCTGGCAAAGCGCAGCACCGCGTCCTCGATGTCTCGCGGCACGATGTCACCGTTGCTTTCGATGGTGTACCAGAACGGCGAGAGAATGTCGATGTGACGGTAGTTGGCCTGCAGTGCGGGCAGTCCCCGGTCCAGGTCGGTCCAGCCTTTCTGGTAGAAAGCAATGACCTGGGGCTGGCGCGGCCTTCCCACCGGTTGCATCCAGGTACGGCCGCGCAGCAGGGTCGCCCCCAGGGCTACGGCGGCCACGACCACCACTACCGTTACCAGGGGATTCCGCCGTAACCACTCGAGCCAGATAAGGAGCCGGCGCCGGCCATCGCCACCGCCACGAGCAGGACCGCTTCCCCCTGCCGCCCCGGTACCGCCCACGCCACCCATGCCGGCCATGCCGCCTTCGGTCCCTGAGGCCTCATGCCTCTCATCCGTTGCCGCCATTTTCGGCCTTCTCCTCTCCTTCTCATGGTTACGACGTCTGCGCCGGCCGCCGTCCGAGCCCGTGGGCCAGGCCTGTGCCCGGCCGGCAAGGCCCCGGGACTGCCCGACCGGTCTTCCATAGAGCAGGATGACCACGAAGGAGAAGAGCAATACCCGGCTCAGCCAACAAAAAACCTGGCCGCCGAACATCCTTCCGATGCTTGGCCCCAGGTGTAAAAGCGTGGTAAATGGTGCGCCCGGAGGGACTCGAACCCCCGGCCTTTTGGTTCGTAGCCAAACGCTCTGTCCAGCTGAGCTACGGGCGCATCCGTTTTTAGCTCCAAAACTAGTTGTTATTCTAAGCCGGCACCCTGCCCCTGTCAAGGCAACGGCCCGGTGGTCCGGACAACCATGGCACAAGGCAGGGCATCGCGCCTCGACTTTGCTCCGGTATACTCTGCATGGGCAGGGACCCTCCTTCCCCGCGCCCGGAACGTAAAGCGCGGCAGGAAACAAGGAAGCGGCGTCGAACGGCACGCGGGCGAGTAGCTACCACAGCAGTCCAGTATGGCTTGCTAGGAGTGGAGAAACCTTGGACTACGCCGAGATTACTTTCCTCAGTCCCTCCTTAGGTCGTCACGTACGCTATACCGTCCTGCTGCCCGACCCGGCGGCCGGGCCGGGGCCGTACCCTGTACTTTACCAGCTCCACGGCGCCTCCGACGACCATACCGGGTGGCTGCGTTTCTCCAACCTCGCCCGCTATGCCGCTACCTCGCCTTTCCTCGTGGTGCTGCCCGACGGCGGCCTCAGCTTCTGGCTTAACTATTCCGCTCACGAGCGTTACGAGGACTTCCTGATAAACGACCTTCCCCCCCACCTGGCTCGCCTTTTCCACGTCGACCAAGGCCCCGCCGCGATCGGGGGATTGTCCATGGGCGGCTTTGGGGCACTGCGCCTGGCCTTCAAGTATCCGGACCGTTTTCGTTCGGTCTGGGCCCACTCGAGTGCCCTTTGGCCCGTATCGGTTCTCGCCCAACGCTTCGGCAGCCCACCGCTTGACCCCGTTGACGCCGACATCTACCATTGGGCGGAACGGGCCAGCGCCGACCGCCTGCCCGCCATCGCTTTCGACTGCGGAACGGACGATTTCCTGATCGAAGAGAACCGCCGCTTCCACGCCTTCCTGGAAGAACGCGGCGTGCCACATGACTATCGTGAACATCCCGGAGGCCATACCTGGGATTACTGGGACCAGCACGTACGGGAGGCACTCCGATTCCACCGCCTGCACTACGATCGTTCCCGGCCGGAGGGAGAAACCGCGGCCAGACCCTCCCAGTCCTAAGGTCCGCCAGCATACCGAAGCCGGGTGACCCGTACCCATGTGGAGACCGGCCCCGCACCTGTCCCAGCCGGGAACTCCTCCCGGCAGGACGGGCCCTGAGTAATGTCGAAGCGTTCCACTGTTACCGGGGAGGTTTCCGAATTGGGTGGCTTTTCTGGTCTTCACCGCCGGCCGCGGTACGCGGCTCTGATCTTTGCCCTGGCCGCCCTCATCTTCCTGGGCACGGCCTTCACCGGCATCAACGCCGGGCTTCAGGCTGCCACCCTGGAAGACGAGCTCGAGCCGATAGGCCCGGGCGTACACTTGCGGACGATCGTCTGGCAAGACGAAGGCGCGGGGGTAAACGGGGAAAAAGCAGTTCATCAGGCGCAGATACTGGTGCTGGATCGCTCTTATCTGGGGCTCTCGACTCCCTTGGTCATATCGTCCCAGGAGCCCACTGCTGCTCTTCCTTCCCCGGCCATCCCCCCCGTAACCGAAAGACCGGGGTCATCGATTATCTCGGGGCCCGGTAAAACATCCGGGGAGGCAACTTCGCCTACGGCGTCAACGGCGCCTGTGTTTTCCTCCTCAGCCTCGTTGCCAACCCCGGTCCCATCTCCATCCCCATCGTCGTCCCAAACTCCGTCCTCACCCCTGTCGCCAGTTCCCCCTTCGTCTCCGTCACCGTCCGCGACCGCGCCGGCTGCTTCTTCTATCACACCGCCCTCCCCTGCGGGCCCGACCATCACACCGGCTCTCATTGCCGAGATAGTTGATGAACAGGCAGTTGGGGAAGGCATCATCTACCCCGCCGGCATCCACCTCCGGGCGGGTGAACTACTATCTGCCTCCGCGGGCCTCCCCGCCGCCGGGGTGCTGGCCGACAGCCAGCCTATCACCGGACTGCCGCTGCTCTGGGCGAAGGCGGAGCCGCTGCGGCCCACCGGCCAGCCCTTCGTGACGGTTGCCATCGATCAGGTTAATCTTCCCCATCGGTCCGGCGTTACCTATTTCACTCCTCGCTATGGCCCGACCACCGGCACTGCCGCCGGTACCACGGAGTTCGTGCTGGCGGGAAAGGATGGGAGCCCGCTCCCTCGTCCCGGGGCTGACACTACCTTTGAAGCCATCGTCACCGCCGTCCGGCGCAGTGGCAATAGCTCGATTCCACCGAACGGCGCGGTCCTGGCAGCCTCCGGCGAGCAGGCCACCCGCCTGCTTTCCTACCTGACGAACCGCCAGGCCGTACGATTGACCTTCCAGCTGATCCCCTCCCAATGGCGAACCGCCCGTGAAGTGCTCCCCGCCAGCCATGTGCTCCTGGCCGCCGGGGTTGCCCGACCTCTCTCGACGACCGACCCGGTGGTTAACCGGCCCCAGGCCCGCCTGGCCCTGGCCTACAACGATCGGACGGTTCTCATAGTTTCACTCGAAGAGACGGCCTCGATCCGTGGCCCGGCCTGGGCCGGGGGGCCGGGCGGGCGATGGAGCACGGAGGGCGTAAGCCTTCCTGACCTCGCCCGCTTCCTGCAGAGCCTTGGTGCAACCGAAGCGGTCGTGTTTCCGGCCGGCTTCTCCCTGGAACTGCGCCGGCGCGGCGGCGAAACCGACCAGGCCGGCGAACCCCTACCGGCAGGACCGGTAGCCGGGCCCTCCGCTGCCCCTGGCACAGGCTCAATCCCGGCATCGTCATCGTCTGCGTCTTCGACGCCTTCTACGCCTTCTACAGCTTCTACGTCCTCTACGTCCTCTACCCTTGGTACGTCCTCCACCCTTGCTTTGCCATGGTCACCGGTAGCCTGGCGGATTTGGGACACCTCCCCGCCAGGTTCCCTGTCGCAGATTCAGATCCGAACCCTCGCCGGTTCCCATCGTTTCCTGGCCGGCGGGCAGGTACAGCTCTCCGCGAGCGGGGTTGATGCCGCCTTCCACCCGGTGCCCGTTTCCCCGGCCGCCCTCTCCTGGAACGCCCTGACTACCAATGCCACACTGCGGGTCGAAGGCCTGACCGCCAGGCTGGCAGCCGATGCCCCCGGCCGGCTTGCCATCCGCGTCCACACGTTCACCTCCGAAGGCGGTTGGATACAGGGAACATGGGAGGGAGAGGCGGTCTCCGCCAACGACCTCCGCCGGCTGACCGTGGATCCAAGCAGCTTGCTCCTGGCACCCGGTCAGACGAGCCGGATCACCGTCTGGGCGTGGGATAAGCTCGGCCGGCCGGTCGCGGTCGATCCTTCTCAGCTCGAGTGGGAAGTGACGCCGGACCTCGGTCGTTTCGACCCGAAGCAGGGAACACTCACCGCCGCCGGCACCACTCCAGCTGAACTTTCTCCTACCCGGCGAGGTTTCATAAGAGCCCATTTGCGAGAACGCCCCGAGCTCGAAATCACCTTGCCGGTAGCCGTGGGGAAGCCCCCCGTGACGCGCGAGCTTCCCCGCCAATCCTCTACTTATTGGCAGCCGGTGAGTTCGCCATTCCCGCGGCCGGCCGGGGTGGGACCGATCGTTTTGCGCCCGCTCGTCTCCGGCGGGCCAACTACCGCCAGCGGAGGAACCGCCGCCCCAACCGGGGCGACTGCCGCCCCCAGCGGGGGAACTACCGCCCTCGGCCGCCTGATCCTGCCTCTGCCTGATACCCGGCCAGCTCAGCCGTCCTCCACTATCGACAAGCTCACACAGGGGATTGGCCTTTGGGTATACATTCCAACGTCTGCAAACCTGCCCGTGCCGGCTACGGGTCCGGTGGACTGGTTGGCCCTGCGCTGGACCGGCGCCTCCGGCCGGACGGTTGAGAGCCCCGCCTTCGCCCTGCCCGGAGGGCCGGCCTGGTCAAGCGCTGCCAGTTCACAAGGGGTGTGGTACTACCTCGTATCCCCCCTGCCCGGGGATTTTACTTCTCCGGTAACTTTGAGTGGAATCCGGCTTGAGCTCCGATATCCCCCTGCCGGCACGACAAGCCCCTCTCCCGACGACCTTGTGGCCGGGCTCCCGCTCATCGGCCTCATCCATGAGCTCACCACCTGGCCCCCACGCCCGGACGAAGTGATCATAACTGCCCGGGGAACGCTGACGACCCCTTCCCCTTCACCGGCGAAGACGACGACGGCGGGAACGCCTGCCTCACCGGCCGCGCCTACATCAACAGTGACCGCTCCGTCACCGGCAACGCCAGCGCCAACGCCGGCATCGATACCGAAGCCGCCAGCATCGCCCGCGGCCCCGGCCAGTACGGAGGAGTGGCCCGGCTCTGCCCTCTTCACTGACCTGCAGCCCGCCGACGGCACTACCAGCCCGACACCCACGCCCCGCCTGACCGTGCGCCTCCGTCCCCCTGCCAGCTATGGGGTAGATCCCTCCTCGCTCCGCTTTTTCCTGGATGCGGCCCCGGTCTGGAATCGTGAACTGTCCGAGACCCCATGGGGACGTCTCGTCTACGGAGAGGGTGCGTTCGACCCCCAAAGCGGAATGTTCTGGTTCGTGCCCGTTCAGCCTCTCGCTCCCGGGCATCATGAAGCAAGACTCGAACTTACCTTGGTTCCGAGGCCGGTTGCATCGTCGCCGGCCAAGGCTCTAGTCGAGGCACCGGCGGCTGACCTGCTGCCACCCGGCCCGTCCCCGTCTGACCTGCCCCCGGCCGAATTGCGGGCCGCCGACCTGCGTCCCACCGTTCCGGTACCCGCCGGCCAGCCGCCAGAAGCAGGCCGTTCAGTTGAGATCCGGTGGACGTTTGAGGTCCAGCCCCTGGCACCGGCCGGGCCGGCCGCGGCCACTGCTCCCACCCGTTCGTTGCGGATGGCGGTGGTGAGCGGTCCGGCCCTGGATGACCCGGCAGACGGAGCCGGTGAACGTATATTCGGCGAGATTCTACGGCGCCTGCAAGACCGGGCTTCCCGGCAACAAGGCCCGGACCTGGTCGTGGTCGTCGGGGACCTCGTCGCCCGGCCCGCTGAGGCTCTGTATCTGCGGGCCACCAAGCTCCTCCAGTCGGCAGGCCTCCCGTATCTGGTCATCCCCGGCCAAACCGAGCTTTCCCCGGTCGACCCTGCGGGTTCCCGAGCACGTTTCCGGGAGGCGTGCGGACCAATTACTTTCCGCTTGGACTTAGGCCCCAACCGGCTGCTTGGCCTGGACACGGTAGACGGGCTGGCCGGATACGACCCCACCCAGTGGGAATGGTTGAAGCAGGAGCTGGAACTCGCCGACCGGCCTGGTAAGTCGATCCGGCGCTTCGTTATCTTTAGTTACCGCTCCCCTCTGGCTCCTCTTCCCGCGGGTAAGCCCCTAGCATGGACAGACCCGCAAGAACCGGCCCAACTGGTAGCGCTGCTCGCGGACGCGCGCCAGCGCTCCCAGAGCGAGATACTGTTCGTTGCCGGCGCTCCTGCGCTCTTTCTTGCTCAACAGGAAGCGGGGATCCCGTATTTGGTAACCGGGGGAGGGGGCAAACCACTGGCCGCTGAACCCGAAGCGGGCGGCTTCTACCACTGGCTGGAGCTGACTTTACCACCGGACGGCCCCGCGCGCTGGTCAATCGTGCCGCTGGTGCAAAGCCTGAGCATCGGCGGGCTACCGGCGAAGATCCGCCGCGGAACGACGGTCACGCCGTGGGCGGTCGCCGACCTTTACACTGCCACGCGTCCGCCGCTGCGCCTGCCGATCGACGCCTCGAACCCTTCCGTCGCCCGCCATTGGAGTGTAGATGACGAAAGGGTAGCCAGTATCGACCCGCAAAGCGGCCGAATCATCGCCAAAGCGCCGGGCCGGGTACGAGTCTCCGTCGAGGTCGGGGGCGTTACAGCCTCGACCGTGGTGGAGGTTACCTCGGAGTAGTCGGCAGGTAATGCGGTAGTTCCAGGGCAATCCCACCCGGGGTCTTTCTCCCTCAGCTCAGGTCGATGCTAAGAGCAAGGACATCCTTCCCGTTCACGGCTTTCTCCAGCCGTTCGTCCAGCCGGAACCCGACCCGCTCCAGCACCCGCAGGAGATCAGAGTCCGTCTCCAGGATTTCCGTGGAGATCTTCTCGATGCCTAAATCCCTGCGGGCATGAACGAGCAGCGTTCGCACAGCATCTTCTTCCAACCCCCGGCCCCAGTATTCCCGGCGGCCGAAGAAAGCATTGAGCCAGGCGTGGCATGGCTCGCCGGGAGGCTGGAGGCCAATGCTGTGGAGGTCGAGGTCACCTATGTATGTCCCGTCGTCTGCCTCTACTGCCCACTGTTCCGATCGAGGATCGCCCGCCAGAACCGAGAACCATTCCTCCGGGCCAGCCAGGCCTGAAACCTCGCCGGTCTCCTCCCCCAGCGTCCGTAGCTGCACTTCCGGATCTGCCTCCAGGGCGAGACGTTCCGGCAGGTCCTCCCGTCGCAGCGGCCGTAGGCGGACCCTTTCCCCGAAGAGCACGACATGCGGCGGAGCATCCCCTTGTCCCTTCTGGTCTGCCTTCTCCTGCCATTCCTGGTGGTCTTCCAGGGCGCGAACCTCCTTTCTGCTCCGCCGCCCGTCAGCTTCAGCCCAACGCCGGGTCGGCCAGGCCCCAGAGCTCCGCGAACCGCCGGAGCAGCCGGGCACAGCTGGCTGCCGGGTACAACAAACGCCCCGGCGGCAATCTACCCGCCGAGGCGCCTTCCTCCTTGGCAAAAGTCAAGTCACGATGTCGTTTCCGTCCGACCGAGCCATCCAGGAGTCACAAAGGTGGCGGAAGGGGAGGGATTCGAACCCTCGGTAGAGGTTTAAGCCCCTACAATCGCTTAGCAGGCGACTGCCTTCGGCCTCTCGGCCACCCTTCCGCACGTTCACGGCCAACTGCCCAAAGGGCGACTGGAAACAACCCGAGGCTATCACAACCTGTGAACTCTGTCAACCGCTCACCAGGATACTGGTCGGTTCCGCGCTCCAGCAGTACCGAGCCACCGGTGGAGACGGAGCCGCACCTGCCGGGATCGATCTGGGCCTGGCTCCGCCCTCGCCGTCAGCCCGGTTTCCTGCTATGCCTTCTTCTGCTACGCCCCTACGGCCTCTCGTAGGGCCCGGCCAGGACCAGGTCGCCAAAGCGCAGCGGGTTGAGGAACGTGCCGAAGGTGGGCGACCAGCAGTTCCACTGATCCGCCTGGATGTCATGGCTCGTCACGTTGAGTCCGAGCACCAGGCCGACTTGCGGGGTCACGCCAATGATCTCCCACGGGATTGCCACTTCGCTGCTCCAGGAATGTTCGTCCTTGGAGACCGCCACTTGCCAGCTTTCGTAGTCGCCGAGAGAGCTCCACTTCGTCCCCAACGCGTTCCAGGCAAACTGGATGTGGCTCATACGATCGTGGAAGGGATCGATGAAGAGCTCGTTGTCATCCTCGTTCCAGACCGCCGAACCGGGGTCGGTCATGGTGGCGGGAACTGCGTCCATGTCCGCACGGTAGTTCTTGTAGAAAAGGTACAGGTTCTCGTCATCCCAGGTTATGAACACTATAGTCTGGCCCTGAGAGATGGCATCCCCCATATGCGTGATAAAACCGCTGACCTTCGACCCGGCCAGAGCCGCGTCGAGCCAGGCCGGATCGTCCCACTTGCCGTCGATCACCGGGGCACTGGTAGCCTTGACCGCCGTTACCGACACCGGCTGGGCGGCGAGAGCCGGGATGGCCGCCGCGGCCGCCAGTACCAGAACCACGACCGAGCCGAGGATCATCAACCGACCGGTACGCATGACCAGAATCCCTCCTCGTCTTGGTAGACCCCGAAATGTGGCTGTCCTCCCCCGTATACGTGCTGAGCCGACTGCGATGGTTCTGCGATCCCGGCAGGTGCGCCATCATACATTGTGTTATTCTAGGTCGATTGACTACTTCCTGCCGCCCCTGGCAAGATACACCCGCCCGAAACCTCGGAAAAGGAGGGAGGCTCCCAACAGCCGAGTACCGCACACTCGCAGGCCAAGATCTGGCCGCAAGCCCGCTCTAGGACCTGAAGAACAAGGCGCGGCGGGGTAGCCGCGCCGGCGCCGAGACCGGCCAACGATGGGCCGACCGACCGGAGGCACAGAGAAACGCCGGTCTCCACACGCCCGATGTGCGCTATAATAAGAACGACTGCATCGCGCGGAGGGGTGTCGTAACGGTAGCGAAGCGGTCTTGAAAACCGCCGCCCTCACGGGCTTGCGGGTTCGAATCCCGCCCCCTCCGCCATATCCTCCTGCTGTAAGGCTGCGATTCGACGCTCCAGCTCAGCAACCAATCTTTGCAGGTCTTGCTCTAAGAGTGCGTGGCTTTTGACCAGGTTCCAAGCCAAGGCCCGTACCCGCTCCCACCGCAGGTCATACTCGTACGCATGACGTACCGCGTGGCGAAAACCTCGCAGCTCGTCAAGATATCGTACCGTATCTGGTGCTAACACCCGATCACGGACACCTGGCAATGCTATTCCCATCGCCTGCAAAAGCTCTCGATGCCAGGCCTCGCCAGAATATGACGTCAGGTCCAGAATCTGAGCTATCGATTGGAAAGTGTGCTCAGCCGCGGTATAATAGTGGTGAAGCAGCAGGGCCACTCCGGCCACCTCGATCTCGGACGGCTTCACGGCCGCACCCCAAAGCTTCAAGGCTTCTTCGGCCTGCTTCGCGAGCCGGGCCATCGTAGCAAGATCACTCTCCATAATGATCAGCAGCTTGCGAAGATCCGCTATCCTTCTCGCCCGCGCCGGCACGGTCATAGATCACTGCTCCTTCCTCGACTATCACGTCGCGCAGCCAAGACGACACCTTGTCAAGTTCTACCAAATCGAACGAGACTCCCCCCGCCGCTTCTTCGATGCGAAGCCATAGCCGCACATAATCCGCAGGTGACAAACCTTCCACGGCGATGTCGATATCGCTGTCAGCAGCTACATCCCCACGGGCGACCGAACCGAAGAGAATAGCACGTTGCACATTGGGAAAAGCGCTCAAGGCTGCTACTATACGAGGGAGAGCTTCATCAATCCGTTTGCGGCGACGCCGTACTGCTTCCAGGCGGCGGGCGTCCTCTTGTCGTTCAAAAGCGATATAGTCGTCGGACGGCAAGGTACTGTCACCCTCCCGCGTCTTTGGCAACTGCCAGTACCAACCAACCAAATTCTAACACGGGCGACCGGATGTAACAAACTTCCTGTTGACAGCCTACCCACCTCAGGCCATACTGTGCATTGTGGCTATACACAGTATGGGAGGTAAACACTCTTTGGAGCGGTCTCCCAACGCGGGCCGGCCACCAGCAGATGGCGAAACCCCCGCTTTACCCATTGCGCTCCTGCCCGGCGATCCGCGGCCGTATTATCAGCAGCTGGTGGATCAACTACGGGAACTCGTTCTGGCCGGCCGGCTTGCCCCGGGGACATTGCTCCCCTCGGTGCGTACCCTTGCCCGGCAGCTGCAGACCAGCGTCATCACCACCCGCCGGGCGTATGAGGAGCTAGAGCGTGCCGGACTGATCGTGACCCGGCAGGGAACCGGCAGCTTCGTCGCCCCTCTCGAGCCGGACCGGCGCCGGGAAGAACAAGAGAAAAACGCCCGTTCACTTCTGATCACCGCCATTACCCAGGCTATGCAATTGGGGGTGAGCCCACGGCGTGTAAAAGAGATGGTTTCCGAGATCATGGACTCCCTGACTTCATCCAAGGAAGAGGTGGATTGAATGTCGCCCGCAGCAACCATGGCTCCCGGACTGCTTACGAGCTCTGCGGTCAATTCCGCATCCCTGGCCCCGGTTCGGCTCGAGGGCGTGGTCAAGGAGTACCGTGACTTCACCCTTGGACCGATTGACCTCGAGCTCGAGCCCGGCTGTATAACCGCTTTGATCGGGCCAAACGGAGCGGGCAAGACCACGCTGCTGCGTCTCATCATGGGTATGGCTCGTCCCACCCGCGGGCGGGTCACGGTCTTCGGCCTTCCACACGCCAACAACCACCACCGGATACTATCCCGCATAGGTTTTGTGCCTGAAGAGCCGTTTCTCTACGACGAACTGAACCTGGCCTGGCTGGGCCGCTTCGTTTCGCGCCTCTACCCGGACTGGGACGAAGTTGAGTTTCAGCGCTTGCTCGCCCGTTTTGACGTGCCCGCCCGCAAGCAGGTAAAGGAACTATCCAAGGGCACACGCGTCAAGGCCGAGCTGGCCTTGGCCCTTGCCCATCATCCCGACCTGCTCATCCTAGACGAACCCACCTCGGGCCTTGACCCCCTCGTCCGGAGCGAGGTCCTCGGTGAACTGAGAACGGTAATCGCTGGTATAGCTGCATCCATCTGGGTGCTGGCGGCCGTCGCCGGTATCTCTCTGCTCTTCGCTAGAACTTCGCTGGCGATCTCCTTCCGGTGGGGCGTTCGTGCCGCCCAGTACCTGCTGTACCTGCCACTGCTCCTCACCATCCTCGCCGAGATCCCCGGGTTGAAGCAGGCCATCAGTCCGGTGGTCGAAGCCGCCTTGACGTTCTGGCAGAGAACGAACCCCAGCCCGGCTGCGGTCGCCGTGGCCGTAAGTGTCGCCATCCTCGCGATATACCTGCTCCTGGCGGCCATTGCCGCCCGCCTGCTCGAGTCGCGCGAAGTCTAACCCGGAGTCCGGCCCGGTTCCCGCATCCGTCACGGGGCAATCGCGCCAAAAACCATGCCGGATATGGTTGCCATGGTCACGACCAGTGCCACGTAGGTCAGCATCTTCTTCGTGCCAACGACCTTCCGGATTACCAGCATACTGGGCAGACTGAGCGCGGGACCTGCCAGAAGCAGCGCCAGGGCAGGTCCCCGGCCCATGCCGGAACCTACCAACCCTTGTAAGATGGGGACTTCTGTCAGGGTGGCAAAGTACATCAGCGCTCCCACTACCGACGCCACCAGATTGGCCCGCAGTGAATTACCGCCCACGGCGGCCACGACCCAACGCGACGGGATCAACCCGGCGCCGGTGCCGGGCCGGCCCATTAACAGCCCTGCCGCCAATACACCGGCAAACAAAAGCGGCAGTATCTGAACGGCAAAACCGGAAGTGGCGTCCATCCACGACACGATCTCATCGCGACGGAACCACTTCCTCAGCATGTAAGCGAGAATCAGTAGGAAAGCGGCGGTGAGGTACCATTTCAAGTGGTAGACTGCGGCCCAGAACCCCGTTGCGTCCGCCGGCTTCCCCCAGGCCGCAAAGATCAGAATGGTGAACATGGTTGTGAAATAGAGTAACGTCTGACTTCCGCTGCGGGAGTCGCGCTGTTTGAGTGCGGCCGCCATCTGTGCAGCCACTACGCCCGCACGTTCCTCTTCTTCCCGGCGGTAGAGGTACGCCATCACGAGACCGATGACCACCGAGAGGGTAACTGCCCCCGCTGCCCGGGCAAGCCCCAGCTGCCATCCCAACACCCTGGCCGTGAGAATGATGGCCAAAACGTTTATGGCAGGGCCCGAGTATAGAAACGCGACGGCCGGCCCGAGACCCGCACCACGCTGGTAGATCCCCGCAAACAGGGGCAACACGGTACACGAACAGACCGCAAGCACAGCCCCGGAAACGGAGGCAACTGCGTAAGAGAGCCATTGGTTGGCCTGCGCGCTGAAGTACTTGAGCACCGAGGCCTGCGAAACGAAGTTGGCGATCGCTCCCGCTATGAACAAGGCCGGTATGAGACAAAAGAGGACATGTTCGCGGGCGTAATCGTGCAGCATGTAGAACCCCTCGAGGATCGCCCTGGATATCCGAGGATGGCTGAACGGAACGAAGTATGCTAACAGGAAACCGGAGCCGATGAGGGCAAGCTGGCGCCAGTTGCTCATTCAAAGCATCTACCCCTTCATGATCATTAATTCATGAATCGGACTTCAAAAAAAGCCACCTCGCCGGTGGCACTCAATATGAATCTTAACCGCCTATTGCGTCGCCGAATTCCCTACCAACCAACCCCTGATCTCGTCCACGGTCGCCACCCGGCCCTGCAGCTTCAACTCTCCATCGATGGCAATGGCAGGAGTTCGATTGACGCCCCGGGCGGCAATCTCGAAGACATCCGTCACTTTCGCTACCTCAGCGTGGATACCGGTCTCCGCCAGCACCTGCTCCACGTTCCGCAAGAGGGTCTGGCACTTCATGCACCCGGGCCCCAATACTTCGATCCGCATGAGCTCTCTCTCCTTCCCAGCATCTATGAATCTATTCGCATATTATGTTATCGTGGTCACGTGATAGTGTCAACCGTCACTTACGCCGGCGGCACCTCCCCCCCAGGAAGCGCCTGGCGGCCTTGCTGCGGCGTCTCCGCCAGCATCCGCTGTGCTTGCGCCAGTTGGGTTACACAGATCTCCCGGGCCAACCGCACGATCGCCATTACCCGCCGGTCGGTGAGCCGGTAGAACATACGGGTCCCTTCCCGGCGAACCTCGACAACTCCCCGTTCACGCAACACCGCCAGGTGTTTGGAGACACTGGATTGTTCCATTCCGAGAGCCGGGATGATCTCACAGACGCACTTCTCGCCGGCTCCGGCTGCGCCTGCCCTTTCCGCTTCATCTGGCGCTTCTGCCGCTTCCGCCGCTTCTGCCAGCATCTGGACGATGAAGAGCCTCGCTGGATGGCCGAGGGCTTTCAGGAGCTCAGCCTGTCGTTCCATTAATGTTCTGGGCATGTCACCACCCGCCACCTATGATCATATGACGTTTCTTTCAAGGTATCCTTGTTGCAACCGGCGGTCAACACCCGTGCTGTATCCGCCCCCTGCCGCGTCTGTCCGGTTGCGGTATGCTGTGACCGCGGGAGGCGAAGTGCGTGGAACGCAGATAATGGTGAGGAAGGTTCTCTGCAAGTCAGCTCTGGTCAAGTCGGGCATCGCCGACCACGCCCTCAACCCGTACACCGGCTGCGCCCACGGTTGCGTCTATTGCTATGCCTCATTCATGGGCAGGTTCGCACCGCACGGGCGGCCCTGGGGCCGGTGGGTGGATGTGAAGGTGAACGTGGCCGATACGCTCCGGCGGGACCTGCAGCACCTCAGACGCCGGGCCAAAGGCAGCCCGCCCGAGGTCTTCATATCCAGCGTAACCGACGCCTATCAGCCGCTCGAACGCACGTTTAGGGTCACACGAGCCTGCCTGGAGGTCATCGCCACCGCGGTCAACGAACCGGCACAGCAGGCGCTCCCCCTTCTCACCCGTCCGGATGCTTCGCTCCTCGAGCCCGACGCCTCGCGGCCCAATTCCTGGCTCAGGGTCTCTATCCTGACCAAATCGGACCTAGTCTTGCGCGATCTTGATGTGCTCCAGGATATCCCTGGTGTTGAGGTGGGCATGACCATCACCACCGCGGATGATGCGGTGAGCAAGCGATACGAGCCGGGGGCGCCTCCGGCCACCAGGAGGCTCGCGGCCCTCAGGCGCTTGGCGGACGCGGGCATCTCCACCTGGGCGTTCATCAGTCCGGTCCTCCCATATCATGCCGACTCCCGGCCGGCCGTGCGTTCGATCCTGACGGCAGTCCGCGACGCTGGTGTCGTCCGGGTAATGGTGGATCGCTTCAACCCGTATCCTGCCTCCGTCAGCCGTTTCCTTAAGGTGGCATCCGCTGAGGCAGCCGAGACCCTGCGCGAGTACATCGCCAGCCCGCGCGAGTATCTCGACCGGCTCCGCGCTACGGTCGCCGAAGCCGCGGCCGGCCTGGGGCTGGCAGCCAAGTTATTTTCTGAAACCGCGTCGTCATGAACAACGATCTAAGCTGCCGCGCTAGCCCGCAGGCGGCAGCCAGCCCAGGCCGGCGGCCACCAGCACTCCCGCCAGCGCCGCCAGGAGCAGGGCAGGGGTCATGAGCACACCCAGACGCAGGTAATCCCGGAAAGAAACCACGGCTCCCGCCTGGCGGGCCAGGGAAAGAACCAGAATGGTTGCAAGGCTCCCAATGATAGTCAGGTTGGGACCGAGGTTGACGCCCAGCAAAAGACCGCACAGGGACGGACCGGGCCTGGTAAGGTCCAGGAAGAGCAGCTCGGCCGGGAGGTTATTCACCAGGTTGGCCGAGACTGCCCCCAGGACGGCGAAGCGGGCGGCGGCCCCCACCAGATCGAAAACGCCGTCCGGGCCGGACGCCATCATCCCGTGGCCACCCGCGGCTGTATGCGCCGGCGCCGTTACGGGCCCACCTCCCGTCGCCGCCGTTCCGGGCCCGATTGCCCCGGCCGCCGCCGCTACGCCGGCCGCCGCTCCGGTCGCAGCCCGTCCAACTGCCACAGCTCCCGCCGCGGTAGCTGCCTGCTGCGGCTCTCCGAGCAGAGTGAGGAGATGAGCGGCTTCGAGCAGCCGGTAGAAGCCGGGTTCAACCGCCCGGATGATGAGGAATAGACCGAAGACAAACGGGATCACGTTCCAGGATACGCTTCGAACCAGTTCCAGGGGCGTGATGACCCGCCGTCCCAGTGCGAGCGGCGTCAGCAGCAGGGCCGTTACGGTGGAGACCTGCCAGAGCGGCCAGTTGAGGTAGGGAGAGAGCCCCAAGCCCGAGAGCAGCGCCAAAAGCCCCACTCCCACCCAGCGGGTGAACGTTTCATCGGGTAGCCGGGCCCCAGCGCTATGGTCATCCGGGGGCTTCTCCGGTGGAGCGGAAGGCCTGTCTCCCGACTTCAGCTGGTCGCGGAAGAGGAATACGAAAAAGAGGAGGTTGAAGGCAAGGACGAACACAGCCGGCCAAAACATGGCCCGGGCATACTCCCAAAACGGGATGCCATAATGGCCGACCGCGATCAGATTGGTCAGGTTGCTCACCGGCAGGAGTAACGACGCGGCGTTGGAGGTGTAGACTGCAAGCCATACGAAAGGAAGAAGTGGCAAACCCAGCCGGGCCGCGATTGCCAGCACGATTGGGGTGAGGGTCACCGCGGTGGTATCGAGAGAAAAGAAAATGGTCGTGGCTGAGCCCAGGAGGAAGAGCAACACGTACAGCTTGACGGGTGAACCGCCGGACCGCCGCGCCATGCGGTCGGCAAGGAGTTGGAAAACCCCGGCCCGCTCGGCGACGAATGCTACCACGAGCATCCCGGCCAGGAAAGCCAGGGTTGGCGCGGTTTGCCCCAGTACCGCACTCACGTCCGCAGCATCCAGGTAGCCCAGGGCTAGCAGCAGCCCGGCTCCGCCGGTGGTGAACCATACCTCGGAAAGACCCTTCGGACGCCTAAAGATGAAGACGAGGACCAACCCTAGCACAATGAGGGGAAGAAAAGGCCAGACGGACGACGCCGCCTGTGTTACCGCCGTAAGCGTACTGCTGCACCCTCTCCCGGCATCGCTCTCACAATACCCCGCCCGCTTCCCTGCGGTGCTTCCCCGCCGGAGGCGTCCACCCAACGGGCGCCGTCTTTCGCCTGCTCGCCTTCAGACAGCTGGTGTAGTTATCTCGACCGGCTCCGACCATTCCGACCGGTTTCCTGCAAAGTCCACGGCCCTCACCCGGTAGGTGAAGGTCCTGCCCCCCGGTGCTCCGGTGTCGACAAAGCTTTCCCAGAAAAGGGAGTCGAGCCTCTCGTTGGGCCTGGGCGCCCGGTTGACACCAACCAGCTCACCATCACGGTATACTTCGTAGCTGAAGATGCCGTGCTCGTCCTGAGCTGGCTCCCAATATACCAATACACCACCACTGGAAAGAGCCGCCGCGTTCAGGTTGGCAGGCGGTGATGGCGGGTTTGTCTCCAGCTGCCCCGTGCGCAAGTAATCCAGGTAGGTGCGGTGGAATCCGGGTACGACCACGTTGGGGCTGTAGTAGTGCGTATAGGCAAAGCTGACGATGTTGTCGACCAGCGGGGCTTCCTCCTGGAGCTGAAGGACGACCCTGGACAGGGGGGCAGAATAACCCTGGCTATCGAAGATCTCAAGGTCCGACCAAAAGTGCAACCCCGGCTTGGTGTCCACCGCCTTGCGCAGCTCAACCAGCCAGTCCCGGAAATTCTCGACTGTCGTGCCGCCCCCCAGCCCGTCTTGTGGACAGAATATATCTCCCTCACGCAGGTGCGTTGCGGCAAATATGCGGATCCAGAAGTCCCGGTACTGTTCTTTCCTGCCCAGGCGTGAATTCATGAACGGTGAAAACATGAAAGGCAGCCGTGAATCGAGGGCCGTAAGGAAATCGAGCTGCAGGTTGA
Source organism: Bacillota bacterium (assembly GCA_012839805.1). Classification (GTDB taxonomy): domain Bacteria; phylum Bacillota; class Limnochordia; order Limnochordales; family DUMU01; genus DUMU01. Next base: position 63,698 of record DUMU01000007.1, on the reverse strand, counting down.
GCGCCTCGATCAAGTTCTCCTGCTGAACTGGATCGCGGAAGTTTACGTTATCGATCTCCCAGGCCCAGTACCAACCGTAAAACGTGTCCGGGTAGCGCGGAAAGTACCTTTCATATAGCTCCCTGGCAATTGCGTTCCCGAGCTCCATCTGCCCGAGGAGCCACTCGCGGTCGGTGGCCCCCTTGCGCCACCAATCGGGATGCATATTCAGGCCGAGAAACACCTTTAACCCGTATTTGCGGGCGTAATACAAGTACTTTTCCACCAGATCGGGAGAACCCGGTACCTGCTCACAGCCGGGAATCCGAGTCGGGTAATACGTCCGCGTTGGCCCGCCCGGTTGCCCGTCGGCCGTCCCCTGAACGATGAGGTAGGTCATACCAGCCTCGGCCAGGTAGGCAAACTCCTTTTCCCACGTCTCATCGTCCCAATTCTGGACCAGCCAATTCTGAACGAATGTGCCGTCGAGAACCGGCCGGGCCGGGGCTGCCAGCGCCCAGTTGACTGGCAACGGAGCCAGCACGACCACCGATGCCGCCACGAGCAGGGCCATCAACGTACAAGCCAGGACTTCCGGAGCGACCGGTAGTGGGACCGCCACCGTGCGCGACCTCCCTCTCCGTCCCTTTCATTTCCTCTTCCCTATCGAGCCGGCTGCTGTCAGTTTTCCGGGCGGATCATCTCGAGGCCGCCCATGTAGGGCCGGAGCGCCTCCGGGATCACGACCGAGCCGTCGGCTTGCTGGTAGTTTTCGAGCAGGGCGGCCAGAGTACGACCGATGGCCAGGCCCGAGCCGTTCAAGGTGTGGACGTATTCGGGCCGGGCGCCGGGTTGGGGCCGGAAGCGAATGTTCGCCCGCCGGGCCTGGAAATCCTCGAAGTTGCTGCAGGAGGAGATCTCCACGTAGCGCCCATAGCTCGGCATCCATACCTCGGGGTCATACTTCTTGGTTTGTGCAAAGCCGAGGTCACCGGTGCACATGAGGAGCACCCGGTAGGGAAGGCCGAGCCGCTGGAGCACGTCCTCCGCATCGTGAACCAGCTTCTCCAACTCCTCGTAGCTCGTCTCGGGCCGGACAAACTTGACGAGCTCCACTTTCTCGAACTGGTGCATGCGGATGAGTCCCCGGGTGTCCCGGCCGTAAGAGCCCGCCTCACTCCGGAAGCAAGAAGAATACCCGACGTAGTAGATAGGCAGGTCTTTGGCGTCCAGGATCTCGTCCCGGTGGAGGTTGGTCACCGGTACCTCCGCCGTCGGAATGAGCCACAGATCCTGGCCGTCGACCTTGAACGCATCTTCGGCGAACTTCGGTAGTTGCCCGGTACCGGTCATGCTGGCGCTGTTCACCAGGAAAGGGGGGAAGACTTCCCGGTAACCGTGTTCATTGACATGGAGATCGAGCATGAAGTTGGCCAGCGCCCGCAGGAGCCTGGCCCCCAGGCCGGTAAAGACGGCAAAGCGGGCTCCCGAGATCTTGGCTGCCCGCTCGAACTCGAGTAGACCGAGGCGCGCCCCAAGCTCCCAATGGGGAAGGGGTTCAAAGTCGAACCGCCGCGGCTCGCCCCAACGACGAATTTCGACGTTGTCTCGCTCGTCCCGCCCTTCAGGCACGGAGGGGTGAGGGAGGTTGGGAATGGCCAGCAGCAGGGTCTGGATCTGCTCCTCCACCATCCGGACCTTAGCGTCCAGCTCCTGGATACGGTCGGAGACCTGGCGCATCCTGGCGATCAAATCGCCCGTCTCTTCGCCGCGCTTTTTGCGCGCCGCGATCTCTTCTGACGTCCGGTTGCGTGCCGCTTTAAGCGACTCCACTTCCGCCAGGAGCCGCCGCCGTTCCTCGTCTTGGGCGAGCAAGGCCTCCAGCGGCGCCTCTTCGTGCCGGCGGCGGAGTGCCTCCCGCACCAGGTCGGGGTTAGTTCGGATAAGTTTGAGATCGAGCATCTTTTCTCCTCCGTGTCAGACCCGTGGCGGTCCACCCAACTCGACCTGACTCCTGGCCAGTCCGCCCTCGCTCGGCCTCGCCCGCTCCGCCCCCGCGGCCGGCAGCAGCGCCCAGCGCAACCGCACACCGGTTCGGCCCATGAGACGCTCGAGAAAGACGGGCAGGAGGTCACGCCAGCGCCACGGCTTGTCAGTGTCTATTTTCACCCTCCGGCCGATGCTGAGCAAGCCCAGCAGGCGCAACGCAGCGGAGATGGCGAAGATTGGTACCAGACCCCAGTGTTCGGCCAGGCGTGCACCCATCAGAGGGCCGGTGGCCGACGCTACCCCGACCATGAGGTTGTAGACACCCACGGCCCGGGCCCGGTGCTCTTCGGGAGTAACTTCCAGCAACAGGTTGAACGCGGCCAGGTTGTACCCGGCCCAGACGAACCCGCTCCAGACCTCCGCCCAAACGATGTGTACCGGGGCGCGAGCCATGATCCAAAACACCGGCAGCAATCCCGCTCCCACCCCGGAGAGCAGGAGCGTACGCCGCGGTCCCGTTTGGTCCGCAAGACGCCCCCAGTAGCGCTGGGCGAGCATGGTGACGACGAAAAAGGTTCCCTGGCCAATTCCCCAGATGCGTTCGTCGCCCAGCAGGGTTTCCCGGAAGTAAACGGGCAAAAGCGGGCCGGCGAGGTTGACCGCAAAGGTCCAAAGCACCGAGGTCCAAAGGAAGCCACCCAGGGCATCCCCGGCGAAGTCATGCCAGAACGCTTTGATTTGCCCGGCCCATGGCGTCCCCGAAGGCTTCCTCGCCTCCTGCCGGGAGACCAGTCCGACGACGGGCGAAGGCTTGCTGCCAGCCGCCGGGAGACTGGTGACATCCCCACCCAATCCAGGTGAGGAAGATTGCTGGTTTGCGGGTGCGGGAAGTTCAGGAACCCGCGTAAAGAAAACCAATGCTACACATCCGGACAGGAAGGCGAAGAGAAACGCGAGCTGGTAGCCTAAACCTCCCGGCAGGCTTCGGATGAACGATCCGGCTCCCACCGCCGCCAGGAACGCAGCCAGGTTGACGACGGCGTTACGCCAGGCGAAGTAGGCTCCACGCCGTCCCCGGGGAACTACGTCCGCCATCAGGGATGTCCACCCGGGGAGGGCGGCGGAGGCAAAGACACTGCGGATGGTAACGAGGGCGATGAATAAGTTTGCAGCCGCTCCGCGCCCGGCCAATAGCGGAAGGATGGCCGCAGGCAGCCATAGAAGGCGGGCAACCAGGTTAGTATAAAGATACATCTTTTTCCGGCTTATCCCACGGTCTACCAGGCTGGCCAGGGGAAACTGCAGCACGCTCCCCACGAGGAGTGGCAGCGCGATCACCAACCCAACCTGCGTCTTCGTCGCCCCAAGGAAAAGCGCGAAGAGTACCTGGAAAGGAACGACCAGGTTATCGCTGAGGGAACCGAAGAATCCATCCCAGATGCTCCAGCGCATGGCGGCCACCCGCTCCTCCGCCGCCGGGCAGGGAGACCCCGCCGGCGTGGCGGTTGGTCCGCCGGCCGGTAGTGGTACCGGTGCTGCTGTAGCCGCTATTGTGGCTCCTCCGGGCCGGTCTTCCTCAACTCGGCTGGCCTCTCCGGTCCTTTCCATCGAAGCCCCTCTCTACTCCCCACCCTGCTCCCCGGTCCTGCCCGCGAACTCCGCCCTTCTCCGCTGCACTGCTGCCGATTACTGCCGCTTCCTGCTCGCTCCCCGTCCCAGGTCCACTCATCGTAGAACTGAGCACCGACAGGAAAGGACGCCCTTGACGGACGTCCTTTCCTTCGCCTCGATCCCTTCGATTCCTGGCCGTCTTTCACGCTCGCCCCTGGTTCCAGTGCTTTCTTTCCGCGCCCTTTCGCCTCGGAAGCAGCGGGTATCTACTTCAGAGCAGCGGGTGCGCGTGTTTGGCCTTCAGTCGCTGCCAGCGCCGTTCCACCTCGGCCTCGAAGGCTTTTAGCTCCGGCTCGAATTCCGGCTTCAGGAGATGGCGAGTTTTGCCCATCATCTTGAGCCATTCGCTCACCGGAATCCGCTTGCCTTTTTCCTCCGGGTCATATGTGATCCGCGTCTTCCCTTCCTCCACCTCGTAGAGCGGGAAGAAGCAGGAGTTGACTGCCGCCTCGACGATCTTCGTCCCCATCCGCTCGTCCGCCCTCCAGTTGAGCGGGCAGCTGACCAGGAGCTTACCGTAAGCCAGACCTTCGTGGCGGGCATACCACTGGGCCTTGGCCGCCTTGCGGACGAGGTCCTGGTTGAAGGCCTCTACGCCCGTGAAAACATAGGGGATGTTGGTGGCGGCCATGATCTGCGGGGTATCCTTGTGGTGGAACGTCTTCCCGCGTCCCGCCGGCCCGACGTGGCTCGTGCTCGTCATGTGACCGAGGGGGGTCGAGTAGGAGAGCTGGCTGCCGGTATTCATGTACCCCTGGTTGTCGTACTCGATGATGATCATCTTGTGATTGCGCAGCGCCGCTCCGATGGCTGAGCCCATGCCGATGTCCATGCCACCGTCACCGCTGACCATGATGAAGGTGATGTCCTCGCCGCTCGGAATCTCGCCCCGGCGCTGCCGTTCCTCGAACATGTCGACCACGCCGCCCAGCGTCGCCGCACCGTTCTGGAACAGGTTATGGATGAAGGTCACCCGATGTGACGTGAAGGGGTAGCCCGTGGAGACGACGTAGCCACAACCGGTCTGGAAGAGGAGGACCACATCTCCCTCGATCCCCTTCAGGAACTGGTCCACGGCGGAGAAGATGCCGCAACCCGGGCAGGCGCCGTGGCCCGAGACGATCCGCTTCGGCCTCTCCGTCAGAACCCGGGGCGGGCTGATCTTGACCTTCACCTCGCCCGTGGCCGGGTCCTTTTCCGCCTGGGTGAGCCCGAGGTTAACCTCCTCCTTGCGCAGCGGCTCGACCGCCTGAACCGGCTGCACCTGCGGGTCTCCGGGCGTCACGTCGGAATAGTCGTAAGGTACCTCCACCCTGCCGGTGCGGGCGATATCCAGGCCCAGCCGGAAGAAGCTCTCGGCTTCGTCATCATAGAAGTCTTTGCCGCCCAGGCCGTAGATGCGGGTAGCGACCAGCGTCCGGTTCTCCGGGTCGTCCTTCAGCGCAGCCTTGACCTCGTGGCTGACGCTACCGCCGTAGCCGCCGTAGGAATCGGCTCGCTCGCCGATGACGAGCGCCTTAACGTTGCGCAGCGCGCTACGGATCTCCCGGATCGGGAAAGGCCTCAGGACGTTGGGGCTGATCACGCCCACCCGGTGGCCCTGCGCCCGCAGCCGGTCGACTACGTCTTTGGCCGTTTCGGCCGCCGAATTGAGCAGGAAGACCGCCACCTCGGCGTCTTCCATGCGGTAGAGATCGACCAGCGGGTACTCCCTGCCGCTGAGCTCGGCGTACTCTGCGAATACCTGCGGGATCACCCGCTCGTACGCAGCATCCATGGCCAGCTTGAGCTGGTACTTGTTATTGATGAGGTCGGGATCGTTCATGTAACCGCCGATGGTCACCGGATGACGCGGATCAACAGTTGTGAACGGCTGCTTGCGCTCGCCCACGAACTGCCGCACGATCTCCCCGTTCTTGAAGAACTCCACCCGCCGCTTCTGGTGGCTGGTAAAGAAGCCGTCGTAAGCCACGATTACCGGGAGCATGACGTCCGGGTGCTCACCGATGCGAACCGCCATGATGTTCATGTCATAGACCGCCTGCGGATCCCGGGCGAGCAGGACGATCCACCCGGTGTGTATGGCGAAGTAAAGGTCCGAGTGGTCACCCCGGATGTCGAGGGGACCGCTGATCGAACGGGTCACCAGGTCGAGCACCATGGGGAAGCGGGTGCCCGACTGAACCGGAAGCTGTTCAATAGCGTACATCAGCCCGTTGGCGCTGGTGGCGTTGAAGACGCGGCCCCCGGCGGTGGAGGCGCCGTAGCAGATGCCGGCGGCGCTGTGTTCGCCCTCGCCTTCCACCATGTAGATGTGGTGAAGCCCTTCCGCCTTCATCTCGTCGAGGAACTCGGCAATCTCGGTCGAAGGCGTGATGGGGTAGTATCCCATGACATGGTAGTTGATCTGGCTGGCCGCCAATGCCGCCATCTCGTTACCGGTCCTCAGCCCGACCTCCTGAGCGGCGGCCGGCGCAACTTCATCTTTACGCGCTACTGCCATTTCTACCTTTCACCTTCGTTCTGCGAGATTCAGACTGCTTGGCGAGCAGTGACCGGCTCGGGACGATTGCCGTTCAAGGAAGCTACCGCTGCTTCCCGGGGGCGATTCCACTGGTGGTGAACCGTGTGCTCCTCGGCATACCCCTCGGTCTCCCGGATGGCAGTGAGGGCTCCTTCGACCGGGCATGCCTCCACGCACTTGAGACACCCCTTGCAGTATTGGTAGTCGATCCCGCGCAGCACCATGGCCGGCCGGCCCCGCTTATCCGTGCTTTTCTCCCAAACGAAGCAAAGGTCGGGACAGACCAGGTCGCACTGGCCGCAGTCAATGCACTTTTCCCGGTCATATGCCGGGAGGAAACCCGAACGGAAGGCACTGAGATCCTTCCAGATGCTGTTGCCGGGGTTGATTACCGTACCACCGATCGGCGCGTTCAAATAACCGAATTGCGGGCGAGGCCGGACGAACGGCTTGTCTTCCCCGGCACCGGTGAAAGTCTTCAGCTTCAACTCGTTATAACCCCGGTCGAAAGTACGCAGGTTAGCCTCGACCAGGTGGGGATAACGGTGCTCGAACGTGGCCCGGATCGTATCCTTCATCGCTTGCGGATCCAGGAAGTCCAGTACCCGGGCTATGGCGCCCAGCATGGCGGTGTTGACCCGGGTCTTCTCCTCGACGGCAATGTTAAGGGCGTCAACCGTACCCACGGTGCCGGAGGTGATGCCGAGCCGCTCTTTCATCTCATCGGGAGAAAGGCTGGTGTTGACGATGATAGTGCTGTCAGGATACAGGCCGGAGGTTACGTTACCGCCCTTGATCAAGCGCTCGTGAAAGATCACGAGCAGGTGGGGACGCTCTACGGGGCTATTGGTCCGAACAGCCTGCGTAGGAGCACAGAAACGAACGAACGACTTGACCGGTGAGCCTTTCTTCTCAGACCCGTAGGAGGAGAAATGCGCACCGTTGAGGCCCAAACGCAGAACGCCTGCTTCAGCCAGCATCTGTCCGGCGAGGTGAGCCCCGAGACCGCCGATGGACTCAAAGCGGATCTCGAAGAAGCCCAGCTCGTTGTGGCGTGGCAACTGGGGAACTTGAGCCATGAAAAGACCCCCTGTCGGGAGAATTAAAGACACGCGCCAAGACAGGGCGCGAGGAAGGACACCCATCGGGCGGACCTTCCCTACCCCCGAGCGCGGCTCGTGAAGATGTGAACTTTCGCACCCAGTCGAGTTTAACACCGGGCTATGGGTACGTCAACCGACCACCCGCTGCCGCGGTCTACCGGTGGTCCGGCTCCCGAGTCAGGCCCTGACGAGGAGGACCGGCCGGCGCCACTGTGTGAGGATCCTAGGTGTGACACTCCCCTCCCAGAAGGCGCGCCACCCCCGAGTGGCATGCGAGGCCATGACGGCAAGGTCAACGTTTTCCTTATCAAAGAAAGAAACGAGGGAAGCGACCGGCTCACCTCGTAAGACGTGCCACCGGATAGCCAAGTCGGGATGTTCACCCGCCCCCAAGCGGTCCGTCATCTCCCGCAGGTATCGTTGCGCTGCTTCTTCCGTGATATCGAGCCCCGCACTGGTGGCCAGCGGGAAGAAGCGGCCCGCGGTTCCTTGACTCCCGGCCAGGTCCGATCGCCGCGGGACTACGGTGACCAGATGCAGGATGGCCCGTAATGAACCGGCGAGGGCGAGGGCTATCGGTAATGACCTTTCATGCGCCTTCTCCATGTCGAGCGGTACCGCTATTCGGCGGCAGGTGAAGGAGTCAGTGGGACTGTCGGGATGTACGACGAAAACGGGACGGGACCCGGTGCCCAGTACTTGCTGGGCAATGCTCCCCACGAGGAGACTGCGGACGCCGCTGCGCCCGTGGGTCGAAAGCATGATCAGGTCGTTCCCCAGTTCTTCGGAATGCTCTACGATGCTGCGAGCCACGTTCCCCTCGGCTACTTCGTGTACGTGGCAGTCAACCTGAATGCCTTCGGCCGCCGGTCGCACCTTTATTTCATCAAGGTAAGCCCAGGCTTCTTCGGGGTCACAAAGGTGCCGTTCACCGTGGATGGAACTGGGAGCATCCCGCTCGATCACGTGAAGCAGCGTTACGCTCGCGCGGCTGGCTTGCGCCAGGCGAATCGTCGCCGGCAAGACCGCCTCCGCCAGGCGGGAGCCGTCGAGCGGTACGAGCAGATAGCGAAATAGGCCGTTCAAACTATTCAAACTCGTTTCCCTCCACGTTCCTCCACGTTGTTCCTCCACCTTCCCAGTCAGACTCCGGCGAACGTGCGGTAGAGCAGATAGAGATTGAGAGCGATGATAAGGGCGGCCACGACGCCGGCCAGGAAGGTAGTGCCCGGATGGTTCACCAAAGGGCCCATGAGGTCCTTCCGCCGGGTAATCAGAATGAGAGGGATTATGGCAAAGGGTAGCCCGAAGCTGAGGACCACCTGGCTGAGAACCAGTGTCCGGGTGGGATCGAGACCGGCGAGGATGACGATGAACGAAGGGGCCATGGTGACCAGGCGCCTGATCCAGGGAGGAATGTGCCAATGCAAGAAACCCTGCATGATTACCTGTCCCGCCATGGTTCCCACCGTCGACGAGGAGAGTCCCGAGGCCAAGAGCGAGATGGCAAAGACCCGGCTAGAGGCCGGACCCAAGAGAGGCGCCAGGGTTTGGTGCGCCTCTTCGATCGTAGCCACGTAGGTCAGCCCCTCCCGGTGGAAGGTGCTGGCCGCCATGACCAGCATGGCCCCGTTGACGAGCCCGGCAATGCCCATAGCGATGACCACGTCGATGGTCTCGAAACGGAAAAGCCGGCGCTGGAGGTCCGCCTCACGGACTACGATCCTGCCCTGGGTCAGGCTCGAGTGCAGGAAGATGACATGGGGCATCACGGTGGCGCCCAGTATCCCGGCCGCGAGGAGCACACTTTCCGGCCCCGCGAAGCTAGGGACGACCGCATGACGCGCTATGGACGCCCAGTCTGGTTTGTCCAGTATCGTTTCCACCAGGTACGCTAATGCGATCACGCCTACCATGGAGCTGATCACTGCTTCCAAAGGCCGAAAGCCGTATCTTTCCAGAGCCAGTATGGCAAAGGTGAACAGCCCGGTAAGGATCGCTCCCCAAAAGAGCGGGAGGTGAAAAAGCAGGTTGAAGCCCAAAGCCGCCCCCAGGAACTCGGCGAGGTCGGTGGCCATGGCCACGCCTTCCATCAGCACCCACATGACGTAGGTGACCGGTCGGGGGAAGTGCTCACGGCAAAGCTCCGCGAGGTTCTTCCCGGTGGCGATCCCCAGTTTCGCCGAAAGCCCTTGAATGAGCATGGCCATCAGGTTGCTCGCCAGGATGACCCAAAGGAGAAGGTAGCCGAACTCCGAACCGGCCTGGATGTTGGTGGCGAAGTTGCCCGGGTCGATGTAGGCCACCGCCGCGACGAAAGCCGGCCCGAGAAACGGGAGGAGACGCACGATGCCGGGCCGGGTGGCCCGGTCGTTCAGCACCCGGGTGGCAGAAGCCAAAGTCCTGGCGTCGCCGGGACGAACGGCAACGCCCAATTCTCCGTGGCGGGAAACGCAGCTATCTGGATTCCGGTCCACCGGCATCGTTCTACCTCTCCGATCCTGACTCCCGTCGTCCCCAGCCTATGCCAGGGAACGTCCGGCGTCAACAGTAATAATTATGCATATCATTTACGCAGTGGGGAGGCCGTGACGCCTGTTGCCCGCCTTACTAACCCACGACCCCATAGCCTATGCCCGCCGCTGGTAAACGGTTACGCTCGCGCCCAACCGTGCCCCCCGAGAGCTCCGGCCTAGCCAGGCCGGAGCTTCATTTGCTATAAATGGAGCAAGTATCTGCTACTCTGGTCTGGAACGGCTACGCGGTTACGCCGTTCCCACGCATCTGGAGGGTTCCCCTCATGGATCACTCGACACCGGCAGCTTCCTTCCGCTCGGTCCTGGCCACTCATCGCGGCCCCGCGGTATTCTGGAGCCTCGAGCGCCTGGCGGAAGCGAAAGGGTTCAACCTTGCCCGCCTGCCTTATTCCCTGCGAGTTCTGCTCGAGAACCTCTTACGGCATCACGACCACCGCCAGGTTACGGAAGAAGACCTGATTGCGGTCTTAAACTGGCAGCCCCGCCAGGCTATTCCCCGGGAAATACCGTTCTTCCCGGCGCGGGTCATCCTGCAGGACTTCACCGGAGTACCCGCCGTGGTAGACCTGGCCGCGATGCGCAGCGCCGTGGCCCGGGCGGGAGGGGATCCCGGACTGATCAACCCGTCGATTCCGGTGGACTTGGTAATCGATCACTCGGTGCAAGTCGATACCTTCGGAACCGAGTACGCTTATCGAGAGAACGTTGAGCGCGAGTTTGAACGCAACCGCGAGCGTTATTCACTCCTGCGTTGGGCCCAGAACGCTTTTCGCAACTTCCGGGTGGTACCGCCGGGAACGGGGATAGTTCACCAGGTGAACATGGAGTACCTGGCCACCGTAGTCACGCTCCGGGAGGAAGATGGTGAACTGCGAGCCTTTCCCGATACGGTGCTCGGCACGGACTCCCACACCACCATGATCAACGGCCTCGGCGTCCTGGGGTGGGGCGTGGGGGGTATTGAAGCCGAAGCAGTCATGCTGGGCGAGCCGTATGCTCTCATCCTTCCCGAAGTGGTGGGAGTCCGATTAACGGGGCGCCTACCCGCCGGCACCACCTCTACCGACCTGGTTTTGACCCTTACCGAGCGGCTGCGCCGGTATGGCGTGGTAGGCAAGTTCGTGGAGTTCTTCGGTCCCGGTCTGACAGCCCTTTCCTTACCGGATCGCGCGACTATTGCCAACATGGCCCCTGAATACGGAGCGACCATGGGGTTCTTCCCGGTCGACGCCGAAACCTTGCGATTCCTGCGCCTGTCTGCCCGGGCCCCAGAGGACGTACGGCTGGTGGAGGAATATTGCCGCTGCCAGCATCTCTGGCGGGAGGACGATGCCCCCGAACCACAATACTCCGAACGGCTCGATTTCGACCTGGGGGAGGTAGAGCCGGTTCTGGCCGGGCCGCGCCGCCCGCAAGACCGTGTGCCTCTCCGGGAGGTCAAGGCGAGCTTTAGCAAAGCGTTTGGTTCCGGCCTGGCCATCCCGGCTACCGGCGCTGCCGAGCGGGCAACCGGAACGAAGACCGGCCTTTTGGCCCCCGTTCCCAACGGAGCAGTAGTTATCGCAGCCATCACCAGTTGCACCAACACTGCCAACCCCGCAGCGATGGTGGCCGCCGGGCTCCTGGCTCAAAAGGCGGTAGCACGCGGGCTTAGCGTTCCCTCCTGGGTCAAGACCAGCCTCGCTCCCGGTTCGCGGGTGGTCACCGACTACCTGGCAGCGGCAGGTCTCCTTCCCTATCTCGCCGCGCTCCGCTTCCATGTCGTGGGTTACGGATGCACTACCTGCATCGGCAACAGCGGCCCCCTCGCTCCCGGGGTAGACGAAGAAATCACCAAAAACGATCTGGTGGTAGCGGCAGTATTGAGCGGTAACCGCAACTTCGAAGGCCGGATCCATCCCCTGGTCAAGGCGAACTTCCTTGCCTCCCCACCCATCGTGGTCGCCTACGCACTCGCGGGCCGGATTGACATCGACCTTACCCGTGAGCCTTTGGGGTTTGACCCCAATGGCCGGCCGGTGTTCCTCTCCGAGATCTGGCCCGCACCGGAGGAAATAGACGAAGTAATCGGTCGCGTCGTTGTGTCCGAACGCTTTCGCGAACGATATGCCAGCGTGTGGGCGGGAGACGAACGGTGGCAAGCGCTTCCGGCACCCGCGACGCAACTCTACCCCTGGGACGAGCATTCGACCTACATCCAGGAACCGCCCTTTTTCCTGTCCCGACCGGAGGGGAACAAAGAGTGCACGGCCGACATCCTCCGGGCCCGGGTGCTGGTACTGCTCGGGGATTCCGTGACCACCGACCATATATCTCCGGCGGGGTCGATCCCTAAAGAGAGCCCGGCGGGACGATACTTGCTGGACCGCGGGGTAGAGGTGGCCGAGTTCAACTCCTACGGGGCCCGCAGGGGAAACTACGAGGTAATGGTACGCGGCACTTTCGCCAGCGTGCGTTTGAAGAATCATCTCGTTCCCGGAACGGAGGGAGGGGTGACACTCCACTGGCCCGGAGGAGAAAGGCTCACCATATTTGACGCGGCTATGAAGTACCAGGCCGAGGGCGTGCCTTTGCTCGTTCTGGCCGGCAAAGATTACGGCATGGGCAGCTCTCGGGACTGGGCGGCCAAAGGACCGGCTCTCCTGGGCGTGCGAGCAGTGATCGCCCGCAGCTTCGAGCGCATTCACCGCAGTAACTTGATCGGGGTGGGAGTGTTGCCGCTTCAGTTCCGGGAGGGAGAAAGCTGGGAGAGCCTGGGGCTTGATGGAAGTGAGGAATACGACATTTCCGGCCTTGCCCCCGAGCCCAAACCGGGGCAGGAGGCGTACGTAAGGGCCCGCAAACCGGACGGGCGAGTCATTTCGTTCACCGTAATCTCGAGGCTGGATACGTCCGCAGAAGTTAGGTATTACTGCCACGGCGGAATATTGCCCATGGCGCTCGAGCACATCCTACGGAGCACCTGAATCACCAGGGCTAGCCAAGATCGGGCCGGATGACCGGGCCGACCCACAAGTGGCGACCGGGGCTAGAATCGCCAGCTGACCACCAGGTCGGCACCCTTCTCGCGAGTACGCCAGGCCACCTGAACCGGCGCTCCGGGGTAAGGGGAGGTAAAAAGCAGGTTCGCCCCGATGCCGATGGCCGCGCCGGCAATCACATCCGGAATCCAGTGATTTCTGGAGGTTACCCGACTCACCCCCACCAGGGTGGCAAGAGCGTAGGCGGGTACGCCGTACCGCAATCCGTAGCGCCGGTGCAGGAAAGCGGCCCCGGCGAACGCGGCTGCCGTGTGCCCGGAGGGAAATGACTGGCGGCCGCCATTGGGTCTTGGCGCGTCCAGCCCGTACTTGAGCCCGAAGGTTACAAGCTCGGTGGCAGCCAAAACCTTCAGAAACTCGCTCTTGCCTGCCGGGTCTTGATGCCACACGGTGGAAGCCAGGGCGGTAACCGGAAGTGCCACCGACAGGACGTCACCGGCGGCTTCCAGCGGATCGGCGCTGGCGGGGTTCGCTGCCCCCGCTCCGACCGGAAGGAGGGTCAGGGCAACGGCCGTGCTCAAGACACAGATGACCGTGTTCTTCGCCAAGCACCCGGTCATGGCCCTGGGCTGACCCCGTCTGAGGATCGGTAGATTGAGCACGCGGGCTCATCCTCTCAGCGAGTATTCCCTAGTACTTCCCGCCGCGCGGCCGCCCGCCACCGGCCCTGATCGGCTGGCGGTTCATCAGTTGACAGGTTCGAGCCCTTTCATCAATCCGTCGGTCACCTGGAGAACCCCCAGCTTGTGTGCCAGTGCCGCGGCCTCGACCAGGATGACCTTCCCTGCCACAGCCGAAAGTGAGGACCCGGTCACCTTTTCTAAGATGGCCGCCCGGCGATACGCTCGCTCGACGTCATCCTGCCCGACCCCCCATGAGACCTCCACAACCAGGTAGGCCTCCTGCCCCGTCCGGCGCAAGCGCCCGCGGGCCACCAGGTCGGCGAGCAGCAGGTCGTTTCGTTCATCCCAAGTGATGGTACCATCGGCTAGGGCCGGTTCGAGGAGCTCATCTATTTCCTGCAGGCTTAGTACCTTCAGACCCCGGAGTATCCTGCCAAAGTAGGCTGGAGCCCGTTCCCGATAAAGGCGCTCCAACTCACGGCCCTTGAGGTCGCCCAGGCTTGATACCACGTCCTCGAGCTCGGCCCGGAGCTCACGAAAGCGCCCGTCCACCGCCTCCGCCAGCTGCCGCAACTGCTGCTCTGTCTGTTGCTGGGCCTCGGCCAGGGCGTCCAGCCGCTCTTCCGTTCGCCGCTGCGCCTCCGCCAACAGCCGCGTCTGTTCACCCAGCTCTCGAATGAGCCCCGGCAGCTGCAAAAGATCCTCAGCAAGCACGAGCCGCCTGAGCTCTTCGCGCCACTCCGGGTGCTGGCCGAGCAGCCGGATCAGGTCATGGAATTCTTCTACCGTGAACGCCATAAGTGTTTCGCTCAACCTTTCAACGCCATGATACCATAATGCGCGGCCCGGCACGGGCTTCAAGCCACCCCCTGCCTGCCGCCCGCCTCCTTTACCGGGGGATAGATCCGGTTGAGTTCTCGGACTCCAGCTCGGCCAGTGCCGGCCACACGTGTCGCCGTAAAATGGATTCCAGCTTTTGAACATACGCCGGATCGGTAGCATACCCGGCGGCCGCGAGCTCTTTTAGGAAAGCCACGGCATCGTGGCGGACCTCGGCCGCCCGGCGATAGCGGGGCGAATTCAGAATCAGATCGGCATAATCCCGAAATGACTCTTCATAGGAGCGGTAGGCCCGAAAGTAGTGCTCGACTGTCTGCCTCTCGCTCCGGTGATGCTCACTGTCGAGGGCCCGCACCGAACCGGCCGGGCCCTGCCCCTTGAGGTTGAAAAGGTTATAGGCGGGGCGACCATCGTAACGATCCTTCACGGGAGCCTGCAACCACCCCGTTTCCAGAGCCGCCTGGGCAATCATGGCGGCCGCGCTGATCCCTGTCTCCGCCTGGACCGTCCTGGCGGCCGGATACAGAAAGCGAACAAACTCTCGTGGTTCCATAGCCTGGCACCTCCCCATCACCATCACCTTGTTGAGCCCTGCCACCTCATGACCGGGAAACGTGCCGCCAGGTCCTGCCTGCACAGCAGACAAGCGCCGGGTCCGTTCAAACGCCCGCGCCGTAACACGACGCATCCGGGCCGGTACCATCCCTTTCGCCTCTTGGTTTTCTGTTCAGTTGGTATCCATGCCACTTAACATCATATTCTTCCTGAATAGCCGTTAGGCTCCTCTAGCGACAAAACAACCAGGATTGGCGGCCTAAATCGGTGCAAATCGTCCTTGCTTCTCACCCTAGGGCGGCATCAATTTCATAAACGTGATTCACAGGCAGGACTTCGTACTTTGTAGATTCATTCCTGCCAATCTCACGAGAAGGAGAGACAACATTGGACGAGGAGTACTACCCCCAAGAAGTCATTCCCGACGATATGCCCCCGCCCTGGAATGATGACGTGGACTGGGATGAAGGGCTGGAGGATGAGCCGTACGGCTCCGAAGAGAATGAAACCGGCATGGAGGCCCAGCAGCTTCCACCCTGCCCGGGCGGCCGCTACCACCGGATCGCCGCCGGTGAGACTCTATGGGCACTTGCCCGGCGCTACGGTACCTCCGTCGAACGCATAGTAGCCGCGAATCCGGGCATTGACCCGAACCGGCTGCGGGTCGGCCAGGTGATCTGCATACCTGGCGTGGCGCCGCCGCCGTGCCCCGGGTTCATCTATACCGTTCGCAGCGGTGATACCCTGTGGGCGCTGGCCCGGCGGTACGGCACCTCCGTGCAGGCCATCCTGGCAGCCAATCCCGGCCTCGACCCGAACCAGCTTTTCATCGGCCAGCGGATCTGCATTCCCGTCCGTCCGCCCGCGCCGGTGCCGCCATGTCCGGGTGGCACTCTTTACACCATCCGTCCCGGTGACACTCTGAGCAACCTGGCCGCCCGCTTTGGCGTAACCGTGGAAGCGATCCTGGCCGCTAACCCGGGCCTTGATCCCTTGCGGCTGCAGATCGGCCAGGTGATCTGTATCCCGCGCCCGGTCGCGCCACCCCTGCCGCCACCACCGCCACTGCCGCCCCCCGGTTTCGGGCCGCCGGTGCGGCTCACGCCGGGGCCATCCGTTCCCCAGGCTCGTGCCATCCTTCGCATAGACGCATCGACCAATCGCTTCCGGGTAGTCTTGCGCGGGGTGCCGGCACCCGGCCAGCTACAGCCCGGTGCAGAAGTCTACCGGGTCTGGCTCCGGCGGACCACCGACAGTGCATGGCTCCCGTTCGACATGACCTTCAGTCCTCGGGTAGGGGCCTACGTCGTGGTGGCCACGGTAACCCCGCCGCTCGAGAACTACAGCACCATCGAGATCCGCGCCGAAAGCGCCGCAGTCCCCGCTGCGCCACGGGGTCTTTTGGTGGCGTACGGAGACTTCCGCGACGCTTTGCCCGCCGGAGCCTTCTCGTAAATCCGGCGCAAGGCCACGCTCCCTGCTCGGGCCAGGGCGCCCGCCCTGGCCCGAGTCCTGTTGTCGTCCTCGCGCTTTTAACGGCGGCGACGGAGCCAGGGAAAGTGAAGGGGGAGCCACCCCGGGCCGTTGTCCTTGCTGGTCTCGACGTCCCGGCCATCTTCGGCAACTGCCGGCAGATGTACCAGCCAGATGTTGCGGTACTGGACGGGGCTTCCGTGATCCTGGAGCAACAGCGGCCCGGGCCGGCCAACGTCCCGATCCATTGCCCCGCGGGTCGGCCCCCGGAGGGTCAGGTTGTTGTGGATCACACCGCCGTTCTGCAGCACCGTGAGGCGGGCGGCCTGGCGCACCCGGCCGCTTCCGTCCGTTCGGGCGGCCCGGAAGATGATATCGAAACTTTGCCAGTAAAGCGGCGGCAGGCACCGGTTCACCAGGGGAGCCGATTGCCCGTATACGGCACCGCAGTCCGTTTTCCCGGGGTGTTGCACCCCGTAGGAGTCAAGGATCTGTATCTCGTATCGCCCTTGCAGATATATGCCGCTGTTTCCCCGGTGCTGTCTGCGGACGTGGGGCTGATCGGGCACCCGGAACTCCACGTGCAAATAGGCATCGGTGAACTCCTCGCAGCTGACGATATCCCCCTTCCCCACCGTCATCACCCCGCCCTCCACCGTCCAGCTCGCCGGCCGGCCATCCCGGTGGCGCCAGCCCTTTAGATCGAGCTCGTAGCCCGCGAAGAGAATGACCGCGCCGTCAGGCGGTGGCACGGCCGCCCGTGCCTGCTGCGAGACGGGCAGCACGGCGATCCCTCCCTTGCCCCTTTTTGAGTTTGAGCACCCATTCGATCCCCCGACCACCCCCTCCTTTTTGACAGCCAAAGGCAGAAGTCAGAGAAGTCAGATCAGAGATTCACGGAAGGAGCGACGGGCTTGGAGAAGAAAAGAGAGCCCGGAATGAACTGCCGGGGCAAGCACGTGTTGCGGAACATGTCACCCGAAGGCGCTACCCCGGTGTCGCCCACTCTAGCTAGCCCCCGTACCATGGAAAGGCGGTGTAGTGCAAATGCAGATAAAGCGGTTGGCGTTCGTGCTTGGTTTCGAGTTTTTGGCCATCACGGCCTGCTTTATGGCAATACTTTCGGTTCAGGCCGCACGGCCGGCGGCTCCCCTTATGCTGCAGGTCCTTATCGGGTATGGTGAGGAGCAGCAGGTCAGGGAGACGTTGGAGCCACAGTTCCGGCGCTTCGAGGAGAGTCATCCCGGCGTCAAAGTACAGCTGACCTTCTCCGGGGGCGGTTGGATC
Source organism: Bacillota bacterium (assembly GCA_012839805.1). Lineage (GTDB taxonomy): Bacteria > Bacillota > Limnochordia > Limnochordales > DUMU01 > DUMU01. The sequence continues at coordinate 46,076 of DUMU01000007.1, read as the reverse complement.
AACCAGAAACTGCAGACGCTGACCGCCGCCGGCCAGCCCCCGGATCTCGTTTTCCTGTGGAGTTTCCAGTTTGCCGAGTTCGCCCGGGCCGGCTTTTTCCTCCCTCTCGATCAGGAGCTCGACCCCGCATATCTGGCCCGGTTTTTCCCTGATTTCGTCAAGTACGGTCGCTTCGAGGGTAGGCTCTACGGCTTGCCCATCACCGGCGGGCCGGCGTCGATCATGTATCATCCGGACCAGTTCGACGCGGCCGGGGTTGCGCCACCTTCCGCCGCCGACGGCTGGGATGATTTCGTGCGCAAGGCCCAGGCGCTCACCGTGGACAGGAACGGCGATGGTGAGCCGGAACAATGGGGTTTTGTCTGGTATGAAGTCGTGATCCGCGACTGGATGACATGGATATGGCGAAACGGCGGCGATCTCTTCAGTGCCGACGAGCGCCGCTTCTTGCTGAACGAAACGCCGGCGGTGGAAGCCATCCAGTGGCTCGCGGATCTGAGTAACCGGCACCGCGTTACACCGCCCGAACCGGTGCTGTGGGTGACGCCGTGGACGCTCTTCAACCAGGGAAAGGCAGCCATGTACGCCGAAGGAGCCTGGTCGCTCGACGGCTTGCGCGAACAAAGGCTCCCTCAAGATGCTGCGCCTTTCCCCCGTCGCAAGACCGAGGCGGTGGCTTTGGAGGCATACTACCTGGCGGTTCACCGCAACAGCGCCCATGCGAAGGAGGCGGTGGCGCTGGCCGCTTTCCTCGCCGGTGATCCCGAATGCCAGCGGGCGATGAACCGGTGGGGTTGGGGCATCCCTTCGGTGGCCCAGGTGGCTTATGACACCCTGAGGCAGGAGAAGGCGCGCTGGAATATTCAGGTCTTCCTTGAACCGCTGGCCAAGGGAGTCACCCGCATGATGCCCTACCCGTTGAACTGGGGACCGGTTCAGGAAACGATTCGCAACGCTTACCGGAAGGTTTTCGATGGGACGACGCCGCCGCGACAGGCTGCGGAGGCGATCAAGCCAAAGATCGAATCCCTGATTCGCCAGGGCTGATGCCTCCCGGTGCGCACCGGAATGTTATCATGCGCCGGCCCACAACTCGGTATAGAGCGGGAACTGCTCCACCAGGGCCGCGACCCTCCCCCGGGCCTCTTCCAGCATCTTCGCATCGGCCCGGGGGTCGAGGGCGAGGGCGATGATCTCGGCTATCTCCCTCATCTCGTCCTCGCCCATGCCCCGCGTGGTGAGGGCCGGCGTGCCCAGGCGAATACCGCTGGCTACGGTCGGCTTTTCGGTATCGAAGGGAATGGTATTCTTGTTGGCCGTGATCCCGATCTCGTCCAGCCGGGTCTCCGCCCACTTGCCGGTCATGCCCTTAGCCTTGACGTCGACCAGGATTAGGTGGTTGTCCGTTCCGCCGGAGACCAGGCGGAAACCACGGGCGAGCAGGGCCTCGGCCAAAGCCTTGGCATTGGCCACCACCTGCTCCTGGTAGCGGCGAAACTCCGGCTGCAACGCCTCGCCCAAAGCCACGGCCTTGGCCGCAATCACATGCATGAGCGGCCCGCCTTGTGTTCCCGGGAAGACGGCCTTGTCTATTTTCGCTCCCCAGTCCGGAGCATCGCCGCCATCCTTACCACCGCCCCTGACGCCGTTCCTGCCGCCGCTTAAGCCGGCGCTCCCGCCACTGCTGCCGTCGCTCTCGCTGCCGACGAGGATCATACCACCCCGAGGCCCGCGCAACGTCTTGTGGGTCGTCGTAGTCACAAAATGCGCGTAAGGCACCGGTGAGGGGTGGAGCCCGACCGCCACCAAACCGGCGATATGGGCCATGTCGACCATCAGGTACGCGCCCACCTCATCGGCAATCTCCCGGAAGATGGCAAAGTCGATTACCCGGGGATACGCACTCGCCCCGGCGACGATGAGGCGCGGCTTCGTCTCCCGGGCGATCCGCCGCACCTCATCGTAATCGATCCGTTCCGTCTCCCGGTTAACCCCGTAGTGAGCGAACCGGAACCATTTGCCCGACAAGTTGACGGGTGAACCGTGAGTCAAATGCCCCCCGTGCGACAGGTTCATGCCCAGAACCACATCGCCAGGATCCAGCGCGGCGAAGTAGACCGCAGCGTTTGCCTGGGCCCCCGAATGTGGCTGCACGTTGGCGTGCGCGGCATGGAAAAGGCGCTTGGCCCGCTCGATAGCCAGCCTTTCCACCACATCCACGTATTCACAGCCGCCGTAATAGCGGCGTCCGGGGTAACCTTCGGCGTATTTGTTGGTCAGAACCGACCCCAGCGCCTCCAGCACCGCCCGGCTCACGTGGTTTTCGGAGGCGATCATCTCCAGTTTCCGGTGCTGCCGGTACGCTTCTTGCCGGATGGCCTCGGCCACCTCGGGGTCCTTTTCGACCAGGGGCGTATAGAAGCCGGCCGGCGTCCTCCCTGCTCCGGCCCTTCCGGCTGCCCAAGACCTTTCAGCCGCTCCTGTTTCCCCTTTAGAAGTGGCCTCCGTACCGGCTTCCGTACCGGCGAAGTTCAGCTGCACCTGCTCCATCCGCCCTATGCTCCCCTCACCCGTCGAGCTGGCACCTGACACCTGTCTCGCTACCGCTTTTCGTTCGCGGTTTCCACGAGTATATCACTTTTCGCGTGTAACTCGTCACCGGCCGGTTGCCGGCCATCAGCCGTCACTTGCCGGCCATCGCCTCCAACCGGGCCAGCGACGCCGCGATCATCTCTTCGGGATAGGAGTAGTTCTGCAGGCGACCGGCGAAGTACGCCTCGTAGGCGCTCAGATCGAAGTGCCCGTGCCCGCTGAACCCGAACAGGATCACCCGTTTTTCCCCGGCCTCCTTGGCCGCCAGGGCCTCATCGATCGCGGCCCGGATCGCGTGTGCCGACTCGGGCGCCGGCAAGAAGCCCTCGGTGCGGGCAAAAGTAACCGCCGCCTCGAACGTGGGTAGCTGGTCGACTGCCCTGGCCTCGATCAACCCGTCTCGCACCAGCACACTGATGAGCGGGGAGTCGCCGTGGTAGCGCAATCCACCCGCGTGGATCGCCGGGGGCATGAAGTCATGGCCCAGCGTGTACATCTGAAGCATGGGCGTAAGCCCGGCCACGTCAGCCAGGTCATAGGTGAATCGCCCTTTGGTCAGGGTCGGGCAGGATGATGGCTCTACTGCCACTGCCCGTAGTTCCCGCCCCGCGAACTTGTCCGCCAGGAACGGAAAGGCGAGCCCTCCGAAATTGCTTCCCCCGCCAACACAACCGATGACGACGTCCGGGTATTCACCCGCCAGTTCCATCTGCTTTTTAGCTTCCAGGCCGATTACCGTCTGGTGGAGCAACACGTGGTTCAAGACGCTGCCCAGTGAGTAATTGGTGTCGGCCCGGCTCGCCGCCTCTTCCACTGCCTCCGAGATGGCCACGCCCAAACTGCCCGGTGACTCCGGATTCTCGGCCAAAATCCGGCGTCCCGCCTCGGTCAGCGGGCTCGGGCTGGGTATGACCTCCGCTCCCCATGCCTGCATCAGGAGCCGGCGATAAGGCTTCTGCTCATAACTCACCTTAACCATGTAAACCCGGCATTCCATGCCGAAGAAGCTCGTCGCCAGCGCCAGGGCACTGCCCCACTGGCCGGCGCCGGTCTCCGTGGTCAAGCGCCGGATACCCGCTTGCTTGTTGTAATACGCCTGGGCCACCGCGGTGTTCGGCTTGTGGCTCCCCGCGGGGCTCACGCCCTCCCACTTGTAGTAGATATGGGCCGGCGTTCCCAGAGCTTTTTCCAGCCGGTGCGCCCGGTAAAGTGGGCTCGGCCTCCACAGCCGGTAGATGTCGAGGACTTCCTCGGGGATCGGAATCCAACGCTCCCGGCTCATTTCCTGTTCCAGTAAAGTGACCGGGAAGATCCGTGCCAATTCCTCCGGCTTCATGGGCTCGCGAGTAACCGGATGGAGCGGCGGCCCGGGCAGGCGACTCATGTCCGCCTGAATGTTGTACCAGGCCCGGGGAAGATCTTTCTCTTCTAGGAGAAACTTGGTGTACTTCCCGTCCCTTCCGCTTCCCCCGGCTCCGCTGTTTCCCCCGACTCCTCCGTTTTGGCCAACTCCGGCTGAACTTCCGACACTCCGCACCATTCCCCTTACTCCCTTCTCGTCTCATGCTCGGCTCGGCTTGGCTAAAGCTGCGCTCGGCTGGGTGCGGCTGTGCCCGGCTGGACTCGGCTCAGCCATGCTTCCCGCACACCGGCGGCCTGCCTGCGGCCGGCTTACCCCTCGTCATTCTCCCCTCCTACCCAGACTCCTGCCGGTACCGGCACTCCGTCTCCTTCCATCTGCCCCCGCCGTTCCCGGCAGGTGTTGGCTTACCACCCCGCGAAAAGCACACGTAAGCATCCTCGCCGCTGGTAAGACGCAGTTTCTCAGACGCAGTTTTCTACACGGGGAGCATAGTGATGAAGGAGACGATGCTGACGTTGCGTACCCGTACCGGCATCAACTGCATCAAAGGAGAAACGGCCAATGGACGAAGGACACGCCCTCAGCGGGATGGTGGCGCTCCGCCTGATCTCGTCGTTGATCGAGCTCACCGGCGCTTTGCTCATGTGGCGGGCGGGCGCGGTACGGGCCGCCCTTCAGGTGAACGCCCTCCTGGGTCTCGTCGGCCCCATGATACTCCTGCTGGTGAGTACCTTCGGCCTTCTCGGGCTGGCCGGGCAGGTCAGCCCCGGCAAGCTCGTTCTCGTCGTCACAGGGGTCCTGCTTATCTTCTTCGGGGTGACCTGACCCTGTAGGCGTCAGGCCGGCTGCCCGCCTCCCGCATTAAGGCCGCAAGCGGTTCAAAAGTCGCGGGAAAGGAACCGCCTCTCGAACGTGAGGGAGCCCGCAAATCCAGGCCACGGTCCGCTCGATACCCAGCCCAAAGCCGGCGTGGGGGACGCTTCCATACCGCCTCAGGTCCAGGTACCACTCGTAGGCTTCGGTTGGCAGGCCGTGCTCCATGAGCCTTTGCCGTAATAAATCGTAATCGTCGATGCGCTGGCCGCCACCGATGATCTCCCCGTAACCTTCGGGAGCGAGGAGATCGGCGCACAGCACCACCTCCGGCCGTTCCGGATCGGGCTTCATGTAGAAAGCCTTGGCCTGGACGGGATACCGGTGTACGAACACCGGCTTATCGTACTGGTTCGATATGATCGTCTCATGGGGCGCGCCCAGGTCGTCTCCCCATTCCAGCAACTCCGCCACCGGTTCGCGCTCCTCGCGCCCCGGAGCACCCTCCGCCGCCTCCTCACCCGCCGCTTGCCGCGCCCTGATGACTCCATTGACCAGCTCCACGGCATCGTCGTACGAAAGGCGGGGGAAAGGCGGTGAGATCTTTTCGAGCCTGCTTATCTCCCGTTCCAGCACCTCGAGCTCGCGGCGGCGTTTCTCCAGCACCCGCTGCACGATATATGAGACAAGCTCCTCCTGGACCCGCATGTCCTCCTCGAGGTCGGCGTAGGCCATCTCCGGCTCGAGCATCCAAAACTCCGTCAGGTGGCGGCGGGTCTTGGACTTTTCCGCCCGGAAGGTGGGACCGAAACAGTACACCCGGCCATGGGCCATGGCCGCCGCCTCCATGTAGAGCTGCCCGCTTTGGGTAAGATAAGCCTTCTCATCGAAGTACTGGGTCTCGAAGAGCGTGGTCGTCCCTTCAACCGCGGTCGGAGTAAGAATGGGAGCATCAATCAGAATGAAACCGTGGTCGTCCAGCCAGTCCCGGGCCGCCTTCACCACTTCGCTGCGGATCCGCAGGATCGCATGCTGGCGCCGCGAGCGGAGCCACAGATGTCGGTGGTCCATGAGAAACTCGATCCCGTGCTCCTTGGGAGTGATCGGGTAATCCTCGGCCACCTGGACGATGCGGATGCCGCTTACCCCGAGTTCATAGCCGCCCGGCGCCCGGGGATCGGCACGGACCTGCCCCTGAACTATCACCGAGCTCTCTTGGGTGAGCGAATCATAGGCAGAGAATACCTCGGGTGCTACCGCATTCTTGATCAAGACCGCCTGGACGATCCCGGTTCCATCCCGCACCTCGAGGAAGCGGATCTTGCCACTCGACCGCTTGTTATAAAGCCACCCCTGGATGACGACCTCTTCGCCTACGTAATCTCCCAGCTGGTCGACCCGGACCACCGGCACCTTCCCCGTCCCCATTGCCACTCCCCGCCTTCTATACCGGGTCGCCCGGCAGCCAGAGCCGTGGCCGTGCCACCGTCAGGTCGGGCCGTTCCTGGCTGCTCCGGGCGGCTTCCTTCCCTTCGCCGTCGCTGCCTCCTGCTTCTACCCCTGCTCGGGCTTCGTCGGCATCCTCCGCCCCCGTCTTACCCGCTGGCGAGGGGGCCGAGAGGCCGGCTGCCTGGCCGATACGACGTTGAACTTCCATCACCAGGGCGGCGAAGGCGTACTCCGCTTGCAGGAGTCTTTGAATATAGGGGTTGTAGCTCGCCAGGCGAGCCAGCTCGGCGAACTGCCTCTCTTCCTCCTCGCTGATCGTCTCCCCGGCGGCCTGGCGCCTTAGTAACTCCTCTTCCCGCCGGCGCAAATCCTCCCACATGATCCGGGCCGCCGCGTGTTCCTCCACCGCCTTCCGGGACTCTTCCAGGGCCTTGGCTTCCTCTGATTCGGCCAGTGCCCTGCCCAGGCGATCGGCAAGTTCCGTTATCGTCTCCCGGCTGCTCAGAGTTAACGCCCCCTCTTCCTCTGCCGGCTGCCCCTCTGCTCTTTCAGCCGCTTATCTACTCGTCCTCTCGTGCGGCAATGAGGGCCAGCGTAACCACCTTCTGGCCTTCGTCGAGCTTCATCATGCGTACGCCCAAGGTGCTGCGACCCTGGCGGGGGATGTCCGCCACCGGCAGCCGGATCATTACCCCGTTGGAACTGATGATCATCACTTCGTCAGGCTCCGTCACCACCCGCGCCCCCACGATCGGACCGTTCTTCCCGGTCACGTTGAGGGTACGGATCCCCTTGCCACCCCGGCTGGTCACCCGGTACTCCGAAAGCGGTGTCCGCTTACCGAACCCCCGCTCGCTTACCACCAGCAGATCGGCATCCGGTCGTACCACGTCCATATCTACGACCAGGTCACCTTCGTCCAGGCTGATCCCGCGCACTCCCCGCGCCATTCGCCCCATGGGACGGGTCTCCTGTTCGTGAAACCGGATCGCCTGCCCCCGTTTGGTCACCAGGATCACCTGCTCTTCGCCGTCGGTCAGCGAAACATTGACTACCTCGTCTCCCTCGTCGAGAGTAATCCCGATGAGCCCGGTCCGGGGACTGTCGAACTCGCTCAAAACGGTCTTCTTCACCGTTCCCTGCCGGGTGGCCATAAACAGATAGTGCTCGTCGTCGTAATGGCGGATCGGTATCGCCGCCTGAACCACTTCCCCCTTGTCGAGCGGCAGCAGGTTGACGATCGCCATCCCGCGCGCCTGCCGGCTGGCTTCGGGGATCTCGTGCCCCCGCAACCGGTATACCCGGCCCTGGTTGGTGAAGAAAAGTACGTAGGCATGGGTGGTAGTCACGAATAGCTGTTCGACGAAGTCCTCCTGGCGGGTGGTGATCGCGGCAATCCCGCGCCCGCCCCGCCGCTGGGGACGATACGCGCCAATGGGAAGGCGCTTGATGTAGCCCTGATTGGTTACGGTTACCACGATCTCCTCGTCGGGGATGAGATCTTCCGGGTTGAAGTCCGACGCCGTTTCGGCCACCGCCACGATCTCGGTGCGACGGGGATCGGCGTGCTTTTCCCGGATGGCGAGGAGTTCCCCCTTGATCACCCCGTCCCGGCGCATGGGATCGGCCAGAATGGCCCGGTACTCCTCCATCTGGCGCAGGAGTTCCTGATACTCGGCCTCGATCTTCTCCCGTTCCAGGCCGGTCAGCCGGCGCAGCATCATGTCCAGGATGGCCACCGCCTGCTTCTCGCTGAGCCCGAACCGCTCCATTAATGCGTTCTTGGCCTCTTCGTCGGTTTCGCTTTGGCGGATCAAAGTGATGATCTCGTCGATATGATCAAGGGCGATCCGCAGGCCTTCGAGGATATGGGCCCTCTCTTCCGCCTTGGCCAGCCGGTGACGGGTCCGGCGCGTGACGACTTCCCGCTGGAAAGAAAGATACTGGAGACAGAGCTCGCGCAAGTTGAGTACGCGGGGCTGGTTGTCCACCAGGGCGAGCATGATGGCGCCGAAGGTCTCTTCCAGTTGCGTATGCTTGTACAAGTTATTGAGAATGACCCTGGCATTCGCATCCCGTTTTAGCTCGATCACGATCCGCATGCCGTGCCGGTCCGACTCGTCCCGCAGGTCGGAAATACCTTCCAGATCGTGCTGGTGAACCATATCCGCAATCTTGGCGATGAGAGCCGCTTTGTTCACCATATAGGGAAGCTCGGTAACCACGATGCGGGAGCGTCCGCCCTCCATAGGTTCGATAAACGCCCTTGCCCGCATGCGGATACGTCCCCGCCCCGTTTCGTAGGCCTCTTTGATCCCGTCCCGACCCAAAATCAACCCGCCCGTGGGGAAATCTGGTCCTTTGATGACCCGCATCAGGTCCTGGACAGTGGCCTCCGGTCGATCGATGAGCAGGACAAGACCATCGATTACCTCCCCCAGGTTATGGGGGGGGATATTGGTCGCCATCCCCACCGCTATTCCCGCCGAGCCATTCACCAGAAGGTTGGGGAAGCGGGAGGGGAGCACGACCGGCTGCTCTTCGGTGTTGTCGTAGTTGGGGATGAAATCCACCGTGTCTTCGTCAATATCAGCCAGGAGCTGGGTGGCCAGGGCCGAAAGGCGCGCTTCGGTATACCGCATGGCTGCCGGGGGATCACCATCGACGCTGCCGAAGTTTCCGTGCCCATCCACCAAGGGGTAACGGTAGGAGAAATCTTGCGCCATGCGAACCATGGCGTCGTAGATCGCCATGTCGCCGTGGGGGTGATATTTCCCCATTACTTCGCCGACGATGGCGGCCGACTTGCGGTGCGGCCGTCCCGGCTCGAGCCCCATCTCCGACATGACGAAAAGGATCCGCCGCTGTACCGGCTTGAGCCCGTCCCGCACGTCTGGCAGCGCCCGATCCACGATCACGCTCATCGCATAGTCGATGTACGAGCGCTGCATCTCCTGTTCGACGTCGGTAGACAGGATCCGTCCTTCGGGTCTTGCCTCTTCGGCCATGTCCTTCTCCCTTCTCGCCCCCGCTCAGCCTGCCATTATACGTCCAGGTTCTGTACCTCTTTCGCGTGCTCTTCGATGAACTCGCGCCGGGGCTCTACTTTCTCCCCCATCAAGATGCTGAAGATCTCGTCCGCCATCACCGCGTCGACCAGCGACAACCGGCGAAGAGTGCGCGTCTCCGGGTTCATAGTCGTCTCCCAGAGCTGCTCCGCGTCCATCTCGCCGAGCCCCTTGTACCGCTGGACCACCACATTCTTGGGACGCCCCAGTTTGGCCAGCAACTCCTCAAGTTCACGGTCGGAGTGAACATAATACATCTCTTTACCTCGCTTCACGCCGTAAAGCGGAGGCATAGCTATGTAAATCCGCCCGTGTTCGATCAAGGGGCGCATATAACGATAGAAAAAGGTTAGTAACAAGGTCCTTATATGAGCTCCGTCGACGTCGGCGTCGGTCATGATGATCACTTTACCATAACGGGCCCGGGCCAGATCGAAGTCGTCACCTATCCCCGTTCCCAACGCAGTTATCATCGCCCGTATCTCTTCGTTATTCAGGATCTTGTCCATACGGGCCTTCTCAACGTTGAGGATCTTGCCGCGCAGGGGCATGATCGCCTGGAAGCGCCGGTCCCTTCCTTGCTTCGCAGTACCTCCGGCGCTGTCACCCTCGACGATGTATAGCTCGCACTCGTCGGCGTTCTTGGACGTGCAGTCGGCGAGCTTCCCGGGAAGGCTGGCGCTGTCCAGCGCGCTCTTGCGGCGGGTGAGCTCGCGCGCCTTGCGGGCCGCCTCCCTCGCCCGGGCTGCCAGCACGCACTTTTCCACGATCCGGCGGGCATCGCTCGGGTTTTCCTGCAGGAACTCCGCCAGACCCTGGCCTATGATATTCTCCACGATGCCCCGGACTTCACTATTGCCGAGCCGGGTCTTCGTTTGCCCTTCGAACTGCGGATCGATCATCTTGAGACTGAGGACGGCCGTGCACCCTTCACGTACGTCGTCCCCGGTCAGATTCTCTTCGTTTTCCTTTAGAAGATTGAACTTGCGAGCGTAGTCATTGAGGCATCGTGTAAGGGCGGATCGAAACCCAGTGAGATGGGTGCCACCTTCAACCGTGTTGATGTTGTTGACGAAGGTATACACAGTTTCTAGGTAACCGTCATTGTACTGGATGGCGGCTTCGACCAGAGTTTGGTCAGAGCTACCCTGGATATAGATGATACGATCGTGAATCGCCTCTTTGGCCTTATTCAGATGTTCTACGAAGGCTCGTACGCCGCCCTCATAGTGGTAGCGGACCTCTTTGCCGGACCGCTCGTCCCGGACGATGATCTCCACCCCCGCGTTCAAGAAGGCGAGCTCCCGGCAGCGGTGGGTGATCATGTCCCAGTTCCACTCGGTCGTCTCGAAAATCTCCGCATCGGGCTTGAAGGTGATGGTCGTCCCGGTGTCGCCGGCCTCCCCCACCACCTTCATGTCGGTGACGGCTTTGCCCCTGGCGAAGTCCTGGCGGTACACCTTGCCGTCGCGACGCACCTCGGCCACGAGCCACTCCGAGAGGGCGTTGACTACCGAGACGCCCACACCGTGAAGACCGCCCGAAACCTTGTATCCCGATGCCGAACCCCCGAACTTGCCGCCGGCGTGGAGAATGGTCAATACTGCTTCCAGAGCCGGGCGACCGGTCTTGGGGTGGATGTCCACCGGGATACCGCGGCCGTTGTCCCAGACCGAAAGACTACCCTCGCCGTGCACAGTGACCTCGATGCGGTTACAACCGCCGTTCAGCACCTCATCGATGCTGTTGTCGATCACTTCGTAAAAGAGATGATGCAGACCGTGTATATCGGTTGAACCAATATACATGCCAGGGCGGCGCCGCACGGCCTCGAGGCCTTCCAAAATCTGTATCTGACCGGCCCCGTACTCGGCCACGCCATCCCTGGAGTTGAGCCGTTCTTCTTTTACGGTCACTGGCCTGCTCACCTCGCTCATCAACCGCAAGGACATAAAAAGTGCCGCTCGCTACACTTCTCCGCGGGATACGGCGTGCACGGGCGGCGCGGCGCCGGCTCGTCGGCACCGGTTCTATTGTACCCTCGGCCCGACCGCCCGTCAATCCGTTGCCGGGCATGCCGGGCCGGCGGATCCGAAACCGCCGGGGCCAGAGGGCTGTGCCAGCGGGGGTTCGTCGGAAGCGCTGTTCCCCGCGCGAGCCTTCAACGTAAAAGGACTAACCGGCGAGGCATAAATGCACTCGTCCGTAATCACGTACGCCCCTATCTTTTCGGGGTCGATCACCTCTAGCCTCCCCTCCTGCTCCGCCCGGCGGAAAAACAGTTCCGTCTCCCGCGCGCTACGCCGGCACGCCGCTTCCAGGATCGCGATGACCCGATGGAGCGGTACCAAGACGTCACCACCCACATGCAGGTAGCCTTTAACCATGGTGCGTCCCCCATGGAAAACTGTTCACACTGGGGTAAGTCTTCCCCCCTCGACGGCAAAAGTGGGGCGTCCGCCCACGGATAGCTGGTCGACCAACCCCGGCTCCGCGCAGGTCAGAAAGACCTGCACCCCGGCCGGCAGCGCCGCCATGAACCGGGCCCTGCGGACGGGGTCGAGTTCCGAGAACACGTCGTCGAGGAGCAGGACCGGCCAGCGCCCGGTCTCTTCCCGAAGGAAGTTCAATTCCGCGAGCTTCAGGGCCAAGACCACACTGCGCTGTTGCCCCTGCGAGCCGTACGTGCGCAAGTTTATCCCGCCGGCGAGAAGCTCGATATCGTCCCGGTGCGGACCGACGAGGCTTCTTCCCTGCTGCCACTCCCACCTCTCCACGCGACGCCAGATGGCAACTAATTCCTCCCTGCAGCGGGCCAGGTCCCAGGGCAAGTCTGGCGGGCCGTTCTCACTCGGGCCGGTCTCCACCTCTTCTTCCGGTGCTGCCACCGGCACGTACCGAATGGACAACCGTGGTTCACCCAAAAGAGGTGGCCTCCCGCCCGCACCGCCCGAGGCGCCCGTCTCGTCCGCGCCGACCGGACTCGGGTCGTCGATCATCGCGTAGGCCTGCGCGGCCGCGCGGGCAAGGCGCGCCAAAGCCGCCCGGCGTCGCTCCAGCAGCCGGCTGCCCACCTCGAGAAGGCTCTCCGTAAACAGCTCATGGAGCCGCAGCAACTCGCTTCCCGCCGCGGGCACCCGGCCGCCCGCCATGCGCAGGACGTGATTGCGCTGTGAGAGGAGTCGCTCGTACCGAACCAGGTGATGCCGGTAATACGAGCTTGCCCCCGCGAGCAACCGGTCCAGGAACGCCCGGCGGACCTTGGGGCTACCCTTGATCAGCTCGAGGTCATCCGGCGTGAAGACGACCGAAGAAAAAAACCCCGGCAGATCGTGGGAGGGAATACGCGTAGAGTTGACCAGGACGGTCCTCCGGCCGCTTCCCTCTTGCCCCCTCGCTTCCCCCCTGACCTCGACTTCGGTCTCCCCTTCTTCCCGGCTCACCGCGGCGCGCACGACGTAGCTCTCGGCACCCCAGCGGATCAATTCCTTCTCCCGGCCGGCCCTAAGCGCCCGGCCGCTCAGGAGAAGGTGAACGGCCTCCAACAGGTTGGTTTTTCCCGCACCGTTCGGGCCCACCAAAGAAACACCCGGCGGCGGGAAGTCTACCTCAAGCTCCTCATAGTTGCGGAAATCCCGCAGTGCTAGCAGGCGGACCCACACGGTCAGAAACCTTCCACCGGCGACCTGCCCGGCACGTTCACCGGGGGAAAGGAATTGCCGCCTTCCTGAGCCGGGGAGCCCTCGGTGCAGTGAAAGGTCTCCCCTGCTACCGTGAACGTATCCCCGGGGCGGAGTTTTCGCCCGCGACGGGTCTCGGGCTGGCCGTTCACGAGCACCTGGCCGGCAGAAGCGGCAAGCCAAGCCTTCGCCTGCCCCCCGGTCTCCACATAGCCGAGGCGTTTCAAAGCCTGCCCCAGAGTGATCCATCCCCCGGTGACCGGGAAATCCCTAGCGGCCATCCGGTCATCCCCACCCTGGCCTCGCTCATCCGAGGCGAATTGGCATCATCACGTACACGTATTGATCATTCCCACTCTGCCCTGGTTCCAACTGAGGACGAATAGTCCCAGGACTCAGAGAAGCCTCTAGGCCCAAGACCACATTTTCCGTATCGAGGACGCGTAAAGCTTCAGTAAGGAAGCGGGCCTGATAGGCGGTTTCGAATGGTGCCTCCTCATAGTGAACCGGAATCTGTTCGTCGATCTCTCCGACCTCTGCCTCCCGGCTGCGCAGGCGAAGTATACCGTTCTCGAGGGTGAGGGTGGTGAAGGCAGTACCGGTGCGGGAGAGCACGGCGGTACGTTCCAGCGCGGCGAGGAAGGGGTCTCGCGGAACGACTATCGAGAGCCGCTGCTGTGCCGGTATGACTGGCCGGTAGTTGGGAAACTGGCCTTCGATGAGCCGGGTAGTGAGGCGGTAGTTCGGCCAGGTAAAAGAGATCTCCTTACGGTCCGCCTCTACCTTCACCTCGTGATCCTCTTCGTCCCCGGCGTCGTCGCCGGCGTCGCGCTGTGGAACCGGTATGCTACCTGCGCCCCGCATTAGCTCGCCCAAGCTCCGCCCTGGTACGATGGCCTTCCAGGGAGCAAGCGGAGGCTTCTCCCCGTCGATCCATACGTGACGGCGGAAAGCCAACCGGTTTCCATCGGTTGCCACCAACCTGATCTCTTCCGGCTCAACCTCAAAAAGAACCCCGGTCAGGAAGGGTCGTCCCGGGTCGGTAGCCGCCGCAAAGAGCGTCGCTCGAATCATCGAAAGGAGGGTTGAACGCCTTATATTGAACGAGGTTCCCTCTTCGACCTCGGCAAGACGTGGAAAATCGTCAGCCGGCTGGTACTGAAGTGAAAGGCGGGATCCCGGAGCCATCACATTGACTACCCCCGAGTCCGCGGCTTTTTCGATGATGACCTCGCCCTCCTCCAGCCGCCGCACCACCTGGTGCAAGTAGCGGGCCTCCACGACCGCCGCCCCGGTTTCCTCCACTTGAGCCGGGATCGCACACTCCACCGCCAACTCGAGGTCGGTCGCGTAAAGCCTGAGCTGGCCGCCTTCTGCGGTGAGGAGCACTCCTCCCAGGACCGGGATGGTCTGCCTGGTGGAAACGGCTCTTTCCACCGTTTGCAGCGCGGCCACGAGGTCCGAACGTCTAGACATCAAGCGCAAGGGGCCTTCCCTTCCTTCTCACCCGCGGGTGAACGGGCAAACGATCTGCCGGAGACGAGTTTCGTCCAACAGTATAACGTTCAAGGTGGGGGCGGGAAATCCTTTGAGGGGCGGTGGCGAGTTGGGAGTGGGGGGCCGTGATAGAGAGGCAGGGGGAAAGGGGGGGTCACGCGTTGGTAGTTGGTAGAAGAGAAGAGGGGTAGGCGGAGGAGGAGTTGTAAAGGAGGGGATCGTGGGGAAAAGTCCCGAAAAACGTGGGACGGCGAGGCAGAGCAAGGAAGGGATGATGGGGAGCGTTTGGGGACGGGCGGTGGACGGGTTGGGGAAGAACGAAGGACTGGTGTGCAGGGAGAAAGAGAGCGGAGGAATCACCAGGTTATCCACAAGGATCCTGTGGATTCAGTGGAGAGGTCGGCGTTCCTCCCGGTCTGTACGGGCACTATTGGTGGTCGCGCAGGAGGCGGTCCTTCAAGGTTTGAATGTGAACCTGTAGCGCGCGGTCGTTGACCAGCATTGCTTGGACTTTTTCGCAAGCATGCAATACGGTGGTGTGGTCGCGCCCGAAATCGCGCCCGATCTGGGGGAGGGACGCATCGGTGAGTTCTCGCGCGAGGTACATGGCTATTTGTCGGGGAAATGCCACCGCCTTGCTGCGGCGCTTGCCCCGCAGCTCGTCCAAGGAGACGGCAAAGTATTCGGCTACAGCCTGTTGAATCGCGGCAATAGTCACCCGGCCGGGGACGGTGGAGAGGATGGGCTTGAGGGCTTCGGCGGCCAGCCCTACGGTGAGTTCACGGCCGGCGAGGGAGGCATAGGCTACCACCCGGTTGAGCGCTCCTTCGAGCTCGCGGATGTTGCTCTTTATCTGCTCGGCAAGGTAGCTGATGACCTCCTGCGAGACTTCCAGGTGCTCGAGCGTGGCTTTCCGGCGCAGAATGGCCATGCGAGTCTCGAAATCCGGGGTACCTATGTCGGCCATGAGGCCCCATTCGAATCGTGACCTCAGACGTTCTTCCAATGTGGGTATCTCTTTGGGCGGGCGGTCGCTGGAAACGACGATTTGCTTGTTTGCTTCGTAAAGAGCATTGAAAGTGTGGAAAAACTCCTCCTGAGTACTGTCTTTACCGGCGACGAACTGGATATCATCAATAAGGAGGATATCCAAGGTGCGATAGCGGGCGCGGAATTGGTCCATTTGCTTGTTTTGAATTCCGTTAATCAATTCGTTGGTAAACTTCTCGGAGGTTACGTAGAGTACGCGAGCTTGTGGATTGCGTTCCAAGATGTGATGACATATGGCTTGCATGAGGTGGGTCTTGCCCAAGCCGACGCCGCCGTAGAGAAAGAGAGGGTTATAGCTCACCGCGGGTGACTCGGCCACGGCGAGACAGGCCGCGTGGGCGAAACGGTTACTCTGGCCAACGACGAAAGTATCAAAGGTGTACTTCGGATTCAGGCGGAAACCCTCGTCATCTCGCGGTATGGGCGGGAGCGTTGGGGCAAGCAGGGGACGGCCGAGGTCCGCACCGGTATGGAGACGGCGCACCGGGGGAGCCGTCGTTCGGGTGGCTGCCACCTCCAGAGGCGAAGCGAGGAGGGGACGGGTACTCACCCGGGAGGGATGGGAGGTCGCTTCCCCGGAGCCTGCCGGAGACCGGGGTAAAGGCGGTCGCTCCTCCGGCAGGAGAAAGCGGATGTCCCAGCCTTCGCCGACGATTTGGGTCAAACAGGCATGAAGGAAGTCGTGGTACTGGAGGTTAAGCCAGTCCCGGGCGAAGGCATTGGGAATCTCCACCAGGAGGGTGCTTCCTTGAACGCCGAGGGGACGGGCTCCGCTAAGCCAAGCGGAGAAAGTTTCCGGGTCGAGTTGCTCGGCGATCAAGGCCAGGGTTTGCGTCCAGATGGTTTGGGCGTCGTGCATCGCGTGACCTCCGCCCTTAGGATTTCGAGGGGGCGACAGTATCTCCTGCCGGCAACCGAGTTGGTTAGTGACCCGGGTGGAGCACGGGAGATATGCACAGAATCAACAAGTTATCCACAGGCCGGGACGGGCGTCGCAAGGCGGTCGGGGGAGGGGGCGGGAGGGGGAGGGCCTATGAGAGCAGGTGAGGGGGCCGGAGGACGGTATCCACAAGCGGTGTGCACGAAGTGAGGAGAGGTGTGCATAGCCGGAAGGAGGGCGGGAGCGTGATTCGTTGACATTGGTCGCGAAAGACTACTATAATCAGGGGGTTACTGCCGGCTAACAATGGGCAGAAGAAAGAGCGCGGTAACCTCGGGTGTACCGCGCTGGGGTGGGAGCGATGGCGTATGAAAAGGACTTGGCAGCCGAAGCGGCGCCGGAGGCTCCGGGTTCACGGGTTTCTGGCTCGGATGCGGACGCCGGGGGGCAGGCGGGTACTCAAGCGGCGCCGGGCGAAAGGGCGGGCACGCTTGACCGTGGCCGCCCGGAGCTGGTAAGGGGCGTTCCTCGGTTGTACCGCCTGCGAGGGCGGCTATCGTTCGAGCGCCTTCGTCGAGAAGGCGTGCGGGGCACGGCAGGGCAGTTGACCGTGATCGTGCTACCACGGGAGGATCTTGGCGGAAAAGAGCCACAAAGAGTGATTCGTTTGGGTGTTGCCATTTCCCGGCGGGTGGGTAAAGCGGTGGTGAGAAACCGCCTGCGGCGGCGTCTGCGAGCTGCCGTGCAAGAGGTCATGTGCGTGCCGGAGGCGGTCGCCGGGGGGACGGTCCTTCCGGGGTCAGCGGATGTGCTGGTTGCGGTACGGCCGGGAGCCGCGGGGGCAAGTTACCGCGAACTGCGCAGCCTTTTGGCCGAGGCCTGGGACAGGGCCAGGGGAACGCTGCAAGCCACAAGGGCCGAGGGGCGGGCGGAAACCTAAGATACCAGGTATGGCAGTGAACGGCGAGGCCTGGCGAAGGCCGCAGCGATACCCGAACGTCATGGGAAGCGGAGCAATGGGTAAAGAGCAAAGGGAAGGGATGGGCGCGCCGGTGACCCGAAGCCGATTGAGCCGGGTTGCCGCGCGCTTTCTCATCTCTTTCCTATGGCTGTACCGTAAGCTAGTCTCACCGTGGAAGCCTCGTACCTGCCGGTTCTTCCCCACCTGCTCCCAGTACGCGGGGGAAGCTATCGCCAAGTATGGGCCGGGTAAAGGACTGTACCTGACCGTTCGCCGCTTGCTCCGGTGCCATCCGTGGCATCCGGGTGGGTACGACCCGGTGCCCTGACGCATCGCCGGGCGGCCGGGCAAGACCGGAACAGAGCGAAGATAGAGCCAGAGTCGGTGAGGTTGTCACTGGAAGGGGTAGTTGCTTGCAATACCTTGAAGCGGGAATGAAGTGGCTTCTTGAGCTGTTCCACGGGTGGACCGGCAGCTATGGCCTGGCGGTGATTCTACTTACCGTCGGAATCCGGCTGCTTCTTTGGCCGCTTATGGCTCCGCAGTTCAAGGTGGCCGCGAAGATGCGGATGATACAGCCGAAAGTGGCCGCATTGCAAGAAAAATACCGGGACCGCCCTGAGGAGATGCAAAGGCGTCTGCTCCAGTTGTATAAGGAGGAAAAGGTCAACCCGTTTTCGGGTTGCCTGCCGATTTTGCTGCAAATGCCTTTCCTTTGGGCGCTTTACAACATGCTACGGGTATACCAGTTTGAACATGGTTTCCTTTGGCTACACAACCTGCGTGCACCAGACCCGTTCTATATTCTGCCGGTGTTGAGCGGGCTTACCACGTATCTTCAGAACTACATATCCGGTAGCGCTACCAATGACCCTACCACAAAGGGCATGACCGCGATGATGCCGCTCCTCTTCGCGGCGATCACCGCAACCCTTCCGGCAGGGGTAGCGCTCTACTGGGTAACCAGCACGGTGTTCAGCATCGGACAGCAGTGGGTGGTGAGCCGGCCCCTGGTCGGGCAGGTGGCGGGTGAAGGCGAAGGAGGGCGGCGAAGAGGTGGAAGAGCGGCGGGCAGCGGCAAGGGAGCCGAAGGAGGAGAAAGCGGGCCGGTCCGTTGAGATGACCGGCCGCACCGTGGACGAAGCGGTCATCGCGGCATTGGAAGAACTGGGTGCTCAGTCGGACGAAGTCAAGGTGGAAGTGATCGGGGAAGGGACGAAAGGGCTGTTTGGGTTGGGTGGCCGGTACGTGAAGGTGCGGGTCACCGAGGTCTCCCCGGAGGAAAGAATGATGCGGCGGGGCCGTCGTTTCCTGGAGGACGTGATCCGCGGTATCGGGGTGGACGCCTTCGTGGACGGGCGGGTGGGGGAGGACCGGGTGGTCCGCTATAACGTGCGGGGTAGCGGCGCGGGGTTGCTGATCGGGAGAAGAGGTCAAACTCTGGATGCCCTCCAGTTGCTGGTGCGCCAGGTGGTCCTGCGAGCCGGCAGGGGGGAGGAGCGGTTGCGGGTGGTCGTGGACGTCGAGGGGTACCGGGAGCGGCAGCAAAGAGCCCTGGCGTCCCTGGCGCAACGGGTAGCCCGGCAGGTACGGCTGACCGGTCGCCCGGTCGCGCTGGAGCCCATGAATGCGCTGGAGCGCCGCCTAATCCACCTGGCGCTGGCCGACGACCCTGAGGTGGAGACCCACAGCGAGGGCGAGGACCCTTACCGGAGAGTGATCATAAGTCCCGCTCGATGGCCCGAGGCAAACCAGGGGAAAGAGTTGGGGAAAGAGGCAGGGCAGGAGAGTAACGAGGCAGGAACCGGTGGGACCGGGGAGGCAACTACGTCGGAGGACGGCGGGAGCGGGGCAAGGGCAGAGTAGAGGCAGGCTGAGTAACCCGAAGGGACGGCTGAGGAGCCGGGGTGTTGGGTGTGGGCGGGCTCGAACGGGGCGTCCAGGGAAGGCGCCCCGTTCCTTTGTACGTTGGGAGGCGAGCGGTCTTGAACTGGACGGCTCACGAAGAGGAAAGGTTTCAAGACGCATTGAGGCAAGGACTGGGGTGGTTGAAAGAGGCCGGCCTCTCCTGGGAGCCTGCAGGTACGGATCGCATGCTTTGCTACGCGCGACTTCTTGTCTCGGCCAATATGCGGATCAACCTGACGGCCATAACCGACCCGGAGGGGGTCGCCTGGAAGCACTTCATCGATTCGATGCTGGGTCTACTGGTTGTTGGACGAGCGCCGAGGACATCGGCTGGGGGAGAGGGCGAGGGTAACCCGGCGGGGGAGGCAGCAGCTTGGTTGGCGGATCTGGGGGCGGGCGCCGGCTTTCCCGGTGTGGTGCTGGGACTGGCGGGGGGATGGAACTGTCTGGAGGTGGAGGCGCAGGCAAAGAAGGCGGCTTTCCTGCGAGAACTGGAGGGATTGCTGAGGCCGGGGCAGCTACAGGTGTGGGCCGGCCGGGCGGAACGTTTAGCGAGGGAGGAAGCCTGGCGGGAGCGGTTAGGGGTGGTGGTCGCCCGGGCGTTGGCGCGGCTGGATGTGATAGCCGAGTACGGGATGCCCCTTCTGCGGGAGGGCGGCCTGCTGGTGGCGTACAAGGGGCCCGAAGGCGAGAGGGAATTGGAACTGCTGGATGCGTTTCGAGAGGAGCTGGGAGTCGGTGAGGCGACCGTGGTGCGGCGGCGCTTGCCCCACGACTGGGGCGAGCGATTGTTGTTGGTGTTGACGAAGCGGGGGCGAAGCGACCCGCGGTATCCGAGGCGGGAGGGTGTCCCGGAGAAGCGTCCCCTGGGGGGGCGGCAAAGCGGGAAGGGATGACCGGGCGAGTGCCGAACTGAGAAGAACGGGAAGGAAAGAGGAGAGTGGGCAAAGGAGGCTCATTGGGGGTGCGTCTAGGGGATCTCCTTCGTTCGCGGGGTCAGGAAACTGAGCAGCCCGAGAAAAAGGAACCAGGGAGGGCTGATCCTGCTCTCCAAGCGAGCCAAGCGGGCGGCCGGACGAGTAGCGTCGTCGGCGGGGAGGAGGATGTAGTCCGGCTTCCGATCGAGGTGATCAGACCCAATCGGTGGCAGCCGCGGTTGCGCGGAGGAGAGGAGGAGATCGAAGAGCTGGCGCAGTCCATAGCTTCTCAGGGCCTCCTATCTCCGATAATCGTGAGGCCTGCCGGGGATGGGGCGTACGAGTTGGTCGCCGGTGAGCGGCGACTCCGTGCCTGTGAGCGGCTGGGTTGGCGCGAGATTCCCTGCATAGTGCGGGGGTTCAGCGACCGGGAGGCGGCCGAGGCAGCGCTGGTGGAGAATCTGCAACGAAGCGATCTGCACTTCCTGGAGGAGGCTCGGGCTTACCAGCGTCTGCTGGAGGAGTTCGGCCTAACTCAGGAGGAGCTAGCGGGGCGGCTCGGCAAGAGTCAGCCGGCCATCGCCAACAAGCTGCGCCTGCTAAGACTCTCACCTCGAGTTCAAGAAGTTATTTCCCGGGAAATGATCAGCGAGCGGCAAGCGCGTGCCCTCTTGGCAGTAGAGGACGAGGGAGAGCAACTGGCTCTCGTGAGAGAGATTAAGAGGAGAGGGCTGAGTGCGGAGAGGGCGGAGCGTTTGGCGCGGGAATGGAGTCAGCGGGGCAGGGCAAAGGCGCCCGGTCAGCGGCGCATCCAGGTAATGAGGGATTTGAGACCGTTCCGCAATTCCTTGATGCAGTTAGTGCAGGCGCTGAACCGGGCGGGGCTGGTGGCGCAGGTAGATGAGGAGGAAGCGGAAGACGGGTACCGGATCACGATCACGATTCGGGGCGCCGGGCAGGGCGCGAGGGAGAAAGGGGCACTCGGGGGAGCAGGAGGTCAGGAGCCGGCAGGCGAGCGGGAAAGGCTCGAAACCGGAAACGGGCAGGACGGCGAAAGCGGAGAAGTGAGGAAGGGTGCCGCAGGGGCGTCGTAAGGGGGGAGCGGAACCAAGGTGGGAAGGGAGCTAGGGTCCGGTGGGGCCCGGCCGGGGGTGGGCGGGCATCCGGAGGCGGGACAAAGGGTGAGAGGGAGAGTACTGGCCATTGTCAACCAGAAGGGCGGAGTGGGCAAGAGCACGACCGCGGTCAACCTCGCCGCGTGTGTGGCGGAGCTAGGGGAGAGGGTCCTTCTCGTTGATATGGACCCGCAGGCCAATGCGACGAGCGGGGTGGGGATAGCCCGGGGATCTTTGTCGGGATCGATTTATCAGTGTCTTATCGGTGCGAGCCAGGCGGAAGAAGTATTGGTAAGGGATGTGGGGTTGCCTGGGCTCGACGTGTTGCCCGCGACCATCGATCTGGCCGGTGCGGAGGTGGAGCTGGTGTCGGTGCTGTCGCGGGAGTATCGACTAAAGGAGGCTTTGGCGGGGATCAGGGGAGAGTACGGACTGGTGCTGGTAGACTCGCCGCCCTCGTTGGGATTGCTGACCGTGAACGCCTTGGCCGTGGCCGATGGGGCCCTGATCCCGATCCAGTGCGAGTATTACGCGTTGGAGGGCGTCAGCCAGCTGATGCGGACGCTGGAGATGGTAAAGCGGTATTTGAACCCGGGGCTTGAGATCAGTGGCGTGCTGCTTACCATGTACGACCCGCGTACGCGGCTTTCAGAGGAGGTGAGCCGGTCAGTGCGCGAGTATTTTGGGGATAAGGTTTTCAAGACCGTGATCCCCCGGAACGTGCGGCTGAGCGAAGCACCCAGTTTCGGGAAGCCGGTGATCATGTATGATGGTCATTCGCGGGGTGCGGAGGCATACCGGCAGGCAGCGCAGGAGCTGCTGGCCCGAGAGGGACTCGGGTCGGCGGGGGCAAAGGCGAGTGAGGGCAGGGGGTGAGGATGATGAGCGCGGGGAGAGCCGTGGGGCGGCCGGTGTTGGGAAAGGGCCTGGAGGCGTTGATAGGCGAAGGTGGTGGGCAGGGAACACGAGAGATCCCGATCGAGGATATCTCTCCGGGGCGGTACCAGGCCAGGGGTGAGATCGATCAGGCCCGCCTGGAGGAACTGGCGGCGTCCATCCGAGAACACGGCCTGGTACAGCCGGTGGTAGTACGGCCGCATGGTTCCGGGTACGAACTGGTGGTGGGTGAGCGTCGTTGGCGTGCGGCGAGGCTAGCGGGCTTGCGCACGATACCGGCGGTGGTGAGGGAGCTAGACGAACGACGCGCCATGGAGCTGGGGCTCATCGAAAACCTCCAGCGAGAGGATCTCAACCCTCTGGACGAGGCCGAGGCCTATCGACGGCTGATGGAAGAGTTTGGCTTGACGCAAGAAGAAGTGGCGGCCGCAGTAGGTAAGCAGCGCTCGACGGTG
Organism: Bacillota bacterium; assembly: GCA_012839805.1. GTDB lineage: Bacteria > Bacillota > Limnochordia > Limnochordales > DUMU01 > DUMU01. The sequence continues at coordinate 23,431 of DUMU01000007.1, read as the reverse complement.
GCTAACGCGTTGCGGTTGTTGGCCTTGCGACCCAATGTGCAAAGCATGATACGGGCGGGGCAGCTTAGCCCGGGGCACGCCAAGGTTTTGGCCGGGGTTGAGGATGGGGTAACCCAGGAGGCCCTGGGGATGGCGGCCGTGCGAGGCGGCTGGAGCGTTCGGGAGTTGGAGGAGCGGGTCCGCCGGTGGCGGGAAGGACGTAGTGCGGGACAAAGGAGAACCGGACGGCGGGCGGGGCCGGGGCAATTGGACCCGGGGGTGCGAGAGGTTGTAGAGCGTTTGCAGGCAGCTCTGGGCACGCGAGTGCACTGTCGTCCCGGGAAGCGCAAGGGTGTGCTGGAGATAGAGTACTACTCCCAGGAAGATCTGGAGCGCATTCTGGAGCGAATCACCGGCACTGCGGAGGGCGTGGGGTCCTGAGCGGCGGTTAGCCGGACTGTTCCACGTGGAACATGCATTAAAGGTCCACCAGTTGGCTCTCCCTCCCGGATGCCTGCCGAGGTGGCAGTCGATGCATGAGCAAACAACGCAGCCGGAGCCGGGTCAGCACGCGGGTTTGGGGTACCGTCCCAGCCAAACCATCTACCTACAGGCTGAATCCCCCTTGCACCGGGGGACCTACCGTACTACCGTGCTTGAGTTCCGCGATGGCCAACTGCGCATCACCCTTCCCGAGGAGAACGGAAAGCTGGTCTTCATCCCCGTAGGCACCACCGTTATGGTCGGGCCCGGGGACGGCACCTTCCCTGCTCGCTGGCGCGTCATCGACCGCGAAGCAGGGGAAACGCGCTGCCTGGTTCTTGGCCTGCCTCAAACACCCGCTACCGCTGCTCCGCCGGGACCGAAAAAACGCGTACTCGCCATCTCCAGTGGCAAGGGCGGCGTGGGGAAGACCGTGCTGGCTATCAACCTCGCTCTCGCCCTTCAAAAGCGAGGGCAGCGGGTAGGCCTCCTCGATGCGGATCTTGGCACGGCCAATATCGATGTCCTTCTCAACCTCACCCCCAGGTATACGCTGGCGAACTTGCTTCGGGGTGAGAGTACTCTGCCGGACACTCTTGTGAAAGGACCGGAAGGTCTCCTGATTCTCCCAGGGGGATCCGCGGTACCGGAGTTGGCCGACCTGGACGAGGCCCGTTTCCGGTCGCTTTACGCGCAACTCGCCCATCTCGACGCCCAGGTGGATCTGATCCTCATCGACACCGGCGCGGGGCTTTCCCGCCGGGTTACCAGTTTCCTTCTCGCCGCCCAAGAGATCATCCTGGTCACGACGCCGGAGCCGCACGCCATAACCGATGCCTATGCGCTCGTCAAGGTGATCAGTGCGCACCGACCGCACCCCGCCTTCCACCTGGTGGTGGCCATGGCAGCCAGCCGCGAAGAGGCAGAGCGGGTCGCCCGGAAGATGGCTTTCGCCTGTGGGCGTTTCCTCAACGTCGATCTCCCGTTCCTCGGTCCTCTTCGTGCCGACGTCGCGGTCCCCAGATCGGTCCGGCGCCAAATCCCGTTGCTCGAGGCTTTTCCGCACTCGCCGGCCTCCCGTGACATCGATGACCTGGCCACCCGGCTCCTCGGCCTGCCGCCGGAGGCAGAGCCAGTCGGCGGACTCCGGGGATTCCTCCGCCGCCTTCGTACGGTAGCGCCTCCAGGCAGTGACACGGAGCGATGAAGCTCCGGTGAGCAAACTAAGCCTGCAAAGTACGGCTCCGCGCGCTGAGGAGGGAGAACGATGCCCCGCGGGATCGTAGCCCTGGACGACAAAGTTGCGTACCTGCGCGAGCGCCTGGCTCGGGAAGGGTTCGAGGTGATCGGACTGGCGGAGGGGTGGAAGCGAGCCGATGCCGTCATTACAAGCGGGATGAACGAGAACATGACCGGAGCTCAAGACATCAAGACCACTGCTCCGGTGATAAGCGCCGCCGGACGGTCACCGGAGGAAGTGGTGGCGGCCGTCAAGGCCAGGCTTGCTTAATACCGCGCCCCGATGCTGCCTGAGCGCCGTGACCTTCCGGCGCTCAGGCCCCCGAACGGGAGCAAGCCGCGTCCCGTATTCCGTTGGCCTCTCGCACCCGTGCCGCCAGAAGGATCCCGTCGGCGATGACATGTGCCATGCGCATGACCAGGTTGAGCCGGGTGTTCTGTAGCACGAAGTACTCCATGAACCCTCCCACGTTCACGATACCCACCACGTGGAGGTCGCCCACGGGGGGAAGCTGTTTGTTGACTCCCGTCCCGGGACGTAGCGGCCCCGCTCGCAGCGAGATGTAGCCAACGCTCTCGGCCTGTCCCAGGCAGGCGTCGACCGCCAGAACCGGGAGCTTGGGGTACTCAACCCGGACCGAACGCAGCACTTCTTCGAGGTTCGTAGCGTGCACCGGCCGTTCCAAAGTTCCAAATACCATCATGTCCTTGCGCCCGGCCTGCCGCAATCTCTCTCCGACCAACGGACCCAGGGCATCACCAGTGGACCGGTCGCTTCCCACGCAAATGATGACCCACGGATCGTTCAGCTGCGATCGGCTGCCGAGCAGGGTCAGGATACCTCGGGCCAGCCGGTCGGCGACATCCGGTTCTTCATGGTGAGCGCGCATCACCCAATTAGGCAGCGAGTCCGAATCTGCCCCTCTGCTCCCACGCACGCGATCCAGCGCGCGGCTATCCCAGAGTTCCATTGCCCGCCTCCAGATCGGGAATGCACGTTTACGAACCATCGTCTCGTAGTGGTCAGTATATGCCGCGCCCCGGAGATAGATACGGACGACGCCATAGACGTCGAGAGCTTGCCCCTCTTCCGGCCACCCGCCCGCCCCCGCGGAGCGGGCCACCTCCTCAGGACAGGGAAGCACCGCAGGCCTCGAGCGCGAGATCCAGCCGGTTGGCCAGGGTGGCCCGGTCGCTACCGGCAAACAGCAGCCCGACTCCTTGCCCGTTCTCATCGACGACCAAGGCGCCCGAGTCCCCCGGTTCACTCATGCGGGTAAACAGCAACTGGTTGGCGAACTCCGCCGAGCGATCGCCATAGCCGACTTCCATCTGCACGTTCACCGCGATCAGTCGCCCTTCGGTGACGCCCGACGTACGCCCGCTCTTGCGGACCTTCATCCCGAGTTCGGGCTTGGCCACCCCGGTAACCTTCCCCAACCCCAGCAGCTCGGGGGAAACCAGGCCTGGGTCGACCGGCTCCGCCAGGGCCACGTCAACCGTATTAACCGGCGGCTCCTCGGGGGCCAACTTCATCCCGAAAAGCATGCCGAGGAGGCGATTCAGACCCCGGGCGAACCCTGACCGGGGGCCCATATCGTCGGTGCTAAGTAGCGGCTCGAACCACGCCAGCCGGGCCAGGGTGTCTTCGTTCACCAGACCACCGTCATACGGCCCCGGTTGAAGGATAGGGTCGCCTCGCCGGGCCCGCCCGTCCCGCCCGTTGCTGCCGTTGGCCAGTACGTGGTTGTTGGAGAGGATACAGGTACGGCCATGCTTGCGGACCACCGCCCCGAAAGTGCCCGCGGTAACGAGGTAATGGCCGATGGAAACCCCGGGCTGGGCGGGACGAACCCGCTTCAGCCGTTCGGGGTCGGGCACCCGGCGCAGGCTCGGGTTTGCCTCCTGCCACGAAGGCGCCGGCCAGCCCAGGAGCCTAACATCACCTACCTCGATGACGTCGGTGGGCACCCCGGAGATCTCCCTCTCGACTCGCTCGGCCTCGGCCAGCACGTGCGAAGGCTGCTTCTGGCGAACGAGCACTACTAAAGCTAGAGACTCGGTGCATCGCCCGGCAGTCATCTTGTAACCAACGCCGCATCCCACCACATTAGGCTTTCTACGCAAACTGGTGTTCACCTTACTTTGCAGCAAAGCTACCTCTTCGATGCGGAACTCCGTTCCCATTCCGCCGCCCCCCAACCTCTCACATGTGAATCTCTCCATTCCGCCCGGCCGGTCCCGGCTTATCGCTCAACCCCGCCGGCGGAAAGGAGAGCGAAAGACCAAGAAAAACGTACCCCGCCGCCAACGGATGATGGGACCGAGCACTCCTCTCAGGAACCATTCCATGTGGTTCACCCCCTGGAGCGTCGGTACAGTATATCGACGAAAGCCGAAGGAGGTTCCGGACTGCGGCCTGGTGACCGGCCAAGCACCGGCACGGGGCAACTCGCGCGATCATGAGGGTACAGGTAGGAGGATTTGGAACGCCGCTGGGTAACTATATGTCGGCGTTCTTGCGTCCGGTTCAGAAAGGAGGGTTGCTATGGCGCAGGCAACCCCACGGGTAACTCCTCTGGCGAGCTACCACGAGAAACTGGGAGCGCGCTGGACGGAGTTCGGAGGCTGGAGGATGCCAGTCCACTACTCCAGCATCATTGAAGAGCACCGGTGCGTACGGGAACGGGCGGGGCTGTTCGACCTGAGCCACATGGGCGAGATCATCGTTGCCGGCCCGGGAGGGGTCGACTTCCTGGCCTGGAGCACGACCAACGACCCTCGCCGCCTGGGCCCCGGACAGGCGCAGTACACCTGCCTTTGCACTCCGACCGGAGGCATCGTGGACGACGTCGTCCTATATCGTCTTCCACCCGTTGAAGCTCCGGGTACGCTTCCCCAATGGGCATTGGCGCACTTGGGCGCTGCTCAGCAGCAAGAAAGCGGGCCGCCCGCCTTTCTCGCCGTTGTGAATGCGGCCAACCACGAAAAGGATCTTACCTGGTGGCGCGAACTCACCATCCACCCACCGGCGATGCCACCGGAGGATTATGTCGAACCGGCTCTCAAGCCTTTCGATCTGCACGACATCGGCGACGACGTGGTTTTACTGGCCCTGCAAGGACCCGCCGCGCAGGAAGTGCTTTCCCGGGTTACCCGGCCGGCGACATCCCTCGATGAGCTGACGTACTACCACTGCCGGTGGGGAACGGTAGCCGGGGTCCCCGCTTTGATTGCCCGCACCGGCTATACTGGTGAAGACGGGTTCGAGTTGTACGTAGACCGCCAAAACGGGGGAACGTTATGGGAGGCCCTCCTTGCGGCGGGCAGTTCCCGCGGGATCCTGCCGGTAGGGCTGGGCGCCAGGGATACGTTACGCATGGAAATGAAGTATGCTCTTTACGGAAACGACATCGACGAGACGACCACTCCTCTGGAGGCCGGCCTGGGCTGGGTGGTGAAGTTCACCAAGGGGCCCTTCGTCGGGCGCAGTGCTTTGGTAGCGCAGAAAGTGAGCGGAGTGGAGCGGCAGCTGGTCATTATGGTGATGCAGGACCGAGCCATCCCGCGCCACGGCATTCCCATCGTGGCCAACGGACAGGCGGTAGGGCGCGTTACGAGCGGCGGTTTCTCCCCCAGCCTGGGTAAGGGCATCGCGTTGGGATATGTGCCTCCGGCCTGGGCACCTGTCGGAACCCTCGTCGACGTCGAAATCCGGGGCGAGCTCCACCCGGCGCGGGTGGCCCGAGCCCCGCTGGTCCCCGCGCACATCAGACGCTGAGGGCTCGGTACATGGGCGTGGTGCGGGCCGTTTCGCCCCTGCCCGCATGGATACGAACGGGTAAGAACACGATAAGGAGGCTACCCACTCGCATGTATCCCAAGGATCTGCTCTACACGTCTGAACATGAATGGGTCAAGGTAGAAGGAAGCAAAGCCCGCGTCGGGGTCACCGACTATGCCCAAAAGGAGCTGGGAGACGTCGTCTTCGTCGACCTCCCGTCGGTCGGCGACACGCTGGCGGCGGGGCAGGCGTTCGCGGTGATCGAGTCGGTCAAATCGGTCTCCGACGTCTACTCACCGGTCTCTGGCACCGTACAGGCGGTCAACGACCGCTTGTCCGACAGCCCGGAGCTGATCAACCAGTCCCCCTATGGCGACGGGTGGATCGCCGAGATCGAGATCGCCAACCCGTCCGAGCTTGAACGACTGATGAGCGCCGAAGAATACGAGGCCAGCCTCGTGGGTGAGGAAAAGGAGGAAAGCAAAGAAGACAAAACGGAATGACGCCGGCGGCCGGACCGGCCATCAGGCACGATAACTTGGGAGGCGATGCATGTGTTCGTGCCGCACACGCCCGCCGAACGGAGAGCCATGCTCGACGCCATCGGCGTGCCGGATATCGCCGAGCTTTTTGCCGATATCCCCGCGAGTCTTCGCCTGGAACGGCCCCTGGCGCTACCTCGCCCGCTCTCCGAGGCCGAGCTTCTCGGCGAGCTCCAAAGCCTAGCCGCCCAGAATGCCGACCTGGATCACCACCCGTGTTTCCGGGGGGCGGGAGTCTACGACCATCTGATCCCGGCCGCCGTGCCCCAGCTGGCGAGCCGTGGCGAGTTCCTGACCGCTTATACTCCCTACCAGGCCGAAGCCAGCCAGGGTGAGCTGCAGGCGCTCTTCGAGTTCCAGAGCATGATGGCGGAGCTCACCGGGCTTGAGGTAGCCAATTCCTCGATGTATGACGGCGCCACCGCCCTGGCCGAAGCCCTTTTCCTCGCGACTGCGGCCACCGGCCGGCCCGAAGTGTTGCTACCACGCACGCTCCACCCCGAATACCGGGAGGTGGTCGCGACCTACTTGGCACCGCGGGGGCTTTCCTGGCAGGAGGTGCCATTCAACTCCCGCACCGGGGGCATGGACCTCGAACAGCTCTCCGCGCTCCTTGGAGAACGAACGGCGGCCCTCGTCGTTCAAAACCCCAACTTCCTGGGGTGTGTGGAAACCGAGGCCGCCCGGATGATTGATCTCGCCCACCAGGCCGGAGCCCTCGTAGTTATGGTGGTTGACCCTATTTCTCTGGCTTTACTTGCTCCTCCGGGTGAACTCGGTGCCGACCTGGCGGTCGGTAACGGGCAACCGCTGGGCAACCCGCCTGCCTTCGGCGGCCCCCATTTCGGCTTTCTGGCGGCCAGAGCCGACCTCGTCCGCCGGCTCCCCGGACGCCTGGTGGGCGAGACGGTCGACCGCCACGGGCGCCGGGGATTCGTCCTCGTCCTTCAAACCCGAGAACAGCACATCCGCCGGGAGCGCGCCACTTCCAATATTTGCACCAACCAGGCGCTCCAGGCGTTGACCGCGGCGGTGTACCTCGCGCTTCTCGGGCCCGCGGGGCTCGCCAAGGTGGCTTCCGCCTGCCTCCATAAAGCTCACTATGCGGCGAGCCGTCTCGCCAGCTTGCCCGGCTTCCGCCTCGCCTTCCCGGAAGGTGTTTTTTTCCAGGAGTTCGTGTTGGAGGTGCCGTTCGACCCGTTCTCCCTCGACGACGAACTCGCCGCCGCCGGCATCATAGGCCCGCTGCCGCTTTACCGCCGGCTTGCGGGCGAGGAGTGGAAGCACCGGATGCTGGTTTGCGTGACGGAAGCCCGCACCCGCCAGGAGATCGACCGTTTGGTGGCCCTCATGGGCCGGGGAGGGAGTTGCCATGGCAGCTGACCCCGCCTCTTCGCCCCCGCTTCTTTGTGAACGGGGTGCTCCCGGGCGCCGGGCCTACCGTCTCCCCCCGCTCGACGTCCCGCAGCGCCCGGTAGATCAATTGATCCCGGCGCAGGCCCGCCGGCGCATGCCCCTGCGGCTGCCGGAGCTCTCAGAACTCGAGGTGGTGCGCCACTACACCACGCTTGCTCATCGCAACTGGGCCGTAGACGTGGGCTTCTACCCCCTCGGCTCCTGTACCATGAAGTACAACCCCCGGGTTAACGAGCTGGTCGCCTCCTGGCCGGGCTTCAGCCGCCTTCATCCATACCAGCGGGAGGAGAGCGTCCAGGGCGCGCTCGAGATAATGGACCGCCTGGAACGATATCTTTGTGAGATCGCCGGCATGGAGGCTGCGACCCTTACCCCGGCCGCCGGGGCTCACGGCGAGTTTTTGGGGCTGCTCCTCATTAGAGCTTATCACCGGGAACGAGGCGAGGAGGCTTGCCGCCGCGAAGTGATCGTGCCCGACTCCGCCCACGGGACTAACCCCGCCAGCGCGGCCATGGCCGGCTACCGGGTGGTGGTCGTCCCTTCGAACCCGCGGGGCGGAGTTGACCTCGCCGCCTTGAAGCGTATGGTCGGCCCGGCCACGGCGGCCTTGATGCTTACCAACCCTAACACCCTGGGCCTCTTCGAGGAGGAAATCCTCGACATCGCCGAGACGGTGCACCAGGCCGGCGGGCTCCTCTACTATGACGGGGCCAACATGAACGCCATCCTCGGCATCGCCCGCCCCGGGGACATGGGCTTCGACGTGGTTCACCTCAACTTACACAAGACGTTTGCCACGCCCCATGGCGGCGGCGGCCCCGGAGCAGGAGCAATCGCGGTCAAGCAGGCCCTGATCCCTTACCTGCCCGCTCCGCGCCTTGCCCGTGATCCGGCCACGGGGAGGCTGCGCTTCGTCGACCCCGGGCCCCGCTCGGTGGGCCGGGTGAAGGAGTTCCACGGCCATTTCGGCGTGCTGCTGCGAGCGTACGCCTACATTCGCATGCTGGGAGCGGAGGGACTCCGGGAGGTGGCCGAGACGGCGGTGCTGAACGCCAACTACTGCCAGGCCCTGCTGAAAAAAGCCGGGGAGTACGAGTTCCCCTACCCCCGCTTTTGCAAGCACGAGTTCGTCTTCTCGGCCCGCCGGCAGAAGCAAGCGAGCGGCTTGCACGCGATCGACCTGGCCAAGCGCCTCCTGGATTACGGCTTTCATCCGCCAACGGTCGCGTTTCCCCTCATCGTCGAAGAGGCGCTGATGTGCGAACCGGCCGAGACCGAGACGAAAGAGACCCTGGACGCTTTTGTCCGTTCGTTGCTCGACGTGGCGCGGGAGGCCCGCGAAGAGCCGGAGACGGTCCGGGAAGCGCCGCATACGCTCCCGGTGTCGCGCCTCGACGAAGTGCGTGCCAACCGGCATCTGGTACTCCGCTGGCAGAACCCGGGGAAAAGGGAGGACCGACGGCTTGGCGAAGCGCCCTGAACCACCGCCGACCTGGTGGCGCCTCCTGGCCAACCCCGAGCCGCAGCCGGGAAGCTGGCAGATGGCGGTGGACGAGGCGATCCTGCATGAGGTGGGGGCGCGCCGGTCCCCGCCCACCGTCCGCTTGTACCGGTGGGCCCGGCCGACCCTCTCCCTCGGCGCCTACCAGCCCGCATCGGCCGTGGACTGGGTTCGCATCGCCGAGCGGGGATACGATGTGGTGCGACGTCCGTCGGGTGGCCGAGCCGTCCTGCACGACGCGGAGTTGACCTACAGCGTCATCCTGCCTGAGGAGTTGCCCGGACTGCCTGCCGGCATCCTCCCTTCCTACCGTTATCTAAGCCAGGCGCTTCTCGCGGGGTTGGCGGAACTGGGCGTGAAGGTAGCAGTTCACCACGGCGCGCCGCCCACACCCGCCTCGAGCGCTTGCTTTGCCACTCCTTCCTGGTATGAACTGTTAGCAGACGGCCGCAAGCTGGTGGGCAGCGCACAGGTACGCCGCTTCGGGGGTCTTTTGCAGCACGGGTCTATCCTGCTCGAGCTGGACGAAGAAGCGCTCTTTTCGGTGCTGGCCTTCGACAGCGAGCCGGCGAGGCAACGGGCGCGGGAGCGCTTCCGCCGTCATGCGACGGCCTTAGATCGGGTGCTCCGGCGAAAGGTGGAATGGAACGAGGTGGCCGAAGCTCTGGTGAACGGCTTTGAGAGCGCGCTGGGAATACGGCTCCTACCGGGAAGTCTCCTTCCCCGGGAAGAGGCTCTTGCTCGAGTGCTCGCAGAGGGGAAATACAGCACCGACGGGTGGACCCGGGCAAGACAGGACCCCTTCCGGGAGCGGGAGGGTCAATGGTGACCGTGCGCGTGGCCTATCTCGGCCCCGCCGGCACGTTCAGCCAGGCGGCAGCCGCCTGCTACGTCGAGCGTTACTACCGCGATCCGGCGGCCGCACCGGTCGAGCTTCTCCCTTGCCCTACCATACCGGACACTTTGACCGCCCTGGCCGATTCGAGGGCCGCGGAGGCACTGCTGCCGCTGGAAAACGCCCTGGAGGGTTCGGTTCCGCTGGTCCTGCAGGCTCTGCTGGACGATCCCGCAATCAAGGTGCGGGGGGAGGTGGTGTTGCCGATCGAACAGTGTTTGCTGGGACTGCCCGGAGCAACCGTGGACCGGTTGGAGGGAATCATCACCTACCCGCACGCGCTGGCTCAGTGTCGCCGCTTCCTCGCCTCGCACCTGCCGGGCAGAAAGGTAGAGGAGGCAAGCAGCACGGCGGCGGGAGCGCGCCTGGTGGCGGAACGGGGCGACCCGCGCTGGGCGGCCATCGGGCCGGAGGTGGCGGCGGGCATCTACGGGCTGGTAGTGCTGGTGCGGGGCATTCACGATGAGAAAGGCAACGCCACCCGGTTCATCGCGGTGGGCAGAGATGACCGCCCGCCGAGTCCCGGCGGCCGTGACAAGACCTCGTTGATCCTTCTCCCCGAACATGATCGCCCGGGCCTTCTTCACGACCTCCTGGGAGAATTCGCCCGCCACCAGATCAACCTGACCCGTATCGAGAGCCGCCCCTCTCGCAGGCGGCTGGGAGAATACGTGTTCTTCGTCGATTGCCTGGGCCACCGGCTTGTGCCGCCCCTGTGCGACGTCATCGAGGCATTGGGATCGGGTGGCGAGACCCGGGTCCGGGTATTGGGGTCATACCCGGTCTGGGACGAACCGGCGGGAAGCGGTAAAATGGGGCCGTCACCAAGCAAGTAAGAGACTGGTGAGGACCATATGGACTTGACCGGAGTCAGGTTCTTCCTGGGCGACATCGTGCGCCTGCGCAAACCGCATCCGTGCGGTAGCACCGACTGGGAGATCCTGCGCACCGGGATGGATTTCCGCCTGCGCTGTACCGGCTGTAACCGGGTGGTCATGCTGCCCCGTACCCAGTTTGAACGGAGCGTGAAAGCCGTGGTTCGCCGGGCGGCGGCAGACGAGATGGACAGGGCAGAGGGGCGCTAGAGGTGCACGAGCTGGCCGCCGGGATCGTGGGCCTGCCCAACGCGGGCAAGTCCACCCTCTTCAACAGTCTGGTGCACGGGACGGCCGCGGTCGCGCCGTATCCCTTTTGCACCATCGAGCCCAACGTGGGTGTGGTCCCCATTCCCGACCCGCGGCTTTTGGCCCTGGCCAAGCTGGTCCAACCCGAGAAGGTTACTCCGGCCACCGTTCGCTTTATCGACATCGCAGGGTTGGTCAAGAACGCGAGCCGGGGAGAGGGCTTGGGTAATCAATTCCTCGCTCACATACGCGAAGTGGAGGCGATCGTCCACGTCATCCGTGGTTTCGCCAGCGGGGAGGTGGCGCACGTCTACGCCACCCTCGACCCCGTCCGAGACGCCGAAATCGTCGAGACCGAACTGCTTCTGGCCGATCTCGAGACCGTACGCAGGCGCGAGGAAAAGCTGGAGCGCCAGGCCAAAAGCCGCGATCCCAAGGTGCTGCAGGAAAAGGAGTGGACCGAACGCCTGGTTGCCCACCTTTCGGCGGGGCGCCCGGCTCGCACTTTTCCCCTGGAAACCGAACTCGAGCAGGAATGGCTACGGGGGCTCTTCCTCCTCAGCGCCAAGCCCATGATCTACGTTTTCAACTTGAGCGAGGGGGAATGGATACAACTTAGTCAGGGGAGCGAAGTTTCGCCGCTATACCGGGACTTTTGCCGGTGGGTCGAAGCGCGGCCGGACCGTATCCCCGTAGTTCCCGTGGCGGCGGCGCTGGAAGAGACGCTTTCGGGGTTCTCCCCGGAGGAGGCACGGCAGCTACGAGAGGCGATGGGGCTTCCTTCGGAACGGAGTTCAGGATTGGAACGGCTTCTTCAAGCCGTTTTGACCGCCCTGGACCTGATAACCTTTTACACCGTCAAGGGAGTGGAGACACGGGCCTGGTTGGTCCGCCGGGGTACCAAAGCGCCGCAAGCGGCAGGCGAGATCCACTCCGACATGGAGCGAGGTTTCATCCGCGCCGAAGTGGTTACGGTGGACGAGCTCCTGCACGCCGGCGGTTTTGCCGCGGCCCGGGAGCGAGGGCTCGTTCGCAGCGAAGGCAGGGATTACCAGGTCCGGGACGGCGACGTGATCCTCTTCCGGTTCGCCGCCTAGGGAGCGCCGGGGCCGACGATCAAATCGAACGGGAGGTAAAGATGACCTTGCCTGAACGACCAACCGAAGTAACCAGCAGCAGGAACCATCTTCCGGACCGCAACCAGGCTTGGAACCTCCTCTGCGAGTGGACGCAGAGTGATTCCCTGCGCAAGCACGCGCTGGCCGTAGAGGCCGCCATGCGGTATCTGGCGGAGCGGCGCGGGGGTGATCCGGAGCTGTGGGGGCTGGCCGGGCTCCTCCACGACCTCGATTACGAGCGGTATCCCACTCCGAACGACCACCCTTACCGCGGGGCGGAGGAATTGCGCCGGCTCGGGTATCCCGAGGAACTGGTCCACGCCGTGCTCGCTCACGCCGAACACACGGGGACGGCGCGCGAAACCGATCTCGATCGAGCTCTCTTCGCCGTCGACGAGCTGACCGGCCTCATCACCGCGGTCGCGCTGGTGCGCCCGGACCGTTCGCTCCAAAACCTGGAGCCGGCATCGGTTCTCAAAAAAATGAAGGATAAGCGGTTTGCCGCCGGTGTGGACCGGGAAACGATCAAAAAGGGCGCCGCGGAGCTGGGAATCGAACTTCCCGAGTTCATAAGTCAGGTTATCGCGGGGATGCGGGCGGTCGCGACCGAACTCGGGCTGGCCTGACAAGCGCGCTCGCGGTTTGCCGGAGGCCGGCATGCCGGCGGGTGGTATAGAGGAAGCCGGATGTAGACAAGGGCGCCCCGGGGTCTCCGGTTGAAGAGACGCAGGTGGCCCTGATGCCACTCCTGGAGCACCACCGAACTGACGTAGAGGCCAAGCCCGTGGCCGCCCGGGCGGGTAGTCTGGCCGGGCTTCGCCGTCTGGCTCGGCAGTAAGTCCCCGGCGGTGAAAGAAGGGGGGAGTCCCGGGCCTTCATCAACGATACGCAGGTGGAACCACCGGCGGGAGGCGCGATACGAGATGGTTACTGCGCCTCCGGGCGGGGAAAACTGGATGGCATTGCGCATTAGGTTGAGAAAGGCCGTATAAAGGAGTGAGCGATTGCCGACGGTCGACGGGACGGGCCGGCCGGGGGCGGAGTCGTCTGGCATGACGTTCATACTGATCCGGCGTAATGAGGCCTCTTCGGCCAGAGAGGCACCGGCTGCTTCCAGCAGGGCGGGCAGCTCCACGGGCTCCCACTGATCCCACAAGGCAGATGCCGACAGACGTGAAAACTCCTCTACCGTTTCCCTCAACGAATGAACTTGCTGCTGCAAATGCTCCAAGTACCCGTGCATGCGCTCGGAGGGAGCATTACCCAGCAATTGTACCAGGGCATCTATCACGGAAAGCCGGTTCGCCAGTTCGTGCCAGGAGAGAACGGTCGGTACCAGGTGGTGTTCGCCCCAGCGGCTGCTTTGAGGAAACCCTGGAACTGCCACGGCCAGAACGCTCCCTTCCACTTCTAGAGTCCCTGCCATGTCCGGCGTCCTCCCGGCCTTGTAGTTGTAGCTTTTCGCTAATAACTCCCAAGTTCCTGCCCAAGCAATTTCGCACAATTTCGAACCGAGGCAAGACGGAGAAAGGTGAGCAGAATGGCGAGACAAACGGGGGCAAAAGGAAGACAGGTCAAACCGACCGAGCTACTGACCGGTGCGTTGGATGAGATCTCGGCCACGCCCAAGGATCCAGACCGGCGGATCGTGGTCGTGGTGATGGGGCGGGATCGGATTGGGATCATCGCCACCATCACCGGCGTGCTGGCGAAACATTCCGTGAATGTTCTGGATATTACTCAGAGCATTTTCGGCCAGCTCTTTGCCATGACTTTGGTGGGTGATCTGACCCGGGCCGACCTGCCTTTCGGTGAACTCAAACGAGAGCTGGTAGCGGCCGGCAAGACGCTGGGCGTGCAGGTGATCGCCCAGAAAGAAACGGTCTTCCACCGGATGCACCGGCCCTGAAGTCCCGTTGTTCCCTACCCGAGGAGGAGAGCCACCGTGCCTTTCAGCCTGCAGGAAATCCTTGAAACCGTCCGCATGGTCGAAGTGGAACATTTCGACGTCCGGACCGTAACCCTGGGGATTAGCCTCCGGGATTGCATTTCCCCCGACCCGGAGGAGCTGGCCCAACGGGTTTTCACCAAGGTGACCCGAAGCGCTGCTCGCCTCGTTCCGGCGGCCAAGGAAGTCGAAGAAGAGTTCGGGATTCCCATCATCAACCAGCGGATTTCCGTCACCCCCATCGCCATCGTGGCCGAGCCGGCCGTGGCGGCGGTCCAAAGCCCAGAGAAGGCGTGCGAGGTTCTCGTTGGCCTGGCCAAGACCCTGGACCAGGCGGCCCGGGCCGTGGGCGTCAACTTCCTGGGGGGCTTCTCGGCCCTGGTGGAGAAGGGCTTCACCGGCGGTGACCGGGCTCTGATCGCAAGCCTTCCCGAGGCTCTGGGCAGTACCGAACGGGTCTGTGCCTCGATCAACGCCGGGAGCAGCCAGGCGGGGATCAACCTGGAGGCGGTCCGGCTGCTTGCCCGCGCCATCAAACAGACGGCCGAACGCACGAGATCCACCGACGGCAGCGGCTGTGCGCGCCTGGTGGTTTTCGCCAACATGCCGGGAGACAATCCTTTCATGGCCGGGGCGGTACACGGCCTTGGTGAACCGGATGCCGTCCTCAACGTGGGTATCAGCGGTCCCGGCGTCGTGCTGGACGCGGTGCGGCGCTTGGGACCGGATGCGCCTTTGGATGAGGTAGCGGAAGTGATCAAGCGCACGGCGTTCAAGATCGCCCGGGCCGGGGAATTGGTGGGGCGAGAGGTGGCCCGGCGGATGGGGGTACCGTTCGGTATCCTCGATCTATCTCTCGCGCCCACCCCGGAAGTGGGTGACTCGGTGGCCGAGATCCTGGAGGCCATCGGGGTGGACGTGGTGGGAGCTCCGGGCACGACGGCAGCGCTCGCGCTCTTAGTCGATGCTGTGAAGAAAGGGGGGGCGATGGCCTCCGGCTCGGTGGGAGGCCTGAGCGGCGGGTTCATCCCGGTCACGGAGGACCAGGGGATGGCGGCTGGGGTTAGGCGGGGCGCACTCCGGCTCGAAACCCTGGAGGCGATGACCGCGGTCTGTTCCGTCGGGCTCGACATGATTCCCATTCCCGGTGATACCCCCGAGGAGACGCTGGTGGGCATTCTCGCCGACGAGCTCAGTATCGGCGTGGTGAATCACAAAACAACCGGGGTGCGTATCATCCCGGTGCCAGGAAAGAAAGCCGGGGATACGGTTCACTTCGGAGGACTCCTGGGGGGCGGGCCGGTTTTGCCCGTTTCTTCCTTCGGTTGTTCGGTGCTGGCGCGTCGCGGGGGACGGATTCCTGCGCCCCTATCCAGCCTGCGGAACTAATGGGCAGACGGTGCAGAGTCCGGGGGCCGGTTCGCCGGCCGGCAGGAAAGAGTTTTTGTCGCCTCCCTCTATACAGCGACCCGAGCAGTCCCTATAATGGGCTGGACCTTGTCATTGGGCGGTGGCGCCAAAGACGGAGGCCGGGCAACCTAACTGACGAAATCGGGTGGGATGAGCAAACATATGGCCATGGTGATCGACCCCGGGGTGCGCACCGAACCGTCGCAGGACGAGCTTCAAGACCAGCTTCCACTGCTACATAGCAACCGAGCCTATAAGATGGCCGGTATCGGCCGCTATCATACGCCCGGGCACAAAGGCGGCCCGGGACTGCCTGCCCCCCTGGCCGAGATGCTGGGCCCGGCCGCGGCGTTCGACATTTGTGACGAAGTCGAAGACCGGTCGATCGGAAACGATTGGGATGCTGCGGTAGAGAAGGCGGAGAACCTGGCCGCCCGGCTCTACGGAGTGGATCGCTCCTTTTTCTTGGTGAACGGAACTACTTCCGGGATCCAAGCGCTCTTCCTGGCCGCGGTCGGCCCGGAGGACGAGGTGATCTTGCCTCGCGATGCCCATTGGTCGGCCGTCAGCGCTTTGATCCTCACCGGAGCACGCCCGGTCTACCTTCCTACCCCTTTCGACGATATGCTGGGCGTCCCGGGGATTCCAGAACCGTCTGATTACGCGGCTGCCCTGGCCGCTCATCCCCGGGCCAAAGCGGTCTTTCTGATCAACCCCAACTATTACGGCATAGCCGGGCGGCTCGCGGAGATCGTGAAGCTGGTCCATGAACGGGGCCTGCCGGTCCTGGTGGACGAGGCTCACGGCCCCCATTTCCCCTTTCATCCCGCTCTGCCCCTTTCGGCTGTGGCCGCCGGGGCGGACGGGGTGGCGCACTCGGTTCACAAGCTGCTGGGTGCTCTCACCCAGGCCTCCCTCCTCCATGTGCGGGGGACGCGCCTCGACCCCGAACGGGTGGCGGCCGCGCTGCGCCTGGTGACCAGCACGAGCCCCAACCCCCTTCTTTGTATCTCCCTGGACGCGGCCCGCTGGCAAATGGCCCACGAAGGGACGGCCCTCCTAGGGAAGGCGCTTGACCTGGCCCTGGCGGTACGCAGCGGCCTTGCTCAGATACCCGGGTTGCGACTCTGGGGTCCTGAAGTGCTCGGCCGTCCTGGTTACTATGACATCGATCCGACCAAGATAGCAGTGGACGTAACCGGGTTGGGCCTTACGGGCTTCGACGCGGAAAAGCGGTTACGGGAGCTCGGGGTTCAGGTGGAGCTCTCGGATTTTCGACACGTACTCGCGCTTATAACCATAGGAGATACTCCTGAGACTGCCTCCCGCCTCGTGGAGGCTTTTCGCCGGCTGGCCCACCAAGGGCGCGTTGCTTCCGGATCACCGGTCGCGGTGAGGCGCATGGCTCATCTGCTACCGCGCCCGGAGGTAGCCTGTTCACCCCGGGAAGCCTACTTTGCTCCCCGCGAGTGGGTGGAGTGGCGCGCGGCCGCGGGTCGGGTGGCAGCCGAGTGGATCGCTCCCTATCCCCCCGGGATTCCCTTGGTCAGCCCGGGTGAGGTGGTTACGGAGGCCGTCATCGAGGCAGTCTGTCGCTTCAGCGAGGCCGGTGCCCACCTGCGCACCTTCTGTCCCGGTCACGACCCCCGCCGCGGGCTCCTGGTGACCGCGCGCTGAGCGCTGGCGCGGAAACCTTAGGAAACCGTGGACAAAAGCTGCCCGGAAGGACCGCCCCTTTCCATGTCGAAAGGACTAGGGAAAGGGGCGGCTTTGTGGGGGCGTTCATAACTTTCGAGGGAGTGGACGGCGCGGGTAAAAGCACCCAGCTCGAGCTACTCGTCCGAGCCTTGCGCCGGGCCGGCTACCCGGTGATCGCCAGCCGTGAGCCGGGAGGTTCGCCGCTGGGGGAGGCCGTCCGCCAGCTGTTGCTTGATCCGAAGTACACCTTTGGTTCCATGACTGAAGTGCTTTTGATGGCTGCCGCCCGGGCGGCCCACGTGGAGCAAGTGATACGGCCGGCTCTGGATCGGGGCGATTTCGTGCTGGTGGACCGGTACGTCGACTCCAGTCTCGCCTACCAGGGAGTGGGGCTGGGAGTGGGCATCGACCCGGTACTGCGGATCAACGAGTTCGCGATCCAGCGAACCTGGCCCGATCTCACCATCCTGCTGGATGTGCCAGTCGCCGTTGCCTGGGAAAGGATCCGCACTCGCCGCGGCGAGGCGGCATCGGACCGCCTGGAGGCACGAGGGTCCGGCTACCAGGAAAAAGTGCGAACCGGATATCTTGAGTTGGCCCGCCGCTGGCCGGAGAGAATCGTGGTGGTGGATGCCCGCGGGCCGGTGCAGCAGGTGGCCGAGCAGGTGAGGGTAACGGTTCACCGGCGGCTGGGGTTGGCAATCTAGTCAATTGGCAGGTGAATTGATGAAGCTGGTACTCACAGTCGTTCAGAATCAGGACGTGGGACTGGTACTGGAAAAGCTCCTGGCGAAGGGGTTGCGCGCGACCAAGCTGGCCAGCACCGGTGGCTTTTTACGGCAGGGGAATACCACCCTCTTGGTGGGGGTTCAGGACGAGCGGGTTCCGGAGGTCATCGAGATCCTCAGGGCGGTTTGCGGCCCTCGTACTGGTGCAGCCGTCGCGACCACCGGACCACCGCTTTCTAGAGAAGGAGAAAGATCCGTTGCCTCCCCGGCCGATCTCTCCCCGGGGTCGCCGGGGGCTGCTCCGCCCCGGCCGGGCGGTACCATCGCTTTCGTCCTCGATGTGGTCCGTTTCGATCGCGTGTGAGGCAGAGATACGGGAATGGGATGAGGTAAGATTGGGGTGGGAAGCGCGAAGGCGCCGCCACGGCGGCTGATCGACCGTGTACTCGGGCAGGATCGGGTCAAGGCCATCATCGGAGCCGACCTGCGGGCGGGTCGATTGACTCATGCCCTGTTATTGAGCGGCCCGGCCGGGGTTGGCAAGCAGGTGGTCGCTCGAGCTGTAGCCCAGGCGCTGCTTTGTAGCACTTCGCATCCCTCCGGGTGGGGTTGTGGAGGTTGCCGTGACTGCCAGGAGGTGGAGGCGGGTACTCATCCCGATTGTCATTGGCTGGAAGCGGCAGCCGGGCAGCGCCTCGGCATCGACGAACTTCGCGGGTGGGTTCAATCAGTAGTTGCCCTGCGTCCGGTGCGGGGCGGTAGCCGGGTAGGCGTCCTGGTGGGGGCGGACCGCGCAACCGAAGCCGGGCAGAACATGCTGCTCAAAAGCCTCGAAGAACCGCCGGCCTCAACCACGTGGATACTGGTCACCGAGAGTCCGGCCGGCCTGTTGCCCACGATCCGGTCCCGGTGCCAGCACGTAACCCTGGGGGTGCTGCCGGTCCACGAGGTGGCGGAATGGCTGAAGGCGCAAGGGGTGAAGGCGGAGGTTGCCGCCACTGCTGCCCGGCTGTCAGGGGGACGACCCGGGGTAGCCTGGGACCTCAGCCAGCCCGAAGCTGCAGCCCGCCGGAACCTGGTGGTGGACTGGGTCCTTGCCCTGCGGGAGGCAACTGCCACGGAACTCTTTCGCCAGGCCGAGGAATGGGCGGAGGCCCCCGACTTACCCGCCCGGCTGGAAATCCTCGCGCTTTGCTTGCGGGATCTGACTGTCCTCACCGGGCCAAGGGACGTAGTTGCCGGAGAGGACGAGTTTCAGGCGGGAGCGCTGCTGGTGCCGGAGCTGGTGCAAAGGCAATCGGGGATGGGCGGCGCGAGGCGGGGGCGGATCCGGGATGGCCGGCCGCGAGATCCGGCGGCGGCGCGGGCGTTTCTTGCCCTGGCGGAGCAGGCCGATGGGCTGGCCCGCCGCGCCGGCCAGCTGGGCAGTCCCCGGCTCAGCCTGGACGCTCTCTTTCTCGACCTGCGGTCGGCCTGGCATAAGTGTGCGGGGAGCTCCTCGGGCTAAAAGCAATTCATTAGTTGAGAGTGTTGTATTTGGCTATCGGCATGAAGGAAGTGACCGGATGGAAAGCCATGCTTCACAAAGCGAGATGGTGAGGGCCGTCGGGGTAAGACTACCTAAGTCGGCCCGAGTCTATTACTTCGATCCCGGCGAGTTTTCACTTACCCGGGGAACGCGGGTTCTCGTCCCCACGGAGCAGGGCGAGGTATGGGGACAGGTGGTGCTCGAGGCGCGGCTCCTGCCGGCCGAGGCGCTCAACTTACCCCTCCCCCCGGTCCTGCGGCCGTGGTCGCCAGATGACGAGGACGCCCTCGCCGAGTTGCGTGAGAAAGAGGAGCAAGCGAAAAGCTACGCCCGGGAGAGGATTGCGGCGCGGGGGCTCCCGATGCGGGTGGTCGATGCTGCGTACACCGCCGACGGGGGCCGGCTGACCCTCTACTTCGTGGCCGACGGTAGGGTAGACTTCCGTGCCCTGGTTCACGACCTTACGAGTCATTTTCATTGCCGTGTGGAGCTGCGCCAGATCGGCGTTCGTGACCATGCCCGCCTTCTCGGGGGCCTTGGGCCGTGTGGGCGGGTTCTGTGCTGCGCTTCTTTTCTCAAGGAGTTTGCTCCGGTAGCGATCCGCATGGCCAAGGAGCAAAACCTATCCTTGAACCCGGGCCGGATTTCTGGAATGTGCGGCCGTTTGATGTGCTGCCTGCGCTACGAAGAAGAAGCAGACCGGAGCGGAGGCAGCCCCGACCACGAGGACGGGAACGGCCAGGCCAACCGTAAGGGCAACGGCTGCCACGAGGAACAACGAGAGGGGTGCGGCCAGGGGGACGGCCAGTACCAACCCGACGCGTCGAAGGGTGACGAGAAGGACGATCCGGAGACGCCGGTGCCGGGGGTACCCCAACGCCGGCGGAAAAAGAGAGGGAAGAAGCCGCGGCCTCACGTCGCTACCGCGGAGGTAACGGCGGCGACGGCCTCCCCGTCCGCAGATGACGCAGCTAATCCTCCTCGCCGAAAGCCAACACGAGCGCGACGTCGCCGCCGGGTAAGGAAGCACGCCCCAGGGCCGGCCGCCGGCACCACGGGGCCGGGCGCTGCCGATCAATGAGGGAGGGGACGTAGCCGTCGACGATCCATGCTCTATGTCTGTGCCACGCCCATAGGTAACCTCGAGGATATCAGTTTACGGGTGCTGCGGGTCCTTCGGGAGGTCGACTTGATCGCCGCCGAGGATACCCGGCAGACCCGTAAGCTTTTGCAGCACTATGCCATCTCGGCCCCACTCCTGAGTTACCATAGCCACAACTGGCGCCAGCGCCTCGCTCAACTCCTCGCGCACCTGCAAAGCGGCCGTCGGGTCGCCCTGGTCACCGATGCGGGCATGCCCGGCATCTCCGATCCCGGCCGTGAATTGGTAGCCGCGGCCCGGGAGGCCGCCCTGCCCGTCACCGTCCTGCCAGGGCCTTCGGCCGCGACGACCGCTCTGGTCGGTTCAGGACTGGTTGCCGACCGCTGGTGCTTCGAAGGTTTCCTGCCCCGTTCGGGAAAGGCCCGCCGGGACCGCCTAGCTCAGTTGGGTCGTGAGGAAAGAGCGATTGTCCTCTTCGAGGCGCCCCACCGGCTTGCGGCTACTCTGAGGGAGCTCGCGGCAGTCATGGGTGAACGGAGAGCTGCCATCGGGCGGGAGCTCACCAAGGTACACGAAGAAGTAGCGATCGGTCCTTTGACGGAATTGGCAAAACAGTGGGAGAAGCGCGAGATCCGGGGTGAGATTACCCTGGTCATCGAATCTTTGGCTACACCCAAGGCCCGTAACGGTGCGGAAGAACCGGTGGTGCGGAATCAAGATCCCGGCGGCCGTCCCTCGCGGGCAACCTTGCGCGCCGAGATCGCTGCTGCCAGGCAGGCCGGCCTATCACGGGCGGAGGCCCTGAGGCAGGTTGCGAGCAAGTATGGCCTGAGCCGCAAACAGGTGTACGAGATAGCTTGCACCGGTGAGAAGTATGGTGATGACGAAGGCGGGGAAAAGCCCGGCGGGTGAGGATGGCTCACCCGTCAGGCCCCTGGGATGAATCGGAGGTTACGACGCTGAACGCATTGCCTCCCAGCAATCCGCGCAGATGTTCTTCTCTTTGAACGTACGGATGCCGTCGGCATTGCCGCAGAAGATGCAAGCCGGTTGGTATTTCTTGAGCACGATCTTCTCGCCATCCACGTAAATCTCGAGTGCGTCGCGCTCGCCTATCTGTAGCGTGCGGCGAAGCTCGATCGGGATGACCACCCGGCCCAGCTCGTCTACTTTGCGGACGATACCGGTCGATTTCACTTCCCATCCCCCCTCGACACCGGTCGACACGGCCAAGTTCAAGACCACGATACTTATATTTCCAGCCGGCGTCAATCCCTGCCAGGCAGTTGGGAAGGAAAATCGTCTAGGATCGTTTCAGCCTCAGTTCGATCTCAAGCGGTCCGATGGTCCAGGTGGTGCCGGCGGCCACGGCCTCGATCTCTACCGGAGCGCCGAGGGAGCGTACTTCCCGGACGGCGGCGAAGGCCTCCTCCACGCTGATTTCGCCCAGCGCTCCCTCGGGGGATTCGAGGAGACCCCGGGCTCGGGCTTTCTGGTTGACGTTGATCCGCAGGAAGGAATAAAGCTGGGAGAAGAGGCGGGCCTCCGATTCACGCCCGTCCAGGACGATCGAGTCGATCACCTCGCCGGCCGCGAAAACCGGCCGGTTGATGAAAAGTTCGAAGTCTACCGGAACCGGCTCGCCTTCCAGGGTGTTGGCCACGGAAACCACCCGGACGATAGCGCTGCGAACCGTCGGATCGCTTTTCAGCGCATCGGCCACCCGGCTGAGGATCTCATCGACGGAAAGCTGGCGCAGCCGGAAATCCCCGTTAGGATCGGGCTTTTCTACTGCCCACTGGTTGAGGAGCAGTATGTGGCCTTGCTCATCCTCCCCGGCACCCCAGGCACGGGCGGTCTGCGCGGCCCAGGTGAGAAGGGAATTGAGGTAGCTCTTTACAAACTCGGGATCACGATCGGTAGCGATGACTCCATAGCTCAAAGGTTGCCCGGACTTGATGACCACGTTTCCCTGGCGGAAACCGAAGAAGTAGCGCGAAAGCTCCCCGAAGAGACGATCGCCGAACGCTCGCAACGTGTTGAGCTGTTCTCCCAGTTCCTTGATTTTGACTTCGAGATCATTACGTTCGCGTTCCAGACGTGCATTCTCCGCGGTCAGGCGATCTTTCTCGCTCGTGAGCCGTTCCCGTTCCTTCGTCAGGCGGTCCCTTTCGGCCAGGAGCTCTTGACGGGTCTGCCGGAGGGCGTCCCGGTCGGCTCGGAGCTGCGACAATTCTTGGTTGAGACGGTCGATCTCTCCCTGGACGCTAGCCAGACGTTGGTGGAGCTCGTTCAACTCGGCTTCCCGGCGCTGGCGATCCGTCTCCAGGGTCTGGATGGTGGCATTCAACGTCTCGATTCCGAAGAGGGCGGTGCGGGCACGCTGAGACAGCAGGGCGAAAGCGGTCAGGGTTACCAGGACAATCAGGGCCCCGGTGACGACGGTGACGATGAATGATGTATACCGGGGGCGCAGCCCGAACATGGTCATCCGCTGCCGCCCCACCTTGTGCCCGATCCGGTCGCCGGCCCAGGCCACGACGGCGCCCAGGATCACTGTGACAATGATGACGAACCATCCGAAAGGCAATGCCGTCCGCCACCTTCGCGACCAAAACTTGCGTACCCAGGATACTTCTCGCTACATGCGCCTACTCCTGGCGGTTACCGGTCTTTCCAGCTGTGAGTAAAAAGTTTGTGGGTGGTAAGGGTGTGGGAGGTACCGCGTGGGGCCTGCAGTGGCCCTCCGTTCTGGTAGTCCCGCACGCGGCAGGCCAGCCTGGAGCTTTTGCTCAGCGAGTGGTGAGGACGTAGAGGGTACCGTGTGGGTTCCTGCAGGACCCTTCCGTAGTCGCGGTTCCGCGCGCGGTTCCCCCTCCTGCCGGTTCGTTAAGACTGGGGGCAGGGGGTGAGGGACCACGGAGGGCTTGAGCCTG